>JBBPXZ010000058.1:0-10807 GCA_038200355.1 Pyrinomonadales bacterium | reverse complement strand
GATATGCAGCGGCGCGTTCCGTCGCTCGACAAAGCAAAGCGTCTGACCGGCTACGAGCCAACCCGAACGCTCTCGGAAATCATCAATGACGTGGCGAAACAATTTCAAGAGGAATTGAAATCCGAAACCGCCAGTGCTTGAAAATTTAGGTAACAGGTGTCAGGTACTAGGTATTAAGAAAAGCTGCAAAGCTAAAACCTGACACCTGACTTACGGCTAAATTGATTTTTGAGTCGATTATATTGGGTATGAAATTATTTAAACACTCATTGTTTATTGCTTTGATTTTCACTTTTTCAGGCGTTATCGCTTTTGCGCAGGAAACCGGCGGCGTCAAAGGCAAGATTCGCACGACGAAGGGCGAAGGAATTTCCGGCGCGAGCGTTACCGCCAAACGAGACGGCAAAGACGTCAAATCGGTCAAAGCCGACGGCGAAGGCAGATTCGTTTTAAATAATCTCGAAGCCGGAATCTACAATATCGTTTTCGATAAAACCGGCTACGCGGCGGGCGTTAAATACAACGTCGAAATCAAAAAAAATAAAACCGGCGATTTAGGCGACCGGCTCATTTTAACCGCCGACCAGGGAACTCAGGTAATCGTCAAAGGCAGCGTTTTCAACCAGAACGACCGAAGTATCGGCGGCGCGCGCGTCGAGATTGAAAAGATTTCGAGCGACGGCACAATCAGAAAAGCCGGCTCAGGCTACACGAACGTCAGCGGCGAATTTACATTTCGCTTCTCAGAAGGCGCGGCGAAATACCGCGTTACGGCTTCGGCGAAAGATTCAAAGGCGAGCAGGGAAATCGACGTTGACAGCGCCGGAATTTATCGCCTGGCAATCAGCCTGAAAGTGAAAGAGTGAAAAGTTAAAAAAGGTAAAAGTAAAAAGGTGCAGAGGCGGCTTAACGATAATCAGCCGCTTTTACACCTTTTTCACTTTTTCACTTTAGTTGACCGTTTCGGAAAATTCCTCAGTCGTCTGCATTCCGGCAATCGTTCCGGCATCGGTAACAATCAGCGGCAGTTCTTCGAGCAAAACGGTATTGGCAATCGTCTGCACCCAATAAGTTCCGGCTGTTTGAAACATTACATTAACGAAAAAGCTGACGTTATCGGTAAAACCGCCCGCCGCCAGTTCGATGCGCGTTGGCTGCGAGGTAACAATCAAAGTATTTTTGTCGGGCGAGACAATTCGTATTTCGGTTTGATGAATGCCTTCGCCCTGCCAGTGATTGACGACGGCGAACTTTATCAGGGAAATCGGCAGCGTCTCGACCATTATATTTTGAAAAACGCCCATCAGCGAAATTTTATTTCCCATCTCCAGCCGCACGTCGTCGCACAAAAGCGTGTAGACGAGTTTCAGAGTTTCAGTATTCATTGCTAATAATTCGAGATTTCGGAATGCAAAATTTATCCTTTGTCCTTACCGCTTACGCCGCGCCGTTTTTCTTAAACCAATCGAGCATTTTCGCCCACGCGTCGGTCGCCGCTTCCTTATTATAACTATCGCGGTAATCGGCATTGAAACCGTGTTTGGCATTCGGATAGACGATGATTTCCGACTTCGATTTTCCTTTTTTCAATTCTTCCTGCATTTGCCGAACCGTGTCCTGCGGAATTCCCGTATCAAGCCCGCCGTAAAATCCGATAACCGGAACGCGTAAGTCTTTTGCAATATCAACCGGCATCGTCGGCTGAAGCGGATTTTTCGGCGCGTTTGCCGATTCGACTAACCTTCCATACCAAGCCGCGCCCGCATCGACGTTTTTGTTATGCGCCGCGTAAAGCCAGACGATGCGCCCGCCCCAGCAAAATCCCGTAATCGCCAGTTTTTTCGCGTTTCCCGCGCCTGATTTTTCGGCATAATCGACCGTCGCGTCCAAATCGGACATCACCTGCGCGTCGGGAACTTTCGAGACGACTTTGCTGATGATTTCGCTCGTATCCTTCATCTGCAAAACGTCGCCCTGTCTGGCATAAAGCGACGGCGCAATTGCCATATAACCGAGTTTTGCAAAACGACGGCAAAGGTCTTGAATGTATTCGTGAACGCCGAAAATTTCCTGCACGACCAACACAACCGGAAACTTTTTGTTTTTCCGGTTCGGCATTGCCCGATACGCCGGAATCTCGCCGCCGGCAGCCGGAATCTTTATTTCGCCCGCCGTCAGTCCGCTCGTGTCGGTCGTAATTCGCGTCTGCGCCGCGATTGGCTGCACGGCAAGCGCAAAAGCGCCCGCCAGTATCGAGCCGACAAAAAATTCGCGCCGGTCTAAAACCGATTCCGAAACGGTTAAACTGTTGGTGTCTTTCTTCATTTTCCTCTCCAGAATGTTTTTATTCAATTTTTGCTTTTCTTATCGGCTTGGTCAAGGTTATAATTTGAAAAAGTTCAAATCCTTTTTATAAAGCCGAGCGGTATAAAGTTATGATGCTGTATGTCTTAATTGGTCTTTCGCTTTCTCTGATGGGTGTTGCCGGTCTGCAGTTTTTTTACCTGATTTATCTCGAAAGAATGGACGGCGAGCAAAAAAAACGCATCCGCGAGCTTGAGCGCCACTGCAAATTTCTCGCAAGTCGCATAAACGAAGCCGAAACCAAAATCGCCGAACAAAGCAATATGATTGAAAATATCTTCGACGAATTCGGAGAGGAACAGGAAGAAGTCTGGGCGGACGTAATCGAAGACAGATAAAACGAGTGAAAAGCGCGCGGGTAAAGAATATTTCTTCCTTTTTCACTTTTTCACTTATTTTAGTTTTTCATTAGTTTAACAATCGTCGCGCCCCAGTTGCCGGAAAATTCCGGCGCGTTTTTGAAGGATTCGACAAAGTCGGTTCGCGCTAAAATTCGTCTGACCGTTTCCCTCTGAACGCCGATTCCTTTGCCGTGAATGATTCTGACAACAGAAAAGTTTTTCTTTCGGACTTCGGCTAAATAAGTTTCGACAACCGCTTTTATATCCTTCGGACTAAAAGCGTGGAGGTCAATCGAGTCGGTGATTTCCATCTCGAACGGTTCGTTGAAAGGATTTTCCAAATCTACAGCTTCGGCTTCGTTCATAATTTCAGGATTATTATTTTGAAGATTTTTCGTAATTCGCCATTCCTTCGGGCGGCGTCAGGCGCAGACGGTTTTTCTCTTTCAGGACGACGAAACGCTTGTCTTCCATTTGCCCGTTTGAATTATTGCGAAGTTTCAGCGTGAACGACCGACTGTCGCCGCTGCCTTCGACTTTAAGCGGTATCACGCCCCAGACTTCGCCGCTTCTGTAAGCGATATAATGTTCTTCTTTATATTTGTCGTAATCGAGAATTATAATTCCGTCGAAATCCGGTTCGATTCCGTCAATCGCCTTGACCGAGTTATTTCTCGACAAAACCACCCAGCTTCCCGGTTTTGATATTTTCGCCGTGTCTTTCGACGAAAATTTATCCGCTGCCTCGATGCTGTCGAGCCGCTGCCAGGTAACGAATTTTCGGGTGTTCGACTGGTAAAATACAATGTCGCTCGGAACGAGAAGCTCGATTTGTCTGCCGAACAGCCAGCCGGTCGGCGCGGGCGAAACCGCCGGGTCGAGCCGGACTTTATACCAGATGTCGTATTTCTCGTCTAATTTTTCTCCTTCGCCGCCTTCTTTAGCAGCTTCGACATCGGCGTTTTTCGCGCCCTTTGTTTGTTTCTGCTGGCTTTTATAAGCGTCGTCGGTGTCTTCCTGCGCTTTCGGCACATACGCCCAATCGGTTATCTCGAAAGTCGAGCCGTTTTCGAGCTTAAATAAAAGATTGCCTTCATTTCTTTCGGGCGATAATCGAAGGTTCGACGCGGCGCGCAGCTGTCCGGTCGCCTGCGCCGGTAAATCCTTGTCGGCTTCGGCGATTTTTTTCGATTTATCTAAAGTTTCGCTCGTAATAATATTCTGCGCTTCAATCCAGCCTTCGGTTTTGTCTTCGTCGTGAGCGCGCACTCGATACCAGTGGACTTTTTCAAAATCAGTTTCTTCCAAAAGGTCAAGGCGTTCGCCGCGCTTTACTTCCAAAAGGTCGGCGGCGACAACCGCGTATGAGCTGCGAATCTGCGCGCGGTTGGCGATAACCGTTCCGCTTTCGTTCAAACCGACGAGACCCGAAATGTTTTCCACCACGCTCGACGCCGCGCCGCAGCCGCTGAATGCCGCGCACGCGATTAAAACTACGAATAAAACAAATATATTTCTTACTTTCATTTTGTTTCCGCGGAGATTTTCCGCCAGTTATTATAACCCAGATTATCCAATAAATCCTTTGCGCGTGAGTTCGGCTTTGCTTTAACCGCAAGGCGTATAAAACCGTTCGCTTCGATTTGTTCGATGCCTGCGCCGTCCAAATCAATTTTCCAATCTATTTTTTCAGTTCCCCTGACGTATTTTTCGACGGTCGAACCGAGTTCTTTATAACTGCTCAAAACATTCAAAATCGCCGCGTTTCCGTCCTGTAATTGATTCGGTTTGCGATGCTTCCGGTAAATCTCCTGAAATACGTTCGAGATTGAACGCTTTCCGCGACTGGAGCGAAGAATCGACGCGTCGCACAGAAAAGCGACAATCATTCCGCGCGCGTAAGCCTGCGGATTCGCGCCGCTTCGCCGATTTTTCGACGCGTCCGTAAAAGATAATTTTTGAGTTTGCAGATTGTCGAGATTATAAGCCTGTGAAAGCGTGTCGAGAAAATCTTCAAAGCGGATTTGATTCATTTTCACGCCGGTTTTCAGCGCCTGATAAACCGTAAAGCCTTCGTAAAACCAATCGTAATTTCCCGTCAACGCCAGGTTATTCGGCATCCATAAATGAAATAGCTCGTGCCGCAACTGCTCGCGCAGACGCTGCAAAGACAAAGTTTTAAACCCCATATCGCTCGACAAAACGGTCAGATTCGCGCCGCGCGTTTCCGCCTGCCAGCGTCCGAATTTTATTTCTTTCGGAAAATGAACAAGCGAAATCTGCACTTTTTCATTCGGCGATTCCCCGAATAATTTTTTGTATTCGGCGAAAATATCGGCGGCTGTTTTTCCGGCTTCTTCGTCCGAAAATTGCCAGTCGCCGGAAGTTACAAAATTCAAATTGCCAGCCGCGATTGGAATTTCCCGCTCGCGCCAGTTTTTCCCGATTATAAAAATCGCCTTCTCGACGTTTTCAACCGCAAAAACATTCGCCGCCGCCTGTTTTTCACGGCTGATTATTTTCCAGCCGTCGGGCAAATCGAATTTCACCAGTGCGGAAACCGGCTGATTATCAACCGGCGAAAGTTGCGGAAGCACGTCGTCGAGCATCAAAATTCCCTGTTCGCCGTCAATCCACGAAACGTGCGCCATCGCGTTCACATTTTCCGGTCGGTTTATATCGACGCGATAAGCCCAATGCGCAGCTCGTTTATCAGCCAGATATTCTCCGGCGGCGAATTTTTTAACCGGAATATTTTGTCCGTCTATATCGGTGAGATTAAAATCCGTAACTCTTTCGGCGAGATTTTCCGCGTCCGCGGCATTGTTCAAAAAAGTCCAGTTTTTGTTTTGCTCCGCCGAATTATTTTGCGGGAATCCGCCTTCGACGCCGAGAGACTGCGGGCGCGCCGCATCGAATTTTATGCGCGCTTCGATTGTCTGACGGGCGAAAATCGGCGAATTAAAAAGCAAAAATAACGCGCCGACGGACAAACAAATCGAAAACTTCTGTATTGCTGTTGACATTGAAAGTGAAGCGGAATTAAAATGATTTTTCGCGTTACATACCTTTTCAGGCTCGCTTTTATTGTTCGGGGAAATTTATGAGTCTTATCAAAATTATCATTTATACATTAGCATTTCTGCTGGGCATTTTGTATCTCGGACGTTTCTTTTTCTAAGCTGACGATGCGGCGAAAATTGTTTTATAAGTATTGCGGCGGCGACGAAAACATCGAAATATTCGGCAGTATTTTTGCCGGTCAGCAAATAATGTCTACATAAAAAAAGCGGTTGAATTTGCCGCTTTTTTCGTTTTTAAAAGCTGAACTTTATGACCGAATTAAGAAGAATAAAACGCGCTTTAATCAGTGTTTCGGACAAAACCGGAATTGTCGAATTTGCCGAATCTTTAATAAAATTCGGCGTCCGAATCATCTCCACCGGCGGAACGGCAAAAACCCTGCGTGAAAACAAAATCGAAGTTACCGAAGTTGCCGACGTAACCGGATTTCCCGAAATGATGGACGGGCGCGTTAAAACGCTGCACCCGAAAATTCACGGCGCGCTGCTTGCTTTGAGAGACAGCGAGGAACACCGTAAATCGTTGAAGGCGCACGACATCGAGCCGATTGATTTGGTCGTCGTCAATCTTTACCCGTTTGAAGAAACCGCTGCACGCGACGATGTTTCACTTGCCGAAGCAGTCGAACAAATCGACATCGGCGGTCCGGCGATGATTCGCTCGGCGTCGAAAAACTGGCGCGATGTTGCCGTCGTAACCGACGCGCGGCTTTACGAAGACGTTTTACGGGAAATGACCGAAAGCGACGGCGCGCTGTCGCTCAAAACGCGTCAGAGGCTGGCGGCTTTAGCCTACACGCGCACGGCGAGCTACGATTTAATGATTTCCGCTTTTCTGGCGCGACAATTGTCGAATGAAGATTTGTCGTTTCTCGAACAATTTAACCCGCTCGGCAATTTGAGTTTTATTGAAACCGACATTGGAGAAGATGAAGAAAGCGACACGGAATTTGCCGAATTTCAGTCAATCGAATTAGCCAAAGTCGCCGATTTGCGCTACGGCGAAAATCCGCATCAGAAAGCGGCGCTGTATGAAGATTTTCGGGCGAGAGGAATCGCGCAAGCCGAAGTTCTGCACGGTAAGGAGATGTCTTACAACAATTATATCGACGCCGACGCCGCCTGGCGGCTCGTCTGCGATTTCGATGAATTAACGTGCGCGATTATCAAACACACGAATCCGTCGGGCGTCGCCGTGGGCGCGAACAACCTTGAAGCATACCGCCGCGCGCTCTCGACCGACCCGATTTCGGCGTTCGGCGGCATCGTCGCATTTAACCGGAAAATCGACGCCGATGCCGCGAATGCCGTCAGCGAAATTTTTACCGAAGTCGTTCTGGCGCCCGATTTTGAAGACGAAGCGCTGGAAATTTTCAGAAAGAAAAAAAACCTGCGCGTTCTGCGTGTCGAGAAAATCAATCACTCCGATTCGACGCTCGAATACCGCACGATTTCCGGTGGAATGCTTGTCCAGAATACGGACAGTCTGCGAATTTCGGCAAAAGATTTGAAAACTGTTTCGGCGAGAAAACCGACCGGAAAAGAAATAAACGCGCTGCTTTTCGCGTGGAAAGTCTGCAAACACGTTAAATCGAACGCGATTGTTTTTGCCAGCGAATTTCAAACCGTCGGCGTCGGCGCGGGACAAATGAACCGCGTCGATTCGGTCAGAATCGCGGCGTCGCGGGCAGCGAAAACCGAGCTTAATTTAAAAGATACGGTCTTAGCGTCCGACGCGTTTTTTCCGTTCCGCGACAATATCGACGAAGCCGCGAAATTCGGCATTTCGGCAATCATACAGCCCGGCGGCTCGGTGCGCGACGAAGAAGTCATCGAAGCCGCAAACGAACACAATATCGCAATGATTTTTACGGGAGCGAGACATTTCAGGCATTAGAATCCAATTCCGCAAAGGAAAAAAGATTTGACATTCGACAGACGTTTCGGCAAAAATGAATGTATTGTCAATTCCTAAAGGAACGCTCGGAAGGTTTTCAATAAAAACATTTCGGGCTTTTGTTTCTTTAAATCTACGGTTGAAAAGTCTTTAACTGTAAATCTTTGCCGTCGGTCGATACGGAAATTGTTCCGCGTTTCCCGGTCGTTAAAACTTTCGCGCCGGAATTTTTAAGGCGCTCGACGACTTCGAGGTGCGGATGACCGAACGGCGATTGTTTTCCGACGGAAATTATCGCCAGCTTTGCTTCGGTCGCGCCGATAAATTCCGGCGTCGAAGACGTTCGACTGCCGTGATGCGCGACTTTTAAGACATCGCTTTTAACAAATTCGGAAGCGTTTAAAAGCTCTCTTTCGGTTTCCTTTTCAATGTCGCCCGTCAGCAAAAATTTTCTTTCGCCGCATATTAATCGCAAAACTACCGAATGATTGTTGTCGGATAAGGATTCGGGCGAATCGCTTTTTTCGGGATTTAAAACTTCGACTTTTACGCCGTTAAAATCCAGCAAATCTCCGCGCGATAATATTACGATCGGCACGCCGCGTTTCTGCAAAACCGCGAAAACCGCCGCAAATTCTTTGTCTCCGAAAGGCGCTCTGCCGAACAACGCGGCGCGCACGCGAAAGTTTTCGGCAACGTCTCCGAGTCCCTGAATGTGGTCGGCGTCGGCGTGAGTCGCCAGAATGTAATCGATTTGGTCATAGCCTTTTTCCCATAAAAATCTCGACACGACCGTTTCGCCGATGCCTTGCGTGTCCGGCTCGAAAAGTTCCGGTTCGTCGTCTTCGCGCTTCATCCACTGCCGGTTGTAGTCGACTCTGCCGCCGCCGTCGATGAGCATCGTTTCTCCTTCGGGAAACGTAATCAAAGCCGAATCGCCCTGCCCGACATCGAGAAAATCTATGTGAAGTCTGCCGTCGGGCGTCGGCGCGCTGAACGGATGAAAAATCATAAAGCCAATCAGAATCGACGCGGCGGCAATCGAACCGCACAAAAGTTTATATTTGAATGCGGAATTCTGCTTCTTAAAATTCAAAGCCGCCGGATTCCATCCGTAAAGCAAAAAAGCCGCGACCAATAACGGGATAAAATACAGAAAATAAATCGCTTTCGCCGCGCCCGAATAATGCGGAACTCGAAAGGAAGCCCAGCTATATTCGATGAAAAAGCGCGGCAGCGCGACTAAAAGCCAATTGAGAAATTCGGTTATTTTGACGAACGGAAATGAAAAAGCGCGGCTGATTTGCCCTGCGATTACCGCAAGCATCGCGGCGAAGCTTTCAAGAGCGATAATCACGCCGACCCACAAATTAAGCACAACGCCGGAAAGCGAAACGCGATGAAAATAAATTATCATCAGCGGCAAAAGACAAATCTGCACAATCAGAGAAACCAGAACCGACTCGAAAGCATAACGAACCGTTTGTTGTAAAACGCTGTGCTGTTTCCATTTTATATAAGGATTTTTGAAAAGATTTGCCGTCCAGACGCGGCGCGCGCTTTCGACTTGCCAGACTTCTTCGCGCCAGTAGAGAGTTTCGCAGAATCTTTTGAGCCGCGCCGGAGCTTGCGGCGGCACGGGATTTTCGGACGAAAGCGTCCAACTGCCGATTAAGCGCAATTTTTCCGCGAGCGGAAAAGCCAGAGCGATTAGCGAGCCGACGCTAACGAAAGTCAGCTGAAACGATTGGGTGAATAAATCGTCCGGTCGCCAGACAAGCAGAATCAGAGCGCACGCGCCGAGCGCGTTCAGAAGCGTTCCCCGCCGGTAAATTACCAGCGGGAAAAGCAAAATCGTGAACATCAGCGCGGCGCGGATGACCGGAACTTCAGCGCCGACCGCGATTGAAAACGACCATAAAAATACACAAGTGATTATAAATTGCCGGAGTCGCCGGTTCGTAAAAAGACGAACGAGAAGCAACATCAAGCCGCCGATAAACGTGATGTGCAGCCCGGAAATAACCAGAACGTGAAACGTGCCGCCTTCGCGGAAAACCTTCGCCGTCTGACTGTCCAGAAAATACCGATTTCCGAGCAGAGACGCGATTAAAACTCCGGCTGTCGAAACATTAAAAGTGTCCTTGAAATTAACGATTAAATTTTCGCGCGCGTCATAAAGCCAGCCGACGGGCGCGAAAATTTGTTCTTCACCGATTTTTTCAATTAAAAGCGGACTTTTAACGACGGCGGCAGCATCGATTTCCTTTTGGTCGAGAATTTCCTTTTGCGAAGCGACGCCCGCGTTCAGAAAATTATCTTCGCGCCGGAGCCGGCAGGCGACGTTAATTATCGAACGGTATTGAAGGTTCAGCTTTTCGTATTCGTCCCGTATCTGTTCATCGTCAACCGGCGCGAAAAGTCTGATTTTCCCCGATATTTCTAATTGCGCGCCTTTATAAATCGCGTTTTCGGTTTTCAGTTCAAGAAAAAATCCGCCCGCCGCAAGTTCCGGTTTGCCCTGCAAAACGCCTTTAATTTCAATCGGGTCGCCGGATTTTATTTGCCCGTTGTCGTAAAGATTTTTTACGCGGCTGGTCGAAACCGGCTGATTTTCAATGTTAAAAATTAAGCCGCCTGCGGCAATAAAGGCGAGAGACAAGAAAGGTAAAGCGGTTTTTCGGTCGATGAAAAGAATTGTAAGAATTGCAGAAACTAAACAGGCTGCGGAATAAATCCGCCAGTCGAAAACGAAAACTTTCGCCGTTATAATACCGACCGTAAAACAAACGCCAAGCCAGAGCAGCGGATAGGGCGTGAAATTTGCAAATAAGGTTACCGAACGCTCACTGGACATTGTGTTTTGAGTGCCGCGAAAAATTTCACAGCAGAATAACACAAAACTACTCGACTTTTATCAAACTTTTCATTTCACGAAAGCGCTTATCGCTTATGCCGTCGATTAAAAGAAGATGTTCCGGCTTGCGAAATTTGCCGTATTTTTCCCGGAACTCGACAATTTTCTGCGCGGTAGTCGCGCCGATGTGCGGCAGTTTTTCCAATTCCCGCGCTGGAACATCGTTAATATTGACTGCGCCCGCGGAAGCGGCGATTTGACTTTC
>JBBPXZ010000057.1:0-12051 GCA_038200355.1 Pyrinomonadales bacterium | reverse complement strand
GATTAAGCCACTGTCCCATTGTTCGCGCAGATTCGACAATCTCACGCGGAATGTTTTGTTTTTCCATAAAATACTCCTTAAGAATTGGTTCGATTATCGGCAGATACTCAGCCCGAATTGCCAAAAAATCTTGAAATGCGGACTGATTGAAAAATTGCAAAAACCGTCCGGTCATCAATTTCAAAAGTTTGTAATTGGTTGTGAAATTTGAATTGTAGCGGTCTGGATTTTTGTTTTCAGTATCGGCATAAAGCCGTGTTTGATAAGAGAACGCAGAAATCATATCGCTCAACTTGCCGGAAACGGCGAGCCGCGCAACGTGATGCGTAAATTGAACTTGCGAAATATTGTCGTAGCTGATGACATACAGCGGTCTTCCAGCTTGTCGCTCGTTGCCCGTAATTGATTCCAGAACTTTCTTCGTGCGCTCGATTTCGCCCGCGCGCTGTCCCCATTTGCCCATCGCCGCGAGCAGTCCGACCGCGCCGAACGCCGCATCTCTCGGTGCAAACGGGTAATTGCCGTTGAAAATCTGCGGACGCTTGTATTTTTTCTCGGTTTTGCTTTGGTCGAGCGTTGCATTCAGAACATCTTCTCGAAGCGAATCGAGCAGCATCAGTTGAAGGATTTCAATAAAATCCAGCAACGGGTATTTTATTTCCGATGTTTCTTCGTCTTTCTCCGTCAAAGGTAAATCGGGAATGATGACTGTGTTTCGCAAATCCAGCCACGCCGCCGGTTTTATCGGCGTGAGAGTTGTAATTGCTGCACAAGCGCACTCGAAAAGCGTTCCTTTCGGCGGCGACTGCGAGCTTTTTCCGTTGTTGATTTTCGCTGTCGTCGGCGCAAACGAGCGGCTCAAATCCTGTGTCTTCAGCAATGAAACTGAGCTGCGTAAAGATTCGATGATGCTTTTCGCATTTTCAAAAGTTCCCTTTGCGTCGCCGTCAGTAGTTACGACGCTCGGCGCGAGGTACTTGCCTTGACTCGCTAGTCCTGCCGATTGCACGAGCTTTGAATCTTTGAACAGAAGTTCTTTTTTTATTTCTTTGTGAAAGGGAACAATTACCTCGCCCCTTAACGAGCGAACTATTATATGAAATCTTATGCAAACGTGACCCGATTACACCCTTGCTTCCAGAATTCTTTGGAAAGACGAACTCACCTCGACATTTTTACTCGACGACCGCTTTAAATCTCGGCATCAGCCGGACAGTCATCGATGCCCTGATGGGACATTCGAGTCGCGGTCGCGAGCCGCTCAACCGCAATTGTTTTTTGACTTCCGCCGAAATCATAAAAGGTGCAGAACAGACAGTCGGGAAAATAATTACCGATTTGCATTTGCATTATCCGCTTATAAATAAAATATATGCCTGAAGAAGCATCCACCGCACAAAGCTCTGCCGAAGAGATTATTACTGCCGAAAATCTTTCATCCGAAAAATCCCGCGCCCGCGCTCTGGCATTCGAGTATACTGCCCGACTGGATACACTTTCCTCCAATGTCTTTGAGGGCGGACTGACGCGGTTAAATCAAATGTTTTTCCTTCCATGGAACTCGCCGGAAGAGGAGCTGATATCGCGGATTTGCTCTCTAGCTTTTCACCTGCAAGTATCCGGCGGACTCTTGACCGCCCAACCGAGGAAGGTTTTGGGTAATACCGTGATCGATCTGGAAGCTGCAATGAACGGTTTTCTAAGACGCGAATCGAGCGGCGAAGCAGCAAAGCGGAAAAGCAAGAAGATAATCGCACATGGTGGTTCCAGACAGTTTTTATATATTGAAGGACGGGTTCAAACTTTATCGTTTATTCATTACAGGCTAAAAGACGATTCTTCATTTAAGGGTGAAGTAGGCGGAGAACTTTTGCCGCCATTAACGCCGGCGATTGTCAAAGCCGCGCTTCCGAATTATCCATGGTTAAAAACGTTGAAAATGAACTCTCCTACCTGGAACGGAGTCTACCGGGCATGGCTGCACAATTTGTTCAATTTAACTGACAAAACTCCGAACATATTACTCAGTGATGTATCCGAGCTTGCAGCGAGGCGGCTTTACCAGACCGAATCGCCCTTTATCTGTTATTTACGGCGGCAACGTATTCGCCAGGCGTTTTTGCCCGACGCGCCTGCGTTATTTTTACGCAGGCGCGAATAACTTGGATGTTGCGGAAAATAACGATGAGCAGTTTCCAGTTTCAATTGAAGAATACCAAGATTGGGAGGAGCCTTTCCTTAATCTGAACGGTCTAGAGAGAAGCAATCAGGAATTCGATGCCGCAAACGAAATGATCAAAAAGTGGCTTCGCGATCTCGACAACAATCCCAAAATAACACGTAACAAAGCTGTCGACGGCGCGCAGAAACTTTTAATTTCTACTAAATGAAGAAGAAAAAAGGTGCATCTACATAATCCCTCATTTGATATGTCCCTTAAATCAAGCGACCGGTCGCGTGCAGCTATTGATTTAAAGTATAGCAAACGTCAATACAAACTTAGTTCCCTGAGACGTTTTATAAATCTCTATTCGTCCCTTATGCTGGCTAATTATTTTATAAGCGACCGACAAACCTAAGCCCAAACCTTTATCTTTTGTCGTAAAAAACGGATCGAAAATTTTTGATTTTACCGCTTCGCCAATCCCGCCGCCGGTGTCTTCAGTTTCGATGTGCAGTCGGTCGTCTTTCTGAAAGGATCGAAAAATGAGTTTCCCGCCGTCGGGCATTGCCTGAAGCGAATTTATTGCCAGATTCAGCAGAACTTGTTTGATTTGTTCGGCGTCGAGAGAAACTTTCGGGAGAGATTCGGCTAAATTTTCGATGATTTTGACATTCTGAGCGTCGGCTTGATTTTCAATTAAGATTTTTACATTGCAGATGATTTCGTTGACGATTACTAAACTCTTTTGCGGCTCTTTGGCGCGGGCAAAATGAAAGAATTCCTGCACGAGTTTATCGATTCGTTCGACTTCCGTTTTTGCGATGCGGGCAAATTCGCGGCGCGGGCTGTCTATCGCCAGTTCGTCTTCGAGAATCTCGACCGCGCCCTTAATTGCGCCGAGCGGGTTGCGGATTTCGTGAACCACGCCCGAAGCGATTTCCGCCAGAGATGAAAGCCGTTCGGCTTGGAGAAGCTGACCGACGGTTCGCCTGAGTTCGGCGTAAGCGGTCTGCAATTCGGCGTTGATGCGTTCGGCGCGTTCGCTTTCGCGTCGTTTCTGGTCGCCGAGCCAGCCCGTGACCGCGCCGATGACGAAAAAAAGCGCGATTTCGGCGTATTGATTAAGGGCGTAATCGTAATTTTGATGCTGCCAGTGGAGGGCGATATGCGGCACATAAGATAAACTCGCCAGGAGTGCCGCGCCGAGTCCGCCGCGCCAGCCGAACCAGAGCGAAGCTAAGATAATCGGGATGTAATAAAGCCTTTGGTAGATTTGATGCAGCAGAGGGCTGTCAACCGGCGTGAGAAAATGAAGCGCGGAGACGAGCAGTATCATTACGCCGATGAATAATGTTGGTAAAAATCGCTTCATAAATTGGCATTACAAAATAAACCGATAAGAATTCCGCCGCAAATCCGGCTAATTTGCGGTTTCTTTATTTTCATCCAAACTGTGTTTTTCCATCCGGTAAATCAACGCGCTGCGCGTGATGCTTAAATACCGCGCCGTCTGCGACTGGTTGCCGTTGTGCATCTCAAGCGCGTAACGAATGATTTCGCGTTCCACCTCGTCGAGCGAGATATTTTCGGCTGGCAGTTCAAATTTTACGTTGCCGAAAATTTGCAGCGGCTTGCTGATATAGTCCGGCGCGTCGGCAAGAGTTAATGCGTTTTCGTCCGACAAAACAACCATTCTTTCGATTAAATTTTCGAGTTCGCGGACATTGCCCGGAAACAGATAATTTGAAAGAACATTAACAACTTCGCGCGTCATTTTTAAGTTTTTAAAGCCGTGTTTCTCTTTGGCGCGGCGAAAAAAATGATTGATGAGCAGCGGAATGTCTTCGCGGCGCGTGCGAAGCGGCGGCAAATTGATGGGAACGACCGCGACACGAAAGTATAAATCTTCGCGGAAAGCGCCGCGCTCGACCATTTTTTCGAGATTTTGATTGGTCGCGGCGACGATGCGAACGTCGATTTCGCGCGGCACGCTTTCGCCGATTCTGACGATTTCCTGTTCTTGAAGGACGCGCAGCAATTTCGGCTGCAAGCCAAGCGGCATCTGGCTGATTTCGTCGAGGAAAAGAGTTCCGCCGTTTGCGTCTTCAAATTTACCTTTTGTATCGGAGCCTGCGCCCGTAAAACTTCCGCGTTTGAAACCAAAAAGCTCGGCTTCGATTAAACTTTCGGGAATCGCCGCGCAATTTATCGGAATAAAGGGATTGTCTTTGCGTTCTCCCGAAAAATGAATGCCTTTGGCGATGAGTTCTTTGCCCGTTCCCGATTCGCCGGTGATAAGAACAGTCGCATCCGAGCGCGACACGCGCCCGACAAGATTCAAAACTGTTCGCATCGCGGGCGAATCGCCGATAATATTATCGAGGCGAAATTCCTTATCAACCAGTTCGCGCAGCTGACGATTTTCATTTTTCGTTTCGCTGAAACTAAGGGCGCGGTCGAGCGTGAGCAGTATTTCGTCGCGGTTGAAAGGTTTGTTGATGTAATCGAACGCTCCGGCTTTCATCGCCGTGACCGCCGTTTCGACTTCGCCGAAAGCCGTAATGACTATAACGGGCATTTCCGCATTTGCGGTTTTGATTTTTTCGAGCAGTTCCAAACCCGACAGTTTCGGCATCCGCAAGTCGGTGATGACGCAATCAAAATCGTTGTTTGAAAAAATCTCCAACGCCGCCGCGCCGTCTTGCGCCGCCGATACAAGGTAACCCGCTTCGGTCAACTGAAACTCCAACACGCGGCGCAGGTTTTCGTCGTCGTCGGCAAGCAGAATTGTTTTACTCGAAATATTTTTCACGATTTGGCAGCTAATTTTCGCTCACTGAGCCACGATTCGATGGAGTTTAAGGTTTCGATTGCCCGCGCCGTTTCGCCCGCCTGCACGAGGCGGCTGAATTCGAGATATTTTTTTGCGAGTTCGTCAATCAATCCCGCGTCCATCGTGATTTCCGCCGCGAGCCGCCCGGCAATTTCGTCAAGCCGCACCGCATTCCGGTTTTGTAATTGTCCGGCTGAAACCAAAAGCCGCAGCGCGGGCGCATCGAGTTGACGCTGAAACGCGATAACGGCTCCTTCCAAAGCGCGGAGTTGACGTTCGCGCCAATTTGTCCGCCACAGGAAGACGCCGAAAGCGACAGCCATCACCAGATAAAAAAGGCGAAAAATCAAAGCGGTCGGATGCGGCGCGAAAATCTCCGCCGATAAACTTTCCGCGTGGACATCCGCGCCGAGTTCAACGTGCATCACGGCATCAATCAGCCACGCGAGCGCGCCCAAGCCGATGCCGAACCAAATCTCCTTGTAACATTTTAAAAACTTCATAATTGTTACTTTTGTATCTAACTTTTTGCGAAAAGCGTTTGATATTTTCAGTCTGTTTTGAAATAAAAATTTACCGTCGCCGCTTAACCGTGTTTGACTTCTAATTCGGCTCGACAATTAATTTGCCGCGCAGCATATTCATTCCGCAGGCGAACGTGAATTCTCCGGTTTTATCCGGCGTAAATTCAATCGGCGTGGTTTGATAGGCAGGCAAATCTTTGACGATACCGAAATCGCCGAAAACGACCTGCTCGCTGCACGAAGAAGTTTCGTCGCGGTAAAAATTCAGCCGCACCGGAACATCTTTTTTGACGACGATAACATCGGGTGAATAGCCGCCTTTGACCGTCACCTTTATTTCCTGCGTTCCGCCTTCGCCGAGCGTCGCGGCGGCGGCTTCTCGTTCGCCGAAGAAATACCACAGCACAAATGCAATCAAACCAACGCCGCCGATAACGACTAAAATTTCCGTTGTGTCCATAAAATTCAACCTCTTTTTAACTGCCTTTCGGCGCGCGAAATGAGCGAAGCCGCAAACTGTTCGCCACGACCGAAACGCTGGAAAGCGACATTGCCGCGCTTGCGATAATCGGCGACAAAAGCCAGCCGGTGAATGGATATAAAATGCCGGCGGCAATCGGGATTCCCAGCACGTTGTAAATAAACGCCCAGAAAAGGTTCTGCTTGACCGTGGCGATAGTCGCTTTCGAGAGCGCGATTGCCGTCGCCACACCGCGCAAATCGCCTTTGATAAGTGTGATGTCGCTCGCTTCAATCGCCACGTCAGTGCCTGTTCCGATGGCGATGCCGACATCGGCTTGCGCCAATGCCGGAGCGTCATTGATGCCGTCGCCGACCATTCCGACGATTTTCTTCTCGGCTTGCAGACGCCTTATTTCGCCGGATTTTCCTTCGGGCAGGACTTCCGCCAGAACCCGTTTGATGCCGACCTGCGCGGCAACCGCTTCCGCCGTGCGTTTGTTATCGCCGGTCATCATCACGACTTCCAATCCGAGATTTTGCAGCGTGCGAATCGCGTCTTTCGATTCCGGCTTGATAGTATCGGCGACGGCGACAATTCCGGCGAATTTACCGTCAATCGCCGCGAACATCGGAGTTTTACCTTCCGAAGCCAATTTTTCGACTGTTGCTTCCGCGCCGTTTAACGCAATCTTCCGCTCGTTCATCAGGCGCAAGTTGCCAAGCAGTAAATCTTTGCCCGAAATGTGCGCCTCAATACCGCGACCTTCGAGCGCGTTGAAACTTTCGATTTTTTCAAATGTCAAATTTCTCGTTTCCGCGCCGCGCACAATTGCCGCCGCCAGCGGATGCTCGCTCGATTTTTCGGCGGACGCGACGATTGCCAGAAAATCATTTTCGGCAAAGCCGTCTGCCGCGACGACATCGGTTAAAGACGGTTCGCCGCGGGTTATCGTGCCGGTTTTGTCTAACACGATAGTATTTAATTTGTGCGCGGTTTCCAGTGAATCGCCGCCCTTGATTAAAATGCCGTTCTCCGCGCCCTTGCCCGTTCCGACCATAATCGCCGTCGGCGTTGCCAGACCGAGCGCGCACGGGCAGGCGATAATCAAAACCGATACGAAATTAACCAGTGCCATCGTAAAACGAACTTCGGGTGCGGCGGCGACAAACCAGATAACGAATGTCGCAATCGCAATGCAGATGACAACCGGCGTGAAAATTCCGCTAATCGTGTCGGCGAGTTTGGCAATCGGCGGCTTCGAGCCTTGCGCGTCCTGCACGAGCTTTACAATCTGCTGCAGCGCCGTGTCTTTACCGACTTTTGTGGCTTTGAACTGAAACGCGCCGGTTTTATTGATTGTCGCGCCGAAAACTTCATCGCCCGTTTTCTTTTCAACCGGCAGACTTTCTCCGGTCAGCATTGATTCGTCAATAGCGGACGAGCCTTCAACCAAAACACCGTCAACCGGAATTTTCTCGCCGGGACGCACCTGCACAATATCGCCGGGAACGACTTCTTCGGTTTCGATTTCTATTTCTTTTCCGTCACGAATGACGCGGGCGGTTTTCGCCTGAAGTCCGACGAGTTTTTTAATCGCCGCGCCGGTCTGACCTTTCGCCCTCGCTTCGAGCAGTCTGCCCAAAAGAATCAACGCGATAATAACGCTCGCCGCCTCGAAATAAACCGGAACGGCTTGCGTCGCTTCCATTCCCGGCATATTCATTGTCTGCCCGACTGCATTAACGAAAAATGAAGGAAAAATCGTAGCCAGAACCGAATAAATGTAAGCCGTTCCCGTGCCGACTGCAATCAGCGTGTTCATATCCGCCGTGCGATGGCGAAAACCCGCCCACGCGCCGCGATAAAATTGCCAGCCCGAATAAAAAACGACCGGCGTCGCCAGTGCGAGCTGCAGCCAGTTGACACCCGGAAAATTGAAAAGCTCGATTGTCCCGTGCGACATCACGATAACCAGAATCGGGAGCGACAACACGGCGGCGACCCAGAATTTTCGTTTCAAATCGGCGTATTCGGCGGCGTGCGCCGCTTCGAGCGAATTTTCCGCCGCGTCGCCCGTGCCTTTGACTTCGCGGACGCGATAACCGAATTCTTCAATCGCCCGGCGAATCTCCCGCTTGTCGGCGGATTCGGGCAGATATTCAACCGCAACCGCCATCGTCGCCAAATTGAAATTCGCCTTTATCACGCCGCGAACGCGCGCCAGATGACTTTCGAGCTGCGCTCCCGACCCGGACGGACGCGCCGAATCGTCAACGACAAATTCCACGGTCGAAGTTCCCGCCGTGTCGTAGCCGACATCCTTGACGGTGTTTATCAAATTAGAAACATTCGTTTTGTTCGTGTCGTAGTTGATTGTCGCTTTCGACGTGGCGAAATTGACCGAACAGGATTCAACGCCCGTCTGTTTTTTCAACTGCTTTTCGATGCGGTTGGCGCACGCCGCGCAGGTCATTCCCGTAATCGGCAAATCAACGCGCTCGCCCGTGCCGTTCACGGTCGAATGGTCGTTGCGCCGCCCGCTCATCACGTCCGCGTTTCTCAGCGATTCGGTATTTTTGCCGTTGGAAGCGTCTGCGGCGGCAACTTCCGTTTTCCCTTCAACTCCGGCAAACCGCGCCGGATTCGCGTCGAACTTTTCCCTGCACGCGGGTGAGCAGAAATAATAAGTTTCGCCTTTGTAATCACTCGTTCCCGCCGCGCTCTCCGCATCAATCGTCATCCCGCATACCGGGTCTTTAACTTTTGTTGAAACCGCCATTATCCCTCCTTAAACTGTCTGCGCCGCTTCACGCCCTGCTGAAAAAAGAGTTACGCGAATACCGGAACGGCAACCGCTGTAATCGCCAACCCCGCGAGTTGACCGTTTTTCAAAGCAAAGCCGCTGTCGGATAAAGCCGCGCAAAAAATCAATCCTTCCCAATTCAATTAATGCTTTGTTCTGTTTCTTCACTTTATACGGTCTTGCACCGCTTGAAACTAAGCGACCGCGTATCCGGCGCGGTCGAGCGCGTTCACGATTGTTTCACGCGAGACGTTTTCGCCGTGTTTGACCGTCACGTTTTTCGTCGCCACGTCCACGTCAACATCCGACACGCCCGCAATATTTCCCAACGCCTTTTTGATGGAACTCGCGCACCCGCCGCAGACGATTTCCGGCGCGGTTACTATCGTTGTTTTATTCGTCGTTTCATTCGTTTCATTCGTTTCATTCATTGTTTTATTCCTCTCTATGTTTGTCTTTTGCACATTTCCGCCGCAGCAGCACGAAGATTTTGTTGCTTTTTGACCGAATCCGGTCAATTTATTCGTTACCGGTTCGCCAGATTTTTCATCTCTGACGCCGATTCATAATTTTGACTCTCTTCAATAAAATTGCTTTCCCGAAAAGCTGTAAGAAAAGTATAGACCCTGTAGTCGAGTAAGGAGTCAAAGCTTGTTCGATAATTTTTTGAAAAATGTGTAAATTCCACAGTTTTATTGATTTCCGCGCCTGTTGTTCTTATAAAAACGCGGTTGTAAAGTTGATTGCTACTCTCCCGGATTCGCCTGTTTCGGCGCGTCCCGCCCAGGAATTGCCAGCTGTTCCATCCGCAAGCCGCGCAGCCACAGCGCGAGATTTTCGCGTCCCGGCGCAAACCCGCGCCCGCGCCGACGATAGAGAAACCAAGCAGCGAGCGTCGCGAACAGAACCGCTCCGACAAACACGAGCGGCAGCGGGCGAAAGAACAAATCCCACCGCAGATTATAACTTTGTGTTTCGTGAAACCATTTCTCGTGCGCCGCCGCGTTCGTTGCCGTCGCAAAAAGCATCGCCGGCGAAAGCGTCAGGCTTAGTAAATTGATTTTCTTATTCATACTGCCGGTTTATGTTTTCAACTTATTGAAAGCACAAAAAATTGAAAGCACGAAAAATTATGTTTAGCTTCTGACACTTAGTTATCAATCGTTTTACGCCAACTTATGACTTACTAATATGGTGCAGGCTGACTGTGCCGCAGCAGCTGCCCGCCTTGTTGACGACCGGCAAACTTGTCGTTTTATGTTCTTCCATTTTCCGCCGCGCTTCTTCAAGAGATTCATCCGCACCGCAGCAGGCGGAAGCGGGGCGCATAATTTCTTCGACGAGAACTTCCGAGGCGAGCCGGTCGTCAGCCGCCACGCCGCAGCAGACATCGCGCTCGGTAACGACGCCGACCAGATTTAGTTTCTGTTTATTTTCGACTACCGGCGCGCATCCGCAGCCGGAATCTCGCATCGCTTTGGCAGCGTGCGCCGCCGTGTCCTGCGGCGTGCAGCACGAAGACACTTCGATTGGTTTCATTACATCACTACAACAACTCATTTTATTTTTCTCCTTCTGTCTTTGAAATAAAAATTTGAGACCCGTTTATTGCTTCCGGTTTTTAATTTCCCTTGTTCGTAGGATTTGAAAAAGCGGCTCGAAGTTTGGGATTTTTTAAAATCTGAATTTCAAACCGCTTCGATTTTGTTTTACATTGCCATCGAAGTTGATGAACCTGAAGACATCTGCCGACAACTTTCCGCGCACCTGCGGCAAGCGTCCGCGCATCGCTGCATAAAATCCGCGCCGTCGCCCGTCGCCATTTTCTCGCACTCGTCGGCGCAGCGCGCGCAAACGTCGGCGCACACGCCGCAGGTTTGCGCGTGGAAATCCGACATTCTAATCATAAAATCCGCGCTCGTCTGACAAATCTGCACGCAGTCCTGCAATAACTTAATATGCGCGGCGGAAGCGTGTTTGCCGCCCATTTCTAAACAATGCGCGATTGTTTCCAGACAAACGACGTGGCAGTTTTGACAATTATCAATGCAGTTTTGCATTTCCTGACTTCTTTCGTGTGACATAATTTTTTACCTTCCCTTTTTATTGATTTTCCGATTTGTTGATAAACCACGTCGGATTCGCGTCAAATGTTTCCTTGCACACGGGCGAACAAAAATAATAGGTTCGTCCCTCATAACCGGATTGCCCGACGGCATCCGTCGTTTCGATTTGCATACCGCAAACCGGATCAGTTTGTTTTTCCATTTGAAAAATCCTTTTCTTCAAAAACAGTTTATCAGCCCGCAGAACCGTTAAATCAGAAGCAAGAGCTAAAGCGTTTTTAATTTGACCGATTAGTTTTCCGCACACCGATAAGTTATTATACCCTTGCAGGGTATATTCTACATTATATTTCCGATGTTTCAAACTATCTCTATTAGGACTTTCTCAAAATGCGGAAACACGCACGTAAAGTAAGTGTGTCTTCTTCATCGTCGCGCCTTACATACTGTGCGGGCTTCTGCAAAAATGAGAAAGTCTTATCTATATTAATAATTTTCCCGGCGGCATCCGCGAAAGTTAAATTTAGAACGGCAAAGGCAGCGAAGACCAAAATCTTCGCCGCCTTTATTTTGCATTATATAACACGAGGGGTTCGGATGAGTTCTACGGTCTTTCCCGCGCCGATTAACTCTCTACTTTGACACCCGCATAAATATTTTTCGGGACGGCAGAATTTAATGAGTATCGTAGCCGGCAATCGGATAATCGCCTTTTTGTCCCCATCTGACAATACTGACCGTTCCGCTGCCGCTGTTTAAGATATAAAAAGTTCCGGTCGTCTCGCGCCAGACGGCGACATCGGTTTTGCCGTCGCCGTCGTAATCGTTTTGGACGGTGTAATCGCCGCTGCTCAGTCCGAAAGTGTGAGAGATGAAACTCGTCTCGCCGCTTTTGCTCGACAGGATATACCAGTTGAGATTGTCGTTTTCGGTCGCGCCTTCGCGAACCACGGCA
Organism: Pyrinomonadales bacterium; assembly: GCA_038200355.1. Taxonomy (GTDB): domain Bacteria; phylum Acidobacteriota; class Blastocatellia; order Pyrinomonadales; family Pyrinomonadaceae. The sequence goes on along the minus strand of JBBPXZ010000057.1, from coordinate 243 downwards.
ACGTCGGTTTTGCCGTCGCCGTCATAGTCGTCCGGAACGACAATATCTTTACTGATTCCCCAGTATGCGACCCGCACGGAATTGTTCGAGCTGTTTAAGATGTAAAAAAGCGCCTGGTCGGTCGGATTCGCGCCGACGCGCTGAACGGCGAGGTCGAATTTGCCGTCGCCGTCGTAATCGCCCGGCGCTGTAAAATCGGCGGAGATGCCGAATTGATAAGCGTAAAAACCGACCTTGCTTCCT
>JBBPXZ010000056.1:0-103981 GCA_038200355.1 Pyrinomonadales bacterium | reverse complement strand
TTTCAAACCTCTGCACTTCCAGTGCAGAGTCGTTTAGTCTAATCGCGTTCTTTCTGACGGGCGTTTCGATTAACGCTCAGACCGCCGCCCAGACCGGCAGCAGTCAAACTCAAACCGACGCCAAACCCAAAAGACAGATTTTCCGCGCCAATAAGGAACAGGTTTCAAATGTGCAGAAAATGCTGAAGGAAAAAAGTTTGTATAAAGGCGCGGAAACCGGCAAACTCGACGACGAGACGCGCGCCGCGATAAAAAGTTATCAAAGCGCAAACGGTCTGAAAGACACGGGAACGCTCAACCGCGCGACGCTCGAAAAAATGGGCATAATATTGACCGACGCGCAAAAGCTGATTCCCGTATCGCCGAATTCTTTCGCCGGCAGCGGTGACAAAAAAGACACGTCCGGCAAGCCGAAACGCGTTATCTTCCGCGCCAATAAAGAGCAGATTATGCAGGCTCAGAAAATGCTGAAAACAAAAGGAATGTATGCGGGCGAGGAAACCGGAAAGCTCGACGACGCGACGCGCGAAGGCTTAAAGAAATTTCAAACCGACAGCAAAATAAAAGCGACCGGCACGCTCAATCAGGCGACGCTCGAAAAAATGGGTGTTGCGCTGACCGATAAGCAAAAACAGGACGCGAAAGATTCTCAAAAATAGAATCTTTGAAGCGTAATTTTCAGGATAACTTTTTTTTATAACCGAAACGCAAATATTCGGCAAACGGCATTTCGCGTGAAATCCCGCGCCGGATATCTGCGTTTTGATTTTTTTGAAAGTTTTTACAATCTGATTCTTTCGTAAATCTTTACCTGCAATCCGTCTTCAAGTTCTTTTGTTTCCTTTATTTCAAAACCGCTTAAAAAATTCGCGGGCATAAAAGTATCTGCGTCCGCCGCTTTAGCCGGAACTTCGGTAACAATCCATTTTTCGATTAAATCCGAAAATTTTTCATAAGTTTTCGCGCCGCCGATTATAAATAAATCGCAGTTTAAGTATTTCGCCAACGCCGAAACTTCCGCGCCGCTTCGCAAAAGCAAAACATTCGGCTGATTTTCAATGTTTTCAGCGCGGCTCAAAACGATATTTAAACGATTCGGCAAAGGTCTGCCGATTGATTTCCAGGTGTTTATGCCCATCACAACGGCGTTTCCCGTCGTTATTTGTTTGAAGAATTTCAAATCAGCCGGATAATGCCACGGCAGTTTGCCGTCTTTTCCGACAGCGAAATTTTCCGCGACTGCGACGATTCCGATTATTGTCATTTAAATTATTTTTTCGCCTTTATAGACTGAAATTTCCGAACCTTTCGCCATTAAAATTGTTTCCGGTTTCATTTCTGACAAAAAGGCGAATCTTCTTCCGTATGTAAAACCGAAATCAACGTCGATTTCAGGGTGTTTTATATCAAACAAATTCCATTTCGGATGCTCGACTTTGTATTCATCCGTGCGATTCGCGCCGCGTTTTGTATAACCCCAATAATGTTCGATGATAAACGCGCCGTGCGAATTTTCTACGGGAACGCCGAGATTTTCTCCGATTTCTACCGAGACGCGATTGCGGCAGTCGCCTTTCGACCAGAAATAAGCGAGCCTGTTTTCGCGCTGTTCGTGCCGCGTTTTCCAGGTTTCATACGGTTCGCCGTAAAAAGTTCGGGCGACGATTGAAATTGCACGGTGCGGAACGATTTCTTTGACAAAAACCACGCCGCGCCGGATTTCATCACTCGTTTCGCGCCTGACGTAAAAGCGCAGATTTATTTCTTCAAAATTCGTGTGAAAGGGAACGGGCAAGCCTAAGACCTTTGTATTCAAAAACTTAAAAGCGACAAGACTGACCCGGCATTTTCCTTCGTGAAAATCCAATGCGGTTTCCTTCGGCACGAAATCGGCTAAGAGCGAAGGCTCGACCGCGTAGTTCGCCATTATCAAATCCTGCCATTTTGCGGTTAGAAACTTTCCCATTTTTACAAAATCAAACGCTTATCACCGGCGCGACGCGTAACGCGCTCGCGGTCGAAATATTCGAGCAGCGGAATTGCGTATTTGCGCGAAATTCCGGCAATATCTTTGAACGCCGCAACATCAATTAATCTGTCGGGCGTTTTGGCGGCGAATTCTTTCACGTTTTTTACTAAATTTTCAATCGCGTCGCCGGTAAAATAAAAATCTTCGGTAACTTTAACGATTTCGCCGGAATCGAGCAAAAGCTGGAAAATCTTGCGGGCGTGTTCGCGGTTTAATTTTGTATTTCGCGACGCTTCCGCCAAAGCGTTTTCGAGCGTCGGAACTTCGAGCTTCGCCGATTTATAAATTTTTTCGAGCCGCTCGCGCACCTTTTGCTCGTCGCCGGAAATTTCAAAATTATGCGCGGCGAGACGGACGAAATCTTTTTCCGCCGTGATTTTGTTTTCCTTTTCCAGCGATTCAAGCGTTGCCTTGAAAATCTGCGGCGCGATATGAGAAAAAATCTGCTCGCGCAGCGTTTCACGCCCGATTCCGCGCGCCAACGGTTCTCGCCGGTGAAAATTTTCGATTTGCGCCAGTGTTTTTAATTTCAAATTTTCAAACGGCGTGCGGGCGACATAAAAATTTTCGGCTTCGATAACCGCTTTTATTTTAATATTTTCCCGAATTGCTTCGCGCAGGATGTCGGATAACCAGCCGGTTCGCGCCCGCAAATCGCCGAAGGTCAAACCGTTTTCGTTGGCGGTTTCGAGAAAAAATTTTATCCGCCGCGCTTTATCGTGTTCGGTTTTTAACAGATTTTGCAGATAAGCGCGAACGGTTTTTATATCTTTGCGTCGATGTCTCGCGGCGGAATTGTCTAAAACTTTTCCGCCCGCAATCGTCGTTTGCGGCGAATAACCGCGCACGATAAATCTTTCGCCGGGAACGGTTACGATTGGAATTTCCAGCCGCAGCTGGGCGAAATCTTTGTCGCCGGGCGCGATTTCGTTTGTCTCGTTGAGAATCTGAACTCTTGCCAGCGCCTCGATTGTGCCGATGTGGACGCGGACGCGCTGTCGGGATTTCAAACCGCGTCCGGCAGTTTTTAAGACTTCGATTTCCGCGTCGAAGATCTGTGTCGGATGCAGAACGTTCGGAGCGGCTAAAACCATTCCGCGCTCGATTTCTGAATAATCGATTCCGCCCAGGTTTATTGCCGTTCGCTGACCCGCGTTAGCCGATTTAACGGCTTTTCCGTGCGTCTGCAAGCCTCGCACGCGCGCCTTTTTTGCGGCGGGCAGAATTTCCATTTCGTCGCCTTCCGATATTTCGCCGGACGCGAGCGTTCCGGTTACGACCGCGCCGAAGCCTTTAACCGAAAAACTTCTGTCGATGGAAAGCCGCGCTGTCAATTCGTTTTGCCGTGCGGGAATTCTTCGGACGATTTCACGCAGAGCTTTTTTCAAATCTTCGATTCCGACGTTTGTCTTCGAGCTGACGCAGAGGACGGGCGCGTTTTCGAGAAAGGAATTTTCGACCAGTTCGGCGACTTCGAGTTTGACCAGTTCGAGCAGTTCTTCGTCGCCAACCGTATCGATTTTGGTTAAAACGATTAGACCGGCTTTTATCTCCAGCAGACGGCAGATTTCAAAATGCTCGCGCGTCTGCGGCATCACGCCCGCGTCGGCGGCGATGACGAGCGCGACGACATCGATTCCCGAAGCGCCCGCAAGCATATTTTTAACGAATTTTTCGTGTCCCGGAACATCGACGAATCCGACGTGAATATCGCCCAAATCAAGTTCGGCGAATCCGATGTCGATGGTAATGCCGCGCCGCTTTTCTTCGGGCAGACGGTCGGCGTCAACGCCCGTCAGAGCTTTAACAAGCGCGGTTTTCCCGTGGTCGATGTGTCCGGCTGTGCCGACGATAATGTTCATATTGAAAAGTAGAAAATCAAAATGTGAAAATTTAGTTTTAGCTTTCGTTTTCCACTATTCGTTTGCCGTTTTCATACTGCTCCAGTTTTCGGTAAAGTGTTTTTCTGCCGATGTTTAGAAGCCGCGAGGCGCGCGATTTGTCGCCGTTAGTGTAGTCGAGCGCGAGTTCGATTGCCTGTTTTTCGATTTCGTCCATTGTCGCCGGGAAATCTACTTGCAGGTTTATTGAACGTCCTTCGCTGGCGGCTTTGACGCGTTCCTGGCGGGCTTGGGCGAAGGCGAGAGCGGCGCGTTTGCTGATTGGTTCGGGCAAATCATCGAGTTCGATTTGGCGACCGGACGCGATAATGACGGCGCGTTCAATGGCGTTTTCGAGTTCGCGGACGTTGCCGAGCCATTCGTAATTGACCAGAGCGCGCAGCGCTTCTTTGGAAATTCCCGAAATAAAGCGTCCGGTTTTTTCCTTGTAGCGTTCGAGAAAATGGAAAACCAGCAAATTGATGTCCTCGACGCGTTCGCGCAGCGGCGGCAAAGTTATCGGGAAAACCGACAGGCGATAGAATAAATCCGTGCGAAAGTTTCCGGCTTCGACTGCCTGTTTCAAATCGATGTTCGTCGCGGCGATGACGCGAACGTCGGTTTTGACCGTTTGACTGCCGCCGACGCGCGTAAATTCGCCGTCCTGAAGGACGCGCAGAAGCTTAACCTGCGCCGATAAAGGCATTTCACCGATTTCGTCGAGAAATAATGTTCCGCAGTCGGCTTCTTCAAAACGCCCTTTGCGCTGGGCGCGGGCGTCGGTGAACGCGCCTTTTTCGTGTCCGAAAAGTTCCGATTCGATAAGCGTTTCGGGAATCGCGCCGCAGTTTAATTTGATATACGGTTCGTCTTCGCGTCCCGAATTGTAATGAATCAGATTGGCGAGCAGTTCTTTTCCCGTTCCCGATTCGCCCTGAATCAAAACGGTCGTCGCGGTGTCGGCGACGTTTAAGGCAAGCTCGATTGGGCGGCGAATCGTTGGCGCCTGCCCGATAATTTCAGAATGTTTTTGATGAAGCTCGGATTTGAGGCGCATTACTTCGGCGCTCAACTGGTCGCGCTCCAGAGCCGTCCCGATTTGGTCGGAGATTCCTTCGACGAGCGCGATATCGTTGTCTTCAAACGGTTTCGCGGTTTCTTCGCTCCATACGAAACCGAGAAGTCCGAAGGCTTGTCCGGCGACGCGAACAGGCGTTACGAGCGCGGCTTTTCCGCCCAATTGAGAGTTGAAAATAAGCCGTATGGCAAACGGCAGCTGCGTATCGACGAGACGCATCGTTTTGCCTTCGCGCAGAATGTCGCCGAGCGCGGGAAACGGTTCGATGTCGAGCGATTGATTGTGCTGTTCAATCATCTGCAAAACCTGATTCGGCTCGACATCGGGCGCGGATTTGAATGAAGCGAGCGAAATGCGTTTTCCGGTTCGGTCAAGCACGCCGAGCGCGCCGTAGTCCGCGCCGACGAGACTGACGGCGCGTTCTAAAACGCGCGCGGAAACTTCGTTGAAATCCGAATGAGAATTGAGCGTGTTGGCGATTTCGAGCAGCGCGTTCGTCCGTCTGGTTTCCTGTTCCTGCGCCACATAAAGACTTGTATATTGATAACCGATTGCTAATTGCTGGGCGATTGATTCGAGAAACGTAACTTCCTCATCAAGCCATTCGCGCGGCGCTTTCGTGTCGTGAAGTCCGAGAAGTCCCAAAACCTGACCGTTCAAAATTATCGGAAATATCAGTAAAGAACGCGTTTCGAGTGCCTTTGTGAAAAACCGCAAGGTTGCGTCCGTCGCTTTCGACGTGTCGTTGATGCGCAGCGGTTTTGTAATATCGAAATTTTCGGCGAGTTTGGCGGCGTCAATCGGAATGGTCGTGCCTTCGCTCGACGGAATATCTTCGGAAGCGCGCCATTCGTGGCTGATGCGCAGTTCGCTGTCGGTGGTAATCTGCAAAAGGTCGCAGCGGTCAGCCTGCATCATTCGCCCGATTTCCGAGACGACGACGTTTAAGAATCTTTCGAGGTCGATGTTGGTCGGTAAATCGCGCGCGAGCCGGTCGATAATCGCTTCGCGCGCTTCGTGCATACGAATTTTGCGCTCTAAAGACAAAGTTTGCGGAACGTCCAATTCAATCTTCATAAAACGATCTGACACAGAAAAAACGAAAAGTTTTGCGGATAAAAGTTTTTTAAGAAAGCCTTGGTTTATACTTTGATTTTTATTTATCTATGTCAAGTTGATACAAACAAAACGTAACCTGTGTTTTTTGGAAGCAGAAAGAAAGGCATTAAAAATTGATTTAATGCCTTTCGGTATCCGGTTTGAAACTTGAAATTTATTGAGTCGGTTCGGGTTTCGCCGCCGGTGTTTCTGCCGGTTTCGGTTTCATTTTCGGTTTCGATTTTTCGGTTCGCGGTCGCGGAATCTCTTCTTCCTGTTGTTGCTGCGGCATCTTTGGTTTTATGCCGAAATTGATACGTTTTTTTCCCGCTTCCGCCCGTTCGAGCAAATCCTGCGCCTGCAAATTCGATTCGTCGAGCTTAACCGCTTTTTTCAGAACGGTTACGGCTTCGTCGTATTGAGCGAGCTTAATCAGAATCGAGCCGAATTCCGTTTGATACTCGGTGTTTTCGGGCGTGAGCTTAACCGCTTGCCGCAAAGCCTTTTCCGCTTCCCGGTCTTTATTGAGCTTGTTGTAAGCGCGTCCCAGATTATACTGCACCGCATCGTCTTTCGGATTCTTTTTCAGGGTTTTTTCATAAACCTTCGCCGCGTTTTCAAAGGCTTTTTCGGCGTCGGTCAATTCGGGAGCGGCATTTTTGCCTTTTTTTGTTTTCGGCGTCGGAGTCGGTTCTTTTTTCGCCAGGTCGGGCGAATCATAAACTTCCTTTTCGCGGAGAGTGTGAGCGATGCCCAATTTGAAATACGCTTCGGCAAAATCCGGGTTTAATTTAACCGCCTGCTTAAAAGCGTCAATCGCGCTTTCGCTTTCGAGCGCGTCGAGATATTTGTCGCCCGCCGCCGCCGCTTCGTCGGCATTGCTGAACGTCGGAACAGCTTCGGGCATCTTGGAAACGGCTTCCGAATCGTTTGTATTTGCCGCCGGAGACGCGTTTTCAGTCGCCGCCCCGCTAGCGGCTGAATTTGTATTCGGTTCATCGACCGATTTGCAGCTTAAGGCGAAAACGCCCGCTAAACCTAAAAATAAAGTTATAAAATTCCTTTTCATAATTGTTAACGCGCGTATTTTCAGCCGGGAGGAAAAATGAAGGGGCGACCGCCGAGCAGATGAACGTGCAGGTGAAAAACCGTTTGCCCGCCGCCGTCGTTCGTGTTGATGACCGTTCGATAACCAGCGTCGGCAAAGCCTTTATCGCGCGCGATTTGCGCCGCTGTCAGAAGCAGATGACCAAGCGTTTCCCGGTGTTTTTCCCCGGCTTTATCGAGCGAGTCGAAATGCTCGCGCGGCACGATTAAAACGTGCGTCGGCGCCTGCGGGCTGATGTCGTTAAAAGCCACGCAAAGCTCGTCATTGTAGACCTTTGCGGCTGGAATTTCGCCCGCGATAATTTTGCAGAAAAGGCAGTTTTCGTCGCTCATAATAGAAAGAATAATTAAACCATAAATGAAAAACAATGGAAAATTGAAAACAGAAAAGGGAAAGCTTTAAGAGTTGCGCAGTTGGAACGAAAAAACACGCGCTGCCCGCGTAAGTGTGCTTCTATTCGACTTGCGCCCTTACGCGCGTGTGGGCTTCTGCATTCAGCTGCGTAACTCCTAAGTTTCTCGGAAACGCGAAGTGTGCGCGGCGATTTACGCGTTTTTTCTCGAATCGAAAGACATTCAGAGCAGGTGTCTGAAAAGTTTTATGGAACGGGCGACACAGGCGGCGCTGACCGGAAATCAGTTTGACGACGCGGCTTCGGCGCAGGGAATCGTTAATTTTTTCGTGCGGGCGTCGAGCTGCGGCGCGTTGGCGGAAGCGGAAATTGCGGAGATTACTGATTTGAGCCTTGACGGACTGCGCGGCGGCTCGTTTGCGAAGATTATGTATAAACCGGCGGAAATAAAAAGAGAAACGTCGGTAATATCAATCGTTTGCCGATAAAATATCGTCGAGAATATCTTCGCGCCGCCGTCGGCTGTCGGCGATTTTGTTGTCCGGGTGATGAATACCTTTTTTCGGCTGCGCGAACGGGTCAACCTGAAGCGGCAAGCCCTGCTGTTCGAGGTTGTCGGAAATTATTTTAGTAATCAGTTCCTGCTCGAATTTCGTGATTTCAACGAATTTCGCGCCGATTCCGTTGTCTTCAAAGCGGTATAAAACCCGGCACGCTAGCGGCAGGAAATTTTTATTCGGCAGGCGGACGAGCAGTCGAAATTCGTCGCCGACGTAAACGCTTTCGTCCCATTCGATAAGACAGCCGCCGATGCTGATTTGATTAAGCACGGTTTCAAACGATTCGCCGTATTTCGTGAAGCGAGTCGCCGGAATGTCGAGCGAAAATCTGATGTGCCGTCTTTGTTCAATTGCCATAATAGAAGAATTTGAAAGGGAAAGCGCGGTTTCCTTCGAGCATTTTACAGGCAGTTTCCAGTTAAAATCAATAGCCGTTTCAAATAAAAAGCGTTTGCCTCGATTAGAAGGCAAACGCTTTTTAGAAAAACAATGCGGTTTTTATTAATTATTGGCGGCGTCCGACTTCGCGCAATGCTCGTTAAAAGCTGAAACAAGCGCCTGTGCAATCATCTGCGGCGGACGACCTTCGAGGTCGCGGCGCTCAAACATTTGGACAAGCTCGCCGTTTTTCAAAATCCCGATTGCCGGCGACGACGGCGCGTAGCCGGTAAAATAATTGCGCGCGGCGTCGGTCGCGTCGATGTCAGCGCCCGCGAAAACCGTCACGGCGCGGTCTGGTTTGGCTTCCGCGTTTTGCAGCGCCATCGCAATTCCGGGACGAACGCCGCCCGCCGCGCATCCGCAAACCGAATTGACGATGACCATTACAGTTCCGTCCGTATTTTCAACCGCGTCTTTGACCGCTTCCGGCGTTTTGGTTTCTTCAATTCCAACCTGCGCCAATTCCTGGCGCATTCCGTGAATCATCATTTCTGGGTATGGCATAAAATTTCTCCGTATTAGTTCAAAATAGTTCAAAGTTTAAGGTTCAAAGGTCAAAATTGTAAATCTTGACCTTTTTTTCAAGTATCGACTAAAAGAGACGGATTTTCAAGTTAAAGCCGTTTTCAATCTTCAACTTTGAACCTTGAACCTTAAACTTTGAACTTCTTCACGGTTCGATTCTGACATTTACGCCGACTGAGACCGCATCGAAAATCTCTTTTATATCTTTATTTTCGAGTGCGGCACAGCCTCGCGTCCAATCGGTTTCAATTCCGCCGCCGTGAATGTAAATTTCGCCGCCGAGCCTTGTGTTTTGCGGCGGCATACGCTTTTCTTCGATGGCTTTTATAATCGCGTCGTATTCTCTCCGCGTAATTATTTCGCCTCGCAAGCCGCGTTTCGCGTCTCCGGCGTTCGGATAGCTCAAGCCGAGCGACAGATAATATTTGCTTTTGCCGTTTTTCGTGAAAATATAAAAATCGCCTTCGGGCGTTTTGCCGTCGCCCTCGCGCCGCTTGCTGCTTTCGGGCGCGAAACCGAGCGCGATTTTATAAGTTTTTATCAAGTTTTCGCCGTCGAAAAGTTCAAGCACTCGTTCTCCTTTTTTGATAACGAGACGCGGATTTTCCGCTTTCGTCAAAGTTTCGTTCGTCATTTCAGTTCTTCTCGATATAAAGTTTCGGAAATTTATTTTAGAATAAAACATTATGAACAATTGGATTGCGGACAGAGAAAAAAGACTGCGCGAGTTTTTAAATCTCGATTCGGAAACTGCTTTGATTTCGCCGGAAACAGCCGAAAGTTTCGATGTTTCGCCGACGGTTGCGGCGCATCTCGAACATTTCAATATCGAATGGCACATCATACCTTCGGCGCAAAGCGTGCCGATTGACGCGGAAGATTACCGGGCGCGGCTTTATCCGACGGTCAGACTCGACGCGGCAAACCACGATTACAAAAAAATGAGTTCCTACAGAGCCGTAATGGAAGGACACGAGCGGCATCAGGGAAAAATCATCGGCGTTGAAACGACGCTGAAGCCGAAATATCTGCCAGGAAATCGCCAGTTTTACGGCACGCCTTATGGTTTCGAGCCGCGCGCCGACCCATTTGCCGCTTATCTGGGACGCGCCAATTTCACTTCCGGCACGCGCTTTTCGCACAATTACGCGTCTTTGCGCGACTTTGTAAATCTCGTAACGAGAGATTGGAAAGAACGCGGATTGATGCCCGAAGGTTATCGCCTGACGATTTGCCCGCCGGTCGTTTTCAACCTTATCGGTAATGTTTTTCACAAAGAATGGAGCGAAACCGAATCGCTCGAACTCGGCTTTTACCGCGACGAACACGGCAACGCCAAATGCTATTCGGTCGGCTCGAACGCGCCCGGCGATTTCTCCTACATTCACGAAGTCGAAACCAGCGTCGATTGGACGCTTTTAGGCTTTCGCACGGCGCTCGTTCCCGAATAAATTACGAATTACGAATTAACAATTACGAATTGATTAAAACTTTAAGATTTCCCCAACGTCAAAAACACTTATATTTACGTGTCCTCGCCCGTAATTCGTAATTTTCTGGCTTCTTCGCCGTCGTCTTCAATCGAAACGCGAATCGTTTTTTCGGGAAAAGCGAAATCTTTCAATCGCTCAGACCATTCGATTACCACGACTGCCGTTTCCTTTTCCAAAATTTCCGGTAGACCGACGGCAAACGCGACATCGGAATCTTCGTCCAAACGCCATAAATCAATGTGATAAACGTCAAAACTTTCAGTTTTGTATAAATTAACCAGCGTAAAGCTCGGAGAAGTTACTTCGCGCGTGTCATATTCGAGCGCATACAAAATGCCTTTCGTGAACAAAGTTTTCCCCGCGCCCAAACCGCCCGACAGCAGAATCATCTCGCCGCCTTCGAGCGTTTCGCCGAGACTTTCGCCTAAATCGAAAGTTTCTTCCGGCGTTCGGCAGATAAAAAATTTTTCAGTCATAAGAAAATGAGACGCCGGTGAGCGGAAATTGTCGCAAACAAAATTTAAGGTTTCCTCCGCGTTCCTTTGCGATACAAAAAATCGTGAAAGAATCAGCAACGCGGAGTCTCGCAAAGGCGCGCAAAGTTATTTTATAAAATCGCGTTTCGTGCGCGTGCTATTTCTTCAAAACTTCTTCAAATGCTTTGCCCAAACTCGCGCGCACGTCGGTTGCCAGCATCGTCCGCTGACCGAACTCTTCAGCGGCAATATCGCCCGCCATTCCGCCTAAGTAGACAGCCGCGACAACCGTTTCAAAAATATCGACTTTCATTTGAACGGCTTGCGCGACGAAACCGACAATAATTCCGGCAAGCGTGTCGCCGTTTCCGGCTTTTCCCAGACCGGAATTGCCCGTCGGATTGATAACAACCGTTCCGTCCGGCGCGGCAATCAACGTTCGCTCGCCTTTTAGAACAAGAATTACTCTGTGCTTTTCAGCAAAATCACGCGCCGCCTTCACGCGGTCTTTGACAGCTTCGGCGTCTTTTGCGCCGATAAGTTTCAGAAACTCGCCTTGATGCGGCGTTAAAATAAGCGGCAACTCGTCCGAACCTTGCAAATCGAACGGCGCGAGCGAATTGAGCGCGTCGGCGTCGATTATCACCGGCGTTTTTCTTTTTTTGACGAATTTACGCGCAAATCGGCGTGTGCTTTCTTCGCCCGAAGACATTCCGCTGCCGACCGCAGCGGCGTCGATTTTCCCATCGATAAATTCGAGAAGCTCGCTTGCGGCTTCAAACGCAATCGCGCCGCCGCCTGTTTCCGCGACGCTTCTGGTCATAACTTCCGGCAGCATTCTTGACGCAATCTGCTTGTGAACCGATTCCGGCGTGGCAACCGTCGCCAACCCGACGCCCGAAACAATCGCCGCGTTGCCCGCAAGAATCGCCGCGCCCGTATAGTTTTTTACGCCGCCTACAACAAGCGCGTGTCCGCGTTTGTTTTTATATGAAGCGGACGAAAATTTCGTTTTGTTCAGCCAATCAATCGCGTCCGATTTTTCGGCGAGAAAAGTTTTCGAAGGCGCGGCGTCAATCAATTCCTGCGGTGAGCCGATATTGGCAACGACGAGTTCGCCGTTAAAATTCGACGCGGGCGACATTATATTGGCGAGCTTCGGCGCGGTGAAAGTTATGGTCAAATCAGCTTGGAAATTTACTCCAATCGGTTCGGCTGTATCTGCAATCAAACCGGAAGGAATATCTAATGAAACGACAAAAGACGTTTGAGAACTCTTTTTGCCAGCGGAAAAAATCTGCGGAATCGTTCGCATTTGCGAGCCAAATGGTTTTGTTAAGCCTGTTCCAAAGAGTGCGTCAATCGCCACATCAAATTCGTTTATTTCAAATCCTGACGTATGTATCCAATAATCCACTGTTTTAGCTTCATCAAAAAACAATTTGTCTTCCTCAGGTTTTATATCCAAAGACAATTTCTTTACAGTTTCAAAATTTATCTTCGCATCGTCTTTTGTTTCTTCTACTTTTCCAAATAAATAAATTTCAACATTTGCGCCCTGCGTCCATAAAATCCGCGCCAGCGCCGCGCCGTCGCCGCCGTTGTTGCCTTTGCCGCAGAGGATTAAAAACGATTTACCCGCAACCGTTCCGCCGAGCTTTTGCGTGATGACGCGCGCGGCGGCGTGAGCGGCGTTTTCCATCAGCAGAATCGACGGAATGCCGTATTTTTCCGTTGTCAATCGGTCAACTTCGCGCATTTCTTCAGCGGTTAAGACTTTTTGCATAATTCAATAATTTAGCCACAAAAAAGCGGAAAAGTGAAAAAGGTCGAAAGTGAAAAAAGTCGATATACAAAATATCGCCCGCTTTATCACGATTTCGCTTTTTCACTCGTCCGCACAAAAAGAAAAAAAGCCGTGTCTCGCAAACACGACTTTTTTATTTACAAATGGAGAATATGAACAAAAAACAACGGAGCTGTCCGGCGTCTGCTAAATCTGACTTGCCACTGTGCTTAACTACCTTTTCTCTTCCGTTGTTTATAAAAAGGTTTATTCGCGTTTTCTTTCCAGAAAACTGAAAATAAATTTATTAGCTGTCATCGGCGAGAGAAAATCTTAAATAATTTCGTTTCGACGCGGTTCGGCGACGATGACAATTTGCGCATCGGACATCGCATTTATCGATTTCCGTTTTAATTTTTTCCCAACCGCAATTATGTCCAATCATTTCCGCTACGGCGCAAATCTTTTTGACATTATCTCGGTGGTCAAATTCCAGAACTACAGGGTCGGATTCTCCGCAGTCAATGCACGGATGCGCTCGCAGGTATTTAATAACTTTCAATGTTTTTTCCTGCCGCTTGTTTTTATTAAGAATCGTGTGATGAGTTGTGTAATACGAATGATTGGCGTAATACCGATTCATATTATGAAGGCGTGTGCAGGGCTTGCACCAGGGATGCCTTTTGTTTTTGGCGCGATGGCGAAAAGAAAAATCTGTTTCCGATTTCTCTGTTTCACATTTAGTGCAGATTTTTGTTTGTTCATTATTCATTGCAAACAAATTGCGGCGAAATAAAAATGCCCCCGGCAGGGATCGAACCTGCGACCTAGAACTTAGGAGGTTCTCGCTCTATCCAACTGAGCTACGGGAGCAGAAACTTTTTAGATGTTAGATGTTGAATTATAGATTGTCCAACATTTTTAAGAATCGTAGCTGATTAAAGAACGCACATCGTAGCCGTCGAATTTGGCGCGACCATTTAAGAAATTTAACTCGACCAGAAATAAAAGACCGACGATTTCGCCGCCGAGCTGCTCGACCAGTTCGGTTACGGCTTTTGCCGTGCCGCCGGTGGCGAGCAAATCATCGACGATTAAAACTCTGTGTCCCGCGCCGATGGCGTCTCGGTGGACTTCGAGCGTGTCCTGTCCGTATTCCAAATCGTAGGAAACGGAAACTTTTTCCGCCGGAAGTTTTTTCGGCTTGCGGACGGGAACGAAACCGGCGTTCAGTTGATAAGCGAGCGGCGCGGCGAAGATAAATCCGCGCGATTCGACGCCGATAACCGTGTCGATTTTTTCGCCTTTGAACACTTCGGCAAGCGCGTCAATCGTCTGCCTTAAGCCGTCCGCGTCTTTCAAAAGCGTCGTGATGTCGTAAAAGTTTATACCTGCTTTCGGAAAATCCGGCACTTCCCGGATTAAGTTTTTTAGATGTTCCATATATTAGAATTACGAATTACAAAATTACGAAATTACGAATGAAGAAAACTTCTTTATGACTTTCTCATTTTTGCAGAAGTCCGCACGATAGTTCGGCGCGATGATGATGAAGACACACTTACCTTACGTGCGTGTTTCCGCATTTTGAGAAAGTCCTATTCTTTTAATTCGCAATTTCGTAATTCGTTCGCTGATTGTCATTTTTCTATTCTGAATGACGAATATAAATTGCTCGGCTCGACGACTATTTCTTCGATTTCGGTAACTTTTGAATGGGTCGGACCAGCGGTTAAATCGTGTTTGAAGCCTTCGACCGCTTTTTCGCTTCCCTCGGCAAGCGATTCGACCGCGCCGCCCGGCAGGTTTTTCACGTAGCCGAAAACCTGATGCCGCGCCGCCGCCCGCTGTGTAAAAAAGCGAAAGCCGACGCCCTGCACATTTCCGCGAACGATAAATTTTCTGGCAACAAACATAAAGAGTCCAAAGTCCAAAGCCTAAAGTCTAAAGTCTAAAGTCCAAAGCGTTTAGACTTTAGGCTTTGGACTTTGGATTATCCCAGAGCGTCGAGCGATTCCATTAAACTTCTTTGGCGGCACGTATAAACCGGCATTCCGCGCAGATTGAATTTGCTTGCCGGAGTTTGTTTCAACTCTTCGGCAAGCGCCAGAAAATCCTTCGGCTCGTCGGTTTCAAAGCTGACGATATATTCCTGGTCGCTGAAGCCGAAGGCGTGCGTCAGATGGATTTTGATATTCTCGAACTTCTTTCCGACCATAAAATTTTCTTCCATCAAAACGTCGCGCTCTTCGCTCGATTTGGCATACCAGTCGCCGGTTTTGGCGCACGGATAAACGAAATGATATTTTTTCGCGCCCGCGGCGATGTGAAAACGGTCTTCATACGCGTTTTCGCTTGCCGGAACGAACATTCGTTTTTTTGTAAAGGAGAGATAATTATCGGTCGTCTCGAAATAGCTTCCGAGGCTTGTGCGGTAAAGTTTCGCCGTCATTTCCTGAATCAAATCGAGCGACGTGCTGATGCGCCAGAACATTAAGTCGGCTTTCGAGTCGAAACCGACGAGCGAATAACTGAACGTCAGAAGGCTGTCTTTGTATTTGTCGAAAACGCTCTCGAATTCGCTTTTGAAAACGCCTTTCGTCTCCGCGTCGAGCCTGCGCCAATCGGCGTTGACGCGCAGAAACATAAAATTGATAAACTGTTTTTCAATCACGGGAAACGCGTGAGGCTGTTTGTTGTCGGCAACCAGCCGCAGACCGCCGCCGTTTTCGCCCTTTTCGCCTTTTTCGCTGTTCAGCTCCGGTGAGTCCATTTTTACTTTCCCTTATAAAGATTTTTTTTCAATCGCCGCCGTAAAGTTTTCGGCAAATCCGCCCGCGATTTATAATTTCCCCGTATAAATCAAAGGCTTCTGTAAGGCGCAAATTTAACTCGGCTTATTGTGCCAACTTTTTTTTATAATGTCCAAAGCACAGGTTTTCCGCCGAAAAACATTTATCAATCGCCCGCCGTAATAAACATTTATAAAAACCGCGCTTTTTTCTTGCTGAATGAATACTCATTCAGTATGATGTTGACAACCGAAAATTAAACAAACAGGGAAAAAATCAATAATGCTACAAATAGGACGAGCCGCCGTTTTAGGCGCGGGAACAATGGGCGCGGCGATTGCGGCTCACTTGGCAAACGCCGGAATTCCGACGCTTTTACTTGATATTGCGCCGAAGGAATTGACCGAAGACGAACAGAAAAAGAGCTTGCCGCTCGATTCGCCGCTTGTCAGAAATCGGATTGCAAATTCCGGTTTCAGCGGTTTGACGAAAACGCGCCCGGCGGCTTATATGACTGCTGATAACGCTTCTTTGATTACGGTCGGAAATTTCGAGGACGATTTACAGAAAATAAAAGACTGCGATTTAATTATCGAAGCAGTCGTCGAAAATCTGGAAATCAAACATAAAATCTTCGCCGAAGTCGAAAAACATAGAAAATCCGATTCGGTCATTGCTTCAAATACGAGCGGCATTCCGATTAAATCCATCGCCGAGCCGTTTTCCGACGACTTTAAAAAACATTTCCTCGGCATACATTTTTTCAATCCGCCGCGTTATATGAAATTAGTCGAGATTATTCCGACCGATTGGACGAGCGGCGAAGTTGCGTGCGGCATTTCCGGTTTTCTCGACCAAAGATTGGGAAAAGGCGTAGTTCCGGCAAAGGACGAGCCGAATTTTATCGCCAACCGCATCGGAACTTTTGCGATGATGGCGACGGTTCACGAAATGCTGGAAATGAATTTCACGCCGACCGAAGTTGACCAGATGACCGGAAAAGCCATCGGACACGCGTCTTCGGCGACGTTCAGAACGTCGGATTTAGTCGGCTTGGACGTTCTAGCGCACGTCAACAAAAATCTGTATCCGGCAGTTCCGGCGGACGAAGACCGCGAAGTTTTTCAAATTCCCGACGTGATAAATCAAATGCTGGAGAAAAAACTTCTCGGCGACAAAACGAAAGGCGGATTTTATAAAAAGACAAAAAATGCCGACGGGAAAACCGAAATTTTAGAACTCGATTTGCAGACGTTTGAATACAAACCGCAGGCGAAAACGCGCTTTCCGTCGCTCGATGCGGCGAAAAATATCGAAGATTTGCCGACGCGCCTTAAAACTCTCGTTTGGGGAAAAGATAAAGTCGGCGAGTTTTTGTGGAAAACGATTTCTCGAACGCTGCGTTATTCGGCAAACCGCGTTCCCGAAATCGCCGACACAATTTTAGAGATTGACAACGCGATAAAATGGGGTTTCGGCTGGACAATCGGCGTGTTCGAGACGTGGGACGCAATCGGCGTAAAAGAATCGGTCGAGCGAATGCGCGGGGAAAATCAACCGATTCCGGCAAACGTCGAACGAATGCTTGAGAGCGATGCAGAAACTTTTTACAAAAACGAAAACGGGCAGAGATTTTATTTCGATTTGACGGCGAACGAATACAAACCGATTGCCGAACAAGCCGGATTTATCGTTTTGAAATCGGTTAAAGACAGAAGCGGCGTTATCAAAAAGAATTCCGGCGCGTCGCTCATCGACATCGGCGACGGCGTGGCGTGTCTCGAATTTCACTCGAAGATGAACGCCATCGGCGGCGACACCGTGCAGATGATGAATTTCGCAATTGATGAAGTCGGGCGCAATTTCAAAGGCTTGGTTGTCGGCAATCAGGGCGGAAACTTCTCGGCAGGCGCGAATATTATGCTGCTCCTGCTGGCGGCGCAGGAAGAAGAATGGGACGACATCAACATAATGATTTCGCAGTTCCAGAAAGCCGTGATGCGTCTCAGATATTCCGCAAAGCCTGTCGTTACAGCGCCTTACGGCTTGGCTTTGGGCGGCGGCTGCGAAGTTTCGATGCACGGCGACAAAACACGCGCGGCGGCGGAAACCTACATCGGGCTTGTCGAAGTCGGCGTCGGCTTGATTCCGGCGGGCGGCGGCACAAAAGAAATGACGATGCGCGCAATGGACGCGGCGAAACGCACGCCGGACGCCGACCCGCTCGCGTTTTTGAAAAAAACTTTCGAGCTAATCGGTATGGGCAAAGTCGCAGCGTCGGCGCAGGAAGCGCGCAGCTGGGGAATTTTGCGCCAGTCGGATTCAATCTCGATGAACGGCGACCGCCTGATTGCCGACGCCAAACAGGAAGTTTTAAATCTGGCAGCTTCCGGTTACGTCCAGCCAACCCAACGAACCGACATTTTAGCTCTGGGCGAATCGGGACAATCGGCGATAAAGCTCGCAATTCATCAAATGAAGCGCGGCGGATTTATCTCCGAACACGACGCGCTCATCGGCACGAAACTGGCGAAAGTTTTATGCGGCGGCGATTTGAATCATCAAACTTTTGTCGGCGAACAATATCTCTTAGACCTTGAACGCGAAGCGTTTTTGAGCTTGTGCGGAACACGAAAGACGCAGGAACGCATCGGCGCGATGTTAAAGACGGGCAAACCATTAAGAAATTAAAAAGATACTAAAAATAAATGACAAGTTTTTCCAAAAGAGCGTTTATTTTCGATATGGACGGAACGCTCGTCGATAATATGCGGTTTCACGCCGAGGCGTGGCGTAAGATGCTGGCGGAAAACAATTTAGTCGTCGATACGCACGATTTTTTAGTTAAAACGGCGGGCAGAACCAACCGCGAAATTATACCGAATTTCTTCAGAGACGCGGACGAAAAAAGATTGCTCGAACTCGGACTTCGCAAGGAAACGATTTACCGCGAGCTTTTTTTGCCGGAACGACGAGCGATTGCGGGCGCGATTGAGTTTTTGACCGAAGCGCGAAATCTCGGCGTGAAAATGGCTGTGGCGACCGCCGCGCCGGTTGCAAATGTGGAATTCGTTCTCGACGGACTTGATTTACGCCGATATTTTATGGCGATTACGACCGCCGCCGACGTTTCAAACGGCAAGCCGAATCCTGAAGTGTTTTTGGTTTCGGCGGAAAAACTCGGCGTCGAGCCGAAAAACTGTCTCGTCTTTGAAGACGCTCTTAACGGTTTTGAAGCTGCAAGGCGCGCCGGAATGAAATCAATCGGCATCGCGTCGGTCAATTCGATTGAAGACATTTTGAAACTCGGTTCGGTTGTCGAAGCGCACGCCGATTTTACTGATTTAGATCCGGCGAAATTGATTGAAAAACATTTGCCGCCGGAGATTACGGCGGTTGATTATGCGCGCATTTACGCGGGCTTGCCGTTCGGCGAATGACCGCTTGGTTTCGTGTTTTCGGTTCGATGAAATTTGAAAATGAATTATCCGATAACGCCCGCGATTCGCGTGCTGCGAGAAAACAACATCGAGTTTGAGCCGCACATTTTTGAATACGTCGAAAAAGGCGGAACGAAACATTCGGCGCAGGTTTTGAATGTTTCAGAACACGCGGTTATCAAAACTCTGGTCTTTGAAACGAACGGGAAAAAACCGTTGATTGTGCTGATGCACGGCGATTTTAAGGTTTCGGCAAAGGAATTGGCGCGGCATCTGAACGTCAAGACCGTCGCGCCGGTTTCGCTCGAAAAAGCGAATAAACTGACCGGCTATTTAGTCGGCGGAACGTCGCCGCTCGGCACGAAAACCCGAATGCCGATTTATGCCGAACGAACGATTTTCGATTTGCCGCGCATTTACATTAACGGCGGCAAACGCGGTTTTCTGATAGCGATTGACCCGAAAGATTTGCTCCGGTGTCTGGAAATCGAAACGGTTGACGCGGCGACGAACGAATAAATTATGAACACGCACTGGGCTTGTTTCGACTGCCGCAAAAGTTTCGCCAAGAATCAGAGCGACACGCCGCGCAAATGTCCCGAATGCGCCCGCCCGATGATTGATATGGGCGCGTTTTTCGAGCCGCCGCGCAAGCTAAACGTCAAGCGCTGGAACGTGATGAAAGTTCTTGCTGATTACGGTTACAGATTTAACACGAAAGACAGTTTTATATTCATCCAAAACCGAATCCTGCAAGCGAAGAATCCGCGTGTTGCGGATGTGGTTGAGAGAATTGAGTTGGAAAAGCATAAGAAAATTTAGCCACGAACAAACACGAAAGAACACGAATGAAAAAGGAAGAAGCAATAAGAAACCTTGAAAATAAATTGAGTGAATTCCGCAGGTTAAATTATTCGGATTTGTTAGAAAGAGTTGGAAAGCAGGAAAATTTTGAGAGCGAAACAAAAACAGGCGAACCGTATCAAATTGAAGTCGATTTCTTTTTTGACGATGAAAAAGAAAAGACTTTGCGAGTAACGGCGATGATTTCCTACAGTTTTATAACAAATTTCTCGCCCGTTACGAGCGATTTTATAATTGCGCCGAACGGAAGATTTATAGGTGAATAGTTTTAATTGAAAGGGAAATAATATGAAAAAAGAAATTACGGAAAACATTTACCGCTTGCCGCTGGTTTTAGAGCCGCAGCCGGAAGGCGGCTGGACGATTACTTGTCCGATTTTGCGCGGGTTTGTTACCGAAGCCGATACGGTTGATGAAATTTTGCCGAATGTTACGGACGCGATTGAATGTTTGATTGAAGGTTACGGGGAAATGAATCTGCCTTTGCCCGAAGCGTTGCAGCCCGTCAATCAAAACGCGCCGTTTCTGACCGAAACGATAATACAGTTGAAAGCGGCGTGAAATGAAATATCGGGAAGCAACAAAGAAATTAAAATCGCTCGGCTGTCTTGAGCTTTCAAATAAACGGAAAGGCTCGCACCGAAATTGGTATAACCCGAAGGCAAAAACGGTTGTGCCTGTTCCCGTGCCTGATTGGGGAAGCAAGGATTTGAAAGGCGGAACGATTCGAGGAATTGTCAAAGATTTGGAATTGGATTGGGAAGAATTTAAGAAAGCATAAAAAGGAAAAATTATGAAAGAAGCAGTTATCGTATCAGCCGTGCGGACGGCGGTCGGGAAAGCGCCGAAGGGAACTTTGAAAAATACGCGTCCCGACGAGATGGGCGCGGCGACGATTCGGGAAGCGGTTAATCGCGCCGAAGGTTTGAACGCGGCGCAGATTGACGACGTGATTATGGGCTGCGCGTTTCCCGAAGCCGAGCAGGGAATGAACGTGGCGCGGACGGCGGCTATCAGAGCCGGTCTGCCGCCGGAAGTTTCGGCGATGACGGTTAATCGCTATTGTTCGTCGGGTTTGCAGACGATTGCGATTGCGGCGGACAGAATCAAAACCGGCGGCGCGGAAATTATTGTCGCGGGCGGTTTGGAAACGATGTCGATGATTCCGATGGGCGGCAACGTCATTCGCCCGAATCCCGAATTGGTCGAAACTTATCCCGATTATTATCTGAATATGGGTTTGACGGCGGAAGCGCTGGCGAACAAATATGAAATTTCGCGCGAGGAACAGGACGAATTTTCTTTGAACTCGCACCGCAAAGCGGCGGACGCGATTCGGTCTGGAAAGTTTAAAGATGAAATAGTTTCGTTAAATGTTTTTGTCGATGAACTCGATGAAAAAGGGCGCGCTCGTCGTAAAGAAATCCGGTTCGACACGGACGAAGGCGTTCGTTACGACGCTTCGATTGAAGGTTTGCAAAAGCTGAAACCGGCGTTTCACGTTAAAGGAACGGTTACGGCGGGCAACGCGTCGCAGATGTCGGACGGCGCGGCGGCGGTCGTCATAATGTCGGCGGAAAAAGCGGCGGAATTAGGCTTGAAACCGCTGGCGCGTTTCGTCGCCTACGCAACGAGCGGCTGTCTGCCCGAAGAAATGGGCATCGGTCCGGTTTACGCGATTCCGAAGGTTTTAAAGATGGCTGGTTTGACGATGGACGACATCGACATCATCGAATTAAACGAAGCATTCGCCGCGCAATCGCTGGCGGTTATCAAAGCGTTGGAATTGAATCCGGCGAAAATCAACGTCAACGGCGGCGCAATCGCGCTCGGTCATCCGCTCGGCTGTTCGGGCGCGAAACTGACCGCTTCAATCCTGCGCGAAATGGAACGGCGCGGCTCGCGTTACGGAATGGTTACGATGTGCGTCGGCGGCGGAATGGGCGCGGCGGGAATTTTGGAGAGAATTTCGTGAGGTGATTTATGACGTTAATGATTAAATTAAAACCGGAAATCGAAAAGCGTTTAGCTGAAAAGGCAAAAGAAAATGGCTTGAAAATCGAAACTTATCTGGAAGTTTTTATCGAGCAAAATCTTAACGATAAAAATGAAACTTCAGCCCAAGGTTTTGCGATTTGTAAATTCCAAAGACCCGCTGCATTCGATTGTTTTAAAGGCGGTCAACAAACTTGAGCAAAATGGTGAAAGACTCGTTGTCGTTCCGCAAATTCTGGTGGAGTTTTGGGTCGCTGCAACTCGCCCGAAAACGGTCAACGGTTTAGGAGTAACAACTGATGAAGCCGCAAAAGAATTGGAAAATCTTCAAAAGCTTTTTCGGGTTTTGCCGGAGAATACACGGATTTTTGATGAATGGAATCTCTGTTGACAAACCATAAAGTCAGTGGAAAAGTCGCGCACGACGCCCGAATCGCAGCCGCGATGAGAGTTCACAAAATAGAAAATATCCTGACGCTCAATCCAGGCGATTTCAAGCGTTTTACGGAAATAACGGCGATAAAACCACAGGAGATTTAAGAAAAGGAGAAACAAATAAATGGAAGCGCAAATGGAACGAAATTTTATCAAAGGCGGCGCGTTTTTGATTGAAGACAGAACGGCGGGCGAGATTTTTACGCCCGAAGATTTGACGGACGAGCAGCGGATGATTGGCGAGACGACGCGCGAGTTTGTCGACGCGGAAGTTCGCCCGAATATCGAGGCGATGGAAAAACACGATTGGCAATTGGCGCGCCGGCTGATTGTTAAAGCGGGCGAACTCGGACTTCTCGGCGCGACGATTCCCGAAGAATTCGGCGGCTTGGAATTAGACCAGACGACGGGCGTTGTGGTCGCCGAAAATATGGGACGCGCGGGCGGCTTCGGCGTCGCTTACGGAGCGCAGACTTCTATCGGACTGCTGCCGATTCTTTATTTCGGCTCGGAAGAACTAAAGCAAAAATGGATTCCGCCGATTGTGTCCGGCGAAACGATAACGGCTTATTGCTTGTCCGAAGCGGGAAGCGGCTCGGACGCGCTCGGCGCGAAGTGCAGCGCGAAATTGAGCGGAGACGGCGCGCATTACGTCTTGAACGGCGAAAAAATGTGGATTACAAACGGTGGTTTCGCCGACGTTTTCATCGTTTTCGCAAAAGTTGACGGCGACAGGAAAAAGTTTTCGGCGTTCGTCGTCGAGCGTTCGGAAAATTGTCGCCCCGGAAGCGAAGAACACAAAATGGGCATTAAATCTTCTTCGACGACACCGCTTATTTTGTCGGACGCACGAGTTCCGGTTGAAAACTTAATCGGAAACGTCGGCGACGGCGCGCGCATAGCTTTTAATATCTTGAACGTCGGACGATTTAAATTGGGCGCGTCGGTAACGGGCGGCGCGAAGCTCGCTCTGCACGAAGCGATTCGATATGCAAACGAGCGGCAGCAATTCGGCAAACCGATTTCGGGTTTCGGCGCGGTCAAACACAAGCTCGCGGAAATGGCAATTAAAACCTGGGTTTCCGAATCGATTACTTACCGCACCGTCGGTATGATTGACGCGCTTATCGGCGACGGCGCGGACAATCAAAGGAAACTGCAATCGATTGAAGAATACGCGGTTGAAAGCTCCATAAATAAAGTCGCGTGTTCCGAAGCGCTCAATTACGTCGTCGATGAAATGGTTCAAATCTACGGCGGCTACGGTTATTCGGCGGATTATCCGGCGGAAAAAGCGTATCGGGACGCCCGAATAAATCGAATTTTTGAAGGCACGAACGAAATCAACCGAATGCTGATTCCGGGAATGCTGATGAAACGCGCGATGAAAGGTCAGCTCGGTTTGTTAGATGCCGCGAAAGCATTGCAGGACGAAATATTAAATCCGCCGATGCCTTCATTTGACGAAGACGAAACCGTTCTGGCAAGCGAAATGAAGCTGGCGCAAAATGCGAAAAAAATCGCGCTGATGATTCTCGGCACGGCGGCGCAGAAATATATGACGGCGTTGTCGGAACAACAGGAAATTTTATTGAGCGCGGCGGACATTATCATCGACGCTTACGCGATGGAAACGGCGATTTTGCGGGCGCAAAAATTGTCGGCGAATGGAAACGCCGAAAATTACACGGACATCGCCGCAGTATTTTGTAACGACGCGATTCAGCGCGTTGAAATGTCGGCGAAAAACACGCTCGCCGCGATGAGCGAAGGCGACGAACTCCGCACAATGCTCGCGGCTTTGCGGCGTTTTACAAAAAACACTTCGCCGATAAACACGGTCGCGGCGCGTCGGCGAATCGCCGACGCTTTGATTGCGGCGAATAAATACGTTTTTTAGAAAATAAAGAAGTTTTAGCCGCGAACAGGCACGAACGAACACGAAAATTTTGTCTTTTTATTTCGTGCTTTTTCGTGTCTGTTCGCGGCTAATTCCTTTTTGCGCTGTGAACTTCGCCGCGCTGTGTGGCAAAATTGTATCAAAGATTTAATTTTTAATGGACAAGGGAAATTTATGAATAAAGCGGCAACATTAGGCGAATTAAAAGCGAGCGGTTACGAAACGCGTTCGGTTAAAGACGAGATGCGGGCAAATTTAATTGGAAAGATTCGCGGCGGCGAAAAACTTTTCAGCGGCGTTCTCGGCTACGATGAAACGGTCGTGCCGCAAATTGTTAACGCGGTTCTGGCGAAACACAATTTGATTCTTTTAGGCTTGCGCGGGCAGGCGAAAAGTCGAATCATCAGGCAATTGACCGAACTTCTGGACGAAGAAATTCCGATTATCAAGGGTTCGGAAATCAACGATAATCCGTTCAAGCCGCTGAGCGCGTTCGGGCGTCAGCAAATCGAAGAAAACGGCGACGAAACGCCGATTGATTGGGTGAAACGCGATTCGAGGTTTGTCGAAAAACTGGCGACGCCCGACGTTACAATTGCCGACATTATCGGCGACATCGACCCGATAAAAGCGGCGAAAGGCGGACATTTACTGAGCGATGAATTAACGATATTTTACGGCTTGCTGCCGCGCGCGAATCGCGGAATTTTTGCGATAAACGAACTGCCGGATTTGGCGGGAAAAATTCAGGTCGGACTTTTTAATATTATGCAGGAAGGCGACGTTCAGATAAAAGGTTTTCCCGTGCGTCTGCCGCTCGATGTAATGCTTGTATTTTCGGCGAACCCGGAAGATTACACGGCGCGCGGGAAAATTATCACACCGCTTAAAGACCGCATCGGCGCGGAAATTACGACGCATTATCCGAAACATATCGGTTTGGGCGTCGAGATTACAAAACAGGAAGCGTGGACGAAGCGCGGCGGTTTTGAAGGTTTCAACGTCGAGATTCCCGAATTTATTTCCGAAATAATCGAGCAAATCGCGTTTGAAGCGCGTGATGACCAACGCATCGACAAGCGTTCCGGCGTTTCGCAGCGTTTTCCGATTACGGTTCTCGAAGCGGCAATTTCAAATGCCGAACGCCGCGCTCTTGTAACGGACGAGCGCGAAATCGTGCCGCGCATCTCTGATATTTATTCGGCGCTGCCGGCGATGACGGGCAAAATGGAACTCGAATACGAAGGTGAGCAAATCGGCGCAACTCGCCTTGCGAAGGAACTTATAAAACGCGCCGCCGGCGAAATTTTTGAAGGCTTCTTTTTGGGAATCGATTTTGCGCCGACCGTTCAATGGTTCGATGAAGGCAATAAATTATTATTGAGCGGAACGTCGTCGGCGGAAGAAGGCGTGATGCTGCTCGAAAGCATTCCCGATTTAATCGATTCGACGCTTGTGCCGCTTGATTTTACGCGCTCGGAAAAAGCGAAACTCGTTTCGGCGTGCGAATTCGTTCTCGAAGGTCTTTACGCGCAAAACAAAATCTCCCGCAGCGAAGAAGGCGGTTACGAAGCGGCGACGAAGGCGAAACGCGACCGGCGCGGAATGATTTACGAAGATTTGACCGATTTGGAAGGCTACAACTAGAATGAAAAAAATCATTTTTGAACATCCAATTTTAACCGGCTTTGTTGTTTTTCTTTTAGTTATAATCGGCGGTTCGATTTCAGGAATGATTGCGGGAATTTTAGTTATTACAAGCGATACTTCTCGACCTTTAAGCCCGAATGACCCGCACGACGGCGCGGCGATGGCTGCGGGAATGATATTCAGTTTATTAGTAACAGCAAGTTCAGTTTTAAGTGTTTTTGCAGGACTTTCGACTATATTGACACTAAAACTTCTCTTGAGACGAAAGCTGCCCGCTGAAAACTTATGCCGGGACGAAAGAATTGTCGGAAGCATTCAAGAGAATTGATTAAATCGTCCGTGAAAAAACAAGATTTTTGATAAGAAAAACGCGAACGGCTTACAAGCTGTTCGCGTTTTTCTTCGGTTACTAAATCAGAGACTTACGGACGGCGAACGTATCGTCTTTTTTTCGGCTTGATTTTGTAGGTGTAGAGCGCCGAGCCGCCCGCGCCGACCGCCGTTCCGATAATCGCGCCTTTTTTGCCGCCGGCGATTGCGCCGATAATCGCGCCCGCGCCCGTGCCGATTGCGATGTTCGACGCGTTACGATGGCGACGGTAAAAACTCGGTTTTTTATAGACGCGAACCGTGCGGTAGCGTCCGTTTCGATAAACTCTGCGTGTCGTGTATGTCTGCGCGCTGGCTGCAATCGGAAGCATTGCCGCGAAGACGAACATCATCATAAATATTGTTATAATTTTTTTCATTGCTGTTTGTTCTCCTTTTTTATTTAAGGTCAAAGATTTTTCCGTTCGGGAGAGAATATTTCAAAAAAATTCAAGATAACGAGTTTTCCAAAACGTCTGATAAGTCTGATGAACAGCCGGAAAATGCCGTTGGCTCGAAAATTGATGCGTTTGAAAACTATAATATATAAGCCGTGAAAAGTCATAAGACCTTTCACGGCTTAAGTTTTTGCTCGCCGTTTCAGAAATTAGTAACGGCGTTTTTTCTTGTTCAAAACGTATGTGTAAAGCGCGCCGCTGCCCGCGCCGATAAGTGCGCCGTAGCCCGCGCCGCGTCTGCCTTTGGCGATGCCGCCGATAAGCGCGCCGCCGCCGGTTGCGATGCCGAGATTAATCAGGTTGCGATGACGACGATAAAAGCTCGGACGCTTGACGGCGTAACCGGCTGTGCGATAATAGCGCGGCGCGGCGTAACTACGCGCGGCATACGTGCGTCTCGTTACGTAACTGCGCGAAACATACGTCCGTTTCGCCACGCGTCGATGACGCGGGCAACCGGCGTGCGCTTCGGATGTCAGCGGTAGACCAATCATCAAAACAAATAAAACCAACAAACTTACTACTAATTTTTTCATTGCTCAAATCTCCTCGAAAATATTTAAAATAAAGTTTTTTTCTGTGTGCGGTTCAGGTTTCGGCAAGCATTGTGCCAAAAAGAGAAATTTCAAGGTTTTCAGCAACTTACAAATATTATGTTTTTCCGCGCTCGATGCGAGAATACTATATCGTCAGCCTTTAACCGATATAGTATAAAAACAAAGAAAACGGTTCGGGCATCATCGGGCAAAAAATCAGAATCACAAATTCAGGCGCGAATCTTCGTGCATAAACCGAAGCGAAATTGTGGTAAATTTTTAGAAGATAAAATTTTTAGTAAATCGATTTTGCCCGGCGAAAAGATTCGCTTCGGAAATGAAGATTCGCAAATTACCGGCAAAAAGGAAAATAAAGCAATGAAGTTTATTCGCTATTCAAAATTCAAAGGTTTCGATGTGTCGGATGTTAATCTCGGCGATTTAATGCAGTCGCTGTCCGATTCTCTGCTCGATTCCGGCTACAACGAAGATTATTACTGGACGCGGCAGCGAAACGAAACGGATGATTCGCTCGACGCGCTGCGGCAGGCGTTAATCGAAGCGCTTCTGGAACAGGAAATTTTATCCGAACAGCAAATCGAGGAAATGCTGGCGGAAAACGACGGCAAATTCAAGGGTTCGCTGCTCGAAGATTTGGTTAATCAGCTTATCGAAAAACTGGTCGAAGAAGGTTATCTGAATCTCAAGGAAGTCGAACAGCCGCAGAATCGGCAGAATCAAACGGGCGAAGGCGGCGGCAAAGGCGAAATCGGACAATCCAGCCAGCGCGATATTCGCTTTGAAGTAACCGAAAAAGGCTTGGATTTTCTCGGCTACAAAACGCTCAAAAATCTGCTCGGCTCGATGGGTAAATCTTCTATCGGCAGGCACGACACGCCCGAACTCGACACCGGAATCGAAGCGAGCGCGGCGTCGAAACAATACGAATTCGGCGACACGATAAATCTGGACGTGAACGCAACTTTGATGAGCGCAATCGCCCGCGAAGGTTTGGGCGTTCCGCTCAATCTCGAATACAAAGATTTATACGTTCACCAGCAGGATTATCAATCGTCGTGCGCCACCGTCGTAATGCTCGACTGCTCGCATTCGATGATTTTATACGGCGAAGACAGATTTACACCGGCGAAAAAAGTCGCGCTCGCGCTGGCGCATTTAATCAGAACGCAGTATCCCGGCGACAGCTTGAAAATCGTTCTCTTTCACGACGGCGCGGAAGAATTGCCGATTGCAAAACTGGCGACGACGCAGGTCGGACCGTATCACACGAACACGGCGGAAGGTTTGAAATTAGCGAGAAGAATCTTAAACGCGCAGCGCAAGGAAATGAAGCAAATCGTAATGGTTACCGACGGAAAACCGACGGCGACTTTCGTCGAACCTTCAAATGCCGCGTTTTTCCAGCATCGCCGTTATTCGCAACAGGTCAAAGGCGAGAAAAAACTGCTGTATAAAAACTCGATGGGCAATGACCCGTTCGTGATGGCGGAAACGATGAAGGAAGTTCAGGCGTGCCGCAAATCCGGCATTATGATAAACACGTTTATGCTTGCGAGCGATTATTATTTGGTCGAATTCGTCAAACAAATGTCCGCGATGACCAAAGGCAAAGCGTATTTTGCCAACCCGAACAATTTAACGCAGTTTGTTTTAATGGATTTTATGAAACGCCGCACGAGCCGCGTAAAATAGAATAATAAATGCTTTATAGAGAATTGCTCACCGGCGAATTACATAATCAGCGCAGCGATTTTCGCAGCTTTGCCGAAACGCAGGCGAGCGATTTGACCGCGTATCTGCACGTTCTGCATCAGTTGCAGCAAACTTCGAGCGCGGAAATTAACGAAAAATTAGCGAAAAGGGAAAACACGGGCGCGATTGTCTCCGGCGAACTCGATAAACATCAATCGTTTTCTGTTTCGTTCGGCGAAAGCTGGGCGAATCACGAAGAAGCCAGAGTTTGGGCAATGCGGATTTTGAAAAACCGGACGACGTTCGCGGCGGACGCGAGCCAGATTTTGCCGGGCAGAGATATAAGTTTGCCGGTGGCGGCGATTCAGGTCGGCTGGTTTGAAAATCCGCATTCGGACGCGCTGCCGTATGAGAAAAATGCCGAATTTATAATTTTGTCGCCGAAAGATTTGCTGGAAAATCAGGACGAACCGATGAGTCCCGAAACGCGCGTCGGCGAAATGCGTTTTCACGCCGAAGTTAAAAGATGCGCCGAGTTTCTGACGGCGAAAAAAGGCTGGCGGGAACGCGGCGAACGCCTTCCGCTGGCGTTTTTTGACGGAACGCTGCTCGTTTCGTTTTCCTTGCCGCAGACGAGCTTGCAGCAAAGTTTTTTGCAGGCGATGGTTGATTTAGTGCGGCTTTCACGCGAAACAAAAGTTCCGGTAATCGGTTATGTTGACAGAAGTTACGCGCGCGATTTAATCAATATGCTGGACGCGTTCGACGGCAAAACGACCGGCGAAAAACAGACGCTTTACGATTCGACGGTTCTGCACAGCGAAACGCCGGAAATCTTGCAGACGTTGAAATTCTGGGGCGACCGAACGTGTTTCTGTTATTCAAATCGCAAAGGCTTGAATCAATTTATCGACCCGCAGACCGAAAAATCGCTCGTCGGTTTCGTCTATCTGCAAACGACTTCCGATTCCGCGCCGGCGCGTCTCGACGTTCCCGCCTGGATTTACGAAGAAAATCTGCTTGACGAAGTTCTGGACACGGTTCGCGCCGAATGCGTCATCGGTTTAGGTTACCCATACGCGCTCGAAACCGCCGACGCGACCGCCGTTATTACAGCGCGAGACCGCGAAATTTTCCTGAAGGCTTTACAGGAATTTGCGAGCCGCGAAAAACTCAATTTTTCAGTTTCGCGCAAAGCGACGAGCAAAGGACGGCGAAGATAATGGAAAGTGGAAAGTGGAAAGTGGAAAATGAAGAACGCGCTTTAGAGCGTGGAAAGTTTTCGGCTTCGTCGTTTTTGCTTTCCAATCAAAATACTTGTTCGGCTTGCGGAGCGCGGGCAGCGCGCGAAAATGCGAAATTCTGCCGCATCTGCGGTAAATCTTTGAGCGAAGGTTACGAGCCGCTCGATAACTTGCGCGCTTCGTATCGCTTACAGAGAAAATCTTTTTCGCCCGAAAATTCGCAAAAAAGAGAAACGGTAAATTTGTTTGAAACCAATAAAAACTCGGCGTCCGAATCGGCTAAAGCGCTGGTTGTTTATTCGCTCGTGCCTTATTTGGGAATTTTGTTTTGCCCGTTCGCATTGATTTCGGGCAGCGTCGGCATTTTTGTTTCGCGTCGCCAGCCGACATTAGGCGGCGCTCGCGCTTCTTTTTACAGCATCGCTTCGACCGTTATAATTTTCATCGTTCAAATTTTCTTGTGGTGGCTGCTTTATTTTATTCCCGAATTGGGAAAGAATATTTAGCCACAGAGGACACAGAGAAGCACAGAGGGAAACCAAAATAAGCAGGCTGATAATTTTCGACAAAACTCTTTCCTTAAAGAATCTCTCTGTGAACTCTTTGTTCTCTGTGGCTTAAACTTTTATGAAAATCGCTAAAATCGTTTCCTCGAATTCTCATATAGATTACATCGGGCGCGTCGTCGATTCGCTCGACGCGAGCGAGCCGCCGACGCCGGAAGATTACGGCTTCGCGCAGTTCGTTCGGCTGCCGCTTCACGACGAAACCGAAGTCGTCGGCGTCATTTATAATTCGATGTTGGTCAACCCGGAATACGCCAATTTCGGTCCGCGGCTTTCGCCGAAACCGGAACTCGGCTCGTTTAGTCCCGATTATTTAAATGAACAGGGATTTTTAATCGGAATTCTGCTGCTCGGCACAATCGACGCCGATAAAAAAATCGCGCACGGCGTTCCGCGCCGCGTCGTTCCCGCCGGACAAGATGTTTTTAAGGTTGAAGACAATGAAACCAGAAGATTTCACACGGACGAAAACGAGTGTCTGCAAATTCATTATTACTCGCAAATCGTCGCGCACGCCGGACTTTTCGCCGTTCCCTTGCTCGAAGCGATTATCGAACAACTCGCGCTCGACTGCTCGGATTCGGATAAACAGCGGCTCGGCGTATTGAAGCAAACGCTGGCGTGGCAACGAACTTTAGGCGGAATGCGTCTATAAATTTGTAAATTTCAAATCTCCGGTTTCCCGAAATAAAAATTATGAAAAAGACATTGCTTTATATGTGCGCCGCGTTTTCCGTGTTTTCCGCAAACGCGTTCGCGCAGCCGCGTCCGATTGATAAAGCTTCCGCGCCCGCCGTTGCCGTCGCGCCCGCGCCCGCTTCGTTTGCCGCTAAATACGAAGGCGGATTATTCGGTTTCAGCGAAAAACAAACCGGCACGCTGAAATTCGACGACCCGAACGAGCGGCTGGTTTTTTACGGCAAAGACGGCAAGGAAAAATTTTCGATTCCGTATAAAGCAATGCTCGTCGTCTCGCCGCAATCGCGTTCGGTGCAATCGACAGCCGGAAACGTCATCAGCCACATTCCGCTTCAGGGCGCGGGACTCGCCGGTTTGCTTCGGTCGAAAAACCGTTATTTGTTAGTTAATTTCAGCGACCCGGACGCCGATGTCAAAGGTCTGGCGAATTTCAAGCTGGATAATAAGGAACTTTTGGCGTCGGTTTTGCAGACGCTCGGACAAAAAGCGAAACTGATTCAGCGCGGCGACGCCTATTACCGACCGCGCGGCGCAGCGACGATTGACCTTTAATATTTTAATTAAAGTCTCCGAAACGATGCTGTAAAACGGCGGCGATTGCGATTGCAGCCGTTTCCGCGCGCAGGATTCGCCCGTTAAAAGTTACGATTTGAAAGCCTTTTTCCCGCGCCGCTTCGATTTCCGCGTCTTCCCAACCGCCTTCCGCGCCGATAATCGCCGTCAACTTTTCCTTAGCTTCGATTTGCGAAAAACTTTCGCCGCCGTTTTCGGCAAACAGAACAAAACCTTCACCGCCTGAAATCAGCGGCGCGGAAGTTTTTAAGAATGTTTGAAAGTCCGTCGGGGTTTCTACTTTCATCAATTTGGCGCGTCCCGATTGCTTTGCCGCTTCAAGCGCGATTCTGCTCCAGCGTTCGAGCTTTTTTTTCGCGTCGCCGTCATCTCTGATTTTTACGTCGGCGCGTTTTGTAACGAGCGGAATTATTTTTGAAACGCCGAGTTCGGCAGACTTTTGCACGACTAAATCAAACTTTTCGCCTTTGAGAAGCGCGACCGCCAAAATTAATTCAAGATTCGATTCGGGCGATTTCGGCTCAATTTCTTCAATTATTTCAAGATGCGTTTCGCGTTTTTCGACGGCTCTAATCGCGCACAAAAACTCCCTGCCCGCGCCGTCGAAAACTTGAATTTGCTGATTTTCGCTCAAGCGCAGAACATCGCGCAAATGTCTTGTTTCCTCAAGACCGAGCGCGATTTTATTGCCGGAAAAGTTTTGCGGAGAAGCATAAAAGCGTCGCATTTTTTGAATAGGTGTTAGGTGTCAGGTAATAGGTTTTAGATTGATTTTAACTAACACCTATTTACCTAAGTCTGCAAATCAAGCACGTCCGAGCGCGTGATGATTCCGGTGATGCGTTTGAAGTCTTCGATTAAAACCGCCGGAGATTTTTGCAGCTTTGTTTTTATGTCGTTAAAGCTGGCGTCAACATCGAGAACCGGAAAACCTTTGTCCATAACTTCGCTGACCGGAGCGTTTAATAATTCGCGGTTTTCGAGCAGTTTGGTTAAAATCTGACTTTCGCGCAGCGAGCCGACGGATTTGTGGTCTTCGAGAACCGGCAATTGCGTAACGCCGTTTTCGTTCATTCTCGCTAGAGCGATACTGACCGTTTCGTCCAGCGCGACGAAAAGAAGTTCACGCGGCGCGGAAGCGGCTTTCGTGCCGGTTATCAAGCCTGCCGTAATCTTCTGCGGTTCGAGCAGAAGTTTTTCCTTCATCCATTCGTCGGACACGAATTTCGTCAAATAATGTTCGCCCGTGTCGCAGACGATGAAAACGACAAGCCCGTTTTCATCGAGATTCCTGGCGACTTTGAGCGCGGCGGCGAAGTTCGTTCCCGTCGAGCCGCCGCAGAAAATTCCTTCGACGCGCGATAACTGCCGCGCCAGGTCGAACGATTCGCGGTCGGTTACGTTAATGATTTCATCGATTATCTTCATATCGGCATTGCCGACGGGAAGATTTTGCCCGATGCCTTCGACTAAATACGGCGTCGCTTCCGGCACGTGTCCCGATTCTTTATAGGTTTTGAAAATTGAGCCGTATGGGTCAGCGCCGATAATTTGAATGTCTGGATTCTGTTCTTTCAAAAATCTGCCCGTGCCGGAAATCGTGCCGCCCGTGCCGATGCTCGATACGAAATGCGTGATTTTGCCGTCCGTGTCGCGCCAGATTTCCGGTCCCGTCGTGCGGTAATGCGCCAGCGGATTTGCCGGATGATTATACTGGTCTGGATAAAACGAATTCGGCATTTCCGACGCGATGCGCTTCGCCGTTTCGACATAATGGTCGGGCGTTCCGGGCTTTGCCGCCGCCGGACAAATCACTACGTCCGCGCCCAAGCCTTTCAAGTAGCGTGATTTTTCGACCGACGCTTTTTCCGTCAAAACGAACACGCATTTGTAGCCTTTGACCGCCGCCGCCATCGCTAAACCGATACCCGTATTGCCGCTTGTCGCTTCGATAATCGTGCCGCCTTTTTTCAAAATTCCGTCTTTTTCCGCCGCTTCAATCATCGAAATGCCGATGCGGTCTTTGACCGAAAAACCGGGATTTAAATTTTCCAGTTTAGCGAAAATCTGCGCTTTAATTCCCTGCCGGTCGGCGAGACGGTTTATTTTAACCAGCGGCGTATCGCCGATTAAACCCAAAACATCACTGTAAAATTTCATTTTTTCTCCGAATAAATTTGTATGAGTGCAGATATTATCGCAAAGAAAGTAGAAAAGTGGAAAACTGTAAAAGATAGAAAAGTAAAAAAGTGAAAATTGGCTTGACGACTAACAAAACTTTTTCACATTTTCACTTTTACACGTTTTCACTTTTATACGTTCTCACCTTTTTTCTATCTTTTCCGCAAAAGAAAAACCATTTTCGACCAGCCAATCGGTTCGGCGATTGAAAATTTGTATTTGTCGGCGATTTCAAAATACTTTTCCGCCGTTTGTTCGGTTTCTTCGATTGAATGAGTTTTAAAGTCGTATAGCTTTTCTAAAACCGAGCCGGCGAGCGACGGTTTGACGGGAATCAAAACCAGATGCGCGCCGCGTTTTAAAACTCTGGCAAATTCGCGCAAGCCTTCCGCAACCGAAACATATTCAAGGACGCCGCACGACAAAACCAAATCGAAAGCGTCGTCGGCAAACGGCAATTCCAAAACATTGCCCTGAACGGCGCAGACATTTTCCGCATCGACTTTTCCGCCTTTTTCAAATTGCCCGCGCGCGATTTTCAGGGAATTCAAAGACAAATCGACGGCAAAGGTTTTTCGCGGGCGAAAATTCGCTTCATAAAATCCGAGCGTAACGATGCCGGTTCCGCTTCCCGCGTCGAGAACGAGGGAATTTTCGTCGATATTTAAATCAGCCGAGCGCAGATATTTCGCCACTGAAGCGCGATAACCGTTGACGCTCATCATCAAATTATGAACGTCGGCGATGCGGTCGTAAAAACTTTGCGTGGTCGGTTTGTCTGACATAGCGATTGGGAGTTCAAAGTTCAGGGTGCAAAGTTCGTGAATTTAACTTTGCACCCTGAACTTTGAACTTACTTTTCCGCCAGAAGTTTTTCGATTTCCTGCCGGATTTCCGCTTCGCGCGTGCGGCTCGTGCCGGTTTCGACGTAGCGGACGACGCCTTTGCGGTCGATTATAACGGTTGTCGGCAGACCGTTCGCGCCGTATGCCGATTGGCTGATTTGATTTGTCGCTACCGCGAAATCATAAGGCAGTTTTTTTTCGATTCTGAATTTTTTCAAATATTCGAGTTCCACAGCGTTATTGGCTTTTTCGCCGTCGGCTGTGCCGTAATAGCGCGTCAAACCCAAAACTACGAGTCCGTCCTTTTGAAAAGTTTCGTGCCATTCGGTCAGCGCCGGAAACGCCGCCAGACACGGACCGCACCACGTCGCCCAGAAATCAATAACAACGACTTTACCGCGCAAACCGGCGAGAGTTTGCGGCGCGCCCGGAAACCATTTATCGATATCGACAAGCTCCGGCGCAACGTCGCCGAGCAGTTTATAATGTCTTTCGCGCTTCTTCAAACGCCTGATTATATCGTCCTGAACCGGCTTCGCCGTAAAATCTTTCATCGCCGCGTAAAGCGCGTTGTCATACATTTTCAATGCTTCGGGCTTGCGCTTCGTGTCGATTAAATATTTTATGTTTTCGTCAATCGCGGCGTAATAAATCTCGCTCGAACCGATAAGAAGCGAAGTTTGCCGCAAATCTCCGAGCGTTTGATTAGCATCGTTTTGCCTGTCGGCATCTCTGTAAATTTCAAAAGCAGTTAAACCGGCGTCGAGTAAATCGTTTAATCCGCGCGAGCGAGTAGACGCGTCTTTGAACAAACTTTTCGTCTGCCGATACGCTTCTTCGGCGTGCGGCGCGCCTTTCGTAAAATCTTTTTCCTTTTGATAGGCTTTTGCCAATTCGCTTTCCATTCGCGCTCGCTCGCTCGTTTTTACCGGCTCGCTTTTAACGTATTCAGCGAGAATCTTTTCAGCTTCGTCGAAATTTTTCTGCCGCGCCGCGATAATCGCGATGACCGAGCGCGTCGTTTGCAGTTTTTGCGCGTCGGGTTTTTCGGCAGCGAGAAACTTTCGCAGATTTTCCGACGCGCCGTCGAAGTTGTCGCCAATCCAATTAAGCATTCCGGCATAATAAAAATCTTCGCCCGCCAAGTTCTGTCTGGCGTTGGCAACAGCCGCATATTTCGCCGCCAGTTTCTGCTGTTCGCGGACGGTAAAATAATAAATATTATCGCTGAACGGAACTTTCTTCGCTTCGTATTCGGCAAATTTTCGTTTCGCGTAACCGTTTGCTTCGGTAAATAACTGCTGAACGGTCAAGTTTTTAGTCGAATCCGTTTCGAGCGTTTCCGGCGTCGGTAAAGTCTTTGGTAAAATTCGCCCCGACTGACCGTGAATGTTAAACGCGAAAATCGAAATGAATAAAAACGAAATTAAAAAATTACGCATAAAACTCTAATTAAAACGCCGTGCGCCGAACGCTTTCAGATATTTTGAATCGGTATTATCGACAATTTTGTCGGCTAAAATCTTCGCCGTCAGCGGCGCGAGCAAAATTCCGTTGCGGTAATGCGCTGTCGCCACGTAAAGATTTTCAACCGCGGGAAACGCGCCCAAAACCGGCAAACCGTCGCCCGCCGCGGGGCGCAAACCAGACCATTTATCGAAAATTTCCAGATTTCCCAGACTCGGCGAAATTTCCAGCGCGTTTTGCCGCAGAAATTCGATGCCCGAATCGGTCAGGCTTTTGTCGAAACCAACGTCTTCAACTGTCGCGCCCGACAAAATTCTGCCGTCGGCACGCGGCACGATATAGCCGCGCGGCGTGTAGATAACTTTTGTAAATAAACGCTTTGCCGTGCGAAAACTAATCATCTGCCCGCGAATCGGTTTGATTTTTGCAAAAGGCAGCGCGTTTTCGTTTATTTTCAAAAGCGAAGTCCACGCACCTGTCGTTAAAGATACAATATCTGCGAAATAGTTTTGCGCGGCGGTTTGTACGCCCGTTATTTTTTCGTTTGCGGTGATTAAATTTTTAATTTCCGTATTCTCGATAATTTCAATTTGATTTAGCTCTGCAAATCTCTGCAAAGCAATCAGCAATTTACGATTTTCGACTTGCCAATCGCGCGGGAAAAAAAGACCTTCGCGCACGTCCGGCGAGACGAACGGTTCGGTTTTTCGCACGTCGTTTGCCGAAAGATATTCAACCGGAAACTCGGATTTCTTCTGCCACTCGAAACGCTCGCCGATTTTCCTTGAATCATTTTCGGTAAAAGCTAAATAAAGCGTTCCGCTTCTGTCAAGTTCAATATCAACGCCGGTTTCATCGAATAATTCGGTGGCGAAATCTGGATAAAGCGCTCTGGATTCGTTGCAGAAATAAAAGAAATCGTCCGTCTTTTCACATTCGGCGTGCGGCGCGAGCATTCCGGCGGCGGCAAAAGACGATTCCCGTCCAACTTGTCCGCGTTCGAGAATCGTGATTTTCGCGGCGCTTTTTTTGCGAATCGCGCGCGCCAGCGAAAGCCCGATAACGCCCGCGCCGATGATTAAAACTTCCGTCATTTTCTCTTTTGCCGTTCGCCCGTTTTAGATTAAACTGATGTCTATTTAATAAGAAAAGAAATTTCCCGCAAAGTCAAAGGAAACAATTTATGAGCGACGAAAAACTGGATTTAATCTTAAACGTTGTCAGCGATATTAAGAATAGGCAGACAAGTTTGGAAAAAACCGTCGGCGAAATGAATACGCGGCAGACAAGTTTGGAAAAAACCGTCGGCGAAATGAATTTAAAGATAGATAATCTGTCGGGCAGGGTAGATAACTTATCATCTGAATTTTCTGATTTCAGAAAGCAAGTTGCCGATTCATTTGCCATTGTTCAAAACCGTTTTACTTTATTGGAAAAACAGATGGTGGCGATTGGTGTGGAAATTAAAGCGGAAATCAAGCGGGAAATCGAAGCCGTAGCAGCCAGAATCGACCGACTCGAAAAACAAATTATTTACGACAGGTCGGAAACGCTTGAAAACAAAGATGAAATTCGGGAGATAAACAAACGTCTGGCGCAAATCGAGAACAACATCGGCATATAATTTGGGGAAACATATAAAAATGAGCAAACACACAATCACGTTAATTCCGGGCGACGGCATCGGACCGGAAATCGTCGCGGCGACCGTTAGAATTATCGAGGCTTCGGGCGTCGATATTGAATGGGAAACGCAGATTCTGGGCGCGCAGGCGCTTGAGAAATTCGGCACGACAATGCCGGAGACGGCAACCGATTCGATTATCAGAAACAAAGTCGCGCTCAAAGGTCCGCTAACGACGCCAATCGGCAAAGGTTTTACATCGGTCAACGTCGGTTTGCGGAAAACGCTCGACCTTTACGCCAACGTCCGACCGATTCGAGCGCTGCCGAATATTCCGTGTAAATACCCGAATCTTGATTTGGTCATTGTCCGTGAAAACACCGAAGATTTATATGCCGGACTCGAACACACGGTTGTTCCGGGCGTCGTCGAAAGCATTAAAATCATCACGGCGAAAGCGTCAACCCGAATTTCGCGCTACGCTTTCGAGTTCGCGGTGCGCGAGGGACGCAAAAAAGTTACCGCCGTTCATAAAGCCAATATTATGAAATTGTCGGACGGACTTTTTCTGCAATGTTTCTACGACGTGGCGAAGGAATTTCCCGACATTATTGCCGACGATAAAATCATCGACAACTGCTGTATGCAGTTAGTGATGAACCCGCAGCAGTTCGACGTGATGGTGATGGAAAACCTTTACGGCGACATCGTATCCGATTTGTGCGCCGGTTTAATCGGCGGTTTGGGTTTAGCGCCGGGCGCGAATATCGGCGAAATCGGCGCGGTTTTTGAAGCCGTTCACGGTTCAGCGCCCGACATCGCCGGACAAGGCATCGCGAATCCGACGGCGGTTTTGATGTCCGCAATCCTGATGCTCAAACACATCGGCGAGCGCGAAGCGGCGGATAACGTCCAGAAAGCGATGCTCGAAGTTTTCGCCGACGGCACGACGATTACCAAAGATTTGGGCGGAAACGCTAAAACGGCGGATTTTGCCAACGCCATAATTGATAAATTAAAGCAGTAAGAACTTAGCCGCGAACAAACACGAATAAACACGAAAAAGAAAATAATTTTATACGTGTAATTTGAAGCTGTTCTTTCGTGTTTGTTCGCGGCTAATATTTTTATGAAGTCTGAAAGTATCTGGGATAAACCTGCGTCGCACGGCGAAATCTTGAAAAAAATCTGGAAGCATCTCGATTTGGCAACGCTCGAACGGACGCATCCTTTTCACACGCCGGTTTTCGGCACTGTCGGGAACGGCTGCGCGCCGGGTCTTCGCGCCGTCGTTCTGCGCCGATTCTGGCGCAAGCCGCCGCGTTTGGCGTTTCACTCGCACATCGGCGCGCCGAAAATCGAGGAAATTAAAAACAATCATAACGTCTCATTTCTTTTTTATCACCCGCAGGAAAAACTCCAACTGCGCGTTTGCGGCGCGGCGCAGGTTCACGCCGACGGCGACGCGCTGCACGAAGAACAATGGCTCGCCACCGGATTTTTTTCGCGCCGCGCATACGTCGGCGACGCGCCTTCGCAAATTTCAAAACACGCGATTTCCGGTTTGCCCGCCGAAATTAGCGACCGCCAGCCGACCGCCGAAGAATCAGAAGCCGGACGCGCCAACTTCGTCGTTATATCCTCGACCATTGAGTCGATAGACTGTCTCGAACTCGACTTTAAAGGCAATCGCCGCTCGCTTTTCAAATGGACAAAAACGGGCGCGCCCGAAACTGATTGGCTGACGCCTTAAAATCTAAAACTTAATAATTATTACAACGCCCCGCGTCGTTTCGACTTCAAAGCAGGCGAATCGACGGCGGTTCGATTTTTGAGGAAAAGGTGTAAAAAATTATGCGAAAGATTCTTTTAATTTTAGTTTTAACGCTCGGCTTCGGAACTTTTTTGACGGCAGGCGCGCGGACGACGCAGAAAGTTTCGATTTTGATTAACAAACAAAAAACCGTTGTCAAAAATAAGCTGTCGATAAAGTTCGCCTCGCTAATCGAAGATTCGCGCTGTCCGCGCGACGTTCAATGTATTCAAGCGGGCAATGCCCGAATCACGATTGAAGTTTTCTGCGGCAAAAACGGAGCGAAAACTTTTGAAATCAACACCGGCAAGCAGCCGCAAACGGTTTCATACGGCGGCTACGACATCGAATTAACCGACCTCGCCCCGCAGCCCGCCTCGAATATCCGCATCAACCGCAACGGCTACACGGCGACCTTTGCGATTACCAAAACGAAAAAATAGAAATAAAATAAAGTTTTCCGGTGAGGAAAAACGGCGGTTCGAGCTTGCAAGCTCGAACCGCCGTTTTTTATTTGAAAACAGTTCGGGCAAACAGAATCGATTAAACGGCAAACGCTTCCGAACCGTTCATCAATTCTTCGATTTCTTCCGCTTGCTTCGGACATCTCGCGGTTAAATTGACGTTGCCCTCTTCGGTTACGAGAATGTCGTCTTCGATGCGAACGCCGATACCGCGATATTTCGACGGCGCGTCTTTATCGTCGGGCGGAATATACAATCCGGGTTCGACCGTCAAAACCATTCCGGCTTCAAACGGGCGCGAGTTTTTCGCTCGCTGGTCTGTAAAATAGCGTCCGGCGTCGTGAACATCCAAGCCTAAATAATGCCCGACGCCGTGCATATAATATTTCATAAACTTCTTTTGCTTGATTAAATCTTTGGTTTTGCCTTTTAATAAACCGAGTTTTTTCATTCCTTCGGTCAAAAGCTCGATTGATAATTCGTGGCGCTGTTTTATAGTATTTCCTTTTTTCGTTGCTTCGAGACAGGCGATTTCGACTTCTAAAACCGTGTCATAAACTTCGCGCTGCGCCTTTGTGAATCTGCCGCCGACGGGAAACGTGCGCGTGATGTCGGACGCGTAGCCTTTGTAATGCGCGCCCGCGTCGATTAAAAGCAATTCGCCGTCATTTAATTCGTGGTTGTTTTCGACGTAATGCAGAATCGTCGCGTTTCCGCCGCCGCCGACGATTGAGTTGTAAGAAGCGCCTGCCGCGCCGTTCATCCGAAAATGATGTTCGATAATCGCCTCGATTTGCGACTCGTTCATTCCGGGACGCGTCGATTTCATCGCCAAAATGTGCGCGTCAACCGCGATGTCCGCCGCCTTCTGCATCAGTTCTACTTCTTCGACGGTTTTGTGCAGACGCATTTCGTGAATTAAAACCGTCGGGTCAACAATCGTGTGCGGCGGATAAGCGGTTTTCAAACGCCTGAATCTTTGCGCCGACAAATACTGCAAAATTGATTGGTCGAGTTTGTTATCGACGCCGAAACGATAATAAAGTTTTTCGTTTCCGTTAATTATTTTAGCCATTTCCTTTTCAAAATTTTCAATCGGAAAAGCCTTATCCGCGCCGTAATTTTTCACAGCGCCGTCAACGCCTTCGCGCCGTCCATACCACGTTTCCATCAGCGGGTCGCGCGGGCGAACAAACAGCGTGAACGGATTTTTTTTATTCGCCGGCGCGATAACCGCAATCGCGTCCGGTTCGGGAAAACCCGTCAAATAAAAGAAATCCGGGTCTTGATGAAACTTAAATTCCGTGTCGTAACTTTTCGTAACTTCGTGCGCCGCCGGAATTATCGCAACGGCGTCCGCGCCGATTGCTTCGATAAAATTTTTCAACTGTTTTCGCATAATTTTTATAAACTTTCTCCCTGCCGCAAATTGTAGCGCAAAAAAACGGATAAAGAAAAATTAACCGCTGATGAACGCGGACAAACGCAGATTAAAAACGGTGAAAAATTGAAAATGAACGAAATTTTATTTTGATTATCAAACTGCAATCGTCGATTATCGTCTGTTTTTATCTGTGTTAATCTGTGTGTATTCGCAGCTAAAATTTTCTTTCAATATATGGATTTACGCATCACCGAAATATTCCTTTCGATTCAGGGCGAATCTTCGCACGCCGGACGCCCGTGCGCGTTCGTCCGTTTAACCGGCTGCCCGATGCGCTGTCGCTGGTGCGATTCGACTTATACTTTTACGGGCGGCGAGCGCGTTTCTTTTGAAGAAATCTTTGCGAAGTTAAAAGAATTTAATTGCAATTTAGTCGAAGTTACGGGCGGCGACCCGCTGGCGCAGAAAAATGTTTTTCCTTTTATTACGCGACTTTTAAACGACGGTTACGAAGTTTTAATCGAAACCGGCGGATTTTTTTCGACCGAAAATGTTGACGAACGCGCGAAGATAATTTTAGACGTAAAATGTCCGGCGTCGGGCGAATCGGAAAGAAACCACTGGGCAAATCTCGAAAGATTGAATCCTGAAAAAGACGAAGTAAAATTCGTCATCGCCGACTTGAACGATTGGGAATTTGCCCGCGACGTAATCGAAAAATACGATTTGGAATCGAAGACGCGAGAGGTTTTAATTTCGCCGATTTTCGGTATTTCAAACTTAAAGGAAATTGCTGAAACGGTTGCTAAAAGCAATTTAAAGGCGCGCCTTAATCTGCAATTGCATAAATATATCTGGGGCGCGGACGTTCACGGCGTTTAATTCTTGATGAATCAATCGAAAATCGAAAATCCAAAATCGAAAATCGCCGTCTGTCTCGCGTCCGGCGGAATGGATTCGTGCGTAACGACGGCGATTGCCAAACAGGAAAACGAAGAAATCGCGCTGCTTCATATTTCTTACGGACAGCGAACGGAACGGCGCGAGCGCAATGCGTTTGAAGACATCGCTGATTTTTATAAAGTCGAAAAACGTCTCGCTGTTTCGATTGAATATTTAGCAAAAATCGGCGGCTCAAGTTTAACCGATAAAAATATCGAAATAACCGAAGCCGATCTGGAAACAAAAGAAATTCCGACAAGCTACGTGCCGTTTCGCAACGCCAATATGCTGGCGATTGCGACAAGCTGGGCGGAAGTCTTAAAGGCAGATTCAATTTACATCGGCGCTGTCGCGGAAGATTCGAGCGGTTATCCCGACTGCCGACCGGAATTTTATAAAGCGTTTGAGCGAACAATTGAAGCCGGAACAAAACCGGAAACGAATATCAAAATAAAAACACCGATTATTCATTTGTCGAAGGCGGAAATCGTGAAGAAGGGAATCGAGCTGAACGCGCCGCTCGATTTGAGTTGGTCGTGTTATCGCAATGAAAATCTCGCGTGCGGCACGTGCGATTCGTGCGCGCTGCGCCTGCGCGGATTCAAGCGGGCGGGCGAGAAAGACCCGATTCGATATGAAAATATTTCTTAATCTGCAAGCAGTCATTTCATAAAAATAAAACTTCGATTAAAATCAAACCAAAAGGAAAAAAACATTATGAAAATCGCCATCGGCTCAGACCACGCGGGCTTTGAAGACAAGGAAAAGGTAAAAAAACAACTCGACGAACTAGGTTACGAATACGAAGATGTCGGCACAAATTCGGCGGAATCGGTCGATTACCCGATTTACGCGCAAAAAGTCGCGGAAAAAGTAGCAAGCGGCGAAGTCGAGCAAGGACTTTTAATCTGCGGTTCAGGCAACGGAATGCAAATCGCCGCCAATAAAATCAACGGAGTGCGCGCCGCGCTCGCGTGGAACGAAGAAACCGCCAGATTAGCGCGCCAGCACAACGACGCCAATGTTTTAAGCGTTCCGGCGCGAATGATTTCGCCCGAAGAAGTTTCAAAAGTCGTCAAATCATATTTAGAAGCCAAATTTGAAGGCGGAAGACATCAACGGCGAGTCGAAGAAATTTCGGAATTGGAGAAAGAGCAATGATTAAAGTAATAGAAAAGTCGATAAAAAATACTAAGCGAGATTTCGACAGTTTGCTTGTCGAAATTCCGAAAGATTTTGCCGTGTCGCACGGTTTGCCCGAAAAATCATTTGCCGCTTTGACCGTGCAGAACGGGAAAATGATTTCGGAAATAATTTCCTATTCGGATGCGGACGAAAAGGAAGTCGAAGAATTTCTCGCGGAT
The DNA here is from genome assembly GCA_038200355.1 of Pyrinomonadales bacterium. GTDB lineage: Bacteria > Acidobacteriota > Blastocatellia > Pyrinomonadales > Pyrinomonadaceae. Next base: position 59,837 of record JBBPXZ010000056.1, on the reverse strand, counting down.
TTTCCCGGATTCGACGCGGGGATGAAAAAAGTCGGCGACTGAAGATTTCGTCTATCTCGCGCGGGCGGAAGTCGTCAAGTTTCACGTTCTTTATATGCGTCGCGTTGGCGAAACTCGTTTCGGCGTCTTTGATAAAACTTTATTCGAATCGGCTCTGGCGCGCCCGCGACACGCGGCGATTTACGAAAACGCCGATTTGAATCGGCAAGCCGCGACGCTGCTTTTCGGTTTGATAAAAATCACCCGTGGCGCGGCGGCAACAAACGCACGGCAACGCATCTGACCGAAGCCTTTTTGGAATTACGATTATTCTCTCGAATATGAAAACGAAGAAATTATCGAATTGGTTCTAGCCGTCGAATCGGACGCGCTGAAAGTTGACGAGATTGAAAATTGGCTGCGTGAGCGAGTAAAAATTATATAGTGTTACAGGAAAATCTAAACAAAGTTAATGACCTTTGGAAACAACAAGGTTTGAAGTTGTCAAAACCGCTTTCCGAAAACGAAGTTATTGACGCTCTTAGCAAGCTCGAAATTTTGCTTTCTCAAGAAGTTATTGCCGTTTATTCAAATCTCGGCGGAATGATTGACAATGGAACCGATTCGATTTGTTTTACATTTTGGACGGTTAATGGAATTTTAGAGACAAACAAACGACTAGCGAGACTAAGTTCAGATTTAGTATTTTTCGCTGATTTTCTAATAGAATTACATTTATACGGCTTTAAATATGAAAATGAAAAATTTTCATCAATTCATATTTATTTCGGCGAAAATCAAATTGAAAAGGTAGCCAACTCGTTCGACGAATTTTTTGAAAACTATTTAACGAAGCCTGAAAGGTATTTTTTATTTGGGCGTGAGAACACTGAAAAAATATTATTATGAACAAATTTTTTACGTCAAACTTGTCTGAAGTTGACCGAACAATCAGCGACGCAATCGACAACGAAACGCGCCGTCAGTCGGACGGTTTGGAACTTATCGCGTCGGAAAATTTCGTGTCTGAAGCGGTTCTCGAAGCGATGGGTTCGGTTTTTACTAATAAATACGCCGAAGGTTATCCGGCGAAACGGTATTACGGCGGCTGCGAGTTTGCCGATGTCGTTGAGAATCTGGCGATTGAGCGGGCGAAGGAAATTTTCGGCGCGGAACACGCTAACGTTCAGCCGCATTCGGGCGCGCAGGCGAATATGGCGGTTTTTCTGGCGGCGTTAAATCACGGCGATAAGATTTTGGGAATGAATCTGTCGCACGGCGGACACCTGACGCACGGGCATCCGATGAATTTTTCGGGGATAAATTTTGAAGTTGTCGATTACGGCGTTTCAATCGAAACCGAAACGATTGATTATGACGAGCTGCAAAAAAAAGCCGAAGAAAACAAACCGAAAATGATTATCTGCGGCGCGTCGGCGTATTCGCGCATTATAGATTTTCAAAGGATTTCGGAAATCGCAAAATCAATCGGCGCGATTGTGATGGCGGACATCGCGCATATTGCCGGACTCGTCGCGGTTGGCTTGCATCCGTCGCCCGTTCCGCATTGCGAATTCGTTACGACGACGACGCATAAAACTCTGCGCGGTCCGCGCGGCGGGCTGATTTTGTGCCGCGAAGAATTTGCCAAAGACGTAAATAAAGCCGTGTTTCCCGGCGTTCAGGGCGGACCGCTCGTGCATATTATCGCCGCCAAAGCCGTCGCGTTCGGCGAAGCTCTGCGCGAAGATTTTAAAACTTATCAGGAACAGGTTTTGAAAAACGCTAAGGTTTTAGCCGAAACTTTAAAAAACGAAGGTTTGCGAATCGTCTCCGGCGGAACGGATAATCATTTAATTTTGGTTGACGTGTTTCAAAACGGTAAAGGAATTACCGGAAAAGTCGCCGAAAAAGCGCTTGACGCCGTTCATATTACGGCGAACAAAAACACGATTCCGTTTGATACGAATTCGCCTTTTACTGCTTCGGGCATTCGTCTCGGAACTCCGGCGCTGACGACTCGCGGAATGAAGGAAGCGGAAATGCGCGCGATTGGAAAAATGATTGCCGCAATCGTCCGCGAGCCGGAATCCGAAGAAATAAAAACGAATGTGAAGCGCGAAGTTTCGGAAATGACCGAAAGATTTCCACTCTACGCGCGTCGTTTGGCGGAAGGAAAAGCCGGAACGATTTCGGCAGGCTGAAAAGAAATTAGCCGCGAACAGACACGAAAATACACGAAAGGTAATTCTAAACGACAAAAAGGCTGTTTAACTTTCGTCTTAATTTTCAGTTTTATTTTCGTGTTCTTTCGTGTCTGTTCGCGGCTAATCTTCCAAAATTTTATGAGCAATTTATCGGACATCGGTTTTCCGGTCAAAACGGACGAAGACGTTAATGTTTTGATTACCGAGACAATCAATCGCGTCGAGGCAATCAAATGTCCGCAGGGATTTTATTTGAGATTCGCGGACGCGTCGGGCGCGGAAATTTTTCTTCAGGGAAACGAGAAACAGGAACTTATAGGTTTTAATCCGCATTTCGACGGGAAAAGTCGGCGGACAGTTCGTTTGATGAAAATTATCGAGCGCGATTCTTCGGAGCTTGACGGCGGTTTTTACGCGCTTGCAGGTTCGGGCGAAGGCGACGATTCGGGCAATTACACGTTTGTTTTCGACGTGCCGGATTTTCGGATGAACAGCGACATCGAACTGCCCGCGAATCGTGAAATTCAATTGACGGCGTTTGCTTCAAATGATTTTAAGATATACGAGAGCGAGCAGGCATTTGACGACGCGCAAGCCGACGAGCCGAAACTCGCCGCCAAATCTTTTGCAGCGAGCGGGCTTTTCGCGGCAAAAGAAAATGACGATGCGCCGCCGCGCCCGATTGGGATTTTTTCAGGTGAAATAAAAGAGTTTGAATTGAAAACTAACGAACTCAGTAAAGAAAATTTTTACAGTTTTTTAGTGGAAACTTCGGGCGGTGCGGTCGATGTCGTTGCGGACGTGAAGCTGGTTGCAGAAGAACCGCAAATCGGCGGCGTCGTGAGCGGGCAATTTTGGCTTTCCGGCAGAATCGTCGATTTGCCGGAATTTGTCCAGATAACGAACGGCGTGAATTAATTCGGCTTAAGCGGCTAAGAAAATTTGCCCGCGAAAGAGACGAAAAACACTAAAATAAAAACAGAAATCAAAACTGTTTTTTCCTTTTCGTCTCTTTCGCGTGTTTCGCGGGCAAAAAAATTATTCGCCGCCCGTGTCTTCAAATTCCAACTGCTCGACGATTTGTCTGGCTTCTTCGTTTTCAAATTCAAAAGCCTGCTGTTCGAGCGCGTTGCGGACAATATCGTAATAAATTGAATCGTCGAGCAGCGGCAGAATCGATTGCGTCGGCAGTTGGGCGAGCGTTTCGTAACCGAGGGCGCGAATCTGCGCCAGTTCGGTTTGGCGAATGATTTCCGCGACTTCGCCCGCCGGAAAACGGTCAAAGAGAATATCGGCAAGCTCGTCAATTTTCCTAAAGTCGTTTCGTTCGAGCGCGCGCGTCGCTAACTGAATGAAAACTTCAGCCGATTCGGTCTGCGTTTCCAAAACGTCGGCGCACGTTTCGGCAACGGCTTTTATTTCGCGGAGCTTTTCGGCGTTCCGGCGAACCGACAAATCTTTTGCCTGCTCGTCAAGCGCGGAAAGCAGGCGGCTTAGTTCCCAATCAGCGTGAGCGTCGTAGGAGAATTTTTGTTTAGGCGCGGTCTGATTGGCTTCGATGACGCCGACCAGCATCTTTTTTGTCAGCGGACGCAAGCCTTCCCAAACACTTTCAACCCGCGCGCCGAAATCTTTTATTATCATTTCAATACTGTAATTTTCCTACAAACGGGCGGAATTGTAAAGAAAGTCCAAAGTCCAAAGTCGGAAAACGTATTTTGACATTGGGCTTTGGACTTTGGACTTTTTCGTCTCGAAAATAAAAGACGACTAAACGATTTTCCGGCGCGTCTAAGTAAAAGTTACGCGGATTCATTCACGAAAAATTATTTCAATCTTGAGGAAAGCTATTATGGACAGACGATATTTTTTGAAGGCGAGCGGAATAGGTTTAGCGAGTTTCGGTTTGATGACCGCCGCGCCGGGCTTTTTACATCAGTTTGCAAACGCGCAGACGCTTGCCGGTAAAAACGGGCGAAAGAAAATTCTCATTACAATTTTTCAGCGCGGCGCGGTTGACGGTCTTAACGTCGTCGTGCCGCACGGCGAGGGCGAATATTACAATCTGCGTCCGACGATTGCGATTGCGAAACCGAATCAGACGGACGGCGCTGTAAATCTCGACGGATTTTTCGGGCTGCACCCGTCGCTTAAACCGCTCGAAAAGTTCTGGCAAAGCAAGCAATTGGCTGTCGTTCATTCGGTCGGCTCGCCCGACAACACGCGCTCGCATTTCGACGCGCAGGATTATATGGAATCGGCAACGCCCGGCGTCAAGGCGACGCGCGACGGCTGGCTTAACCGTATTTTACAGAGCGAAAATAAAAAAGACGCATCGCCGTTTCAAGCCGTCGCGCTGACCGGACAAGTTCCGCGCAGTCTGATGGGACGCGCGCCGACGGTTGCGATGACGAATCTCGCCGATTTTGCAATCAACGCGGGCGTTTATACCAAATCGGTGCAGGGCGGCTTTGAAGGAATCTACGACCAGTTAAACGCCAAAGATTCTTTGAGCGAAACCGGAAAGGAAACTTTTGAAGCGGTCAACTTTTTGAAACGGGCGAATCCGTCGCAGTATAAAGCCGAAAACGGCGCGCAGTATCCGAATTCGGCGCTCGGTCGCTCGCTTCTGCAAATCGCGCAGTTGGTTAAAGCAAACGTCGGCTTGGAAGTCGCCTTCGCCGAATCCGGCGGTTGGGACACGCATTCAAATCAAGGCGGCGCGCGCGGGCAATTAGCGAATTTATTACGCGATTTCGGTCAATCAATTGCCGCGCTCGCCACCGATTTAGGCGCGAAAATGGATGACGTTGTAATTTTAACGATGTCCGAATTCGGCAGAACCGCCCGCCAGAACGGAACGAACGGCACAGACCACGGACATGGCAACCAGATGCTGATTTTAGGAAACACCGTCAAAGGCGGAAAAGTCTACGGCGACTGGAAAGGCTTGAAAGACGACCAATTAAACGAAGGACGCGATTTAGCCGTTACGACGGACTTCCGCGACGTTTTCGCCGAAATCGCCGGACGACATTTGGGCAGCACGAGCTACGACAAAATATTTCCGGGTTATTCGGTCAACCCGAAAAACTTTCGCGGATTTACGGGTTAGAAATTATTTGGAAAATTAAATCTATAAAAAGCCGTTTTTGCAAAACGGCTTTTTATAGATTTGTGGATTTGTTCTTCCAGCTTAATGGCTGAGATAACGTGGACAAAAACACACACAAGTTGGCAAACCATTGAACGCCGCTGTTTTTGCCTCACATCCACTGATTTGTTCGATGCGTGTTTTGGTTCATACGACTTCTGCTACTATAATTCCGCATAAAAAATCACCGTGAATTATTTCGGCTGCTTTCCTTCAATTAGCAAAAATTAAACATTCTTAAAAATTACAAAATTGTTCGAGCGCAAATCGGCTTGCCAGTTTCGGGGCGTCTGCCGACGATTAAAAAGCGTTGGAGCAGCGTTAATTTTTCCGTTAATCGTTTCGGGATACGAAGCCATTATTGAGCAGAATATTAACGTCGTTAAAATATAAATCCTGAATTGCTCGAAGCAAAAGACTGAAAATGCGAAATCGGCTGGTAATTTTGCTATTCTCTTTCTCGTGTTTGAGACGCGCAGCTATAAACCGGAGAAAATGGACACGGGCGATTATACGCCCGAAGAATACGAGCGCTGTCTGTCGGAACTGGTTTTTATAAATCGTTTTTTAGGCGACGCTTTCGCTTTGAAGAAAACGCTTTTGCGCGAGATTCAAACCGAAGATTTACAACGGTTTTCGGTTCTCGATGTCGGCGCGGGTTCGGGCGAGATGCTCCGTGCGATTGCGAAATTTGCGCGGAAGACGCGGAGAAAACCGAATCTTTGCGGACTTGAATTAAACGCTCGCTCGGCTCGCGCTACTTTGGAAGAGTCGAAAAATTACGAGGAACTTTCCGCCGTTCGCGGGAACGCGCTTAACTTGCCGTTTGCCAATAACGCTTTTGATTACGCGATTTGCACACTTTTTACGCATCACTTTACGGACGAAAACGTCGTCAAAATTTTAATCGAAATGGCGCGCGTCTCGCGGCGGAAAATCTTCGTCGTCGATTTGCATCGACACAAAGCCGCTTATTTGCTCTACAAAGTTTTCTGCGCGATGTTCGGCATCAGCGATTTTGTGCGCGGCGACGGCTCGCTGTCGATTCTGCGCGCCTTTAAAAGCGATGAGCTTGAAAAACTCGCGGTTAAAGCAAACCTGTCGGAAATCAAAGTCGAAAGATATTTTCCGTTTCGACTCGTTTTACAGGCAAATACAAATACTTCAAAATGAATTCGGTTAAGTAACTTTAATCGTCGGGAGACGCGAAATTCGCGAGGTTTTGAATTTTTGACTGTATAATTTTAGTATGACAACCGATACGCGAACATTGGAAATTTTAGACGTGCTGAAAACTTTGCCGACGGAAAAAATAGACGAGGTAAAGGATTTCGCGGTGTTTCTGCGGGAACGCTACGGCAAAATTGAAGTTCTGGACGAAAGCGACCATTGGACTGAAGATGATTTGCGGGACGCTGCGACTGCTTCGATAAGTTTCGCCGAAGAGGTGAACGAGTGAAGGCGGGAACGGCTGTTACAGCCGAATTTCAAGGCGTGGTCAGCACCAAACGACGCCTGGCGATTGTCGTTTCAAGCGAAATTTATCACAGAGAACGCCCCGACGCCATTCTTGCCGTAGTAACCAGCCAGGTAAGTAAATCTAATGCGGCAAGCGATTATCTTTTGCAGGATTGGCAGGCGGCAGGATTAAATAAACCGTCAGCCGTGCGGGTTTTTCTTTTTACTTTACCTCGAAATAAAATTACCGCAGTCGGAGAATTAACCGGAAGAGATTGGGCGAAAGTGCAAAAATGTTTGCGGGTTTCCTTAGAAGTTTAATGACCGATTCGATTTTAATTGTTGACGACGAGCGCGGAATCCGCGAAACTCTGCGCGGCGTTCTCGAAGACGAAGGCTTTGCGGTCGAAGCCGTCGAAACGGGCGAAGACTGCTTGAAAGTAGTCGAAACAAAAAATTTCAGTTGTGTTTTGCTCGATGTCTGGCTGCCGAACATCGACGGACTGGAAACTTTGAAACGGCTGCGCGAACAGGGAAACGACGCTGCGGTCGTGATGATTTCGGGACACGGAAACATCGAAACCGCCGTGGGCGCGACGAAATTGGGCGCATTTGATTTTATCGAAAAGCCGCTTTCGCTCGAAAAAACCGTTTTGACCGTCAGAAACGCAATCAAGCAGAGAGAACTTGAAAGAGCGAATCAGAATTTGTCGGAAAAACTCGCGCGCGAATATGAAATGGTCGGCGAATCGGTGGCGATGCGGGCGCTCCGCAAACAAATCGCGATTGTCGCGCCGACCGACGGGCGAATTTTAATTTCCGGCGAATCGGGAACGGGAAAAGAGTTTGTGGCGCGGGCGATTCACGCGCAATCGAAGCGGCGAAACGCGCCGTTTGTCGAGATAAATTCGGCGGCGATTCCCGAAGATTTAGTTGAAAGTGAATTATTCGGACACGCTAAGGGAGCGTTTTCCGGTGCGGTAACGGCGAAGAAAGGAAAGTTTGAAATCGCCGACGGCGCGACGCTCTTTCTGGACGAAATCGGCGATATGTCGCCGCGCGTGCAGGCGAAAATGCTGCGCGTTCTCGAAGAACAGCGTTTTGAACCTCTCGGAAGCAACGCGCCGGTAAAAGTTGACGTGCGCGTCATCTCCGCAACCAATAAAAGCCTCGACGACTTAATCGAATCGGGCGAATTCCGCGCCGATTTGTTTTATCGTCTCAACGTCATACCGTTTCAAATTCCGCCGCTGCGCGAACGCCTCGAAGATGTTCCGGCGCTAATCGAACATTTCAACCGGAAATTTTCCGCCGCCTACGGTAAAAAGCCGAAAACGTTCGCCGAAGACGCCATCGGCGCACTGCAAAATTACCAGTGGCTCGGCAACGTGCGCGAGCTGCGAAATACGGTTGAGCGCGTCGTGATTATGCACGAAAATCAACGGGTTTCGGCGGACGATTTGCCGGAATTTAATTCAAAAGACGCCGCGCCCGCGTCGAGCTTTCGCTTTCCGTCGTTCAAGGACGCGACCGACGCCTACCAGCGCGAATTTATCCTGCATAAACTCGCCGAAGCCGACGGCAACGTCTCGCGCGCCGCCGATTCGATGGGCGTCGATAGAAGTCATCTCTACCGGCGAATGAAAAATCTGGAAATTAATTTTGAAAAAGAGAAGTAGGCGGCTGAGACGATGTAGGCAAAAACCGGCTGCACACAAGCAAAGGTGGTATTTACAACTTTGAAAGAAAATCTATCAAAATTTAATTCGCAAGAGGTCTAATAAAACACTTGAATTTATGCGAGTTTGGATTTGTGTTGCCAGCTAATTTAATAATCCGCATAAAAATTTACCGCGAATTAAAGAGACATTTTGCTGAAACCGTTTGCGCGACACTCGTTTCGGGAAAACAAATCGGTGGTCGAAAATTCCGTTCGACGCGGCGTAATCAAAATTTAAACTATTTGTTTCGGCGTTTTCCGTTTTGTTGTTATACTGAAATCGTATTTTGCAACTTTGGCGAAAAGGCAGTCGTAAAGATTGTGTTATTAGCTGTTTATAACTGATAAATTTTGAGGAGCGTGGAGAAGAGAAAATGGGATTGTGGGCAAGATTAACACGAATGTTTCGCGCCGGGACGGGCGCGGCGCTTGATAAGATTGAAAACCCGGAAATGGTTTTGCAGCAGACCATCCGCGAGATGCGCGACCGCGTGCCGGATTTGAACAATTCGGTGGCGCAGGTAATGGCGACCGAGCGGCTTCTGGCGAAAAATAAAGAGCGTCTTGCAGAACAGGTTGTCGAATTCGACTCCAGAATCAAAGCGTCGGTCAAAATGGGACGCGACGATATTGCAACGGCGTATATCGGTCAATTGCAGCAATCGCAATTGGATTTACAAAAAACCACCGTTCAGCTCGACCAAGCCGCGAACGCTTCAAAACAGGCGTTAAAAGCCCGCGACAATTACGTTTTGCAGATGCAGAAACGCACCGCCGAAGCGATGCAGCTTATCAGCGCGTCGAAACAGGCGAAATTGCAGGAACAGCTGGCGCAGACGATGGAGACGTTCAACATCGGCGACGACGCTTCGACCTTTAACGAGATGCGCGAAAAAATCGACCGCCGTGTTGCCGCCGCCGAAGCTAAATTACAGCTCGGAACATCGAGCGTTGACGCGCAGATGCACGACATCGAGCGCGAAGCGATGGATATGCAACTTCAGGATAAACTGCTCGAATATAAACAAAATATGGGACTTCTCGGCGGCGGCTCAAACGAAAACGGCAGGCAGATTTCCGCCGGTTCGGAAAGCGAAGAATCCGAGGAAGAAAAAGCGTCTCGGCAGGCTTTGCTCGACAAATACAAGGAAAATTAGTTCGTCGAATATCGCCTCAAACTCAAACGCCAAAATTAGCATCTAGTAATTGATATGGCAGATTTAGCAAAATACCAGGAAGAATTTAATCGATACAACACCAAATACGTCAGGGAAGCCGTTAAAGAGCCGGTCAATTTTTGGGGTTTAGCCGGTTTCGCCGTCGCTGCGGCTTACACGCAAAGCATTATTCCGCTGATTATCGCGCTTATGTGCGAACTGGTTTATATGTTTGTCATTCCGAATCTGCCGGCGTATCGGCAGCTGGTCAACACGCGCGAAAAAAAACGTCTGAGAGATTTGAACGTCGACAATCGCAAAAAACTGATAAATACTTTCACGCCGCGCGAGCGTGAAGCGGTTTTCTACCTGGAACAGCAAAAAAACACCATTCAGGAAAACTACCACAAATTCACCGGCGTCAGAGAACTGCCCGCCAATTTGCGAACGCTCGACCAGCGATGGGAAGATTTCGTCGATTTGCTCGACGTTTATCGCCGCCGCAAAAAACACCTGAAATCGATTAACCGGCAAGCCGTTCACAATCAACTATCACAGGCTTTCCGCGCCGCCGAAACGTCCGACGACCCGAAAACAAGGCGCGTTCAGCAAACGAACGTCGAAATTTTGAAACGCCGTCTCGCTTCCTTCGACGAGCTTGAGCGAAGCGTCAAACTCGTCGAAGGTCAGTTGCAGTCAATTGAAAACTTTTTCGGTTACTTAAATGACGAAATCGTTACGATGTCAACGCCGGAAAAATTCTCGCTGCTCGATTTTGAACAGCTTTCCGATTCGATTGCGATGACCAAACAAATGCTCGACGCGACCTCCGATTCGGTCGGCGCGCTCGATTCCTACAACCGCGAAATGGGAAATTACGAATTACTGCCTAATTCACAATCTTAACCGGCAGCGAAGAAATTGCCCGCGAAAGGCGCGAAAAAGAAGATTTGAAAAAAGAAAAATGAATGCGCGTTTTGTTTTATTCTTTTTTTCGTCTTCTTTTTCGCGCCTTTTCGCGGGCGGAAATGATTTTCCAGATACGTCCTTAGATTCCGTTTATCACTTGCTATTTTCTTAAATAATCGTCCCGTCGCGCACGGTCGAGTTTTTCGGCACGATAATAATGCCTTCGCGAATGTAAAAACAGCCGCCTTCGTCGTCGTGCGTTTGGATTTTGTCTTTGTTGACGAGCCGGACGTTTTTGCCGACGCGGGCGTTTTTATCGACAATCGCGCCGGAGATAATGCTGTTTTCGCCGATGCCGATGTGCGGTTTTTGATTGGCGGCATTTATCTGAATTTCTTCAAACGATTCAAAAAAATCAGCGCCCATCAAAATCGAATTTTCGATTTTCACGCCGAAATCGACGCGGCTTCTAAGTCCGATAATCGAATTTCTCGCGTAGACACCATTTAAGATACAGCCTTCGCTGACCATCGAATTGTCTATATCGCAATTGTGCAGCTTCGACGGCGGCAGATAACGGCTGCGCGTGTAAATCGGAGATTCGGTGTCGAAAAAGTTAAATTTCGGCAACGGCGACGACAAATCGAGATTCGCCTGGTAAAAGGCGCGAATCGTTCCGATGTCTTCCCAATAGCCCTGAAAAAAATGAGCCTGAACGTTTAATTTTTCAATCGCCGCCGGAATAATTTCGCCGCCGAAATCAAAGCGGGCTTCGTCTTCGTTAAGGAGTCCGACCAGTTTTTCAAAATTAAAAACGTAAATTCCCATCGAAGCTAAAAACGGACGCGTTTCGGCGTCGTCTGCGGCTAAACCGAACTGCGTCGTGTCAACGCGCATCGCGTCGAGCGCGTCGCCTTTCGGTTTTTCCTTAAATTCGGTAATTCTGCCCGTTCCTTCCGCTTTCAAAAGACCGAAACCGGTTGCCTCCTCCGGCACACACGGCACGACTGAAACCGTAATGTCGGCTTCGGTTTCAAAATGACGCGCCAGAAATTTCCGGTAATCCATCCGGTACAGGTGGTCGCCCGACAAAATCAGCAGCGTGTCGATTCCCAAACCGCCCAGATGCGGCAGAATCTGGCGCACCGCATCCGCCGTTCCCTGAAACCACTGCGGCGAATCGGCGCGCTGTTCCGCCGCCAGAACTTCGACAAAGCCGGTCGAAAAACTCGAAAAGCGATACGTCCGGGAAATATGGCGGTTTAATGACGCCGAGTTATACTGCGTCAAAACGAAAATCTGCGTGATGTTCGAGTTGATGCAGTTGGAAACCGGAACGTCAATCAGGCGATATTTTCCGGCGAGCGGAACGGCGGGTTTCGAGCGTTCCTGCGTCAGAGGGAAAAGGCGCGAGCCTGCTCCGCCGCCTAAGATTACCGCGACAACATTATCGTATTGAGCCATAGATTTTATGAAAAGACAGTTCATCGGCGCGTTCGGCAAAGCAAAAAAACGGCGCTCTTTTTATGCTTTCAAGAATAGCCGTATTCATTATTTAATATCAAGCACTATTATTTAATATCGGGCGTTGTTCGGTTTTGCGGTTGTTCTTTGACTTTTTATTCGCGTCGTGATAATTTTCAGCCTTCGATAGTTTGTTAATTCAAATTCTCGAAAATGTTCTTTTTCAGTCTAAAATTCATCGGTTATCGTTTATCAATTAAGCGAAAAAGGGAAAGTCGGGTGAAAATCCCGCGCGGTCGCGCCACAGTGAATGGAAAAGTTCAAAGTTTCCGGTTCAGAGTCTGAAGTTAGTATTTAACTTGAATCTCGAATCCTGAACTCTCCAAAAGTCTGGAAACCTGTCCGAAGTTTTTTAGCCAAAACACGTTTCGCGTCAAGACGTATGGCTGAGTCGGTTAGTTTTTTTCTCCTTTTTTGTGTGTAAAAAGTCCCGCCCGTGCTTGTCTCTGATGTTTTGAGGCAAAAACGGGCAGGACTTTTTATTTTTATTTTTATTTTGAAAAAAAACGCGCAAAAACAAAAACCGACCTTCGCGCCTCTGCGCCTTTGCGGGAAATTCGCTTCTGAAAGCTTCGCGCTTCTGTGCGTTTTGTCGCTTGTTTTTCTTTTATCCAGCTGCAAAAGTGAACCGATTCAGGAATCCGCAAATGTTCAGACACGCGAAATTACCGACGATTTGGGACGCGGCGTAAAAATTCCCGAAACAGTTGAGCGCGCGGTTTCCTTAGCGCCGAATTTAACGGAAATCGCGTTTGCCGTCGGCGCGGGCGATAAATTGGCTGGCGTTACGACCTACTGTGATTATCCGATTGAAGCGCAGAAAATTCAAAAAGTCGGCGACACTGTAAATCCGAACGTCGAAAGTATCATCGCTCTGAAACCGCAGGTCGTGCTGGTTTCGACCGCTTCGCAAATCGAATCTTTCACGAAACAGCTCGAAGCCCAGAACATCGCCGTCTTCGTTACCAATCCGAACAGCCTGGACGACATTTACAACAGTATTAATAAAATCGGCGAAATTTTCGGGCGAAACGAAAAGGCGCGCGAAGTCGTCGGTAATTTACAAAAGCGCGTTGCATTTATCGAATCGAAAACCGGCGCGGCTGAAAAAACAAAAGTTTTCGTGCAAATCTCGAAAGAGCCGCTTTTTACAATCGGACGCGAATCTTTTTTAACCGATTTAATCGAGCGCGCCGGCGGCGTTTCGCTGACGAAAAATGTCGCCGCCGCTTACCCGAAACTGAGCAAGGAAACGGCGCTGGCATCGAATCCCGACTCGATAATTTTGTCCGACAGCGAAGACAACCGCGAGCCAAACGAGCTTTTCAAAGATTCTCCGGCGGTCAGAAACGGCAGAATTTTTCGCGTGAACGCCGATATTATTTCGCGTCCCGGTCCGCGCCTGGTTGACGCGCTCGAACAGATTGCGCGGGCTTTGCATCCCGAAAGTTTTAAATAAATGTTTTACCGACCGAGACGGAAAAGAAAATTTAACCATCCCGCTTCGCGTGAACGCGGATGAACACGGATTAAATGAGAATTCCGAAAGCGAAAAGCGAAAATCAAAAATCTAAAATCGGAAGCTCTGTGCGTGTCGCCGGTTTGTTGATTTTCCTTCTCGGTCTGGCGCTGCTTGTCGCGGCGCTTCTGGGAAGTGAAAAATTGTCGTTCTTTGAATTGGACGAGCGTCACGCGGCGATTCTTTTCGACATTCGCCTGCCGCGAATATTTTTGGGCGCGACGGTCGGCGCGAGTCTGGCGCTGGCGGGCGCGAGTTTGCAGTCGCTGCTTAGAAATCCGCTCGCCGAGCCGTATCTTCTGGGCGTCTCGAACGGCGCGGCTTTGGGAACGATGCTGGCGTTTGTCTTTTTTTCGCAAGCGGAATGGGCGCGTCCCGTGATGGCTTTCGCGGGCGCGAGTCTGGCGACGTTCGTGGTTTATCAAATGGCGAAAAGCCGCGCCGGAATGAACGTCGAGCGGCTGGTTTTAGCGGGCGTTATCGTTACGACGTTTTTGTCGTCGATTATCGTTTTGATGACGAGTTTAATTGACGCCACTAAGCTGCGGAGCTTTACTTTCTGGCTTCTCGGCGATTTGTCGCAATCGACGAAAAACGGTTTTTATTTGAGTTTCTGCGCAGTTTTAATCGGCGGTTTCATTTTGACACGCCAGGCGCGGGCGCTCAATTTAATGATGATTGGCGAGCGCGACGCGTTCGATTTCGGCGTCGAAGTCGATAAAACGCGGCTGGCGGTCTTTGCGGCGTCGAGTCTGCTGGTCGGAACGGCGGTCGCGGCGAGCGGTTCGGTCGGCTACGTCGGTTTAATCGTTCCGCATCTGGTTCGGCTGGTAATCGGCAGCGACAACCGTCTGGTAATTCCGTTCTCGGCATTGGCGGGCGCGATTTTCGTCGTTCTCGCCGACACGATTGCGCGTGTCGCCATCGCCCCGCGCGAGTTGCCCGTCGGCGCGATTACGGCTTTAATCGGCGCGCCGCTGTTTATTTATTTGCTGAGGAAGGATTAGCCGCGAACAAACACGAAAGAATACGAAATAAAGGAAGGGCAAAATAGAAAAGCCGATTTATAAAAATAATAGAAGCATTTAATTTCTTTTTCGTAAATTTTCGCGTTTGTTCGCAGCTCAAAAAAGATGCTTGAAGTTCAAAATATCACAATCGGTTACGGCGACGCCGAAATTGTCAAAGGCATTTCTTTCACTTTGCGGGAAAATCGTCTGTTGGCAATCGTCGGCGCGAACGGCGCGGGCAAGACGACTTTGCTTAAAGCGTTAAACGGCAGCTTACCGACATCGGCGGGCGCGGTTTTAATCGGCGGCAAAAATATCAAAGACTTTTCGCGCCGCGAGATTGCCAGAGAAATCGCCGTCGTCGCGCAGGAAAACGAAACGAAATTTCCCGTTACGGTTCTCGAATTCGTCTTGTCGGGACGTTTTGCGCACGCCGATTCGTTTGGTTGGGAAACACAAGGCGATTTGCAGATTGCGCGTGAGGTTTTGAAACGGTGCGATTTGGAAAAATTTGAAAACCGCCTGATGAACCGGCTTTCCGGCGGCGAGCGGCAAAGAGTTTTGTTTGCGCGCGCGCTCTCGACGGGCGCGAAAATTCTGTTATTGGACGAGCCGACGGCGAATCTGGATTTCGCGCACCAGGCAATGATGTTTCGGCTTGTCCGCGAAAAATGCCGGTTCGACAAATCGGCGGCGGTCGTCATAACACACGATTTAAATTTAGCGGCGGAATTTGCCGACGAGATTCTGCTGCTCAAAAACGGCGCGATGCTGGCAAAGGGCGCGCCCGAAACGGTTTTAAGCGCGGGCAATCTGCGCGAAGTTTTCAATGTCGAAGTCCTGCTCGACGCTCACCCTTTGAGCGGCAAACCGAGGCTGACGATGACATACGGAAAAGTTAACGGTCGATAATTTTATAAAAATATCGACTTCGGCAATTAACCAAAAAGACGGCGATACAAGGGAAGTCCGGTTATTTAAATAAAATTCCGGCACTGCCCGCGCAACTGTGAACGGCGAAAAACGACGCGATTTGCCACTGTTTTCCGATTGGAAAATGGGAAGGCGCGTCGAGGACGACAATAAGCGAATTTCAAATTACGAATTTCAAATTGTTTTCGCGCCCGAAGTCAGGAAACCTTGTCGCTCGTCCATAAATATCTCGTTTTGCGGTGGGCGAAACTGAGGAGGAAAGATGAGAATTTTAAAGAGTTTATTATTGAGTTGTTTTTTAACGATTAGCATTTTGGCGCAGCAATCCGGCGCGACTGTTTCGGGCATTGTCTCAAACCTGGCAATGCCGCTGGCGGGCGCGAAAGTTGTTTTGACTTCGTTTTCCAGTCAAACGTTTACGACGCAGACCGACGCGAGCGGCAAATATGTTTTTGAAAACGTCGCTGCCGGACGATACCGAATCAGCGTCGTGCAGACGAACGATACAACGATTCTGACGCAGGAAATCGTCGTGCGGGAAAATCAGTCAATTACCGCCGATTTAACTTACGGCATTCAAACTCCGAGCAATATTACAAAAGTCGGCGAAGTTACCGTTATCGCTTCCGGCACAGGTCAAACTTTTGATGAAGTTTCAAAATCAGTCGATGTAATTGGTAACCGCGAAATCAGAGAACGCAACGAATTTTCGCTAATCGAATCCTTAAAAACGATTCCGGGTTTTCGCGTTCAGCAACTCGGCGGTTTCGGCAGAACGGCGAATATAAAATCGCGCGGACTTAGAAATCAGGACACGGCGGTTTTGATTGACGGCGTGCGTTTCCGCGACGCTTCGGCGATTACCGGCGATGCTTCGGCGTTTTTGTCGGATTTTACTTTTGCGGGCGACAATCGCGTCGAAGTTCTGCGCGGCGCGGGTTCGTCGCTTTACGGCACGAACGCAATCGGCGGCACGATTGATTTTCAAACGCCGCGTCCGCAATCGGGTTTTCACGGCGCGTTTTTCGGCGAAGGCGGCGGACTCGGTTTGAAACGCGTGCGCGGCAATGTTTCCGACGGCACGGCAAACGGGAAATTCGCCTTTAATCTCGGCATCGCGCGGACGGTTTACAGTGAAGGAATCGACGGCGACGACGACGCGCATAATACGAATTTTCAATCGCGCATCGAATACAATCCGTTTTCAAAGACGAACATTTCGGCAAGATTTTTCGTCTCCGACGCGTTCGTTCGTCTTAATTCAAGCCCGGACACAATCGGCAGCGCGCCCGCTTCAAATGCGGCGATTATCAACGCCGTTCCGCTGGCGCGTGATTTGCTCAGGCGTTACGAAAACAATCAAACGAACGCGAATCTCGGCGGTGCGAATTTCGTTCCCGACGCCGATGACCCGGACGCCGTTCAGAAATCGCAGTTCTTCAACGGGCAGTTTGTTTTAACGCAAATCGTCAACAGCAAACTGGTTTTTCAAGGCTATTATCAAGGCTTGCGAACACGGCGCACAAACACGGACGGCACGCTCGGCGTCGGTTTTCAGAGCGCTTCGACCAGCGTTTTCGACGGCACGATTCAGACGGCGAACGGACATTTTAATTACACGCCGAACGATAATAATTTAATCACTTTCGGCTACGAATTCGAGCGGGAAAGATTCGGCAACAACGGTTTTTCGCCGAATCCGGCGAGCGCTTTTTCGATTCGCGTCCGGCAGTCGAGCAATACGTTTTACGCGCAGGACCAGCTCGATTTCTTCAAACGAAAACTGCAAATCTCCGGCGGTTTCCGCGCCCAGTTTTTCAATCTGAAAAATCCGACTTCTACGGGAGCGACGCCGCCGTATCAAAATGTAACGCTCGAAAGTCCGCCGAACGCTTACACATTCGACGGTTCGGCGTCATACTTTTTCGAGCGCACGAAAACAAAAATCCGCACGCACGTCGGCAACGGCTACCGCGTTCCGTCGCTTTACGAGCGGTTCGGTTCGTTTTACAGCACATTCGGCACGCCCGGTTTCGTCGCTTTCGGCGACCCGAACTTAAAGCCGGAACGTTCCGTCGGTTTCGACGCCGGAATCGACCAATCTATTTATAAAAATCGCGCCAGACTTTCGGCGGTTTATTTTTATACGAAGCTGATTGACACAATCGGTTTCGGAAATTCCGTCGTCAATATCGGCGCGACGACCAGACCGTTCGGCGGTTATCTGAACACGAAAGGCGGCGTTTCGCGCGGCGCGGAATTCAGCGGGCGCGTCAGAGCGAGCGATTCGACCGACGTTTTCGCGTCTTACACATATACCAATAGCGACCAGCGCGCGCCGCAGGTTACGGGAACGCGAATCTTGCGGACTTTAGGCGTGCCGAATCATCAATTCACGCTCGTTGCGACGCAGCGATTCGGCAAACGCCTGTCGGTTAATTTCGATTTCGTCGGAACGAGCGATTATTTAGCGCCGATTTTCAGCAATCAGACTTTCAATACTTATGTTTTCCGTTTCAAAGGCAACCGCAAAGCCGATTTAACGGGACGCTACGAATTGCCGGTCAGAAACGAAAAACTGCGGCTCGTTTTCACCGGCACAGTCGAAAATCTGTTCGATTACGATTATTTCGAGAACGGCTTTCGCACATTCGGCAGAACGGCGCGCGCCGGCGTCGGTCTGAATTTTTAACGGACTGTTTAGAAAGTAAGAAATAGGACGCGGGCAAACACGGATTCGGCAGATTAAAGCGGATTTAATTAAAAAATTCCGCGGCAATTCGCTTAATCCGTGTTTCTCTGTGTCCTAATTGCCCGGAATTTGTTTCCGTTTTTCATTCTTTTCGCATCAAAGTTCGTGATATAATCAAAGAAATTCTAAATTGAGGTGTAAAAAAGATGAAAAAGAGATTGCTGTTTATCTTGTGTTTATTTTCTCTTGCTGCGGGAGCAGCGTTTGCGCAGACGAGAACCGTAACGAATCAGGATTTGGAAAAATTCCGGCAGAAACGTCTTCAGGCTGAACAGGATTATCGCGAAAACTACGCCAAACTAGGATTTCCTTCGCCCGAAGAACTCGACCGGCAGCACGAGCAGGAGCGAAAAGACCGCGCCGAGCTTGCCGGGCAAATACGGCAGGAAAATCTGGAGCGCGAAAAAATACAGAGCGAAAACGAGTTTCGGCGGGAGCAAATAATGATTCTGCAAAACGGTTTCGCCAATCAGTCATACGCTCAGGGCGATTACAATCGCGGTAATAATTCGGGCGTTTATTTCGGCTCGTATTCGATTTACGGTTATCCGGGTTTTGTTTATCCGAACAGATATTTTAGAAACTCATACGGGACGAGAGGTTTCGGCAGACGCGCCGGAATCGTCTACGGCTCGCCGGGGTTTTTGCGCCGACCGGGAATCGATATTAACGGCGGCGTCAGAATACACGTCAGAGTAGGAAGCGGCGGGCGCGGCGGACGGCGACGTTAAATTCAACGATTATTAAAAGGCTGTGTAAAACGCAATCGGCTGAAGAAAAACGATAATATTTTACAAAACTTTGAATAAATACGCGGTGCGGATTATGATAAAAACATAATCCGCATTTTATTTTTATACATATAAAACATTTATGAAAAACGGTTGGGAAGCAATTATCGGAATGGAGATTCACGCGCAGCTGGCGACGGAGACGAAGATTTTCTGCGCTTGCGCGGCGAATTTCGGCGACGAGCCGAATGCAAATACGTGTCCGGTTTGTCTGGGTTTGCCGGGCGCGCTGCCGGTTTTGAACGAACGAGTAATTGATTTGGGCGCGAAAGCCGCGCTCGCGCTCGGATTAAATATTAACGAGCAGTCGATTTTTTCGCGCAAAAATTATTTTTATCCCGATTTGCCGAAAGGCTATCAGATTTCCCAATACGACAAACCGTTTTCGTCGAACGGCGAATTGACGATTTTGACCGCCGAACGCGATGACGCGGGACGCGCCGCCGAATGGAAACCGCTGACGATTCGCATCGAGCGAATGCATCTGGAAGAAGACGCGGGAAAAAATGTCCACGAAGGCTTGCCGGAAGTCGATAAATATTCTTATGTTGATTTGAACCGCGCCGGAACGCCTCTGGGCGAAATCGTAACCGCGCCGGATTTTCGGTCGTCGTGGCAGGCTTACGATTACGTCAACCACGTGCGCCGCGTTCTGCAATGGGTCGGCGCGTCGGACGCCGATATGGAAAAGGGAAACCTGCGCTGTGAAGCGAACGTTTCGGTCAGAAAAATCGGCGAGGAAAAATTCAGAAACAAAGTGGAATTGAAAAACTTAAATTCGGTGCGCTTTATGCAGAAGGCGATTGAATTTGAAATCGAGCGGCAAATTGCGGCGCACGAAACGGGCGAAATCGTCAATCAGGAAACGCGCCTGTGGGACGAAAAAAACAATCGAACGCGCGTGATGCGTTCCAAAGAAGACGCGCACGATTATCGATATTTTCCCGAACCGGATTTGCAGCCTTTAACCGTTTCGGCTGAATTTATTCAAAAAATAAAATCGGAAATGCCCGAACTGCCCGACGCGATGCGCGACAGATTTATAAAAGATTTCGATTTGTCTTTCGCCGACGCTTCGCAGCTGGTCGCGGATAAAGACTTAGCCGATTTTTACGAGAAAACCGCGAACGCGTCGAACAACCCGCGCGTTTCCGCCAATTTTATTTTGTCGGAACTGACGCGCGAACTTAATAATTCAAACAAAAGCGTTTCGGATTCGCTCGTCCCGGCGGCGAATCTGGCGGAACTCGTTAAAATATTGAACAGCGGCAAAATCAACAACAACCAGGCGAAAGAAGTTCTGACCGAAATGTTCGCAAGCGGCAACTCCGCCGTCGCCGTCATTGCGGAAAAAGGTTTCGAGCAAATTTCCGATTCGTCGGCAATCGAAAAAATCGTTGACGAAATCATCGAAAAAAATCAAAATCAAGTGGACGCGTATAAAAACGGCAACGAAAAGCTGTTCGGTTTTTTCGTCGGGCAAACGATGAAAGCGTCCGGCGGCAAAGCGAACCCGAAAGTCGTCAACGATTTGCTGAAAATCAAATTAAAATCTTGACGTCGAAATTTGGACGGAAATTTCAGCATTTGCGCCGCTTTTCGATTTGAAATCCGAAAATAAAATGGTTATGAAAAACCTGTTGTTAATGTTTTGTCTGATTTTAATCGGAGGCGTTTCGGTTAAAGCGCAAACGCCTCCGCCGCGCCCGCAGCCGACGCCGAATCAGAGAGAAGAAATGCTGCGGCAAATCAGAGCGCAGGAAGCTGCAACTCGCGCGTTCGATAGGTTACGGGCGCTTGAGTCGAGTAGATACGGCGCAGAAAGAACTTTGCCATCCGCCGATTCCCAGAATTTACGAGCGCTTTACCGCAAACCGACAAAAGAGGAATCGGCACTGCTCGCTCCGGCAGCGGAAGATTTGGAGAAATACGCCGCTTTTTTGCGAATACCGAATACCGGTTTAACAAAACTGGCAGCTGATAAAGGCTGCGCCGAGAATACGAAAATTCTGGTAGCGACTGCTGACTGTCTCGCTTTTACAATGCCGGGCGCGGGAAGTTCTTATTCTTTCCGCACCGAAAATTACAGAATCGCGCGGCTTGCCGACGTTACTTTTACCGAAAACAGCTTTCAGGCGACGGGCGTTCGCCTGCACGGAATTTTCGTCAACATCGGCGACGTGCCGCTCGAACAGGTAAATCTGCAAACAAAAGGAATGAAGTTTTTGACGGATTTTCAGCCGGAAGCAGATTTTCAAAAAGCTAAAGAGCTTGACAAACAATTAAGCGAAGGCATTAAAGCGGATGGATTTATTTACCGGCGAGCTTTGCGTTCAGTCGATGATACAACCTTTGTTCTGCGCTCGGTTGCCTATCGCGGAAAATATCTTCGGGCGGTTTCCGGTTTTACTTACAACGAACTCGATTTCGATAAAAGAAGCGACGTTATCGTCGCCTTTCGCATCGTTCGCCGCCACGAAGACGGCGCGGTAACGATTTTGTGGAAACAACTGGCGAAACAGGCTTCTCCGAAAACGAAATGGGAAGAAAAAGAAAAAGCTCTGAAAATTTTACCGTAGAAATTAAAGATTCAATCAAACGAGAAAAGAATCGGAGAAAGTTTAACAAACAACAATTAAAATGGAATTAAAAAATAAAATCGCCGTCGTAACCGGCGCGACAAAAGGAATCGGATACGCCGTCGCGGAAAGTTTGCTCAAAGCGGGCGCGAAGGTTTTCATCTGCGCCCGCGATAAAGCCGAATTGAAAAACGCGCTTGAAAAATTGTCGGCGAGCGGCGCGGCTGAAGGCGAAGTGTGCGATGTCAGAAGCGAAGACCAAATCAAAGCGATGCTCGGCGAAGCGGCGCGCGCGTTCGGCGGCGTCGATATTCTGGTCAATAACGCGGGCATCGGAATTATCGGCAAAACGGTCGAAGAAATGTCGGGCGACGAGTTTCGGCAAACGCTGGAGACGAATCTGTTCGGCGTTTTCTACGCCTGTCATCACGCGATTCCGCTGATGAAAAAGCGCGGCGGCGGTTACATTATCAATGTTTCGTCGCTCGCCGGGCAATACGCGCATCCGAAAATGGCGGCTTACAACGCGTCGAAATTCGGCTTGAACGGTTTCACCGAAGCGCTGATGCAGGAAGTTCGCGTGGATAATATAAAAGTTACGGCGATTTGTCCCGGTTCGGTCAACACCTTTTTCGGCGGCGGCGAACCGAGCGCCGAGAACGCGTGGCAGTTGCAGCCCGCAGACATCGCTCAAACGGTTATGAATTTACTCGATATGAACGAACGCGCTCTGCCGAGCAGAATCGAGATTCGCCCCAGTAATCCGCCGAAGAAATAAAGTCGAAAAAAGAATGAGAAAAAGTTTTACGCTGCTTTTAATTTTATTGTTTTCAGCCAATCTTCAAGCTCAAAATTTCTGCGGCAACGCGAAAACGAATTCAACCGCCGGAAGTTTGGAAAAATACGTCTATAAAAACTATTTAAGCGGAAAAGGTAAAGAAAAAGCGCTTAATATCGGGCTTGTGCGACCGGTCGATAAATCGGCGGCGAAAAAAAGACCGCTCGTTATCGGCGTTCACAGCGGCGGTTTCGTCGATTTCTGCCCGTTCGAGCCGTGTTACGTCAAATACAGCGAAAATATTTTAGTGCCGAATTTTACGCCGCGCGGATTTTTAACCGCCGCGATACAGTATCGTCTGACGCCGCCGCTGGATTTTAAGCCGCCGAAGGTAAATGACGAAACGCTTAGGGAAACTCAATATAAAGCGACGCAGGACGCGCGCGACGCGATTAAATTTATTTTTGAAAATGCCGAAAAACTCGGCGTCGATACGGACAATGTTTTTTTGATGGGAACGAGCGCCGGAGCGATTACCGCGCTGCACGCCGCGTATCTCGACGACGAAGAAATTCCGAAAGATTTATTTAAAAAATACGGCGGGCTGGCAAAACGGGAAAAAATACGCGGCGTTATCAGCTTGTCCGGCGCGCTTTATGAATTATCGTATCTCGACGGCGCGGATAAAGTTCCGCTGTTCGTCGTTCACGGCAGCGAGGACAGCATCGTGCCATCTGAAAAAGGTTTTTATCTCGGAATGAAGCATTTAACGCCTGTCTACGGCGGACGGGCGGTTTTCGAGGCGGCGCGGAAAAAGGGAATCGACGCGAGTGCGTATTTCGACGATTTCGGACACGCTTATCCGAGCCGCTTTTTGAATAATATTTACAGTAAAACCAATGAATTCATCAGTTTGCATTTAACCTGCGAAAACGCGGAAAGAAGTAAAAACACGGGAAAATAATTTTCGGTTATCTTAAATCGATTTCGTCAGGTTTTCGATTTTATTCAGTAAAGCCGAATCATCGAAGGGTTTCGTCAGATATTCGGAAGCGCCCAAATTAAACGCTTTTCGCCGGTATTGCTCGCCTTCGCGCGAAGTCGTCATTATAACCGGAATGCGGCATAAATCTTTTCGCGCCTTGATTGCCGCTAAAAGCTCGTAGCCGTTCATTCGCGGCATTTCCACGTCGGTTAAAATCAGGTCGGGAAGTTTTCCGGCGCTTTGCAGAATTTCCAGCGCGTCAATTCCGTCGCGCGCCGCCGACAATCGATAACCGGCGTTTTTTATCAATCCGCTAATTGTCCGGCGAAAGGTCGGGCTGTCATCGACTATCAAAACGCTCGCTCGATTGTCGGCGGAAGACGGAAAGTTTTCTTCATCCGGCGATAATGCGGCGGCTTGAATTGCGCCGTCGTCTTTAGGCGGATTTAACGGCAGGCGAAGCGTAAATGTCGTTCCTTTCCGGGCTTCGGAAACGATGGATATTGTGCCTGCTCGACGCTCGACGGCGGTTTTTACGACGTTCATCCCGACGCCGCGCCCCGAAACCTGACTGAGGTTTTCAGCCGTCGTCAAACCGGGCAAAAACATCAGCTCGAAGGCTTCGGCGTCGCTCATCGCGGCGGATTTTTCGCGGCTGACAAAATTATTTTTTATCGCCTTTTCCTTCAGAGAGTCGATGGAAATTCCGCGCCCGTCGTCCGAAACCTCAAGGACGATGTGCGATTCATCGCTCGATACGCGAACCGATATTTTTCCCGTTTCCGGTTTTCCGAGCAGTCGTCTCAGTTCGGGCGCTTCGATGCCGTGAGCGACGGCGTTGCGAAGCAGATGGAGCAGCGGCTCGATTAAACAATCGAGAATCTGAGTGTCGATTTCCAGATTGTCGCCGTCGAAAAAAAGCGCGGCGAATTTCTGTTCTTCCTCGCACGTAACGCGCACCGTGCGGAGCAGGCGACCGGAAAGAGAATTGAACGAAACCATCCGCAGGCGCTGTAATTTATCGTTTATTTCGACAATCAGCCGATGCTGTTTGTCGAAAAGCGATTCGAGATTGCTTTTGAGCGAATCGAGTTCGGAATCGGCGGAAACGTCGTCCGTCGTTTCGCAGTGTTCGCCGTCCGACTTGTGAAATTCGGCGTAATTTTCAAACTCGGTAAGGCGCTGTTTAAAAATTGAACGATTGACCGCCAGATTGCCCGTTAATTTTTCTAATTCGTCGAGCCGGTCGAGCGAAACGCGAACGATTGAACGATTTTGAGAAACGCCGGTTTGAATGTTATTTTCCGCTGTTTTTTCCGGTGCTTCCGGCGGCGGGGTTTTATCGGGATTCGATTCGGCTTCCGGCGCGGCGGCGGCTGAAAAGTTTTCAGCTCGTTCAGCGAGCGAAGTTGTAAGCGTATCGAAATCGGCGTAAATCAGGGCAATTTTTTCTGTAATCCGTTCGGAATGTTCGTCGCGCGCGAGAGCCTGAAAACAATCGATTGAAGCTGACAGAAACCCGAAAATCCGTTCGCCGTATTTGATTTTGTCAGTCGCCAGATAATCGAGTAAATCTTCGACGCGATGCGCGATTTGAGAAAGCCTTTGAAGTCCGATGATTCCCGCCGAACCTTTTAACGTATGCGCGCTGCGGCGGATTTCGAGCAGCGCTTCGGAATCGTTCGGAGATTTTTTCAACTTTTCGAGATTTGCGTCGATGTTTCCAATCAGCTCGCCGGCTTCGAGCGCGAAAACTTCGAGCATCTCGTCGTCAATCTCAAATTCGTCTTTCGTTTCGCCGCGGCGGGCGAAGTTTTTAGGAGCGTTTTCGTTAAGCTGAAACTGCCGGAACGAATCTTCGACAAAACCGGACACATTATCGGAAAATCCGCCCGCGCCGAAATAAAGGTCGGTGATTGCGGCTTCAAGCTCGGTAAGTTTATCGAGCAGTTCGCGAATTTGTTCGTCAGCAGGCGACTCTTTGGAGACGTGGGCGATTTTTAGTTTTTCTTCAAATTTCCCGCAGATTTCAACGATTTCGTTTAATCGGATAACCGACGCGGCGTTTTTGATTGCGGCGATTTGCCTGAGCGGTGCGTGCAGCTCGCCGCAGATGTTTCCCGCCTGCGCGCAAACCAGAATGCCGCCGCGAATCGCCGGAAGATATTCTTCGGTTTGTTTGATAAATCCGTGTAAAATCTCAGATTCCATAAATGGAAGTTCGGAATTCCACTTTTCAACTCAAAAGTTATACGCGAATCGGAAATTGAAATTGACATCGAAAATAATGCGTTTTTCTCAGCGAATCTTTGCGTAAGCCCTTGCGTTTCTTTGTGATACGGAAAATTAATAACGTGAAGTCTCGCAGAGTGAAGACGCGAAGAATGCGCAAAAGAGTTCAATTCCCGCTGCCGGTTCGCATTATAATTATTTCATCGCTTAATCGTCCGTACGACTTGCGATAATGTAGGTTTCGATTGTTTTCATTAACGTTTCCGGTCCGAACGGTTTTGTCATATAGCCGGTCGTGCCTGCCATTCGCCCGCGAACCTTGTCGAAAAATCCGTCTTTGCCCGAAATCATTATGACGGGAACGTCTTTGGTTTTTTCGCCGCCGCGAATCAACTTGCAGACCTGATAACCGTCCATTCGCGGCATCGCGATGTCGAGAAGAATCAAATCCGGCACGATTCGGTCGATTTTTTCGAGCGCGTCCATACCGTCGATGGCGCAGAAAACTTCGTGTCCGCTCTTTTCGAGCTTGTCGGCAATCAGTTTGCGAACCGTCGCGCTGTCATCGACAATCAAAATCTTTTTGTTTTTCAGCGCCGAATCGTGAACCGCATTTTGTTCTTCGATTTCAGCCAGACGAATGGCGAAAGCGTTGACCTGCGAGCCTAAAACAACGTCGTTCGGATTTTTCTGAACTGCCTGCTGCAAATAATCGAATCCCTGGCGAAAATGTTTGAGATTGATTTCGCCGATGCCCAGAAATTTCAGCTCGTCGGCGTTGAATTCACGCGCGCTTTTTTCCGTTTCCATTCGCTTAACCGCTCCGCGCACTTCGTCGCTGTCGCCGTTTTGATACGCGAGCAGCATTTCTAAATTGGAAAGCGAAAGCATCGCGCCGCAAGAGCCGCAGACAAACGCCTGCGCGCCGTTTTCAGCCGTGCAGAACGGGCAGCGCGAAAGCGATTCGGCTGATTGTTCGGACGAAATTTCGGCTTCAGTTTCTACGGCAATTGAAAAAGACGCTTCTTCCCGCGCGGCGGCGCTTTCTTCAATTTCTTCGGTGTTTTCGGAAGATGAATCCGATTCGGTTTCAATGCTTTGCACCGAATCTGACGCCTGTAATTCATCTTCGGTTTCATAATAAGAAAGCAGGCTTTCTTCGACCGCCGGAAGTTCTTCGGTTTCGCCGCCGGAAAGCGACGATTCTTCCGTTTCATATTCGGCGTAGATTTTCGAGAATTCGTCCGAATCCGCCGGTTCGTTTAATAAAGTTTCCAAATCCGGCACGTCGAAAATCTCACAATCTTCATCGTTATTTTCAACAGCTTCAGATTCAGCGGGCGCGCTGTTTGTTTCCGCGCCGTCATCTGCATCGAAATTATTGAACGCGTTGAAATTTTCAAGAATATTTTCTTCCGCGTCGTTCAAATCAAGTGAAGTTTCCGCGAAATCGTTTTCTTCCGATTCTTCCGATTCTTCCGGGCTTTCGCCTGTAGATTTTTCGCCTTCGACGTTATTTTCAAAATCGGGAACGGCGTTATCAATCGATTCCTGTGGTGAAGGCGCGCCGAAACTTTGTTCCGTTTCCGCCGCCGGTTCGCCAATCTCTGTGATTTCTCCGGTAAAATAAATTTCTTCGGCGGAGAAATCCGTTTCTTCTTTCGGTTCGATAAAAGCCGCCGGTTCATTTTCGTCGCTTAACGTCGAATTGCCGTCGCTTTCCGTCGCGGAAAACGCTTTTTCAAAATGCCGTTCGCCGGCTTCGATTTCCTGCTCCGGTTCATCTTCCGCCGACGGTTTCACTTTCATCGAATCAAGAAACGCTTTGTTTAGTTGTGCCACATTATTGTTTGAATCAAGCTCCAGAACCTTTTCAAAACACGCGATTTTTTCGTCGAGCGATTCGACTAAAAACGATTTCAGAAGCAGCGCGTCCGCGTCTTCGGGCGTCTGAGCGAGAATTTCTTCAAGCGCGGCAAGCGCCGAAGCGTTTTCTCCGGCAAACGCTTCGGCAAACGCCTGCGCCAGACGCGCCTCAACCATCTGTTTTTTTACGGCTTCGAGCGAACCCAAAGCCGTTTCGTTTTCAGGATTTATCAGCAGAACTTTTTCCAGATACGCGTTTTTCTCTTCGATTTCCGGCGAAATCGAAGCGAGCCACAACCAAGCCGTTTCATTTTCGTTTTCGTGAACGATTGCCTGCAGGAAACATTGTCCGGCAAAATTATTCCGGTTTTCCTTCGACGCGTCGATGCCGCGCCGGACAAACGATTCGGCGAGCATCGATTTTGTCGCCGCCGCCCATTCCAAAGCGCGCTCGTTGCCGGGATTTATGTTTAAAACATTATTGAGAAATACGAGCAATTCTTCGGGATACTGGCTGATTGAAGCCAGCCACAGCCACGCGTCTTCATTTTCCGGCTCGGCTTCGGCAGCCTCAAGAAGCAAAATCCTCGCTTCGGCGGATTCGCCTGCCTGCGCGGCTTTAATGCCCATCGAAAGTTTCTGCGAAACTTCGGTCGAATCGCCGAAAAATTCGGTATTCTCTTTAACGTCGTAAGCCGAGGAAATTGTCGGAGAATCAATTTCAAAATTTAATTTCATAATTTTGCCGGACTAAAAGTTATAATTTTATAAACAGTTTTCAGATTAAAAGGCGCGAATCCGCAAAGCCCGAAAATCTTCTCAAAAGCAAGGCGGATGCCAAGCCGAAAAAAGATTGGTTTGACGAAAAAAGACTTTTGAGCGGCGCGGAATAAAGGTTAAGACGTGTTTTGCCTTTTGATTGAGACGATTAAAAATCAGGAATTATGACAAAAAAAGGAAGATGTCGCTGACAAAAAGTGTTAATTTTTATCAGGAACAAACCGAACGGCTTTGTGATTTAAGGCAAATGTTTAATCGTAGAAATCAAATCGAATATTTACAAAGCAATTGAAAGCCCGGAAAATCGAACGCGTTTAAAACGGCAGACAATCGCCGGTTTTTCCTTGTCCGGCAATTGATGAATGAACGATTCACAAACAAAAAAAGATTTCGACGTGATTATCTGCGGCGGCGGCGCTGCCGGACTTTCGGCGGCGCTCTGGTGCGACGATTTAGGCTTAAACGCGCTGCTCGTCGAAGCGAGCGTCGAACTCGGCGGACAGCTTCCGCGCGTTTATAATCCGATAAAAAATCATCTCGGCGCGGAAGCCGAAAACGGAAAACAGATGCGCGATTTTTTCGTCGGACAAACCGAAAATCGAAAATTCACCTTGAAATTATCGAGCATAATACGTGAAATCGATTTCGATAAAAAAAATATTCTGCTCGAAAGCGGCGAAGTTTTCAGCGCTCAAGCGATAATAATCGCAACCGGCGTCAGGCGCAGAAACTTAAACGTGCCGGGCGAGAAGGAATTTGAAAATAAAGGAATAATCGAATCCGGCAAGCGCGATGAAAAATCTCTGAGCGGAAAAGCGATTTTAATAGTCGGCGGCGGCGACGCGGCTTTTGAAAACGCCTTGATTTTGGCGGCGACGGCAAAATCGGTAACGCTCGTTCACAGAAGCGAGAATTTTCGGGCGCGAGCCGAGTTCGTCGAACAGGTTTTATCGAATCCGAAAATTAAAACATTAACCGGATTCGCGGTCGGGGAAATTTCGGGAAATCAAAATATCGAATCGGTTAAATTGAAAGATTTATCGACAAATGAATCTGTTACTTTGCCGATTGACGCGCTTTTAATCCGCATCGGCGTCGAGCCGAACACGGAAATCGCGCGCGGCAAAATAGATTTGGACGATGGCAGTTATGTAAAAATCGACAGCAGTTGTGAAACGAATATTAAGAATGTTTTCGCCGCCGGCGACGCGGCAAATCCGATTTCGCCGACGGTCAGCACCGCCGTCGGTTCGGGCGCGACGGCGGTCAAAGCGATTTACAATCGTTTGAGTTCCGAAAAAAATTAAAGCGCGGCGAACGAATCGTCGCCGGTCGTTTTAACCAGATGGCGCGTGTCGTTTATCGCCAGAGCGCGAATGTTGCGCATCGAGCGAATCTCGAAACGGTTGATTCCGCAGTTGGACGTAACGAGCCACGGCGTCGCGCGAGTCCGGCGATTGATTGCGCCGAGAAGATATAAACTTAAAAAGCAAATCGTGCCGGTGTGAGAAAAAATGACGATTTTCCTGCCGTGATGCGTGCGAATCGCTTCGTGCAGAGCGTTGGTCGCCCGCTTCAGCAGCTGGCGATAACTTTCGCCGTCGGTGATGACGTGGTGGACGTTTCGATTAACCAGCGCGTAATAATCGTGCGGAAATTTCTCTTTCGATTCGTCGAAAGTTAAGCCTTCGAGAACGCCGACCTTTCTTTCCCGAAAAGCGGGAAGCGCGATGACCGGCAAATTTAGCTTGTCGGCGAGCGGCTGCGCGGTTTGCATTGCGCGTAGTAAATCGCTGGAATATATCGCTTCGATTTTCTCTTTTGACAACGCGCTTGCGGTTGTTTCCGCCTGTTGTCTGCCCAGTTCGGAAAGCGGCGTCGGAGAATGTCCGCCGAAACGCCCTTCGGCATTTCCGGCGGATTGTCCGTGTCGAACCAGATAGAGTCGCGTAACAGGCATCTCTTTAAGTGAAAAGTGAAAAGTGAAAAGTGAAAAGTGAAGAAACAATCATTCGTTATTCACTATTCGGTATTCACTTTTTACTTAATAAGCGGAAACGGTTTCGGCTTTTAGTTTTTCGGTTTGATAATGCGTAACGAGCGAGTCGATGAATTCGTCAATCGCGCCTTCCATTACCAAATCTAACTGATGAACCGTCAAGCCGATGCGGTGGTCGGTTACGCGGTTTTCCTTGAAATTATAAGTGCGGATTTTCTCCGAGCGGTCGCCCGAACCGACCTGCGATTTGCGTTCGCTGGCTTGCGCGTCGTGAACTTTCTGCTCTTCGAGTTCCTGTAGTCTGGCACGAAGAACGCGCATCGCTTTTTCGCGATTTTTTATCTGCGATTTTTCGTCCTGCATCGAGACGACGACGCCGGTCGGCAAATGCGTTAATCGAACCGCGGAATAAGTCGTGTTGACCGATTGACCGCCGGGACCCGACGAGCAGAACGTATCGATTCGCAAATCGTTTTGATTGACCTGAACGTCAACTTCTTCGGCTTCGGGCAGAACGGCAACCGTAATCGCGGACGTGTGAATGCGCCCAGCGGTTTCGGTCGCGGGAACACGCTGAACGCGGTGAACGCCGGATTCAAAGCGCATTTTCGAGTAGACGCGGTCGCCTTCGATAACGATGGTCGCGTCCTTCATTCCGCCGACGCCCGTGTCGGTCATCTCCAGAATGTCGAATTTCCAGCCCTGCCGTTCGGCGTAGCGCGCATACATTCGCATAACTTCCGCCGCAAAGAGCGTCGCTTCGTCGCCGCCCGTTCCGGCGCGAATCTCCAGAATGACGTTTTTCTCGTCGTTCGGGTCTTTCGGCAGCAGCAGAACTTTCAATTCTTCTTCAAGGCGCGGCAACTTTTCTTCAAGCTCGCTGATTTCCATTTGCGCCATCACGCGCATTTCGTGGTCGTCGCCGGCGGCGTCCGACAGTTCGCGCGCGCCGCTGAGTTCTTCGGTCATACGTTTGACTTCGTGATATTTTTCGACGATTTCGCCAAGCGTCCGATGCTGTTTCATCGTCTTGGCATAGCTCGACATATCGTTCATCAATTCGGGCGAAGAAATCTGCGCCGTTAGCTCGTCGTAAGTTCTTTCAACCTGTGCAAGTTTTTCTAACATAAAAATTTTTATTCTTCGGTTTGCGGCATATTGCCGAAAATTTTATCGAGCGGAAGTTGAAAATTCGGGATAACGTCCTCGCCGCTGAGTTCCTCGTTTTCGTGCAGAAAACTGACCATATTATTGGCGCGGTAAACGACGACAACTTTTCGCTTCGGGTAAACAATCCAGACCAGACGACTGCCCGAGCTTAAATAATCTTCCACCTTAGTCGTGATTTCCTCGCTCGTGTTGCCCGGCGAAATCACTTCGACGGCTAAATCCGGCGCGGTCGGAAAAAATGAATCGGGAACGCCGAAGCGCGCGAGATTTTCCCGTCCGACAAAGGCGACATCGGCTCCGACGGTTGAGTTTTTCTTTAATCTAAAACCCGTTTCCGCCGCAAAAACTTCACCCAGATTATTTTCATCGACAAAGTTAGCCAAAAGCCTGCTGATTCTATTTGTAATCAAACCGTGTAAAGCACCTGCTGGCATAATCGGATACAATTCTCCTCGGATAAGCTCGTAAGTTTCGGCGAACGGCGACGCTTCAAACTCGTCAGCCGTCATATTTTTCACGATTGTTTTTTCCAAAACGGCGTTCATAATTTCTTCTCCGGCGAATTTAGACAACAACTTCCAATTCTCTTTCAAAAACCGGCGCGTGTTCGGCATCTTCCGGTTCTAATTTCAGCGATTCTTTCAAAGCGGCGATTGCGACTTCCAATTGCAAATTGTCCGGCTCTTGAGTTGTAATATTTTGCAGCCAGAGACCGGGAATCGTCATAATTTTGAAAATCGCGCTCGATTCCTTTTTCGCCGCGTAGCGAATAATTTCATACGAAAGACCGGCGACGAGCGGCATTAAAACAATTCGCACCAATAAGTTAAGCCACAGCGCGTCGAATTTAATAACCGAAAATAAAACAATCGCCACGAGCATTACAATCATTAAAAACGAAGTTCCGCATCGCGGATGCTGTCGCCTCTGGATTTTCGCGTTGTCGGGCGTTAAATCGAGTCCGGCTTCCCACGCGAAAACGGTTTTGTGTTCCGCGCCGTGAAACTCGAAAACGCGGCGAATGTCTTTTAAATACGACATCGAAAAAATCATCGCGACAAAGAAAAACATTCGCACCAAACCGTCAATTAAGTTAAACGCAATCCAGGAATCCGGTTTAATTTCCCACAGATACGCTTTAACCGTCTGCAAAACCGAAGCATTCGCCGCAATTTCCGGTTGCGCCGCCCAGCCGAGCGACATAAATAACACGTTGGTTAAAACGAGCGGCGCGACGACAAACAAAAGCGCGTTAAAAAAGAGCGCGAAGATAATCGAACCAACCGCGCCCGCCGCTTTGACGGGTTTTTTATTTGCCGATTTTTCCGGCATTGTAATTTTCACCGGCGCTTTCGTAAAATTTTCATTAGTCGTGCCGTCGGCTAAAACGGTTTCGGTTTCAAATTCTGTAGCTTTCACTTCTGCGGTTTCCGCGTCTTCGTGCGCGACGCTTGCCGAAAAATTTAATGCTTTGACGCCCAGAGCCATCGATTGAATCAACGTCGCGCCGCCGCGCAGAACCGGCAAATCGAGCCATTTATATTCGTCGCTCCATTTCGGCAGCGCTTCGGACGTGTGAACAATCGAGCCGTCTCGCTTTCGGACGGCAATTGCGTAAGCCGACGGCGTGCGCATCATCACGCCTTCCATTACGGCTTGTCCGCCGACGATTAAATCGCGCTGGACGCTTAAAAAAATATTCAGAAAAGTGATTCGGCGCTGTTTGTTGTTCATTAAATCGAATGACGGAAGTTTCAGGTTTAGGTGTTTAAGGTTAATCATCACTCTAAAAAGAACTAACGCCGAGCCTTTTTCACCTTTCTTTTTTAAGAGTAAAAACTTTTACACCAAAAGAGAACGGCGCGTTTTAAAAGGCGTCGGCGTTAGATAAAAGAAACGGCTAATGCTGAATGATTAACAGATTTGCCACTTTATTATTTCGTCGTTTGTCCGGCGCGGGCATAGCGTTTGTTAAAGCGGTCAACGCGTCCGGCGGTGTCAACCAATTTTTGTTTGCCGGTAAAAAACGGATGACATTCGGAACAAATTTCGATGTTCAAGTCTTTGCCGGTCGAGCGTGTCTGAAAAGAATTTCCGCACGCGCACGTTACATTAATTTCGTCGTAATTAGGATGAATTTCTTGTTTCATTGTTTTATATATTTCCCCTTGTATAGAATTGCCCAATATTTGCAATCTGTAATATTAAGTTTCTTTCAGATGAAAAATCAAGTCAAAAGGTTTTCCAGACGCTGATGTCCGATGCCGTAGAAACTTTTCACGGCTTTGATTTGTTCGTTCAAGTCTTTTGTATCGACTGTTTTATCGTGTTTCGTCCCGACAATCATATTGTTTTTCGGCGTGTGTTCGCTTCCGATAAACTCGAAAACCTTCGTCGCGTAACCGTTTCGCTCCAACAGCAATGAACGCAAGCCGTCGGTTATAGTTTCGGCTTCGCGCTCTAAAATTATGCCGTGCTTAAAAATGTTTTTGAACATTTCCGGCGCTTTTAACTGCGGGCGAATTTCTTGATGGCAGCACGGCGCGACGACGATTAAATCGGCATCGGCGCGGATTCCTTTAAAGATTGCGTCGTCGGTCGCCGTGTTGCAGGCGTGAAGCGCGATTAAAATATCGACGTTTTCAAGCTCGTAATCGCCAATCGAACCGTGAACGAATTTCAGGTTTTCAAATTCGCTCGCTTTTGCGATGTCGTTATCAATCGAAACGAGTTCTTCCTTTGCATCGACGCCAATAATTTCGACATCAATTCCGCGCGTGTTTTTGAAATAATCGTAAGCGGCAAAGGTCAGATAACCTTTGCCCGAACCCATATCGACGATTTTCAAATTCCTGCGTTCTTTCAAATCGGATTTGTCGAACAGATTGCCGAGAGTTTCGACGAATTTATTTATCTGCCTCCATTTGTCGTGCTGTTTGTCTCGAATCTCGCCTTTGTCGGTCGTAATTCCCAACGCCTTCAGATAAAAAGCATTCTGGTTGACGAACGCCTTCTTTTCGCGGTTATGCTCAACCGGCGGCTTGTCTTTAAACGTCGGTTTTCCAACATTTA
Source organism: Pyrinomonadales bacterium (assembly GCA_038200355.1). Lineage (GTDB taxonomy): Bacteria > Acidobacteriota > Blastocatellia > Pyrinomonadales > Pyrinomonadaceae. The sequence goes on along the minus strand of JBBPXZ010000056.1, from coordinate 25,263 downwards.
AGCGCGATTTTCCTTTCCTGCCGATGTCGAGCTGAAAATCCTTTTCGGTCGTAAAAAGATGACCGCTGAAAAAATCTTTGCCGAGCAAATCTTTTACTTTTTCGACGCTTTCGTCAAAATCGAAATTCTTCGCAGTGTCGCGCGTGTCCTGCCGGTAAAGAAAGAAAAGCCGTCTGCCTTTTTTCGTTTCAATCAAGCGAATCAAAAGTTTTTGCAAATGCGCGTCGTTTCCGCGATAATTGCCCAGAGTCATTTTAACGAAACTTTCTTTGCGCAAACCGCTTGCGAATTCGTCGATAAATTTTTCGATGTTTTCGGTCATAAATAAATTGAAACCACAGATTAACACGAGATGAACGCTGATAAAAATTCGATAAAAACAGAGTATTTCCGGGAAAACGTTCTCGGACTTTTAACCGAAACTTTTGAAGGCTCGCCGCCCGAAGGCAGTCGTTATTTAGACAGAGGCGTCGGCGTCCTCAATACGATTGATAAAATTTCGGCTGAAGATGCGTCGCGCTCAATCGGCGGCGCGAGTTTTGTTTCCCATCTCGAACACACGCGGCATTACCTCGTCGCGCTCGTCGAATTTATAAACGGCAGAACTGAAAAAGTCGATTGGGAGATGAGCTGGATGATTAAAACCGTTGACGAAAATCAGTGGAATCTGCTCAAGGAAAAAGTCCGGCACGATTACGAAACGGTTATCCAAACATTTAAATCAATCGAAATCTGGGACGACGATAAAGTCGGCGACGCGATGGCAATTGTCGTTCACACGGCGTATCATCTGGGCGCGATGCGGCAGATTATGAAGTCTATTTAATAAATTTATGAATAACTTATTTCACCTCGCTTTTCCGGTTGTAGATTTAGAAACGTCGCGCAAATTTTACGGCGAAATTTTGGAATGCGAAGAAGGCAGAAGCTCCGGCGAATGGATTGATTTCAATTTGTTCGGACATCAAATCGTCGCGCATCTCGCGCCCGAAGCAGCGGGCATTCGGCACAGAAACGAAGTCGATGCCGACCACGTTCCCGTGCCGCATTTCGGCGTTGTTTTGCCGATGGACGAATTCAAATCGCTTGCCGAAAAATTAAAATCAAAAGGCGTCGAGTTTATCATCGAGCCGAAAATCCGCTTTCAAGGCGAAGTCGGCGAGCAGGCGACGATGTTTTTTCTCGACCCAAGCGGTAACGCGCTCGAATTTAAAGCGTTCGCGGATTTTTCGCAGGTTTTCGCTAAGTAGCCGCAAAAACATTTAGCCGCGAACAAACACGAAAGAACACGAAATAGAAATTTAAGACAGATATTTCAAGTTAGTATTCAATTGTCGATATTTGTAATTTTCGTGAATTTTCGTGTTTGTTCGTGGCTAAATTTTCTTTGTGGTAAATTTCTTCTATGAAAACTGCATTGATACATCACCCGATTTACCTGAAACACGACACGGGCGCGGGACACCCGGAAACGGCGCAGCGTTACGCGGTCGTGATGGACGCGCTTAAAAAAAATCAAAAGTTTTGGGCTTCGCTGCACGAAATCGAAGCCGCGCCGGTTTCAAAAGGTGTCATTCAAGCCGCGCACACGCCGCAGTATTTTAAGCAACTCGAATCGGCATTTGCCGACGGCGTGCAGTATCTCGACGCCGACACGATTGTTTCGATGCACTCGTTCGACGCGGCGGTTTACGCGGCGGGCGGCGCGTGCAATGCGGTTGACGCGGTGATGTCGGGCGCGGCGGACAACGCTTTTTGTGTCGTTCGACCGCCGGGACATCACGCGACGGGCGAACACGCGATGGGCTTTTGTCTGTTTAATAACGTTGCGGTGGCGGCGCGTTACGCGCAGAATAAATATAAGGAAATCGAGCGCGTGGCAATCGTCGATTGGGACGTGCATCACGGCAACGGGACGCAGGGAATTTTCTTCGACGACCCGACGGTTTTCTTTTATTCGATGCACCAATACCCTTGGTATCCGGGCAGCGGCTCGCGCGGCGAAACCGGCTTCGGGCGCGGCAAAGGTTACACGATGAACACGCCCGTCAAAGCTCTAACGACAGCCGAATCTCAAAAACGAATGTTTGAAAGCGCGATAAATGATATTCGGCGCGATTTCAAACCGGATTTGATAATGATTTCCGCCGGTTTCGATGCTCACCGCACAGACCCGCTCGGACAACTAAAACTGGAAGATGCAGATTTCGTTTCGATGACGCGCACCGTCAAAGATTGGGCGGCGGAAGCGTGCGGCGGTCGAATAGTTTCGTGTCTCGAAGGCGGCTACAATTTGGACACGCTCGGACAAACGGTAAAAGCGCACGTTAAAGCTTTGCAAAGCACGTAGTATTTTGTTTTATTGACTGCACTAATCAATCTCATTTGTCCAAACAATCAATAACAATGACTTCGGGAAGAGATTTAATTTCTTCGTAATTTAGATGTTCACTGGAACATTTATCCGTAAGCGCATTGAGTGAAGCGTCGTTTCCGACACTACCGTGTGCAAGTATCATTAAATAAGCTAAAGCCGAACGTGGAATTCGATAAGCTAATGGTGCGTAGAATGAGCGTTTGGGCAATATGACGTAACCGTTATCGTCTCCTTCCCAAAATTCCATACCGCGAACATCATAAGAATAATTGTACCAACTTTGTCGAAATCCTGCGTGCGGAATAGGTTTGCCCTGACCGTCAACCGCTCTGATTTTCCATTCAGGCACAATCGTAGTTTTGTATGGAATAAATAAAATTGTGGAAATTATGACGACAATGAAAAGAACGCGCGAAAGACGACCAAAAAATGGTTTGGTATTATTGTCCTCTGTAAATTTCATATTTCTATCAGGCTCGAAAATACGCTTTTTAAAAGCAAAAAACAATTTTTTCATTGCACAAGATTATAATGCCGCTGACTTCTTGATATTTATTGTTGCGAGATTTAATATTTTTTTTTGTTAAACTCGCCGCACAATCTAATCCAATGATTAAAGCGCATTTTTAGTTTATAAGTTTTCGGGTTGCTGTTATCATTCGAGCTATGGATTACCGAGACATTATTACAATCGAGCCGGGCAAGCGGAGCGGTCAGCCGTGTATTCGCGGTTTGCGGATGACCGTGCAAGACGTGCTTGAATATCTGGCAGGCGGAATGAGCGAAGCGGAAATTTTAGATGATTTTCCCGATTTGACGCGCGAAGACATTCGGGCTTGTCTGGCGTTCGCCGCCGACCGCGAGCGGCGGCTTGCCGTCCTTCCGCAGTATGAAATTACTGTTTGACCAAAATCTTTCGTGGCGTTTACCGCAGAAGTTAGCTGACCTTTATCCCGACAGCCGCCACGTCCGCGAATTCGGAATGAAGGAATCGCAAGACATTGACGTTTGGGAACACGCCAAAGCGCACGGTTTCGTCATCGTTACAAAAGACATAGATTTTCAGCAGCGCAGTTTATTGTTCGGACATCCGCCAAAAGTCGTGCGCTTGCGCGTCGGAAATTGTCCGGTTCAGACGATTGAAGATTTGCTGCGGCGTTACGCGACTGTCATTCTAAAAGTTCGACGCGGACGCGCGAAAATCTTATTTGGCATTGCCGTAAGAAAGAGCGGCGAGATTTGCATCAACCGCTTTGGAAATTTATCCGTCCGCTAATTTTCCAACAATGTTGCGACACCGAATATTTTTCTGTTAAACTTGCCGCACATTTGTAAGGAGAAAAAAACCGATGCCCGACGTAGAAATTCCGTGCGTGCAGTGCCGCGAAAAATTCGTTTTTACCGAAAAGGAACAGGAAACGTTTTACCAGAACAATATGCCCGCGCCGCAGCGGTGTCAGAAATGCCGCTCGAAAAAAGCGGCGAATGTCGGCGCGAACGCGTCGGGACGCTTTCAAATCGTCTGCGACCACTGCGGCAAACACGACCACGTTCCGTTTCAGCCGAAAGTCGGGCGCTCGGTTTTGTGCAAAGACTGTCATCAGGCAAACCGCTCGAAAGTCCGTTTCGCTTGAGAAAACTAATGTTTGAAACCGTCCAATTTGAAATGCGCGACACAGTTGCGATTATCACGATGAATCGCCCCGGCGCGCTCAACGCGCTGTCTCTGCAATTGACGAAGGATTTGCGCGGCGCGATTGAACGAGCGATTGACGAAAAGGCGCGCGCTGTCGTTTTAACGGGCGAAGGCAGAGCGTTTTGTTCGGGCGGCGATTTGCGCGAGATGCAAATGATGTGGAAACGCGAGGGAAGAATCGAAGCGTTTTTGGAAGAACCTTTGAAAGAACTGCACGACGTAATTTTATTGATTCGGGAAACGCCGATTCCGTTTGTCGCCGCCGTTCAGGGCGTCTGCGCGGGCGCGGGAACGAATTTCGCGCTCGCCTGCGACATCGTTTTAGCGGCGGAAAACGCGACGTTTAACGAAGCGTTCGTAAAAATCGGCTTGTCGCCCGACTGCGGCGGCACGTTTTTCCTGCCGCGCGCTGTCGGTGAAAAATTAGCCGCTGAACTTTTTATGACCGGCGATTCTCTAACGGCGGAACGCGCCGCATCGATTGGAATGATAAACCGCGTCGTCGCGGCGGAAAGTTTGATGGAAGAAGCATTAAAAATGGCGCACAAACTCGCGCTCGCGCCGACCGCTTCAATCGGGCGAATCAAGAAAATGCTCAATGCCGCGTTTTCAAACGATTTGCAGACGCAGCTTGATTTAGAACACGAAATGCAAATCGAATCGGGCAAATCGAACGACTTTAAGGAAGGCGTTACGACATTTTTTGAAAAACGCCAGCCGAATTTTACGGGAACTTAAAAAGCTATTACAAAAAAGACGAGCCTTAAAAGCTCGCCTTTTTAAATTTGAAATTGTATAAATTCGCTTCGATTTACGGTTGTTTGATTCCTAAATCGTCGCAAATTTTTCGCGCCAGATACTCTTTAACCTGTCTATGTCGCGGAATCGATGTCATTCTGCCGCTCGCCGGATTTTTGTAAATCGTGTGATTTCCGCCTTCGCGGACGAAAATACAGCCGCATCTTTTTAGATGACGAAGTAAATCGGTCAGTTTCATTTTACGCGGCTTGCAAAATCAAATCTTCCTTCATTGCCGAAGCGGACAATCGCTTCTCCGCTTCTTCACGGTAACATTCGAGCAACAGCGAAACGGCTTCCCGCAAATTTTCGCGCGTTTCTTCCAGCGTTTCGCCCTGCGTGTTCGCGCCCGGAAGTTCGGCGACGTAACCGACGTAGCCGCCTTCTTTCGCTTTCTCGTAAATCGCTGTCAATTTTAGTTCATTCATAATCTCAACCCTTCAAAACTGTTCAACTGATTGCTAAATACAATACAAAAATCGTTAATGTAATTGCAACGAAACCAATACTTATTAACGGAAACAGCTTTCTTTCTCTTCTCAATAAACTCATTGCAACACAAACAAAGCTCAAAAAACCGCCAATCAGAAGAATAAAAAACATTTCAACGAATGAGGCGAACGCTTCGAGAGCGGTTGCATAATGCTCATCGTGATTTAAGTTTTCGGTTTCGGGAAAATAACTGAAATTGTAAAGCGCAACATATGAATACTGTAATTACCAAAATTATAATTGAGGTAATACCAAAGAATGAATTCTTACGTCGCGCTTTTATTTCTTCCACAAAAATTACGCTCTCAAAAGCTGTTTTGCGATAACCATTCGCTGAATCTCGCTCGTGCCTTCGCCGATTGTGCAGAGCTTGGAATCGCGCCAGTATTTTTCCGCCGGATAATCTTTCGTGTAGCCGTAGCCGCCGTGAATCTGGATTGATTCTTCGGAAACTCTGACCGCAACTTCGGACGCGTAAAGTTTCGCCATCGCCGATTCTTTGGTCAGTTTTTTGCCCGCGTCTTTTAATAACGCGGCTTGCATTGTTAAAAGTCTGGCGGCTTCGATTTGCGTTGCCATATCCGCTAATTTGAATTGGATTGCCTGAAATTCGGCAATCGGATGACCGAACTGCACTCTTTCTTTGGCATATTTGACAGCCGCTTCGTATGCGCCCTGCGCGATGCCGATTGAGAGCGCGGCGATTGAAATTCTGCCGCCGTCGAGAATTTTCATCGATTGCGTAAAGCCTTCGCCTTCGTTGCCGAGCAGATTTTCGGCGGGAACTTTGCAGTCTTCAAAAACTACGCTTGCCGTTTCTGAAGCGCGCATTCCGAGTTTATTTTCTTTTTTATCGGAGCGGAAACCGTCCATTGATTTGTCGAAGATGAACGCCGAAATTCCTTTGTTTCCTTTTGATTTGTCGGTAACGGCGACGGCGACGAGCGTGTTGCAGGAAATGGCGTGCGTGATGAAATTTTTCGAGCCGTTGACTTTATAACTGCCGTTTTCCCTGACGGCGCTGGTGCGCGTTCCCGAAGCGTCCGAACCGGCTTGCGCCTCGGTCAAACCCCACGCGCCGAACGACTCGCCCTGCGCGAGCGGGACGAGATATTTCTGTTTTTGTTCTTCGCTGCCGAACATATAAATATGATTCGAGCAAAGCGAATTGTGCGCCGCCACAGACAAACCAACCGAGCCGTCAACGCGCGCGATTTCTTCGATAATCGTCGCGTATTCGACATAACCCATTCCCGCGCCGCCGTATTCTTCGGGAAAAATCACGCCCATCAAGCCGAGTTCGGCGAGCTTCGGGCGCAATTCAATCGGGAAATGCTGGGCTTCGTCCCATTCCATAACGTGCGGGCGAATCTCGCTTTCGGCAAACTCGCGGACGCTGTATTTTATTTGTTTTTGTTCTTCGGTCAGTTCAAAATTCATATTCGGATATTTATTCTTAAAAAGTTTTATACAAGTGTAGCAAAAATTTCGGCTTGCCGTAACCGGACTCGTTGTCGAAAACGCCGGTTGAAACTTGCCGCAATCGGTTTGTTTTGTTCGGGATATAACTTATTATAACTTCGATGCCGACGATAAAACGGATTCTGAAATGGCTTCTCGGTTTCGCCTTTGTCGCGGCGGGCGTGCTTCATTTTATTTACGCCGGATTTTACCTGAAGATAATGCCGCCCGTTTTGCCCGCGCCTTTGATTCTGGTTTATCTGAGCGGCGTTTTTGAAATCGTATTGGGTGTGTTGTTTTTAATGCCGAAATTCACGCGTCTCGCCGCTTTCGGTTTAATCGCGCTGTTAATCGCCGTGTTTCCCGCGAACATTTATATGGCGGCGAATCCGCAGCTTTTCTCCGAATACAGCCCGAACGCGCTTTACTTAAGAATGCCTTTGCAATTGGTTTTAATCGGATTAATATTTTGGTTCACGAAACAAAACGAATTTTATAAAAAGGAACGTTGAAAAACTTATGGATTGGAAAAAAAACATACTCGAAACCGACGAAGAAATCAGCGATTTGTTAAAAGCGACGAAACGCATCGCCGTCATCGGCATAAAAACCGAAGAACAATCGTCGCAGCCGGCGTTTTACGTGCCGCAATATATGAAAAGCGCCGGTTTTGAAATCGTTCCCGTGCCGGTTTATTACCCGGACGCGACCGAGATTTTGGGCGAAAAGGTTTATCGAACACTGTCGGAAATTCCCGGCGAAATTGACCTCGTAAATATTTTTCGCCGCCCGGCGGACGTGCCGAAACACACGGACGATATTCTGGCGAAAATGCCGAAAGCCGTCTGGATGCAGTCGGGAATCAGCCACGAAGAAACTGCCGAAACACTTGCCAAAGCCGGAATTAAAGTCGTGCAGAGTTTGTGTTTAATGGTCGAACATCGCGCTTTGCGGTAGTGTGGCGACAAAAATAAAAGGCATATTCTAATCTTGAACTGCCATATTCATTCGCGTCAAACGCTTTTAAAAGACACATCTTCGCCCATTGTTTTAATTGTTAAAATACGATGGAACACAAGTTTATTTTGTAAAAGCGTGCTGCAAGTTATCTCATAACTTAAGTCTCATAAGCAGATTTATTTGCCGACTTATTTTTCAAAATCGAAATTGAGTATTTTAATAATCGGCTAGGAAATTTTGAACGATTGAACATCCAGCGGTTGATTGAAAACAAATTGTGAAAATTTCATAATCCATTCCAATGATTTCGTGTCCTCGGTCTGAGTCGTAAGATTGATTACGTATGTATGGGGCAGCGTCAAGCGTCCTTCAGTCTTGAAATCATAGAATGTTTCCGTCAATATATACCGGCTCTCCTTCTGGCTGGAGTTTGCAATTTCCGAAACGCCTATTCTCGGAGGAATGACGTATTCGTATTCGGAAGATATATGCTGGAAAGTTTCCGCGTCAAAATAAAGATTTATCTTAAGGCTTCCTCCTTTGGACGGCATATATTTCAGCTTATGCACCTGACGGTTATTAACCTTCTGAATTCCCGCGTATTGAAGCTTCGCTTTTCTCCCTTTAACGTCAAGCAGCGACCAGGCAGATGACAATGTGCCGCCGAACAAACCCTGCTTGAAAATAGTATCCTGTGATTTAAGGAAGTCTCCCAGCAGAGAGCGGTCGCCCGCTCCCGGTTTGCCCACAGTTAAATGCTCGCCGTCAAAAGCTGCCTTTTCATACGGATAGTTGTTTGCGTTGAAAATCATCGCAAACAAAACTTTGTCGCCTTCCGAAGCAAACTGCGCGGGACCGCCTATCTGACCGTTGTAGCCAATGGTTGAACCGAGTCGCCCGACTCCGACCATAATGCGCGATTTAACGGCTGCCAAATCTTCGGCTGAACCAATCGAAGCGAGATGTTTGTTCACCAATTCTTCGGCAGTCATTTTCGACGGCTTTTGCGATTTTGCCGCGTCTTTATCGGTTTGACCAAAACTGACCGTGCAAAATGTAAGGACGAAGATTGCTGATAAAAGTAAGTTTTTCATTGTTTTGCTCATATTCCTTCCATTGTGTAAATATGTTTTATTTCAGGACGCCAAACAAGTTACCACACTAAAATTAGCAAATGGCGTGTCAAAAATGCTTCGACGCCTTTGTTTAATTCAGTTTTGCCATTAAGAATGAAAATAAATCATTTGAGTTTTCGGCTGCTCGACTAAGATTATTTAAACCGAGTGCGTTCGGCGGAAAGGTAGTTTTCAACGTCCCGTTTTGCGTTCGGCATTTTCAAATTGCCGGTTACGCTCGGCTTTCGCGCCGCTGCGTTTCGGTTTCGGGCGCGGTGCGAAAACTTTTTCTTTCGGTGCGGCTGTTTTTGTTACAACCGATTTGCGCGCGGGCGGATTTTTGAACAGTTTTATTTCTTCCTCGGAAAGTTGGCGGTATTCTCCGGTTTGAAGATTTTTATCTTCGATGTGTCCGATTGAAACGCGCTTTAATTTGACGACCGAATGTCCGACCGAATCGAACATTTTGCGGATTTGCTGGTTGTGTCCTTCAAAAAGCGTAACTTCATACCAGCCGTTATTTGCCGTCGGCTTTAATACTTTGATTTCGGCGGGCGCGGTCTTAAAACCATCGGGCAGCAGCGTTCCGCGCCGCAGTTTGTTGAGCGCGACTTCGGTCGGCAAGCCTTTGGTTTTAACTTCATAAACCTTCGGAATGTTTTTCGACGTGGTTATAAAATTCGTAAATTCGCCGTCGTTGGTAACGATTATCAAACCTTCGGTATTGAAATCGAGTCGCCCGACGGGATGAAGTTTGCCGAAACCTTTGATTAAATCGACAACCAGTTTTCGATTTTCCGGGTCAGCCGCGCTCGACAGATAACCTTTCGGTTTATTCAATAAAATATAAACGTTCTCGCGCCGTTCGAGCTTTGTATTGATGAGTTTTCCCGCGACTTTGATATGGTCAACTTCGGGATTCGCTTTCGTTCCGAGTTCGGTTACGATTTCGCCGTTGACGGTAACTTCGCCGTTTTCGATAAGTTCTTCGGCTTTGCGGCGCGACGCGATTCCGGCTTGCGCGATAAGTTTTTGTAATCTTTCCTGCATAATTTAATAAGAATATCACCACAAAGACACAAAGAACACAAAGACTTTTATGAAAAATGGAAAGTGAAAAACGGAAAATGTTTGATTTGTTTATTTTTTATTTCCCATTTTCTTCCTTTGTGTTCTTTGTGTCTTTGTGGTGAATTCATTGAACCAAATCTTCAAAGTCTTCAATCGACGGCAATTCCGACAAATCGTTCAAGCCGAATTGAATCAGAAAATCTTTCGACGTGCCGTAGAGCATCGGACGCCCGACGGTTTCCTTGCGTCCTTTGGCGACGATTAGTTTTTTATCGAGCAGAGTTTTAATAGCCGAAGCCGATTGGACGCCGCGAATTTCGAGAATTTCTGGAACAGTCGCCGGTTGTTTATAAGCGATAACGGCAAGTGTTTCAAGCGCCGCGAGCGACAATCTGGCGTTCGGACGCGTCTTTAAATAGGCGCGAATTTCTTCGTGATATTCGGCGCGTGTCGAGATTTGCCAGCCGCCCGCGATTTGCCGAACCTGCAAACCGCTCGCTCGCCGCTCGTATTCTTTTTCGAGTTCTTCAATCGCCGCCTCAATCGTTTCGCGGCTTTCCGCCAGAACCTCCGACAATATTTTGACGCTCAAAGGCTCGTCGGCGACGAAAATTAAAGCCTCTATTATTGAAACTAATTCGGCAATTGTGCGCGGTTGTTGTTCCATCAATTATTTAAGATTTTTAGCCGTGAGTAACACGAAGAACACGAATGAGAAAAGCAACCAAATAATTATTTATTAGATTTGTCTTTAATTCGTGTTGTCCGTGTAATTCGCGGCTGATTTCCTTCCTTTAATTTGAAATTGAGTTAAACAATAACGGAAACGTCGCCAGCGATTGCCCGCGATACTGCGGGCGAAAGCCGAATAAAATTATCCTGCCTTTGCCCATATTGATTTGCACAAGCGCGGCTTTTCCGGCGATTTTCTCCGCGCCCAAAGCGTAGCCGGAAAGCAAAATGTTTTTCGCGTCGGTCGGATATTTGGCGATAACTTTGACGTTTGCCGCGTCCACAATTTCAAACGCGGGCGAGTTTTCAAACCACGCGATTGACGCTTGCGGCATTCCTTTGGCAATTGGATTTGTCGTGTCGAGTTCGGTGCGCAGAATCGAGCCGGGAATGAAAAAATCCCTGCGCGGCAAACCTTTTGTTACGTCGCGGACGGGCAGATTAAATTGTTCGATTGCGAAGTTTGATGCGCGGTTGAGAAAGACGAGTGTGCCGCCGTTTTCGACAAACTTCTTTAAGTTTGCCGCGCCGTCTTTGCCGATTCCGCCCGTGTATTCGTCGGGCATCGCGCCCTTCGGAAAACCGTTTAAGATTTGGTTCGGCGATTGGTCGGGGAAGATAATTGTTTTAGCTTCTGAAAAATTTCCTGTGCGTATTTCATAGTCTAAGGTTCTTTTGTAACTTTCCGTGCAATCATTTTGACTCCGATTGAGCCATTTATATTCCTCAAAAGTCCAACGAGTCCAGCCTTCATCCATTGAAGGAATATAAGAGCGGTAAATCCAATTTTGAGATTTTTTTGTTTCATTACAATCAATCGAAACGTCATCAGTGCCTTCCGGTGCAGGTTCTTTTATTGTGAAAGGTTTATAAATTTTCTCCACAGAAATCCCGGTTAAAAGCGCTAATGAATGAGCAGTTACATCGTATGGCGGAATAGGATTTCCTTTTTCGTCTCGTAAATCTGGGTATTTTTGCGCTTCAATCATCGCTTTTGCAAAACCTGAATAAGGCTGGTCTAGGCGAATCACATATTTGTATGGATATTCGACTTTTTGAGCTTTGCCGTTAGTTATCATTTGACCTGCCTCTTTGACTTCAACGCCTGCTCTCTCCAAAGCATTCGTTAAAATCCATTCGTTCTCATTCTTTGATTTATCAATTACATAAGCAAATAATTCGCTGTCTTTGCGCGGTCGAACGGCTTCTTTGCCAATCGCGTAAAATCTCTTGAGCCAGGTTTCCCGATTGTCCGCAGCGTGTTTGAGCAGCAGATTGGCGGCGGTCGTCATATAGTTTGTGATGTCGCGCAGATGCCATTCGCCGCCCGTCCAAACGGGCGAAAAGTTTGCGGTTTCTTTGCGCGCGTCGTAGCCCAAACCGCCGCGTAAATCTTCAAACTTGACGGTAACGGGCGTGGCTAATTTAGCAGACGCGGTTTCCGACAAAATCCGCACGCCGCCGTGATAATGCGAATAGGCGCGCGCGGGCGTCCAGGCGTCGTAGGTCGAATCGGTCGTGATGCCGGAGAACCCTTTTTCGCGCATCGAACGCGCCATAAAATTTCCGAGTTCCGTGTAGCCTTCGACTAATTCCTTCGGCACGTTCGGCTCGACGGGCGGCAGATACGGCGGCAGAAATAACCTCGAACCGAACGCGCCTTGCTGGTGAATGTCGTGGACGATTTGCGGATGCCATTCGTTGTGAATTTTATCGACGGTCAACTGCGTTTCGATTTGCGTAAAAGCATACCAATCGCGGTTGTCGTCGTGTCCGACGTATTTATGATAAAGCTCCGGCGGCTCAGTTCCTTCAAACGGCGTTCCCAAAGTTTTGTCATACCAATTTTTAATAATGTCCACGCCGTCGGGATTCAGCGAAGGCACGAGCAAAATAATCGTGTTGTCCAAAATCTTTAAAGTTTCCGTGTCCGTCGCCGTCGCTAATCTATCGGCGATAAGCATCGACGACAAGTAACTGCCGACTTCGTTCGAGTGAACACCGCACGTTATCAGGACAATCGTTTTGCCTTGTTTGATTAAACTGTCGGCAAGTTTTTGATTTGATTTTATCAGGCGCGGGTCGGCGAGTTTGGCGTTTATCTGTTTATATTTTTCGAGATTCTTTAAATTCGCGGGCGCGGAAATCGTCGCATATACAAACGGATTGCCGAGCGTCGATTTGCCGATTTCTTCAAATTTTACGCGGTCGCTCGCTTTATCTAGCTTTTGAAAATAATCGACAACTTGCTGCCAACTCGCAAGTTTTCTGTCGTCGCCGGGCGTGAAACCTAAAACGTCTTGCGGCGTTAGAAGTTTCTGGGCGAAAATCGCGGCGGAAACGAAAAGAATTATCCCGCAAAGGCGCAAAGCCGCGATGAAAGATTTGTTTTTAGACATTATGTAAAACTCCTTAAAGTTTCTTGAGTATAAAATAAATAAGCGCGAGTGAGAATGATGTAGAAGCGATGGCTTGTCCTTGCCCGCTCTTTGCTCAATATTGATTTGATTCAAACGTCGGGCGAGGACAAGCCGTCGCCCCTACAAATTCATTCGGCGTTTTAACGCTCGCCGCTAAAATCTCCTTGCTTGTTTGCCCGTTGCAATGTAAATTAACGCAAGATTTTCAGACAAATTTCCCCAATTGATTTCATAAATATTTCGGAGGTTTTAGTTTCCAATATGGCTAATAATCCTTTTCTGGCGCAGTTTCGCCCGTATATTCCCGATTCGGTTAAGAATATGCGAGAGCTTTCGATTTTTCCGCTGATTGTCGGAACATTGCTCGGCATCGTCTTCGGCGCGTCGTCGCTTTACCTGGTTTTGAAAACGGGTTTGACCGTTTCGGCGTCGATACCGGTCGCCGTTATTTCGATAACGCTTTTTCGGCTTTTATCGAAAGCGGGAATTGCCAAAGACGCGACGATTCTCGAAAATAATATTGTCCAAACTGCCGGAAGCGCGGGCGAATCAATTGCGTTCGGCGTCGGCGTAACGATGCCGGCGATTTTGATTCTGGGGTTTGAGTTGGAATTCTGGCGCGTGATGATGGTCGCCGTTCTCGGCGGACTTCTTGGAATCCTGATGATGATTCCGCTGCGCCGCGCTCTTATTAAGGAACAGCACGGATTTTTGAAATATCCCGAAGGCACAGCCTGCGCCGAAGTTCTCAAAGCGGGCGCGTCCGCCGAATCTCGCGCCGTCGCGCGCGAACATTCCCGCGAAGTAATCAAGGAAGACGACACGGCTTTGCACGGCGGGAAAATTATCTCAATCGGTTTCGGCATCGGATTTTTATACAACGTGTTGATGCAGGTTTTCTCGTTCTGGAAAGGCGAGCCGGGAAAAGAATTCGGCGACACGTATCGCGGCGGCTCGGTCGCGCTCGAAAACAACCCGGCGCTGCTCGGCGTCGGCTACATCATCGGACCGTATATCGCCGGAATTATGATGGGCGGCGGCGTTTTGTCGTATCTCGTTTTGATTCCGATGATTAAGTATTTCGGCTCCGGTTTGGGCGCGCCGCTCGCTCCCGAATTGACGAATACGATTGCGGAAATGTCGCCCGGTCAAATTCGCGGGGCGTATGTTTTATACATCGGCGCGGGCGCGGTGGCGGCTGGCGGAATAATTTCTCTCGCCCGCGCGCTGCCGACAATCTGGAGCGGTTTAAAATCCGGTTTAGCCGATTTGCGCGGCGGCGGGACGGACGCGGCGGGCGCGAATCTGCCGCGCACCGACCGGGATATTTCGATGAAATGGGTCGTCGCGGGCGTTTTAGGTTTGATTGCCGCCATTATGCTGACGCCGCAGCTGGGCTTGAGCGTTTTCTCAAATCCGGTTGTTTCATTCTTAGGCGCGATTTTGATTATAATCCTGGGCTTTTTGTTCGTAACCGTTTCGTCGCGTCTGACGGGCGAAATCGGCTCGTCGTCAAATCCGATTTCGGGAATGACGGTGGCGACGTTGCTGATAACGTGTTTAGTTTTTCTGCTTTTGGGCTGGACGGCGGCTGACCCGTATTTCGTTACGGCGCTCTCAATCGGCGGAATCGTCTGCATCGCCGCGTCGAACGGCGGGACGACTTCGCAGGATTTGAAAACCGGCTTTCTCGTCGGCTCGACGCCGCGCAAACAGCAGATTGCAATTCTCGTCGGCGCGCTCGGCTCGGCGCTCGTTTTAGGTCCGCTGCTTTTGCTTCTCAATAACAACGAAACTTATTACCAGAAAATCGACGCGTCGTCGCCAATCGCAAATGTTCGCGTAACCGAAGACAAACTTTTCCGTCAAAACGGTCAGCTTCAGGCTGAAAAAGTCGGTAGCGGAAGCTATATGGAAACCGATACGGCGACGTATCGCGTCTGGCAGAACACAGACCCGCAGGAAGGTCAGGTCGGCAAATATTTTATCGACACGCAGGGGAAACCCGTTTATTTCGTTGACCCCGGAATTAACGGCGTCATCAAAAAAGACGAAAACGGCAGGGAATTAACCCGCTACGACGCGCCGAAAGCGACTTTGATGAGCTATATCATCAAGGGAATTTTGAGCCAGCAGCTGCCGTGGGGTTTGGTTCTTCTGGGCGTGATGATTGCGGTTGTTCTCGAACTCGCGGGCGTTCCGTCGCTGGCGTTCGCCGTCGGTTTATATCTGCCGCTGGCGACATCTTCGCCGATTTTCGTCGGCGGCTTGGTGCGCTACGCCGTCGATAAATATTTGAAACGAAAGCTGGCGCGAGAAAATTTAACCGAAGAACAGGTCGTCGCCGAAACCGATAAATCGAACGGCGTTCTGCTCGCTTCGGGCTATATCGCCGGCGGCGCGATTGCCGGAATTATGGTCGCGCTGTTTGCCGTCGTGCCGTTTTTGAAGGAAGTTCAGGAAAAATCCGGCGAATGGGCAAAAGCGAGCAATCCGTTTTTTGAAGGCGCGAACTCCGATTGGCTCGGTATGATTCCGTTCTGGATTTTGGCGCTGATTCTTTATTATGTAGGGCGCGAATTGTTTTTGACCGGAAAACCTTCGGTAAAAAATCGTCTCAGATAAAGTTTTATAATAAGGCAAAATTTTGTTTTACATTTTCGATGCGCAGCGCGTATAATACCAGATGCGCGCCGTGCATTTCTTTTTGCACCTTTCCCCAAAAGGCTCGCGTCTTTCGGTTTTCAATACAAAAATCTACGTCCACGGATTTTCGGAGAGAAAAAATCAATGTCCCGTAAATTTCCTTTAATCAATTCGCGTCTGCATCTTTCCTGTCTGCCGTTAATTATTTCAATTCTGATAACCGGCGGCTGTGCCGTCGGAGCGGCGAGAAGCGGCGGCGGAAAAACAGGCGAAAAAACTTCCGTCGTTTTGGGGAAAACCGAGACCGGAGCGACCGGAAACGCCGCGCCGCCGAAAAATAAAATAACGATTGCTCCCGATTCGCCAGCCGACACGGTGCGCGTTTTCTACGACAATCTGCGTGCCGGAAAATTCCGCGACGCGTTGTTTTTAACTAATCTGCGCCCGGCAATCGAAGGCTTGACCGACGCCGAGCTTAAAGATTTGCAGGTCGATTTCGCCAATCTCGCCCGCCAGATTCCCGCCGAAATAAACATCAACGGCGAAATAATTTCCGGCGACGACGCGACCGTAACCGCTAAGCTGCCCGATAACGAAACGGACAATTTACAGCTCCAGCAAATAAGACTGCGGCGCGAAAAAGATGTGTGGACGATTTTGACCGTTGACGAACCAGCCGAAAAAATCATCAGGCGCGAAGGCAGAAAATATTTTCTTAATTTGAAAATAGAAACGCATCAGCGCGAAGCCAAAGATATGCTTAACCGGATTGCCAAAGCCCAGATGATTTACGCCGCGCAAAACAACGGGCTTTACGGCGACGCGGCGGTTCTGGTAGAAAAAGGTTTTCTGCCCGCCGACGTTCAGACGGCGGACTCGACCGGCTACGACTATAAAATTTCGCTCTTCTCCGGCGGGAAAGAATACGCGGCGATTGCCGAACCGTCGGTCTACGGCAAAACCGGCAAGCTGACATTCAGTTTTAAAGTCGAAGGCAATCGAACTTCGGCTTTGAAAAGCACGGACGCGAAAGGATTGTCATCTGACAAACGGTAATCGCGAAACGTTAAAACACACAAAGCCCGGAAAATTTATTTTTTGTTTTCCAGTCTCTATCCCAAAAACAAATCCTGCCCGGCGAGTAGTATTATGATTAGAAAATTAATCGCAAGATTTAACAGGTCGGTATCGGAACGCCGCTCTGCCCCGCGTTATGATTTTCAATTTCCGGTTAAAATCTGGATTCAGCCGCCGGAAAAAACCGGAAAGCTGAAGACGCCCGCCGAACCGCTTTGTATTTACGGAGAAACAAAAGATTTAAGCGCGTCCGGCATCGCTTTCTTCGTTCCTTCGATTCGCATTCGCGAAAGTTACCTGGTCGGCGAAAGTTGTCTGCTTGATGCCGAATTGGATTTGCCCGCCGGTAAAGTGCGGATGCAGATTATCGGGCAGAGATACGAGCAGACCGGCGAACATCTTTCGGTTTCAAGATATTTAATCGGCGCGAGCATTGCGCAAATGAAGGCGGAAGACCGCGAAATTTACGAGCATTTTTTGCTTTACGGAAGAAAGAGCAGCGGAAAAATTGCTCCATTGGAAATAGAGACGATAAAAGAAACGCGTGAAGTTTTCGAGACGACCTGAAGTTTTATCGAGCAGAAAATCGTTTCCGCAAATGCCGAAAGCGCGAGTTTTATTACTCGCGCTTTTTGTTTTTTGCCGGCGCGTTATGCTTTAATTTCTTTTATGAAGGAAAAAATCGGAATCGGAATAATCGGAACGGGTTTTGCGCGTAAAGTGCAGATTCCGGCGTTTCTGGAATCGGGCGGCGCGCGCATTGTTTCAGTCGCCAGCGGGCGATTAAAGAATGCGGAAGACACGGCGCGTGAATTTAATATCGGACATTTTACCGGCGACTGGCGCGAAACAATCGGGCGCGAAGACGTTGATTTAGTTTGTATTACGACGCCGCCGGACACGCACTATGCGATGGCTTTGCGAGCAATCGAACTTGGCAAACACGTTTTGTGCGAAAAACCGATGGCGATGAACGTCGAGCAGGCGCGGGAAATGACCGAAAAGGCTGAGGAAAAAAGCGTCCTGGCGCTGATTGACCACGAATTGAGATTTCAGCACGGCAGAAAAAAAGCGTATTCGATGCTGCGCTCGGGCGAAATCGGAAAAATTCGGCACGCCAAATACATTTTTCGCGCTCCGCATCGCGGCGACGCGAGTTTGCCGTGGAATTGGTGGAGCGATGAAAAACAAGGCGGCGGCGCGCTCGGCGCAATCGGTTCGCACGTCGTCGATTCGCTGCAATGGTTTCTCGGCACAGACATTTCGCAAATTTTCTGCCAGCTGCAAACGCACGTCAAAGAACGCAAAGACCCGAAGACAAATGAGATGCGCTCTGTAACGAGCGACGACGAAACGAATATGATTCTGCGTTTTGCCGACAGTGATTTGACCGAAGACGCGACGGCAAACATCTCGATTTCGATGGTTGAGCGTCCCGATTACCGGCATTCGGTTGAGTTTTCCGGCACGAAAGGCGCGCTGCGCGTCGAATACAAAGGCGAAGTTTTCGCGGCGGAAACGGGCGATGAAAATTGGCGGAAAATCGAAAATATCTCGCTCGGCACAGCCGTTGCGGGCGTCGCCGATACGGGCTTCTCGCGCGGCTTTATGGAATTCGCGCCCAAAATAATCAAAGCGATTCAGGAAGGAAAAACCGAAATCGAAAACGCGGCGACTTTTGCCGACGGCTTGAAAGTCCAAAAGGTTTTAGACGCGGCGTGTGAATCGAACCGGAGCGGATGCGTCGTGAAGATTTAAAAGCCGCCGAGAGCGCGGGCATCCTGCCCGCAAAGACCGGCGCGAGCAATCTGAAATGTTCGATTAAACTCAATGTTGAGTTTTACTAAAAAGTCTTTTGAATGCTCTGAAGCGTTCATCGCGGGCAGGACGCCCGCGCTCCGACTTAAATAAAAGAGTCCGGCTTCATTTGGTAATGAAGCCGGACTTTGGTTAATTGAAATTCAGTCGTTTTTAGTATGACTGAATATTGAGAATGCCCGAAAGGATTGTTCCCAGGATGTTAAATCCGCCGTTGTTGTTCGTTCCGTAACGGTAGCGGCTGTTGTATCCGTCTTGATAGCCGCGCTGGAAACCCTGCTGGAAATAATATTGATACTGCCGCGAATCGACGTGGCTTTGATAACCGTAGTTTCCCCTGCGGTAAACTGAATGATTTCTGTAACCGCTGTTTCGACGGTTGCTGCGGTCGGCTTGTCCGGCGCGAACGCCCTGCTGATAACCGTTGTTGACAGCCCGTCTCAGTAATTCCGCGCCGCGGTTGTCCGTGTTGTAGTAACTGCCGTTGCGATAGACGCGGTAACGGTTGGCGTTGTAACGATTATTGTTTGAATAAACAGTGCGATTATTGCGCCGATTTCGCAGGCGAAGCTGTTCGGCGCGAAGTCGCTGCTGCTCCAATTGATACCGCTGCTGTTCGATTCTCTGACGCTGTGTAGAAATTCTTTGCTGCTGGCGCTGGCGGCGGTCTTGCTGGCGTTCAACTCTCCTTTCCTGACGCTCGACCCGGCGATTGGTTTGAGCGTCGGCAACCTGGCTTGTTCCCAACAGCGCCGCTAAACCGAATGCCGAAACCGCAATCGTTCTTTTTAAGTTTGATAATTTCATAACAATCTCCCTGTAAATGTTTGTCGCTTTTCTATAGAGCGAAAATTCGTTGTTTATGATTGAAGACTACATTGTTTCAATCGCTTTGCCCTGTATAAAGCAATGATTGTGCCGCGAAAGAAAAGGCGCGTATTTGTTGAGCTTTAATACAATGCAGGAGACTGTAAAGACGTATTAAGTGTGTTTGCGGACTTTTTGGGTTACGTCTTTGAAACGATAAAATACAACTTAATTTTCCGAATAAAGACAGCCGCGCTTTTTAAGCAAATAACACGATTCGTTTTCTATTTGTATTCGTGCGGTCTGCGGAAAAGCGCGGCTGTTTTTTATTTTTCCTGCTTTCTACAAATTAATCTTTTCGTTTTCGCCGCCGTCGGCGCGTTTTCCCGTAACGACGGCTTTGACGAAACCGGCAATCTGCACCAGCGTGCTTGAGGACGAATCCCAATATTCGGCTTGCCCGACGCTGACTTTGAGCAGGCAGATGCCCGGCGTTTCCAAACCGTCGGGAAACCAGGCTTTGAGAACCGGATTCCAGAGTTCTTCCATTTTCGCCCTGTCGCGCACGACTTTCGACGTGCCGGAAACCGAAACATACACGTTATCGTTCGGCGCGGCGTATGAAACATTGACGCGACTGTCCCGTTCGATTTCTTCGGTTTTATGCGTTTTGTCGCTCGTAAAAAACCACAAATCGCCGTCGATTTCCGTCTTCTGCGTGGACATCGGACGCGAGCGTAAAACGCCGTCCGTATCAATAGTCGTCAGCATCGCGAAACCGATTTTCTCGATTAAACTTATTAATTTGTCGATTGCTTCCTGTTTATTTTCCGCCATAAATCTCCTTTTTTTCGATTAAATTCGTATTTTTAATTTACCTTTTTACGGCGGAATATGACAACCATCGGTCAAATGAAAATTAAACCGGGATGTGATTCGTCAATCCCGCATATCGCTTCCGGCTGTTCATTAAAAAATACTTCAGAAAAACTTTGACACGCGGGCTTTTTAGCAGTATAAAGTCTCTAGCTTTCAACGAAAGTTGAAAACGCTCCCGTCTAAACCGGAAATAATAATCATTTCCAAAGGAAAAGTTAAAAATTTAAGCCGAAAGGAGTTATTTTATGGACTTGGTAATTTACTGAAGTTTCGTAGTTTCAACGCTTTATTCGCTAAATAAACTTTCGATGATTTTTACCGCGCATCGATAATCCGTTACTTGTGTCGAATTTCTCGACTCGAACCATAATTTCGTTAATCGAAAATTCGTTAATGATAATTTGAAGCGGCGATATTTTATTATATCGCCGCTTTTTCGTCGCGGTTTTTACCGGCGCGGAAATCAATTTGGCAAAGAAAAAGTTTTTATGATTGAATAAGCTTTGTAAATCGCCGATGATTCTTCCCGTAACCGAAAACGATAAATTATTCAGGAGAAAAAAATGCCAGAAACTTCAAATATCGCCATCGAATCGACCTTAAACGAAACGCGCGTTTTTCCGCCGCCGCCGGAATTTGCCGCCAAAGCGCACATCAAAAGTTTTGAAGAATACGAGCGGATTTACAACGAAGCCGCCGAAAATCCCGAAGCGTTCTGGGCGTCGATTGCCGAAGAACTGCACTGGTTCAAAAAGTGGGACACGGTTTTGAAGTGGAACGAACCGCACGCCGAATGGTTTGTCGGCGGCAAAATAAACGCCGCTTACAATTGCCTCGACCGCCATCTTGAAACGCACCGCAAAAACAAA
This sequence comes from Pyrinomonadales bacterium, assembly GCA_038200355.1. GTDB lineage: Bacteria > Acidobacteriota > Blastocatellia > Pyrinomonadales > Pyrinomonadaceae. The sequence continues at coordinate 4,045 of JBBPXZ010000056.1, read as the reverse complement.
GCCGCGATAATCTGGGAAGGTGAGCCGGGCGAAGTGCGAACTTTGACTTACCAGCAACTGCACCGGCAGGTCTCGAAGTTCGCCAATGTTTTGAAGAAAACCGGCGTCGAAACGGGCGATAGAGTAGCGCTTTATATGCCGCTTGTTCCCGAACTGGCGATTGCGATGCTCGCCTGCGCTCGAGTCGGCGCGATTCACACTGTTATTTTCGGCGGGTTTTCGGCGGACGCGATTCGAGACCGCGTGAACGACTGCGAATGCAAATTGGTTATAACGGCTGACGGCGGCTACCGGCGCGGCGTCGAACTCAAATTAAAGGAAACGGTCGATAAAGCCGCCGCGCAATGTCCGACGGTTGAAAACGTTATCGTATTTAAGCGCACCGCGTCGAAAATCAATATGCAAATCGGGCGCGATTACTGGTGGCACGAACTGATGGCAACCGTTTCGGACGTTTGCCCGGCGGAAGAACTCGACAGCGAACATCCGCTTTTTATTCTTTACACGTCCGGCACAACGGGCAAGCCGAAAGGAATTCTGCACACAACCGGCGGTTATTTAACCCAAACTTACATCACGACGAAATGGGTTTTCGACTTGCGCGACGAAGATACATACTGGTGTACCGCCGACATCGGCTGGGTTACGGGACATTCTTACGTCGTCTATGGACCGCTCTCGAACGGCGCGACGGTTTTTATGTATGAAGGCGCGCCGAATTTTCCCGAACCCGACAGGTTCTGGAAGCTCGTCGAACGCCATAAAATCAATATTTTATACACCGCGCCAACGGCGATTCGCGCTTTTATTAAATGGGGCGAGCAGTATCCGTTAAAGCACGATTTGTCGAGTCTTCGCTTGCTCGGAACGGTCGGCGAGCCGATAAACCCGGAAGCGTGGATGTGGTATCACACGATAATCGGCAAAAAGCGATGCCCGATTGTCGATACGTGGTGGCAGACCGAAACCGGCGCGATTATGATTTCGCCGCTTCCGGGCGCAACTCCGACCGTTCCCGGAACGGCGACGCGTCCGTTTCCCGGCATTTTAATCGACATTCAAACCAAAGCCGGAAAAAGCATTCCGCCGAACGAAGGCGGCTATCTCGTTGTTACGCATCCGTTTCCGTCGATGCTGCGCACCATTTACAAAGACGACGAGCGCTACAAAAAAACGTATTGGTCGGAAATCCCGCACGTTTATTTCGCCGGCGACGGTGCGCGGCGCGACGAACTCGGCAACTTCTGGATTATGGGCAGAGTCGATGACGTGATAAACGTCTCCGGTCATCGCTTAGGGACGGCGGAAATCGAATCGGCGCTCGTCTCGCACGAAGCGGTCGCCGAAGCCGCCGTCGTCGGCAAACCGGACGAAATAAAAGGTCAGGCAATCTCGGCTTTTGTAACTCTTGAAGGCGAGCGAAAGGGAAGCGACGAGCTAAAAGCCGAACTCCGCACCCACGTCGCCAAAGAAATCGGCTCGCTCGCCAAACCCGACGACATCCGTTTTACCGACACTTTGCCGAAAACGCGTTCGGGCAAAATTATGCGTCGATTGTTACGCGAACTTGCGGCGGGCAACCAAATTGTGGGCGACACGACGACGCTTGAAGATTTTTCGGTGCTTGAAAAATTGCGCGAAGACGAAGAGTAACGGGGAAATTCAGTGTTTATGGTTTAAGCGTAAAAATTAAATCTTTAGGACTTTCTCACTTTTTGCAGAAGCCCGCACGCAATAAGGGCGCAATAGTGAGGCAACACACTTACTGACGTGCGTGTTTCCGCATTTTTGAGAATAAAAATACGTGCCGGCTGTTATTATTTCATCGGTCCTACATTAACCTGATTATTGTCAATGTTTAGGTCGCTTCTGTTTCCTGATATAGATAAAATTATAAGGATGGCTGGAACGACAAAATAAGTTAATAAAGTTATTTTATTTGTTAAATCGAAATTTTTGACGCTCGGCTCTCCGGCAATAAAATATTGTCTGGAGGCAATCAAAGTATTGTTCAGCGCGGCAAATCCCGACAGCGTTTTAACCCGCGTTTTACCGTTCACAAAATCTATGACTATTTTATTTTCCTGACCTTCATCGACGGTCTCGACAATGCCGTCTTTTGTTTGAATTTTAAGATTTGTGTGCGGCGGAATCGAAACCGTTATGGTACCTCGCAAAAGAACGCCGGAAATCCGACTTTCGTCAAAAACCAGATTCATTTTCGTGTCATTACCAAAATTTACACGTCCGGTCTTGCCGAGATTAACCCTGACTTCCAGGTCGCTGAGCGGAGTTTCAATCACGCTCGGAGAAATAATCGTTTGGTCGTTTATCGCGGAAACTCCGTTCACTGTTACACTTTTGTCGCCAAAAGCCTCCAGGCTGAAAATGCTTAAATCGCCGATTGTTTCCGACTGGCACAACGAAGCCGCCGGCGAGCCGAGTAAAATAATACTTAGCAAGCCGAAGCCGAGAACTTTATTTTTCCAGTAGTTAAACATACAAGAAAGCTCTTTAGACCAATCTCAATAAAAGCAAATTTATAAATTCTTTAGTGAATTTACAATTACAGCGGGGCTTTGAAAAACTCCAAAAATATTTTTTGAAATGAAATTTTAACGAGCCGTAGACATTTCATTCAGACACAATTTTAAACCTTGAGGTTGTCTTATTTCGCGTGCATCCAATTTTCGCCCGCGCCGACCTCGACGAGCAGCGGCACGTCCAAATCAACCGCCGTTTCCATTTCACGTCTGACGATTTCGACGGCTTTTTCGACTTCCGCGTCTGGCGCTTCAATTAAAAGTTCGTCGTGAACCTGCATAACGATACGCGTCTTCAGATTTTCGCGTCTCAGCGCTTCATCGACTTTGAGCATTGCGATTTTGACAATATCGCTCGCCGTTCCCTGAATCGGCATATTTATCGCTTCGCGCTCGGCTCGGTGGCGAACGTTGAAATTGCGGTCTTTGATTGTCGGAACATAGCGCCGTCTGCCGTAAATGGACGTAACGTAGCCTTGCTCGCGGGCAACTTTCGGCGTCTCTTCCATAAAAGTTTTGACGCCTTTGTAGGTGTTGTAATAATCTTCGATGACCTTTTTCGCGTCATTGCGCGAGATGCCGACGCGGGCGGAAAGTCCGTAGGCTTCGACGGCGTAGGCGATGGCGAAGTTGGTGATTTTGGCGTTGCGGCGGGCGATTTTCAGTTCCGCCGGCGTTTTCGCGCCGAAAACCAGTTCGGCGGTTTGCGCGTGAATGTCTTCGCCGTTTTGAAACGCTTCGAGCATTCGCTCGTCGCGGGTGATTTGCGCTAAAAGTCGCAATTCCAACTGCGAGTAATCGGCGGAAATCAGTTTGTATCCGGCTTCGGGAATGAACGCCTTGCGGATTTGCTGACCGAGTTCGGTGCGTATCGGAATGTTTTGCAGGTTCGGCTCGGAACTGCTCAATCTGCCCGTCGTCGTAACCGTTTGGTTGAGATGACAATGAATGCGCCCGTCCGCGCCGATGAGTTTCGGCAGCGCATCGGCATAAGTCGCCCGAAGTTTATCTAGTTCGCGGAACTCCAGAATCAGGCGCGGCAGCTCGTATGTCTCGGCAAGCTCGGTCATCACGTCCTTGCTCGTGGACATCTGCCCGGTTGCCGTCTTCTTGCTCGAACCGATATTGAGTTCCGCCAGAATTTCGCCGACTTGTTTGGGCGAGCCGATATTAAACTCCTTACCCGCGAGTTCAAAAATTCGGGCGCTCAGCGTGTCGGTTTCGGTTGTGATGAAATCGGACAGACCTTTTAAGACTTCCGTATCGACTTTCAAGCCAGCCATTTCCATTTGATAAAGCAATGGAACAAGCGGCAATTCCATATCCGTATAGATTTCCTCCAAGCCGTCTTCCTGTAACTTTTTCCTGAGCATCGGCGCGAGTTGAAAGGCGAAATCAGCGCGTTCGGCGGCGCGATACTGCGCCTCCGTCCAGCCTTCTGGAACATCGACGGCAATGTCTAAGCCCAAATTTTGTTGGGCGAGAAGCGGCAGTGCGTAACT
>JBBPXZ010000055.1:0-9066 GCA_038200355.1 Pyrinomonadales bacterium | reverse complement strand
GCGCGGTCAATCTACTTTTTGTATGCGAGCCTTTTCGGTTCTCTTTCATCTTTCGCTAGCCTCGAATAGATTTTAGCGGAAATTACTGAAAGTCTTGCACTAAAAGTGCAAGGTTTTGACCTGCGTGTTTCAAAGAATAAACTTATGACTGCTACGAAAACCAAACAAAAAATTGACCAACTTTGCATCAACACGATCCGAACTCTTTCGCTCGACGCGATTCAGAAAGCCGAATCCGGTCATCCGGGTTTGCCGCTCGGGATGGCGCCGACGGCATACATTTTGTGGACGAAGTTTATGCGCTACAACCCGAAAAATCCGAAGTGGTTTAACCGCGACCGGTTTTTGTTGTCAGCCGGACACGGTTCGATGCTGCTTTATTCTTTGCTGCATTTGACGGGTTACGATTTGTCGATGGACGAGATAAAGCGGTTCCGTCAGCTGCATTCAAAAACGCCGGGACATCCCGAAAATTATATGACGCCCGGCGTCGAGATTACGACCGGACCTTTGGGGCAAGGTTTTGCGAACGGCGTCGGAATGGCGATGGCGGAAGCGCATCTGGCGGCGAAGTTTAATCAGGAAGGCTTCCCGATTGTCAATCATCATATTTACTGTATTTGTTCGGACGGCGATTTGATGGAAGGCGTAAGTTATGAATCTGCTTCACTTGCGGGACATCTGAAACTCTCGAATCTGATTTATTTTTACGACGACAACAACATCACGATTGAAGGCAATACGAGCATCGCGTTTAACGAAGACGTAACGAAACGCTTTGAAGCGGCGGGCTGGCACGTTCTGGAAGTCGCCGACGGAAATGATTTGGAAGCAATCGAGCGGGCGATTCTCGGCGCGCACGAAATAAAAGATAAGCCGAAATTGATTCGCGTCAAAACGATTATCGGTTTCGGAATGCCGAAAGCCGGAACAAACAAAGCGCACTCAGACGCGCCGGGCGAAGAAGCCGTAAAAGAAACAAAACGAAACTTAAATTGGGACGAGGACGCGCATTTTTACGTTCCCGATGAAGCGTCGGCGCATTTCCGCGAAGCGATCAAACGCGGCGCGCAGTATGAAAAAGATTGGGAAGCGCTGGTTAAAAAATACGAAAAAGCGTTCGGCGATTTAGGGAAAACTTTGAAGGAAACACGCACGAATAAATTGCCCGAAGGCTGGGAAAAATCCTTGCCGTCATTTAATAACGTCGAAGCCAAAGCGACGCGCGCTTATTCGGGCGAAATTATCAACGCGATTGCCGGAGCAGTTCCGCAATTGTTCGGCGGTTCGGCGGATTTAGCGCCGTCTAATAACACGAACATCAAAGACGGCGGCGATTTTGAACCGGAAACTTACGCCGGGCGCAACATTCATTTCGGCATCCGCGAACACGCGATGGGCGCGACGATGAACGGAATGTCGCTTTACGGCAGCGTGATTCCATACGGCGGAACTTTTCTGACGTTTTCCGATTATATGCGCCCCGCGATTCGTCTTGCCGCGCTCTCGCACGTCCAGACGATTTACGTTTTCACGCACGATTCAATCGGCTTGGGCGAAGACGGTCCGACGCATCAATCGGTCGAACATCTCGCCGCGCTTCGAGCAATTCCGAATCTCGCCGTCATTCGCCCGTGCGACGCCTTTGAGACGCGCGAAGCGTGGCGCGCCGCTTTATTGAGAGACAAAGCGCCGACGGCTTTCGCCTTTTCGCGCCAGAAAGTTCAGCTCATCGACAGAACCAAATATGCTTCCGCCGACGGCTTGCACAAAGGCGCGTATATTTTAGCCGAAGCCGAAAACAAACAGGGTAAAGCGTCCGCGCCGAAATTGATTATTATTGCGACAGGCTCGGAAGTCGGTTTAGCAATGCAGGCGCGTGAACAGTTAAACTCAAGCGGCACACCGACGCGAGTTGTTTCAATGCCGTGCTGGGAATTTTTCGACGAGCAATCGGCAGAATATAAAGAAGAAGTTTTACCTATAAAAAAGAGAGCGCGTCTGGCAATCGAAGCCGGAGTTTCGCAAGGCTGGGAAAAATACGTCGGCTTGGACGGCGAAACCGTAACGGTCGATAAATTCGGAACGAGCGCGCCTGCCGACGAGATTTTCAAAGAATACGGCTTTACGGTTGAGAACGTCGTGAAAAAAGCGAAAAGGCTCGTTTGATTTTGCTTTTTAAGGATAAATATGCAAAACAAAATCCGCGTGCTTTTAGTTGAACACCAAACGCTAACGCGCGTCGGCATAAAAACGATTTTAAGCACGCAATCCGACATCGAAATCGTCGGCGAAGCGGGAAACGGCGCAGAAGGTTTTGAGTTGTTCAAGCAAATAAAACCGGACGTTGTTATTTTGGGTTTGCGCCTGCCGGATTCGTGCGCGATTGACGATTTAAGCGATTATTTTGCGGAAAACAAACGGGCGCAAATCATTGTTTTAGCCGAACACGCCGGCGACGCGGAAATCAGTAAATCTTTGAAAAAGGGCGCGCTCGGTTATATTTTGAAAGACGCTTCGGAAGCCGAACTGGTCAGAGCGGTTCGCGTTGTCAATTAGGGCAGAAGATTTATTCCGCAGGACATTGCCGATGTTTTAACGGAAAATTTCGGTCAGGAAGATTTAACCGCGTCCGAGCAGAAAATTTTAGAGTTTATTACAAAAGGTTTATCGAACAAGGAAATCGCTTTTGAGTTGGGCGTGTCAGAAAATACGGTTAAGACTCACGTTAAAAATATCTTTGATAAATTGAATGTGTCCGACCGAACATCCGCCGCGACTTCGGCGATAAAACGCGGTTTGGTGCGCGTCGATTTATAAAACTTTTAGCCACGAACGAACACGAAAGGAACACGAAAGGCAATTAAATGATTTTCGTGTTTTTTTGTGTTTGTTCGCGGCTGAATTCTTCACCCGAATTGATGAGAAAAACCTCCGCACAATTGATGATTGCACGTGCGCTTTTTTCCTGTAACCTTAGTTTATAGATTGAGTTTCAAGGAGAAAATAAAATGATTAGAGTTAGAAAATCAACGGAGCGCGGCGGCGGAAATTTCGGCTGGCTCGATACGCATTACACGTTTTCATTCAACAATTATTACGACCCGAATTTTATGGGTTTTCGCAATCTGCGCGTGATAAACGAAGATTGGGTCGATGCAAATCAGGGCTTCGGCACGCACGGACACAGCGATATGGAAATTATCACTTATGTAATTTCCGGTGAACTCGCGCACAAAGACAGCTCGGGCGGCGCGGAAGTTTTGCGACCGCACGAAGTTCAGCGAATGACGGCGGGCAGCGGCATCAGGCACAGCGAATTTAATCCGTCCGAAACCGAGAAAGTTCACCTTTTACAGATTTGGATTTTGCCCAAAACCAATGGTTTAGAACCGGGCTACGAGCAGACTTATTTTGCGCCGGAAACCAAGCAGGGCAAACTTAAACTGGTTGCTTCGCGCGGCGGAGACGACGGTTCGGTCAAGATAAATCAGGACGTAAAACTTTATTCTTCGATTCTGAAAACCGGCGAAGAAGTCAAGCACGAATTGGCGGCGAATCGCCACGCGTGGATTCAAATCGTCAAAGGTTCGCTCGCTCTGAAAGGCGAAATTTTAGAAGCGGGCGACGGCGCGGCAATCAGCGACGAAACCGTTTTGAAAATCAAATCGACGGCGGACGAAACGGAGTTTTTGCTGTTTGATTTAAATTAAGGAAAAGAATGGGACGCGGGCGAACCCGGATGAGACGGATTGGAGCGGATTATTAAAAAGTCCGTAATAATCTGCTGAATCCAAGTTGCGAAGCCTACTTCGTCCGCGTCCCGTTTTTGCGTTAAAATTTCCCTGTGAAATTAGAAACAAAAATCAATGAGCCGCGCGACGCTTCCGCCGTTATTTTACTTAATCAGGAACGGACAAAAGTTCTCTGGGCGCAGCGCAATCCGAACATAAAATTTCTCGGCGGCTGGCACGCGTTTCCGGGCGGAAAAGTTGAAGCGGCGGACAGTTCAATCAAAGTTAAACACTGTAGAGACGAGAACACAGCAATATTTATAGTCGCCGCTGCGCGTGAAATTTTTGAAGAAGTCGGCGTTCTGCTCGTTCGCGGCGGCGAAAAACTGACGAAAGGTCAGCGCGCTTCCCTGCACAGCGATTTGATTTCCGGCGTGTTCTCATTTGCCGAGATTCTCGCCGGCTGGAATTTACGAATTGACGCGGACGATTTTTTCTACACCGGATTCTGGACGACGCCGCCGTTTTCGCCCGTTCGTTTCAAGACCGCTTTTTTTCTCGCCGTCTGCCCGCCTAAACAACAGCCTTTCGCCGCTATTACGGAAATGCGGAACGTCGAATTCGTCGAGCCGAAAGAGGCGTTAAATCGCTGGAGTAATTCGGAAGTTTTAATTTCGCCGCCGGTTTTGATCGCGCTTCAGGAGTTATCTGCCGCAGGGAACACGGAGAAAAACAGAGAATTTTCAGCCGCAGACGGACGCGAATTGACGCGCCCAACCCGAAAATCGAAAACCGCAGCGCAAAGTCTTCTCGAAAAATCACAAAGCCGCGGCGGAAACATCGATTTCATCGAACTGAATCCGCGCGTGATTTGTTTTCCCGTTAAAACCGAAACTCTGCCGCCGGCGACGCACACCAATTGTTTTATTGTCGGACGCGGAAGATTTATCATCATCGACGCGGCTGCCGAAGATGAAGCCGAACGGCGAAAGTTATTTGCGCTCGTCGATAGTTTTATCGAAAAAGATTTCGTTTGCCGCGCCATTATCGTTTCGCATTTTCATAAAGACCACATTGGCGGCGAAAGCGTTCTGCAAAAACATCTGCGCGACAAGTTCGGTCTGGACATTCCGGTTTCGGCGCATCGTCTGACGGCGGAAAGTCTGCGGGGCGAAGTGAAAATAAAAAATTTTATCGAGGACGATGAAGTTTTTGAATTAAAAGACGAACACGGCAAATCGTTTGAATTAAAAGCGCTGCACACCCCCGGACACGCGCGCGGTCTGCTCGCCTTTTACGACGAAGCATTCGGTTTTCTGCTCTCCGGCGATAACGTCGTCGGTGCGGATTCGGTTATAATCGCGCCGCCCGAAGGCGATATGATTGATTACTTAACGTCGCTCGAAAGACTGAAAAACCTGCCGAATCTGCGATTTCTGTGCGGCTCGCACGGCGCCGCGGTTTTCGACGCGCGCGCCAAAATCGAAAATTACATCGCGCATCGCCTGAGGCGCGAAAGAAAAATCGTTCGCGCCATCGAAACGGGCGCGAAAACCGTCGGCGAAATTGTCGAAAAGGTTTATGCCGATACGCCGCCGCAATTGTGGAAGCTCGCCGAAAAAAGCGTCGAAGCTCATCTGACAAAACTCGAAACGGAAGGGAAAATTTTGAACTTCAATTTGTTCAACTGAAAATCTTCCGTTTTTTCAATAAAGTTAATCGGATGTTTTTAATATCTTTTATTTACGATAAAACGCCGCGCAAAATTAAGTTAAATGATCGACAATCGTTCTCGCGTTCAAACGCGGAACGCACGCTGCTTCTTCGTTGGGCAAAAAGACACGATAAATCGTCAACTCAAAGCGCGTTTTACTTATATTTAACTGTGAACGATTGCTTAAATCGTCCTGCTATTAAATTAACCGAATATCCGGTGTCCGCCGATTTTACAATTAGGCACAATTATTGCAAAACTACCTGCAAATTGAGTTCGACAGTTCGCAATTCATACACACAGGTTAATGCTTAGCAAGTTTTTTAGTATTTAAATGAGTGTAAGTTTATAATATTCAACAACTTTGGAGGAAATAATCAAATGGCAAGTCAATCAGATACAAGCAATTCACCAATCGTAACCGCGTTATTTCGCGACAGGCAGAGCGCCGAATGCGCTTATCAGGCAATCAGCGGTCGGGGTTACGACAGGGACGATGTGAACGTCATAATGTCGGATGAAACCCGTAAAAGTCAATATGCCGACGGCGCCGACACGGAACTCGGCAGCAAGGCGGCGGAAGGAACGGCGACGGGCGCGGGCATCGGCGGAACGGTCGGCGCGGTTTTAGGCGCGATAGCGGCTATCGGAACTTCGGTTCTGCTTCCCGGACTCGGACTTCTGGTTGCGGGACCGCTTGCCGGCGCATTAATCGGCGCGGGCGCGGGCGGAATAACGGGCGGATTAATCGGCGCGCTCGTCGGTTCGGGCATACCGGAAGAACACGCGGCAGAATATGAAACCGGAATCAAATCCGGCGGCACAGTTCTCGGCGTTCACCCGCGCAATAACGAAGACGCAGCGTTTCTCGAACGCGAATTCACCAGTTGCGGCGGAACAAATGTTTATTCATCCGGCAGCAATGCGGGTCAAAGAACTTCCGGCACTGCAAACACCGGAACATCGACTGCCCGCAATGTCGCTCCGACAAATACACAAACCGCTAATGTTGACCGCACCGCTAATACGAGCGGCAATGTAATTCCGGTTATCGAAGAGGAATTAAGAGTCGGAAAACGCGAAGTCGAAACTGGCGGCGTCAGAGTCGAAAGCCGCATTACGGAAAAGCCGGTCGAAGAACAGGTTACTCTGCGCGAGGAACACGTTAAAGTCGAACGTCATCCGGTCAACCGCGAAGTTTCCAGTGCGGATTTGGCAAATTTCAAGGAAGGCGAAATCGATATAACAACCCGCGCCGAAGAAGCGGTCGTCGCCAAACAGGCGCGCGTAGTCGAAGAAGTCGAAATCGGCAAACAGGTAACCGAACGCCAGGAAACAATTCGCGATACGGTCAAACGCACCGATGTCGAAGTTGACAAAATCAACACAGACAACAATCGAAACAGAAACAACAGCTAGAAGGCTGTTAAATTCAAAAAAGAAAGGCGAGTTCTTTAAGGGAACTCGCCTTTCTTTTTTGTTTAGGCGAAGTATAAATACTGTCGCTTGCCAGTTAAGTTGGTAACTGGAGCTTGTAAATAAATTTGATGGTATGAAGCAGGCAGCTCCCGCCGCCAGTTGTTTGATAAACTAACAGTGGTTTTGAATTCGTCATCGGGGAGGTGCCTGATGACATTATACTGCGAAGCCCGTTTTCATTCACGTCGTCAAACGATTTGCTATTGCAACACGGCGGACGGCGAAGTGAATGTCAAAGATTTACATCACTACGATGATGACGTGCGTTCATTCTACGAGCAGTTTAAGGGTGAGCAAGTCATCGTCGGTTACGAAACGAGCGGATATGCCCGGTGGTTTGAACAAATGCTCTTTGAATTGGGAATCGAGGTTTGGGTCGGCGATGCGGCTGAGATTAGTCGTTTAGCCAAACGGCGGCAAAAGAACGACCGGAGGGATGCGGAGCATATTCTCGAGTTGATGCTTAAAGGCGAGTTTCCGAAACTTTACCGAACGGAGGTCAAAAGCCAGGAGATTCTGCGACTGCTTCGCCACCGCAATAAGTTGGTCAAGCACTCGACCATGGTCAAGAACTCTTTGAGGCGAATCCTGATTGAAACCGGATTGCTGTTTAAGGAAGGATTGGCGAGCAAAAAAGCCAAGCAGAAGTTTCGAGACCTAAAGCTGCCGCCGTTGCTTGCCAATGAACGGGACAAATGGCTGGAGCTGTTGATTCAACTTGAAGAACAGATTGCCGGACTGGAAAAGCAGCTAAAACAGGAAGCCGAATCTGATGAGCGGGTGCAGAGATTGCTGACGCATCCGGGAGTCGGACTGCTGACGGCATTATGCATCGTTCACACATTAGGCGAAGTCAGCCGTTTTGCGACGACTAGAAAAGTTGCCGCTTACGCCGGATTAGAACCGATGGAGCATTCGTCGGGCGAGAAACGGCACTACGGCGCGATCAGCAAAGCCGGCAGTCGGCTGCTCAGATTTCTGCTCGGCGAAGCGGCGCATATGGCGGCGCGCTCGGACGAAGAGTTGAAGCAGTTCTTCCGGCGGCTCAAGGCAAAATGCGGAATGGCGAAAGCCGTTGTTGCAACTGCCCGAAAACTACTTATTCGTTGTTTCATTATGCTGCGCGATGAAATAGATTATGCCGAATTTCGGCAAAGAGGAATCGAAGCGAGGTCTGCCCGGGTTTACACATAGGAAGGAAGGAAACTTCCGATACCTGCATTTTGAATGGGCGACCTGCCTCCCAAACGAGCAGAAATGCTAATCGGGAGTGCGAATCAATCCTCATGGGAGTAGATGCCCGTATAGATGATTGACCGTAAAACACTGGTCGAGCGAGGAAGTTAGATAATTGAAAAATCGGATGACGAATTCAAAACCGTCAAACAGAAAACTGAAAAAACGGGCTAATCGGCGCGGGTGGAAAAGTCTGTGTTTGACAATGGTGCCTGCTTCATAGATGTGTAAATGGCAATAATGAACATTTATTTTCTAAGGAGGAAAAGATTATGCCAATTACCAATGAAGTTTTAGACCAGATACTGAAAGATTACGAAAAGCCCGAAGATTTGTTAAGAGATAACGGACTTCTCCAACAATTAACTAAGGCACTTGTCGAACGGGCTTTGAGCGGCGAGATGACGCATCATCTCGGCTATGAAAAGAACAGTCCGGCGGGCAATAACTCAGGCAATTCCAGAAACGGGACAACGCCGAAAACGATTAAGGGCAAGCGCGGGCAAATGGAGATTGAAGTGCCGCGCGACCGAAATGCCGAGTTTGAACCGCAGATTGTCAAAAAGAATCAGAAGCGTTTCGACGGTTTGGACGAGAAGATTATTTCTCTTTATGCCAGAGGAATGACGACGCGTGAGATTCAAGGTCATCTTGAAGAAATTTACGGCGTCGATGTGTCGCCTTCATTGATTTCCAACGTTACCGATGCCGTCCTTGAAGAAGTTCGCGCCTGGCAGTCGCGCCCGCTCGATGCAATTTACCCGATTCTTTACCTGGACGCGCTTCAGGTGAAAGTAAAGAGCGGCGGCAGCGTCCGAAACAAAGCGATTTACCTGGCATTTGGCGTCAATCTGCAAGGCTTGAAAGAAGTTCTCGGCATCTGGGCGTCTGACAACGAGGGGT
>JBBPXZ010000054.1:0-35673 GCA_038200355.1 Pyrinomonadales bacterium | reverse complement strand
TTTGCCTTCGAGATGTTCGACGTTCTGATAACGCCCGGTTGATAAATCGTCGATAACCGTAATTTCGTGTCCTTCGCCGATGAGTTTGTCCGCCAAGTGCGAGCCGACAAAGCCCGCGCCGCCTGTTATTAAAATTTTCATTTGTTTTCTTCTGTTTGTATAAAATTAGTATAAATTCTCTTTATTTGCGCTCAAATGTAAATAAGCAGCCGGACAAATTCAGGTAAATCTAAAATGAAACCACAGATAAACACAAGGTTTTATTCGGATTTTATCCGGGTTTATCCGTGCCATCTGTGATTTCACAACCTTCTTCTAATTTAGTCTGACTACTTAATCTACAAATAACACAGGTAAATTAAACATTAAATCTAAAGTGAAGCCGCTTTAAAAGCAAATGAATTACTTTAACAACTAAGTGTCAACCAAAGTTTTCATTCAAAAAAAGTATTTCGTCCCGGATAAAATTTAGATTCAAACGATTCTCGGTCAATACGAATCAAAGTGGATTCAAACGGCACAGCAATCTGGTTCAGGCAGTTGCTTATAAGAAATATTTGGACTTTTCACGGCTTTGTAACTATATTTATTCAAGCTCAAAGTTTTTAGTCCCGGAAAATTCGCCTCTTTGGTTAAATTTGTTTTAGAGTAATTTTATTTATCTGTAAAACGAAGTATAAATTTATGTTTGAACGCTACACGGAAAAGGCGCGCCGCGTCATTTTCTTCGCTCGTTACGAAGCTCTCCAATACGGCTCGCAGGTTATTTCCCCGGAACATATTCTGCTCGGTCTGATGCGCGAAGACAAAACCGTTTCCGCCAGATTTTTCCCGTTTCGCAGGCATTTGACGGTCGAAGCCGTGCGCCGGGAAGTCGAGGAGCGAATCGTTCTGCGCGAACGGATTCCGCAGTCGGTCGAGCTTCATTTAGCGCCGGAAACAAAGCGCATCTTAGCTTTTGCCGGCGAAGAAAGCCGGAATCTTCAAAATCGCCACATCGGACCCGAACATCTGCTTCTGGGAATCGTCCGCGAAGAACGATCGATTGCCGCCGAAATTCTTTACCAATACGGTCTGCGGTTAAAGGAAGTGCGCGAGGAAATCACCCGTCAAAGCGGTTTTCCTAATTTACACGCCGCAGCCCGCGAAAAAAGCGAAACGCCGCATTTGCAGGAATTCACGCGCGATTTAATGAACGAAGCGTCTGAAGGAAAGCTCGACCCGCTCATCGGACGCGAAGCGGAAGTCGAGCGCATTATCGAAATTCTGTGCCGCCGGACGAAAAACAATCCGGTTTTAATCGGCGAAGCCGGGGTGGGCAAAACGGCGATTGTTGAAGGCTTAGCGCAAAGAATCATTGACAAAAACGTGCCGACATTTTTGGAAAATAAGCGGATTTTATCGCTCGATTTGTCGCTCGTCGTCGCGGGCACGAAATATCGCGGGCAGTTTGAAGAACGCCTCAAAAAAATTATGGGCGAGCTGCGTGAACACAAAGAATACGTCGTTTTTATCGATGAGCTGCACACATTGGTCGGCGCGGGTTCGGCGGAAGGAACTCTGGACGCGGCGAATATCTTGAAACCGGCGCTTTCCCGCGGCGAAATTCAGTGCATCGGCGCGACGACGCCCGCCGAGTTTCGCAAATCGATTGAAAAAGACAAAGCGCTCGAACGCCGTTTTCAATCGGTCAAAGTCGCCGCGCCGAATGAAGAAGACGCGCTGAAAATCGTTCAGGGTCTAGCCGAAAGATACGAAGCATTTCACCAGATTCGCTACTCGAAAGAAGCGCTCGAAGCGGCGGTTTATCAAACGAATCGCTATATTCCAGATAGATTTTTGCCCGATAAAGCGATTGACGTTTTAGACGAAGCGGGCGCGCGCGCCAAACTTCGCTATCAAGCCGAAGCCGTTTCCGAACCTTCGTGGAAAGAGACGGTCGAAAACTGGAAACGCGTTTCCGCCAATGAAGACCAGCTTTTGGCGTTCGAGATGCAAACGCTCGAAGATTCGTTTTTCGCCGTCGAGGTTACGAAAGACGACGTTGAAGAAGTTATCGCGCGCTGGACGGGCGTTCCGGTAACGTCGATAAAACAGGAAGAAGCGAAAAGACTTCTCGGCATCGAAACCGAACTGCATCGCCGTATAATTTCACAGCGTCCGGCGATTTCGGCGCTTGCCAGAGCAATCAGGCGTTCACGCGCCGGTTTGAAAAATCCAGATAAACCAATCGGCTCGTTTCTTTTTCTTGGTCCGACCGGCGTCGGCAAAACCGAAGTCGCCAGAAGTCTGGCGGAATTTCTGTTCGGTTCGGAACGGGCGCTGATTCGTTTCGATATGTCGGAATTTATGGAAAAACACACGGTCGCCAAATTTATCGGCTCGCCGCCCGGATATGTCGGACACGAAGAAGGCGGACAATTAACCGAAAAACTCAGACGCGCGCCGTATTCGATTGTGCTTTTCGACGAAATCGAAAAAGCGCATCCCGATTTATTCAATGTTTTATTGCAGGTTTTTGAAGACGGCATTTTGACCGACGCGCAGGGAAACACGATTGACTGCAAAAACGCGATTTTTATAATGACCTCGAATATCGGCGCGAGGTTTATTCAGAAGCGCGCCAGTCTCGGATTTCAAACCGGCGCGGACGCGTCGCGCCAGAAAATGGAAGAACAGGTTTTAAGCGAAGTCAAAAAAACTTTCGCGCCCGAATTCGTCAATCGTCTCGACGAAATTATAATTTTCGATGAACTGGCGGACGAAGATTTGATGCGGATTATCGATTTGCAAATCGGGCGGCTCAACGAAATTCTTGTTAAACACGCTCTCGCCGTGCGCCTGACCGAAGACGCCAAACGCTGGCTGATTAAAAAAACCTGCGCCGACCGAAGCTACGGCGCGCGACCTTTGAAGCGCGCTTTGCAGAGAAATGTCGAAGACGAGCTTTCCGAACGGCTGATTCAGGGCAAGCTGAGCGAAGAAAGTCTGGTCGAAGTTTTCTGCGAAAACGACAAGCTGACGTTTCGTTCCGTCAAGCTCGAACCAATCGAAGAAGCGTTTATCGAACAGCCGTAAATTTGCCCGAAATCAAAAAGGCGCGAAACGGAAAACGGAAAATGTGAAAGTTATCATTTTCCGTTTTCCGCTTTTCATTTTCGCTCGTTTATCTGTATAATTCGGAAGTTTATCGGCGATGCGCGCCCGTCGGGGCAACCAAGATTTGATTCATCGAATCAAAGTTCGCGTATTATTCCAGTAAATAAAGCCCGCTTCTTATTCGAGATATATTTATAGTTTTTCGTCTTTTTATCTTTAGGTTGAATTTTTAAGACAATTTTTACGGCTTATTATTATTTAGAACAAGCCGAAACTTTGCAGTTATAAGGAAATCGGTTTATGCACATTTTTCGCGCTTTCGCACTTGTTTTACTGAGCGTCGTGTTTTCGGCTTCACATTTAGCCGCCAAAACGGGTGAAAAAGCGAATAACGCTCCGAAAATTAAGGCGGCAAATCTCCAGCAGCTGGTCGAATCGGTTGATATTCAGGGCAATCGCCGCCTGCGTGATGAAGATTTGCTTTATTTTATCAAAACCCGTCCGGGCGATACTTACAGCCAGGCGCAGCTTGAACGCGATTTGAAGGAACTGCTGTCGCTGAACTTCTTTGATAAAACGGCGACGCGTGTTTTGACCGAAGAAGGCGCGCGCGGCGGCGTCAACGTGATTTTTGAAGTCAGGGAACTGCCGATTATCCGCGATTTGCAGTTTGTAGGATTAAGCGCCGTTCCCGAATCGGACGTGCTGAAGGCTTTTCGCGAAGGACGCGTAAACATCTCGAAAGAAGCGGTTTATAATCCGGTCAACGCGCAGAAAGGCGTGCGCGTCATTCGTGAACAGCTTGCTTCAAAAGGTTTTCCGAACGCCAAAGTAACCGTTAAAGAAGAAGAAGTTTCGGCGACTTCAGTTGCCGTTACGTTCAATGTCGAGCAGGGCAATCGCTCGCGCATTATCGACATCGAATTTGAAGGCAACGAAGTTTTCAAGGACAGCGAACTGCGCGCTCAATTGCAGCTCGTTCGGGAAACCGGTCTCGTCTCGCGCTTTAAAGGTCAGGACATTCTCGATTTAAGAAAGCTCGAATACGATTTGCAGAAAAACGTCCGCTCGTATATGTCTTCAAAAGGATATTTTCAGGCGCGTATCGGCGAGCCGCAAGTGGTTGGTCTCGGCGTTCAGCGAACCGATTTTCTGCCGCTTATAACTTTGCCGCTGCCGCTTTTAAGCTCGAAGGACGACACGCTGAAAATTATTGTTCCCGTCAGCGAAGGAAAAGTCTACCGCGTCGGCGATGTAAAAGTCGAAGGAAACTCGATTTTTTCCGAAGCGCAGATTTTAGGCGGTTTAGGTTTGAAAAAAGGCGAAATCGCCAACGGCAAACGGCTTCAGGAAGGCGTCTACGAAGATTTGAAAAAAGCCTACGGCTCGCAGGGCTTCGTTCTTTACAACGCCGAATTCGAGCCGGAATTTAAGGACAGTCCGACTAATCCGAAAGAAGGCGTTCTCGATATTACAATCAACATCGACGAAGGCAAACAGTTTCGCCTGCGCCGTCTCGAATTTACCGGCAACACTTTTACCCGCGATAAAATTCTGCGCCGCGAAGTTCTCATCAACGAAGGCGACATTTATAATCAGGGCTTGATTGAAACTTCGGTTCTGCGGCTTAATCAGACGCAGTATTTCGACCCGCTCGATAAGGACAAAGACGTTGAAATCCGCACCGACGAAGAACAGGGCGAAGTCGATTTGGTCGTCAAAGTCCGCGAAAAAGGCAGACAGCAAATTTCCTTAAACGGCGGCGTCTCCGGCATCGGCGGCTCGTTCTTCGGTCTGGAATATTCGACCAACAACCTTTTGGGACGCGGCGAAGTCGTCTCGTTTCAAGCCGGTTTCGGCAATCGCCAGCAGAATTTTCAATTCAGCTTTCAGGAACCTTATTTCCGCGACCGCCCGATTTCCGTCGGATTTTCGTTGTTCGCCAGCAAATATCAGTTCTTCGGCGAAGGAACGGGACTTTCGCAAAATCAGGAAGTATTGTTCGACGCGTTTGCCAATCCGCAGGGAAATTTAACGACCGACCCGCGCAACCTGTTCACGCAAAGCACTTACGGCGCATCGATTTTCGCAACCTCGCCGCTGTCGGAATTTTTGCCGAAACGGGCGTTTTCCAGACTTTCGCGCGTCGGCTTGAGTTACCAGTTGTCGGCGACCAGCATCGCTGACCCGGAAATCAACTCGTTAAACGACCCGACGCTGACTATTCCGACTATCTTTAAGCAGCCGAACATTATCACCAGCCGCGTTACCGGCAGCTTCGTCTACGATTCGCGTCGTCCGTCGTCAAACGGTATCGACACGTTGAGCGGCAGACAGCTTTCGGCTTCAGTCGGTCTGGCTGGCTTGGGCGGCGATGTCCGCACCTATCAGCCGTCGGTTACATATACGCAGTTTATTCCGGTCAGACGGAAAAGGTCGAGCAACCCGGAAGTTTTCGGCTTTCGTCTCCAGGCGGGGACAATCGGCAGTTTCGGCACGACCGAAAAAATCAGAACCGCCAATTCCATATCGTTCGTCGGCGGCGTTCCGCTTTACGAGCGCTATTTTCTCGGCAGTGAAAACGACATTCGCGGCTACAACACGCGTGCCATCGGTCCGGTCGCGCCGTTCGACACGTATGTTTCGAGCCGAAATCTGACGCTGGCAACCAACACCAGCGGAACGGCAGCGCCGGTAACGGGCTTGAGCAGCGATGCTCTCGCTCAAATCGCCCAGCTCGGACTTATCGACGGCTCAACCGGAAATCCTAACGCTCTTATTTCCAGAAATTACCAGTTTATCGGCGGCGACACGCAGCTTTTGGGAAATTTTGAATACCGCGTGCCGATTTTCGGTCCCGTCAGTCTGGCAGCGTTTGCCGATGTCGGCTCGGTTTTCAATCTGCGTAAAACCGGAACTCAGACTATCAACAGCGAATTTCTTGCCGACGACAGATTTATCGGCGCGGGAACGCTGACGGCGCTCGCTCTGCGAAACAATCCCGTATTTGAAAGCAGTTTCGGCAGTTTATTGTTATTTAACGACCGCCCGCTGACGGCAAACGAGTTTTTGACTAATTACTGTCGCGGCAACCGTTTCGGCTGTCCGACAAGTCTGCCGCAAGGCATCCAACAGGTTTTCCTGCGCGGTGAAGCGCAGCAGAACAGACTTTTGAAAGTCGGCGAAAGCGCATTCGACAATTTCAGCGACATCCGTTCGAGCGTCGGTCTGGAATTGCGCGTACAGGTTCCGATTGTCAATGTGCCGTTCCGCCTGATTTATTACTACAATCCGAACGCCAGAATCGGCTATACCGAAGAAGCGCCCGGACTGTTTCTGCCCGGAAAAAGAAACGGTCTGCGCTTTACGGTCGGCAGAACGTTCTAAATTTTTGAATTATCACACGGGCGAAAAGCAGCGATTGAATGCCGGTAAATTGACAACAAACGATTCGTCGGCATAACATAGCTTCTTTTCGTCATTTATAAGATTACAAGCAACATTCTCGAGGAAATTAGTTTCAAAAGGTAAAGTCAGAAAAATTCTAAATGACCGTTCCCTTTTACAAAGTTTAAGGAGTATTACAAAAAAAATGAAAACATTTCGTTTAATCACCGCCGGTTTCTTTTTTGCCGCCATCTTTGCGGTTTCGACATTTGCCCAAACCGCCAACGCGGGAAAAATCGCCGTTATCAACACGCTCGCGTTTGATGCCGACAAAGAAGGCATTACCAAATATGTAGCGGCGTCCAAGACGCTTGACAACGAATTCAAGCCGGTTCAAGCCGAATTGCAGGCAATGGCTACCAAACTTCAGGCACTGCAAACCGAGCTGCAAACCGCTCAGACTAACGCGCAAAAAAGTCCGAATGTCCCGATTGACACAAAAGGTCTTCAGGCAAAGGCGACCCAGTATGAAGAAATGGGACGCCAATTCAAATTCAAGCAGGAAGACGCCAAAGCAAAATACGACAATCGCCGCGGTGTCGTTTTAAGTCCGGTTCTGCAGGACATCGGCAGAGCGATGCAGGAATTTGCCAAGCAGAAAGGTTATATGCTGATTCTCGACGGCGCGAAATTAGATGAAAGCGGATTTATTCTCGCCGTCGGCGACGATAAAGTTGACGTAACCAAGGAGTTTATTACGTTTTACAACGCGCGCCCGGCAGGAACGGCTTCAACCGCTTCGCCTAAATAAATCGAGCGTTAATCTATAATCAAAACCGAACCGGAAGGCGGTAAAAAGCAGTTCGCTGCTTGCCACTGTCTTCCGGTTTGTCGTATTCTGGCAACTTATATTTTGTCCGTTTCCGCCGAATATATGACAATTCTCGATTCAATCGCCATACAGGAAATTCTGCCGCATCGCTACCCGTTTCTGCTGGTCGATAAAATCGTCGAACTCGACCCGCGCGTAAAAATCGTCGGCGTCAAACAGGTAACAATTAACGAATATTTTTTCGCCGGACATTTCCCGGAAGCGCCCGTGATGCCCGGCGTCTTGATTATCGAAGCGTTGGCGCAGGTCGGCGCGATTTTAGCTCTCCGTGAATTTGAAGACCGAAAAAATAAAATCCCGTTTTTCAGCGGCATCGACAAAGCGCGTTTTCGTCGTCCGGTCGTTCCCGGCGACACGCTCATTTTGGAAGTTACGGCTTTGAGAATCGGCAGTAAGGTTCAAAAAATGCAGGGACTCGCCAAAGTTGACGGGCAAATCGTCGCCGAAGCCGAGATTATGTGCATCATCGGCGACCGCGAAAAAAGGGATAAATAAAATATGGAACAAATGAGAATATCTATCTCCGAACTAACTCTTTACATTGTGCTTATAAATACTGTGTTGGGTATTTTATTTGGCTCGTTTCCTTTGTTTTTCGGACTTAGAATGAAAAATCGTAAATACGGCTTTTACGGTTTTATTTTTTCAGTGATTGGCGGAGCAATTTTAGGAGTTTTTTTATCATATCCCGTTGCTGCCATTTTTACCTGGTTAATACTGAGAAAATCGTTTGCTGAAGAAGACAGTAATGTTGTAGATGTAAATGAGAACTCTAATGAAAACAGCGTTGAGGATTTGAAAAACAGTTAATTCTTATATGTCTTCTTTCATCCACGAAACCGCAATCGTCAGTCCGACGGCTGAAATCGGCGAAGATTGCCATATCGGAGCATTTTCAATCGTCGGCGACCAAGTAATTTTAGCCGATAAAGTTCATCTCGAATCTCACGTCGTTATCGACGGTAAAACTACAATCGGCGCTGAAACGCGCGTTTTCCCCTTCGTTTCAATCGGACTCGCGCCGCAGGATTTAAAGTATAACGGCGAGGAAACGCGGACTGAAATCGGCGCGCGCAACCATATCAGAGAATTCGTAACCGTTCATCGCGGAACGGAAGGCGGCGGCGGATTAACGCGCATCGGCGACGATAATTTACTGATGGCGCAGGCACACGTCGCGCACGACTGCCGAATCGGAAACAACGTCATAATGGCAAATGCCGCGACGCTCGCCGGACACGTTTCAATCGACGACCGCGCCAGTATTGGCGCGTATTCAGGCGTTCACCAATTTTGCCGCGTCGGTTTTGAAGCGTTTGTCGGCGGCTATTCCGTCGTCGTCAAAGACGCGATGCCGTTCGCCGTCATCCAGGGAAATCACGCCAAATGCTACGGTTTAAACCGCGTCGGCGCAAAACGTCGCGGCTATTCGCCGGAGATTATAAAAAATCTTAATCACGCTTTTCATCTTTTATTAACTTCAAAACTAAACACTGAGCAGGCTTTGGAAAAAATAAAGGAAGATATAAAAGACTGTGAAGAAGTAGACTTGTTAGTTGATTTTATCGAAACCTCAAAACGCGGCGTGGTCAAATAAGTGATAACTGATAAGTAAAGGCAAATTCTTCAGTTATCACATATCACTTATTTCGTTATCACATATCATTTACTTCGCTTTCGTCGAACTCGTTCGCCGCAATCTCTTTCATTTTCGTGCTGACCAGGTCATAGGAAAAACCCTGCCGCAAAAGATAATCGTAAAACTTTTTCGCGTCTTCGCGTGTTTCCGGCTTGCCTTTCAGCCTTAATCTTTTGTGGACGGCTTGGTTGATGATTTCCGCTTCGGGCGTTTCGTCGTAAGCGTTTTCGACGGCTTCGGCGACCGTTTCCTTGTCGAGCTTTTTCATCGCCAGCTTTTGCTGTAAAACTCTTTTGCCGATAGGCTTTCCGCGCAATTTTGAAGCGGCGAAATCTTTGGCGAACTGCTCGTCATTGAGGTAATTATATTCTTTTAATTTCTCAAGAACCGCGTCAACGATTTCTTCGTTCGTCCACGCTTTTTCGAGCAGTCGCTCGCGCAATTCTTTAACCGAACGCGGTTTAAAGGCAAGCAGATTAACAGCGCGGTCAAAGGTTTTCGTCCGCGCCTTTTCAGGATTTATTTCACGCGGCTTTTCGTCTTCGTCCGAATCTTCACGCGGCTTCGGCGTCCGCCAATTTCTTTTCTTGAACATATAAAATTTTTCCGCAAAACGAGTGTAAATACAAAAGTAAAAATTATTATAATCTATTCCGAAAACACTTTGCGCTTCTCTTTGCGAGCTTTGCGGAAAACAAAAAATTATCCCGCAAAGGCGCAAAGGCGCAAAGGAAAACCACAGCATTTTTCAACGGCGCGCTGTTTTTGAGACAGCTTACAAAACTTTTCGTGTTGAAAAATAACCTCTCACCGTTTGCAAATCCGAAATCCGAAATCCAAAATCTAAACTCACAATGGACGGAATTTTAATAATCGATAAGCCAGCCGGAATTACGTCGCACGATGTCGTCGCACGATGCCGGCGTATCCTGCGGACGAAACGCGTCGGACATACCGGAACGCTCGACCCGTTCGCGACCGGCGTAATGGTGATTTTAGTCGAACGGGCGACGCGACTGGCGCAGTTTCTCGACAAAGACCGAAAAGAATACGAAGCGATTGTAAGATTCGGTTTTGAAACCGAGACGGGCGACAAGACGGGAAGTCCAAAGTCCAAAGTCCAAAGTCCAAAGTCGATTTCCGCCGCAGAAATCGAAAACGTCCTGAAGGATTTTCGCGGCGAGATTTCACAGACGCCGCCGATGTATTCGGCGAAAAAAGTCGCGGGCAGGAAACTTTACGAGCTTGCCCGGCAGGGAATCGAGATTGAGAGAAAAGCCGTTCAAATAAAAATTTACGAACTCGAAATTTTATTTTCGCCTGATAATTTTAACCCGAAGGCTTCTTCCGAGCCTGGACTTTGGACTTTGGACTTTGGACTAAAGGTTTCGTGTTCCGCCGGAACTTATATCAGAACTTTAGCCGAAGACATCGGGCGCAAACTCGAAACCGGCGCGCATCTGGCGGCTTTGCGAAGGACGCGCGCCGGAAAATTCGGAATAGAACGAGCTGTAACGCTTGAAGAACTGGAAGAAATCGCATCGGCAAATAAAATCGGCGAAGTTTTAATCTCGACAAATGACACCGTTTCGCATCTGCCGGAAATTAAACTTTCAACCGAAGAGGCAAGTAATATAAAGAACGGCAAAAAATTAAACGCGGAATTGCCTGAAAGTTCGGACGAAACATTTGTCAGACTAACCGTTGGAGCGACTCTAATCGCCGTCGGCATCTGGAATGCGAAAGAAAAAACTGTTCAGCCGAAAGTGGTTTTGATATAAATATAAAACTATGAAAAAGAAAAATCTGGCTTTGGGAATCGGCGGCGCTGTCGGCGGACTGATTGCGTGGAAAATGCTTTCGCGGGCGAGCGAAGTCCGCTGGGACGAGGTTTCGGACAAAATTGTTCACGCGGAAAATTCGCATTTCATCGAAGTTGACGGCGCGCGCGTTCATTACCAGGAATTCGGCGCGGCGGGCAATAATCCGACGCTTATTTTGATTCACGGTTATCCGTCTTCGACGTTTGTCTGGCAAATAGTTGCGCCGATGTTTGCCGAACAGGGCTTTCACGTCGTCGCGGTCGATTTGCTCGGCTTCGGATTTTCCGACAAACCGGCGTGGTTCGATTATTCGATTGCCTCGCAGGGGCGAATGATTGAGCGTTTTATGGACAGATTGGGCATCGGGCGCGCTACTCTCGTCGGCAGCTCTTACGGCGGCGCGGTCGCTCTGACCGTCGCGCTCGATTACGCCGAACGAGTCGAAAAACTCGTTCTTGTCGGCACGGTCATCAATGACGAAGTGAAAAGCCAAAAACTTTTCCGGCTGGCGAAAATGCCGGGCGTCGGCGAAGTTTTATCGCCGTTTCTGATTGACTCGAAAATATTCCTGAGGCGGCGTATGCGCGGAACAATCTGGTCTGCCAATCATCATCTGATTACAAATGAGCGCGTCGAAGGCGTGCGGCGTCCGCTTCGCGCCAAAAACGCGCATCGCTCGGTTCTGGCGACGGCGCGCAGATGGGACGCCGACCGCATCGAGCGGGACGCATATCTTATCAATCATCCGACGCTGATTCTGTGGGGCGAACACGATACGGTCGTGCCGATTCACAACGGCGAAAAGATTCACGAATCAATCCTAAATTCGCGCCTTGTCGTCTTTAAGGATTGCGGACACGTTCCGCAGGAGGAAACGCCCGACAGTTTCGTCAAAGTCGTCGGCGAATTTTGCCGCAGCCCGAAAGGAAAGTTCGAGATTAAGACGAGTGAAGAAATGCGGTTTGCCGATTGATTCTCACCGGGAGCGCGGGCATCCTGCCCGCAATGAGCGCCAAAGCGCGAAAAAACTCTTTAATTAAACGCCGTGTTTATTAAACTTTTCTACGCCGCCTGCGCGACGTTTGCGGGCAGGATGCCCGCGCTCCCAGTCAGTATATTATCGCTCCAATTGCTTTTGAAGCGAGTTTTTCCAGGCGTTTTCCAATTCCTTAATAGAAGTCGAAACTACCCGTGTGCTGTTCACCGAAATTTGCAGGTGCGCGCCCGAAACTTTGCCGATAACCGCAAACGGACAATCGTTTTCCTTTGCAGTCGCTTCGATTTCATTCAATTTTTCAGACGAAAAACTGACGACGATACGCGACGGCGATTCACTGAAAAGCAGCGCCTCGGTTGATAAATTCTCGTCCGTTAAACTGATTTCCGCACCCGTAGATTTCCGGTTGAGCGACGCAAAACAGCTTTCGGCAATCGCAGCAGCCAAGCCGCCGTCCGAACAGTCGTGCGCCGATTTTAGAAGAAATTTGTCGGCTAAACCGAGACACGTTTTCTGAACGCGGCGTTCCAAATCCAAATCGATTGCCGGAACTTCTCCCGATTCAATTAACTCATCAATCGTCAAACCTAAAACGGTCTGCGCGTATTCGCTGACGGACAAATCGTTTTTCGTCTCGCCGAGCAGCGCAATCAAATCGCCTTCATTTTTGAATCCCTGTGTGATAATCTTGCGCGCGTCTTCCAATAATCCAACCATTCCGATAACCGGCGTCGGCAAAATTCCGCGCCCGTCGGTTTCGTTGTAAAACGAGACGTTACCGGAAACGACCGGCGTTTCAAACGCTTCGCACGCTTCGGTTATGCCGTTGATGACTTCGGAAAAGCTCCACATCACTTCGGGACGTTCGGGCGACGCGAAATTCAGACAATTGGTTACGGCAATCGGTTTCGCGCCGACACAGACGACGTTGCGCGCGCCTTCTGCAACGATTAATTTCACGCCTTCTTTCGGATTAACGGCGACAAAACGCGCATTTCCGTCGAGACACATTGCAATGGCGCGGCGCGTTTCTTTTACACGAACGACCGCCGCGTCCGCGCCCGGCAAAACCGCCGTATTTGTGCGAACCATATGGTCATATTGCTGGTAGACCCAATGTTTGGAACAAATGTTCGGTGAAGCAAGCAATATCTTTAACGCCTCGTTCCGGTCTTTGGTCTCATTTCGTAATTCGTAATTCCCAATTCGTAATTCCCGTGTCTCCGCATCTCCGCGTCTCCGCGTCGCCTGCATCGGTCTTTGATAGCGCGGCGCTTCGTCCGTCAATTTATCGACCGGCAAATCGGCAACCATTTCGCCGTTGTGGAAAATTTTCAATCGATTGCCTTCGACGACGCGCCCGACGACAACGGCGTCCAAATCCCATTTGTTGAAAATCTCGACAATCTGTTTTTCGCGCCCGCGATGGGCGACAATCAGCATTCGCTCCTGCGACTCCGACAAAAGCATTTCATACGCCGTCATTCCGGTTTCGCGCTGCGGAACGAGAGTTAAATCGAGTTCTAAACCGGTTCCGGCGCGCGCTGCCATTTCGACCGACGACGACGTTAAACCCGCCGCGCCCATATCCTGAATGCCTTCAATCGCGCCCGAACGCATCGCTTCGAGACACGCTTCCAAAAGTAATTTTTCAAGAAACGGGTCGCCGACCTGAACCGTCGGGCGTTTTTCCAATGCTTCTTCGTCAAATTCCGCGCTCGCCATCGTCGCGCCGTGAATTCCGTCTCTGCCGGTTTTCGCGCCGACATACAAAATCGGATTTCCGATGCCCGACGCTTTGCCGAAAAATATCTGGTCTTTGCGAACGATTCCCAAAGCAAACGCGTTGACGAGCGGATTTAAGCTGTAAGCGTCGTCGAAAACCACTTCGCCGCCGACGGTCGGGACGCCGAACGCATTGCCGTAATGCGCGATGCCGTCAACACAGCCTTTCAGAATGGATTTATTGCGGTGTCCGTATTTTTCGTCTGACAATTTCCCAAAACGCAGAGAATTCATCGCGGCAATCGGACGCGCGCCCATTGTAAAAACGTCGCGTAAGATCCCGCCGACGCCGGTTGCCGCGCCTTGAAACGGTTCGATAAACGATGGGTGATTGTGCGATTCGACCTTAAAGGCGACGCACAAATTGTCGCCAATATCGACAACTCCGGCATTTTCGCCCGGCGGAACAATCACACGTTTTCCCGTCGTCGGCAAGCGTCCGAGATGAACGCGCGAAGATTTGTAACTGCAATGCTCCGACCACATTACGGAAAAAACGCCGAGTTCAGTGAAATTCGGTTCGCGCTCTAAAATTGTTAAAATTTTTTCGTATTCTTCGCCGGTTAAATTATGCTGTTTTATAACTTCGGGCGTGATTGCGGAATTGTTCATCGTTAATGCTCCCGGATAAGAAAATGCCGTTTGAAACAAAAAAGAGAGTTTATGCGGTTCGGACTCGTTTTTCAAATCCGTTTCGATAAACTCTCTTTTTCGGTGGTTGATATTTTTCGTTATTGCGGCGGTTTCGTAATTTCGCCCGGCAAAAGTTTGTTGATTTCACTCCGCAGAATTTCAGGCTCGACTTTTCCCTGCCGGTTATAAACGATTTCGCCGTTTGCGTCGAACAAAAGCGTGAACGGATAACCGCCTTTCCAGTCTTTATAAACGGCGCGAATCGCGGCTTCTTCGTCCGGCGTTTTCAATAAAAACGTCGGCATCGTCGCTTTCATTTCTGCGAGAAACCGCGGCACTTCCCGCTTTATCTCCGCCAAATCGTCAACGGAAATGGTGATGAAATCTATTTTATTCTCGTATTCGGAATCGATTTTTACGAGTTCGGGAAATTCCTCGCGGCACGGGTCGCACCACGTCGCCCAGAAATTTACGAGCAGAGGTTTCGCATTTTTCGTGTTTCGGTTAAATAAGTTTTTCAGAGTGGCGGCGTCGATTTGCGTAACCTTCGGCGACTTTAAACTTTGCGCGGCGACTTTATTTGCCTTTGCGTTTCCGATTTTCTTTGTCGGAGCTTTCGTTTTTTGTTTCTGCGCGAACGCGCTGACCGAAAAAATCAACGCGGCGGCAAAAACAAAAATCGAAAGATTTACCGTATTTATAAATTTATTTTTCATTGGAAAACCGTTAATTTCCGGCGATTTCGCAAACGCCTTTATTCCAGCTCGTGAGCGAATACTTATTTTTCGGATTTAGATAAACGACGGCGGTTACGTCTTCGATTCTGCCGTTGTTTATAACTTTCATACAAATTTTATAGTTCGTTCCGGCGACGATTTGCGATTCGGCGCGTTCAATCGAAGCGAGCGACAAGCGGCGATTTTCTTTTTTGCGCTTTTCCTGTTTGACGGCGAACTTCGCCGCCGACATCGCTCCGGCGTCGGTCTTCATAAGTTTTCTGTAATTGCCGACAATTTCCTGCGCCGAAACCGCGAACAACACGCCGCATAAGATATAAAGTCCAACAAACATCGACAATCTTTGTGTAATTTCTTTCATTCGCTGCCTCTTTTTTATTTGATTTTTGAAGAACACAACTTATTATAAACGCAATCGCGCAAACAATGTTGAAAATTATTTTTTATAAGTTCGCTTAAACATAAACCGAAAATGCGCTTCGCGCCGCCGTTTACGCACGACGCTTGTTAAAATTTTTCGGCAGCAGAATTTCCATCGCGTCGTCAACCGTAACGATTCCGGCAATTTCGCCCAAATCGTCAACAACGGGCAGCGCTAAAAGGTTATATTCGGCAATCGTCTGCGCGACCGCTTCGGCGTCATCGTTCGGGTGCGCGAACTGGAATTTGCCGCGCATAACTTCGGAGAGCGGCAGATTGGAGTCAGCTAAAATCAAATTTCGCAGCGAGATAAGTCCTTCGAGCTTCCAGGAATTTTCTTCGGCAACAATGTATAGGTAGTAAATCATATTCGGCGTTTCCGCCGTTTCGCGCAGCCGCGCAATCGCTTCGCCGACGGTCAAATCCTTTGGAAATGTAACAAATTCCGTCGTCATCAAACCGCCCGCCGTGTCTTTATCAAACGGCATAAGCTCGGCAACGTCCGCTTTTTCCTCGTCTTCCATCAAATCGAAAAGCTCCTGCGCCTTTTCGTCCGAAAGCTCGCTCAAAACGTCCGCCGCGTCGTCCGGCGACATTTCTTCCAGAATGTCGGCGGCGCGTTCTTCGTCCATTTTTTCTAAAATTCTCGCTTGATTTTCCGTTGACATTTCTTCGAGCGTGTCGGCGGCGGTTTCGTTGTCGAGCGATTCGACGATTTCCGTGCGGTGAATCGGCGAAAGCGTTTCGGCGAGCTGCGCGATTTCTACCGGATGAAGGCGCGAAAGTTTGTCTTTTGAAGACTTTAACTGAACGGCGACGCTCCGCTTGTCGGTCGCCAGATAGCCGACATCAGCCCAATCGAGAACTTCGACGGCGCGGCTGCTGCCGTAAAAACCAATCGGCATCAGGCGGCGCATAAAGCCCTGAAAGCTCACGTCCGCGCCCGTAACGCGCCATTCCCTGCCGACTTCGATAATCTGCACGTCGTTGACGCGGACGACGCGCTTGCCGTCAACGTCGATAAGCTGATTGTCGAGAACGTCTTTTGCCAGCAGAACTTCGCTTCGTCGCCGCGTAAACGGTTTCAAATCAATAACTTCCGAATTCATTCGCGCTCCCGTCTCGCCGAGCGTCGAGATGCGGAAACGCGACATAAAAAACAGGCGGCGGCGATACCGCGCGACAAGACCGATGACCGGCGGATAATCTTCTTCGCCGTAGCGAACGATAATGTCTTTGATGACGGCAATCTTTTCGCCTTCGGCATCGAAAATCGGCTTTCCCAAAATCTGCGATAAATAAAGCATAACTCAAAGATAAACGATGTTTGAAAAAGGTTGAAGGACAGAGCCGCAAACAATTTACCTGCCGATTAAATTACGGAAACCGGCATTATAAATCGGAATTTTAACAGTAATATTGTTTTTGATAAATAATGTTTAATCTTGTTCAAAATTTTCTGGAATGTTGAACGCTTTAATCTTTTCTAAAGTAAAGCGCCCGGAATTTCGACGCTTTTAAGCTTGCCTCTCTCACCTGCCGAAAAAGCTCCAGACGCTTTCAACTCTCAAATAACTTTGGATTTCGATTATGAAAAAAACTTTGCCGTATATTTTTGTCTTTTGCCTCTTGAGCGCCGCGGCGTTCGGGCAATCCCGTTCGAGAGTTTTCGATAATTTCGACACGGAACAGGGCGTGAAAATTGCGACGCCGACGATTACGCCTATAACGGAAGCGAAAACCAAAAAATTAGTAAAAAAAACTGCGCAGGTTTCAATGAGTTCAGCCGAAGGCGTCGCCTCGAAAGCAAAAGTTCGATTAACCGGCTATTCGAGAGTTTCGATGGCGATGGAAAGAAGTCTCGGCAATTTCACGACCGGCGACGGGAAAATCGATTCTTACATCACCGATTCGGCAAGACGCTATAACATCGACCCGCTGCTTATCTATGCGCAGATGCACCAGGAATCTTCATTCAAATTAAAAGCGCTTTCGTATAAAGGCGCGAGCGGCTTGATGCAGTTGATGCCGGCGACGGCGCGCAGACTGGGCGTAACCGATATTTACAATCCGAAACAGAACATCGAAGGCGGCATAAAATATATGCGCATTCTGCTCGATATGTTCGGCGGCGATGTCGCGCTGGCGCTCGCCGGTTACAACGCGGGCGAAGGCGCGGTTTTGAAATACGGCAGACAAATTCCGCCGTATCGGGAAACGCAGGAATACGTGCGCCGCATCACGACTCGCTATAATTCGATTATCAGTCCGAATCTGGCGAATGTCGCCGTTAAAGTTACAAAAAAGCAAGCTAAGGAACTCGAAGAAAAAGTCTCCGCACCGCTGACGGCTTATGAACCGAACGCCGTCGCTATTCGGCTTTCGGACGGCAAAATGAGGCTTGTGAATCAATAACTAAAATCAAAAATTTTTTCTCCTCTGGTCTGAAAATGACTTGACGGCTGGTTTCGCGCCAGCCGCTTTTTTTGTTTGAAACCGGCAAATCTAGTATGATTTAGTAGAATTTTTCGATTCGGCAGCTCGACTTATTTTAACCGTCCGATTTCTATTTCTATGTTTTGTATAAAATGCGGCGCTCAGAATCCAGACACGGCGAATTACTGTCAGAAATGCGGCGCGCTTCTCGAAATGGAAGAAGAAACACGCATCGCGCGTCCGGCGAAAACGGAAATGCGCGCTCCCGCAGAGGCGGAAAAAGAAATTTTCGATAATGAGCGTCAAATTTTTTCAATCAGTCCGACTTTGAAATTCGTCAAGGTCGGTTACGCGGCGACAGTCTTCGGCGCGCTGCTGCTCGCCGCTTTTCTGGCTTTTATCAGCAGTAATACTCGTTTTGAAATTCCGGCTTGGTATTCGGTTATCTTCGGGCTTTTACTGCTTTTGATTCCCGCATTTTACCATTTGAAACAAAAAACGGTGCGCTACACTTTGACCGACTCGAAAATCGAAATCGACGCCGGTTTGATTTCAAAAACGACCAGAAACGTTCCGCTCCGCTCGATTCAGGACGTAACCGTCGAAGCGACCGTTCCGCAGAGAATGCTCGGCTTCGGCGACTTAATCATCGACAACGCTAGCGAATCGGGCGGAAAACTCGTTTTGAAAAACATCGACGCGCCGAAAAAATACGCCGACGTTCTGCTCAAACAAATGCGCAGACTGAATCAATAATTCAAACAAAAACCTTTAATAATCCAATCAATTTTATATAATTTATGAAAACTGTTTTTGTAACCGGCGGCGCGGGCTTTATCGGCTCGGAATTCGTCCGCCTTGTTTTAGATGAAACTTCAGACGTAAGTATCATCGATTACGACGCGCTGACTTATGCCGGAAATCTCGACAATTTGAAAGGTTTGGATGAAAGTCGCCACAAATTTGTCAAAGGCGACATTTGCGACAAAGACGCCGTTTTGCAGGCTTTACCCGAAGATTGCGACGCGATTTTCAACTTTGCCGCCGAATCGCACGTTGACCGCAGCATCTCGTCGGCGAGCGAATTCGTTTTGACGAATGTTTTGGGAACGCAGATTTTACTCGACGCCGCGCGCGCCAAAAACGTGCGGCGTTTCGTGCAGATTTCAACCGACGAAGTGATGGGCAGTCTGCCCGAAGACGAAAACGCTTTTTTCACCGAAAGCTCGCCGATTGAACCGAATTCGCCTTACGCCGCATCGAAAGCCGCCGCCGAACATTTCGTCCGCGCCGCCGCCGAGACCTTCGGCGTCGATACAATTGTAACGCGCTGCGGCAACAATTACGGTCAGCGCCAGTTTCCCGAAAAGTTGATTCCGCTGATGATTGCTAACGCGCTCGACGACGAACCGCTTCCCGTTTACGGCGACGGCAAAAACGTCCGCGACTGGATTTTTGTCGAAGACCACTGCCGCGCCATCTGGCTCGCTTACGAAAAAGGAAAATCCGGCGAATCTTACAACATCGGCGCGCGCAACGAACGCCAGAACATCGAAGTGGTTAAATCCATTCTCGACGCTTTAGATAAACCGCACAGCTTAATAAAATACGTCGGCGACCGCCTCGGACACGACCGCCGCTACGCGCTCGACGCGACAAAAACCGAAACCGAACTCGATTGGAAACCGCAAACGACGTGGGAAAACGGGTTACGGAAAACAATCGACTGGTATCTGGACAATCAGGATTGGGTCAACAGAATCCGCAACGGCGCGTATCGAGATTATTATGAAAAACAATATGGTTGATTTTAACGGAAAGCTAGCTATTATTTACAAGATTTGTCCTACAAACAGCGAAAACTTATCGCACGATTGTTCCGCGCATGAGTGTTTGCGACGAAATGCCTGACGTTTCGATCCGTTAAATTTTTCTCGCCTGCGACTGCACCGCCGTAATCGCCACCGCATCGACAATATCTTCCGCTTTGCAGCCGCGCGATAAATCGTTGCACGGTTTGTCCAAGCCTTGCAGAATCGGTCCGATTGCCGTGCCGCCCGTTAATCTTTCGGTTAATTTATAGGCGATGTTTCCGGCGTTTAAGTCAGGGAAAATCAGGACGTTGGCTTGTCCGGCAACCATTGAACCGCTCGCCTTTGAAGCGGCGACGCTTGGAATTAACGCGGCGTCGGCTTGGAGTTCGCCGTCGATTTCTAACTCGGGGAAACGAGCACGGACGGTTTTTGTCGCTTCGACTACTTTGTCTATAAACG
The DNA here is from genome assembly GCA_038200355.1 of Pyrinomonadales bacterium. Lineage (GTDB taxonomy): Bacteria > Acidobacteriota > Blastocatellia > Pyrinomonadales > Pyrinomonadaceae. The sequence goes on along the minus strand of JBBPXZ010000054.1, from coordinate 15,552 downwards.
CGTGTTTGGCGCTTCCCTTTGTCGAGAATGAAAGCATCGCGACTTTCGGCGCGACTTGCAGAAGCGCGAGACACGAATCGGCGGAAGCGATGGCGATTTCGGCGAGTTCGGCGGCGTTCGGGTCGATAACGACGCCGCAGTCGGCGTAAATCATCGCGCCCTCGTGTCCGAATTTTTTATCGGGAACGACCATTAAAAAGAAGCTCGAAACTGTCTTGAAACCCTGCCGGACGCCGATGCAGCGCAGCGCGGCGGCGACTGTGTGCGCTGTCGTGTTTGTCGCACCCGCAACCGAGCCGTCGGCTTTGCCCAATCTGACGAGCAGATTTCCGAAATACAGCGGGTCTTTAACGGTTTGTTCGGCTTCTTCGAGCGTTACGCCTTTGGCGCGGCGCAATTCGTGATAAAAAGTAGCGACTTTGCCGAAATCGTTCGATTTTCGGTGGTCGAGAATTTCCACGCCGTTCAGATTCGCGCCCGAACTTTGTGCTGACTGCCGGATTTTTTCTTCGTCGCCGATGATTGTAATTTTGGCGATTCGGTCACGGACGCACATTTCCGCCGCCTGAATCGTTCTGGCGTCTTCGCCTTCGGGCAAAACGATGTGCTGTAAATCCGCCGCCGCTCGCCGTCTGATTTTTTCGAGTATCATACTGTCATTTAACATTTATCAATTAACATTTATCAAGTCGCGTTCCATTTTTTGCGGCAAATATTAAACGATGAATGACAAACAGAACGTCATTGAATAAACTAAAATAAAGGAAACAAACCGTAATGAGCAAACTGCAAACGACAAAAACACAAAAACCGAGTCGCCGGGAAAAAGCCGAACTCAAAAATCGTATGCGAGGTTTTCTGATGTTTCTGCCGAATATGTTTAAGCTGCTCGGCAGCCTTTTGAAGGACAGCCGCGTGCCGACGACGGAAAAGGTTTTAGTAGCAGGCGCGATTCTTTATGTCGTTATGCCGCTCGATTTTATTCCCGACGTAATTCCGTTCATCGGACAGATTGACGATACGTATTTGGTTGTTTTAACGATTTTGAGACTGCTCAATAAAACCGACGAATCAGTTATTCGCGAACACTGGTCAGGCGGCGGCGATATTGCCGCGCTTGCCGCCTCGATTGCGAAACTCGCTCCTGTACTTCTTCCGAAAAGAGTTTCGCGCGTGCTTTCTTCAGAAGTAAAATTAACCGAAGCGGGAAAATCCTTTGGATTATTCGCAAAAAAGCGTCAGCCGATTGTCTCGAAAACGTCGATTAATAACGATTAAAGAAATTCCAGGGAACTTTTTTAACGTAAAAAACAAACAAAATAAAAGCGTCGAGTCTATTTAAAGACTCGACGCTTTTTGTAATTTTACAAAATGCCTTATCTATCTGGTAGTAAAAGTCGAGTAAATCGTGCTGGTCGGCTGCGTAACGTCCGCGTCTTCAACCGTTACGAACAAACCGAAATCTTTCAAAGCGGTTTCGCCTCGGATTTCGGCTTCCTGACGCTTGCCGGCATTGATAACCTGACCGATTTTCGTATATGTCTTGTCAGGCGCGACCGCCCACAAAACATAACGTTTTTCTTTCGGTGCCATTTTCATATCATCGAAGCGCATTTTAATTTTCGTTAAACCCGCCTTGCTGTTGTCGAGATACGCTTTTCCCTTCAATCCCTGCAAATCGCCTGCAAAGTTAATCCTGATTTCCGTTTCGCCTTTTTCAAATCCTGCAACACCGAGAAGCGGAACATTATACAGCGAAGCAACTTCGCGACTTCCCGCAACTTGTTTTTCGTCGCCAACCGGACTCGTAACTTTATTATTCACAACGGCATAGCCTTGCGGAACAGCGCTGCGAAAGACAACCGGCGTATCGTTGCCGAATGTGCTTAAACCTTCATTTGGCGACAGGACGAGCATAAACTTGTCCATCGGCGTTTTGAAACTGACCTGGCTTGCGCCGTTTGCGATGTTTGTCGGTCCCAATAAAGTAACCATGCCTGCCGGGTCAACGGCGTAGACATAATAATTTGAAGCGTCCGCCGGCAGTCCCGACAAATCGAGATTAACCGTAGTTTCGCTTCCCATTCTCATAACGCGGGCGCGACCTCTGGCGTTGGTCATATTCATTCCCGGCGTTAAATCAACCGTAACTTCTTTTCCGACCGGATACTCAATTACCGTGTAAGTGCCGTCCGCATTCTGCATTACGGCGGTTTTGCTTGTCGTCGTTGTCGTCGTTGTTTTGGTTGTGTCTTGGGCAACACCAGTTAAAGCTGCGGAGAGAATCAATCCGCCGCTTATCGTCAATAATCTTTTCTTAAACATAAAGCCTCCCTTTTATTAGCTTGTTTTATTTTTAGTTCGCTTGTTATGGAGAGAGCGAATTTTTTAACAGTATGACGACGTTTCGCAAAGATTGTGCCAAAAAGAAAAGTCCGTTTGTTTGGAACAACTTAACCGTCGTATAATTTTGATTACTGCTTTAACGCAAATATAAAGTGCATTAAACTATGACATAAAACTTCCGGTATAAAGTAAAAGCATCGGCAGGTTTTCAAAACTTACCGACGCTCAAAACCGTTATCAAAATTCACGTAAGTAATCATCCGCGATTGAACATAAGTAAATCGCGCTTTGAGTTAACGATTTATCGAGTCTTTTACTGACGAAGAAGCAAACTGAAATTTGAACTCAAAAATCTCGTCGATTATTTAACCCGATTCCGTGCTTCTACTTAAAACGAAATAAAAATCTTTATTCCGGCAAATCTTATTTTACTTCCAGTTCATACGGCAGCATCGCTAAAGTTTCGCCGCGTTTGAGCTGGTCGAAAAGTGAGGCGTAACGGAAAACTTTTTGCGCGTCTTCGGGCAGAGCGTTCATTAAAGCCTGCTGCTGTTTAGCTTTGACTGTTGCTTCGCTGTCTTCGCCGGAGCTGAAAAACGACGCCAGGAATGGGCGCGGCGCGGGAAACACAACGCGTTTAACGTCTTTGTCGGCGGGAAGATTTGCCAGGTCTTTAGCAATTTCGACTGCTCGATTTAAGCCGCCGAATTCATCGACAAGCCCGATTTCCTTTGCGCGAACGCCTGTCCAAACGCGTCCCTGCGCGACGCTGTGAATTTCCTCGACCGATTTTCCGCGACCTTTGGCGACTTTCGGCACGAAATTGTCCCAGTAGAAAAAATCCGCCTGACTCTGCATTTTTTTCAATTGGTCTTCCGTCCACGGCTCGCTGTCGCGAAGCAGACCGGCATTTTTGCCGCGCGTTAAGTATTCGTTGGTTATTCCGAGCCAATCGTATAAACCTTTGACGACGGGACGACCAAGAATAACGCCGATTGAGCCGGTAACGGTCGAAGGTTCGGCGACGATTTTGTTCGAGTTGCAGGCGATATAATAACCGCCTGACGCGGCGACATCGCCCATCGAAGTAACAATCGGCTTTTTCGTTTTGGCGTATTCGAGCGTGTGCCACATCAAATCCGAAGCCAGCGCCGAGCCGCCGCCCGAATCAACGCGCAGGACAATCGCCTTGACCGATTCATCATCCGCCGCGTCTTTAACTGCTCGAACAATCGTGTCCGAGCCGGTTGTCTGACTGCCGCCGAAGCTGCCGTCGCTCGATTTTCCGGTCATAATCAAACCCGAAGCAAAAATCACAGCAATTTTTTCGCCGTTGTTTAAGCCGAGAGATTCCGGCGTTACGTCTTTGTAATTACTTGTCGTGAGCAATCTCAAATCTTCGGAATCTTTATAACCGAGACGATTTTTTATTTCATTATAAACTTCGTCTTTATAAATCGCACCGTCGATTAAGTCCAGCTGCTTTGCTTCGATAGCATTGTAAGGCGCGTTATCGATAAGGGCTTTTACGTCTTCGGGCGATTTTTTGCGCGCGTCCGCAATAGTCGAAACCATTCGATTATAATAATCGTCGAGCATCGCGTTGACGACTTCGCGCTGTTCGGGCGACATATCTTTGCGGACGAGCGGGTCGTTCGCGCCCTTGTATTTACCGACGTGAACCGATTGAAACTCAACGCCCAGCTTGTCGAGCGAGCCTTTATAAAACTGCGCCTGCGCCTGAAGTCCGATTATTCCGACATCGCCGGTCGGCGGCAGAAAGATTTTATCGGCGGCGGTCGCGATGTAATATTCCTTGTTGCCGCCGTATTCCATATAAGCATAGACGGGTTTACCGGACGTTTTAAATTCGGTAATCGCGTCGCGTATCTCGTCGGCTTTGCCCCAGCCGAAACCGGAAAGCTCTATATTAAGAAGAATTGCGCTGACGCGATTATCAACTTTCGCTTTGCGAAGCTGCGTCAAAAAACTCGAAAACGACTGCGCCGAATTCATACCGAAAATCTTCGCCGTCGGGTCGTCCGGCGTGTAATCGGGCAAATCGCCCGATACCTGCAAAACCAGAACGCTGTTGTCGGCAATATTCGGTTTGCTCAGTGATTCCGCCAGTAAAGCGATTCCGATAATTGCCACTAAAACTACCGAGAGAACGACTGCGCCGACGATGAGAAGCACTTTTGCCGTTTTTGACATTGCCATTTTTTATTATTACTCCAAAAACTTTTATAAAATTTCGCACCGAAATTAAAACGTCCGTATTTATCTTACGCAGAAAGGGCGGAAAAGGTTTGTATGATAAAAATGATTTCACTGCAAAAAAATGGAAAATGGAAAATTCAATCGTTTTCCATTTCTCTGTGTTCTCTGTGGCAAAAATCTCCTTTAAAAAAGCGATTTTTGATTTTCTACGCTGGCGGGCGAGATTGTTTTTTGACCGAGCGATTCTTTTAGCTTATTGACGCTCTCCGGCGCGAAGCCTTCGTAAAAATTGCTGAAATAAACATAAACATTTTTTGTTTTCAGCTTTTCGATTTCTTCTTTCCACATCTGCAAATGCGCGTCCTGCGGGCGAACAACCGTGTCGAAAGTAGTCAAATCGCGCTCGCCCATAAAGCGGACGTATGAAAAATCAGCCGTCGGTTTTTCGATTGCCTCAAATATTTTCGAGCGCGGAATCCAGCTTCCTTCGACCAGACAGAGCGCGACTTTGTTTTTTGCCAATTCTTCAAACGTCCAATCGATTATCCATTCACGATTGCGAAATTCGACCGCAAAACGAATCTCTTTCGGCAACTCAGCCAAAAATTCGCGAAGCGCCTGCGCGTTTTCTTTAGACGCTTCAAAGTTCGGCGGCAGCTGAATCAAAACCGCGCCGAGTTTTTCCTTCAACATCAAAATTCTTTCGCAAAACTCATTCAAAATCGGAAACGACGCTTCGCGTAAACTGTATTCGTGCGTAATTTCCTGAGGCAGTTTCAAGCAAAAAACAAAATCGTCCGGCGTTTTTTTATACCAGCTGTCAATGCTGCCGCTCGGCGGAATCGCATAAAATGTCGAATCTACCTCAACCGTATCGAAAATCTGCGCGTAAATTTCCAACATCGCGCCCGAACGCGTTCCGCGCGGATAAAAAACCGTCTCGCCGCCCGCTTTCGTCGTCCAATCCTCGTAATTCCAACCTTGACAACCAATTTTAATTTTTAGTTTTTTGTTCATTATTTTAACCCAAGTTGCCAGTTATAGAGTTTGATATTTGAAAACAGAAAAGTCCTCTTTTAGAATTTTGTCGCCAAGCTAATTCACAAGAGAGGACTAATAAATGTGTGACAGCACTCTTGCAATATACTGTTTTATCGATGATTTTCTAAAGGCGAGCGGACATCGGGAAGATATTCGCCCCGAAGTCACGGACTCGGAAATTATCACAATTGCCATTAGCGCAATGCTGCATTTCGGCGGAAACGCGTGAAAAAAGTCGGCTCGTTTTGCACCAACTCGGTTTTATGAAACGCCTTTTGTCGCGCTCCAGATTTTCGCGCCGCGTTAATCGCCTGGCTGATTTGATTTATCGGCTTTTCCATCAGTCGGGCAGCGCTCTCAAAGAGCTGCATTGGGAATCGCGCTACTTGCTCGATTCGTTTCCTGTGCCTGTGTGCGACAACATTCGGATTAAAAGATGCCGGATAGTTAAAGACAAACGGTATCGCGGGGCGATGACGAGTTTTCGCCGCCATTTCTATGGCGTTCGTGTTCAGATACTGGCAACCTCCGAGGGCATCCCCGTCGAGTTCTGTGTTTTGCCGGGCGCGTGTTCGGATTTGCAGGGCTTGGCGGAATTGGCTCTCGACCTGCCTGATGAGGCGCAGTTGTTTGTCGATGGCGGTTACAATTTTTACGAGTGGGAAGATTATTTGCACGAAAGCAAAGAACTTCAATTGTAAGTTCCGCGCAGAAGCAACTCTCGACGCGCCAGAGAACCGTGGCTGGAGTTGCACAAGTCGCTCGTCAGAAAATATATCGAAACGACGATTGGCGAGATTTCTAAATTGTTTCCCAAGAAGATTCATGCGACTAATCTAAACGGTTTTCTGCTGAAGATAGCTTTGTTTTTATTCGCCTATCAAATTGATAAGGCTTTTATTCAATAACTGGCAACTTGGGTTATCTTAATTTGAATTTATCTTTTTTAAGCAAAATAAAATGAGACCTCAACCCAAATGTCTATTTTCAATAAAAAAGTCTTTGGATAATTATAATAAAATTATTTTTTTATTGTTTCGATCAAAAAATCCTATATTTTGGATATTTCCTACTTTTAATAGATTTTGATTCGGTTAGCTTTTAATTAAAGACATCCAAAAATCAATTACTTTCTGATTAAAATGATTGTGGAACAGTTTTTGTATCTAAATATCTAACAAACCACTTGAAATTCATTTAAAATTGTCCCAACATAACATTGGAGAAAACATGAAAAAATTTACAGTTTTGATATTGACCACTCTGTTAAGCGTAGTTTTGACGTTTGGTCAAACTTCCACAGGGCGTCTTTCAGGAGTTATCTCTGGTCCCGACGGCGCTTTGCCAGGCGCTTCCATACTAGTCAGAGATAACAGCACGGGAAAAGAACTTACCGTTGTCGCTAAAGATGACGGGACATTTCTTGTCCCTCAATTAGAGTTTGGCACCTATACGGTTACGGTTACGGCTTCCGGCTTTAAAACATTTATTGCCAACGAGGTGAAAATTGACGTTGGACGTGATTATAACCTTACGCCGGTGCTTGAAATCGGCAGTATTCAAGAAAGTGTTACCGTTACTGCCGGCGCTGATGTAGTCACTGCAACGACGGCTCAAGTCAGTAGCACAGTAAGTCAGCAACAAATTTTATCACTTCCGCTTCTTGGTCGTGAACCTTTAACTCTAACAACTTTGCAGAGCGGAGTGCAAAGCGCTCCTGGGAAAGCTACGACAGTCAACGGTATGCGAACCTCTTTTACCAACATCACTCGAGATGGTATTAACGTTCAAGACAATTTTATCCGAACGAACGCAACGGATTTTTCTCCGAGCCGACCTTCAATAGATAATACGGCTGAGTTCACGGTCATTACTGGCAACCAAGAATCCGACCAAGGTTACGGTGGCGCTCAAGTTCGTTTGGTTACGCCTCGCGGAACGCAGGATTTTCGCGGCGCTTTGTTCGCGTATAATCGCAACTCCGCATTCTCTGCTAATAACTTCTTTAGTAATCGTGCCGGTAGATTTACGGCAACCGATACTGATGTCATAGCCGGAAGAAAAAACGTAGGGGATGAACGGTCACCGCGTCCTTTTCGTAACTTAAACCAGTTCGGCGGCAAAATAGGCGGACCGCTGCCGCTCCCAAATTTTGGTGAGGGCGGACCCGTAATTTTAAAGGACAAAGCCTTTTTCTTCTATAACTATGAAAAAACTATTGATCCTAACTCTGCGATAGCTACCCGCACTATTTTGACTCCGACAGCGCGCACGGGGCAATTTCGATATACCAGAGCAACTCCAGGCGCGGCAATTAATACTACAGTGGGTAATTCCACTGTAGTTTGTCCGGCGACTACAGTCGCTAATACAGGCACCTGCGTAGTTTCTGATGTTCTCGGTTTTGCAAGAGGACTCGGTTTAACGAACATTCCGACAACTATTAACCCGTTTATTCAATCGAGGGTTATTTCGCGATTGCCTGAACAAGGTAACTTTACCGGCGGAGACAGCTTAAACACGACAGGTTTTCGTTTTACCCGTGCTACCGATTTGGAGCAAACACAACACACGGGTCGTATTGATATTGAACCTACCGATAAAGATACAATCACCGGAGTTTACAGTTGGAATCTCGAACAAACTTTACGAACAGATTTAGACCCGACCTTCACCACAAGACCTGAAGGAACTTTAGCCAGCAAAAACAGACTGTTGTCCTTAACATATCGCCGGATTTTAACTCCAAACCTGGTTAATGAGCTGCGCGGCGGCTTCTTCAACAGCGACGTTTCATTTTTAAGAGGAAGTCAGGAACCTACTAACTTATTAGCTCTTCCTCTGGTTAGCAATCCTGAAAATACGGAGTTTGACCAGGGGCGTTTAGTAAGAACTTACAATATTCAGGATAATGTCGATTTAATCGCGGGAAAGCACAATTTTAGATTTGGCGGACAGATGCAGTTTTTCAACATCGACGCTACATCAGGATTCGGCATTGTTCCAACCTTAAACATTGGCACCAATTCAAACAGCACTCCGTTTTTTGCCGCCGGTAATTTCACGAATATAGGTGGAATCAATACCACGCAACTCGGAACGGCAAACGGATTATTAGGCTTGCTGGGCGGAATCGTCAGCGGTGTGAATCAGCAGTTCTATATAAATAGTTTAGATTCCAATACATATACTCCTAACGAACTTCAATCTCGACCGTACAGGTATAGAAATAACTCTTTATACGCATCGGATCGCTGGCAGATTACAAACAATTTGACACTTACTTTCGGGCTTCGTTATGAAGTGTTCACGGCTTTGAAGCAAGCAAACGGCGTAGGATTGGAACCAATTCTTAATGCTGATGATCCGGTAGCTTCATTGTTAGATCCAAATGGAAGACTTCAGCTTATCGGCGGAAATGCCGGCGTGGAGAATGCTTTCTACAAAACTGATTATAATAACTTTGCGCCGTCGGTTGGATTTGCATGGTCGCCAAAGTTTGATTCGGGCATTAGCAAGTTTTTCCTCGACAAGACCGTTATTCGCGGCGGCTACAGCCGAACCTATGGTAACGACCAAATTGTTACGGCGATTAGTCAGGCTCCGGCTAACAACACGGGATTGGGAAGTGTTGTTTCAAATGTAACGAATGCGGGTGGACTAACATTCTTAAATTTCCGTTTAGGAGATACGATACCGAATCCCGCTATTCCGACCCGTGTTCCTATAGAACAACTTACCTTTTTGAGAAACACTACGCCTCCGATTGCGAACTTCGCGGGAGTGGTTTTTGGTGTAGACCCAAATATCCAAACTCCGATGGTCGAGCAGTATAGTTTTGGTGTCCAACGCGAATTTTTAGGCAATATGGCGCTCGAAGTTCGTTATGTCGGCACCCGCAGCAACAACATTACTCGTGCCACCAATGTCAATGAGCTTGATATTGCAAATAATGGTTTTCTTACCGATTATAATCGAGCAAGGGCAAACTATCTTGGATCATTGGCTGTTGTTGCCGGTACTAATGTGGCACCAACTGGATTTTGTGGTTTAGCCGCTTCGGCGGTAAATTGTATGCCGTTGCAAATTTTGCAGAATGGTGGAACCGGAGCCGCCGGAAGAATAGCGCTTCCTTCAACCTATATCGGAACTTTCAATGCTTTTTTGGTTGATGGACAGGTGGCTAATTTGGCAAACAGCATTATCAATAACGGCTTAAACAACCATCCGATAGTTGCTGCGCCGACGCGCCAGCCTTTTGTTAATTTCTTACGAAATCCTTCGGCTGGTACCACCGTAGCTCTGCTTACAAACAATGGTTTCTATAATTACAACTCGCTGCAAATAGAGCTTCGTCGTCGTTTCGCGCAAGGATTGTATTTCCAGGCGAATTACACGTTCTCGAAAAACTTAACCAATTCTATTACTACCGGTCAGGCTCAGTTTGAACCGTTCCTACAAAATGATAATCCAGGTTTGGACAAACAACGCGCTGATTTTGATTTGACTCATGTGTTTAATCTGAACGCTGTTTATCAATTTCCTTTTGGAAAAGGTAAAACGTTCTTAAATCAAGGCGGAATTGTTGATAAGATTTTCGGCGGATGGGAAATTTCCGCTATTGTCCAGGCATTCTCGGGAACTCCGATTACTTTCGTTGATCCGCGCGGAACGCTTAACACTTCAGGGCGAGCAGGACGTCAAACACCACTAAGCAGCTTGTCGAATAGTGAAATCAGAGCGTTGGGAGGAGTATTTGAAGCGAATGGCAACATTTACTTTATTGATCCCAGCATCCTCAATGCTAATGGACAGGCATCTGCCGGATTCGGTCAAGTGGCGTTTCCAACACAAGTTTTCTTTAATAATAATCCCGGGCAAGTCGGCGGTATAGGAAGAACTTTAGTTAATGGTCCCAGTTACTTTAATACCAATATGGGTTTGATAAAGAACATTAGATTTACAGAATCAACGCGTGTGCAGCTTCGTGCTGATGCTTTTAACGTATTTAATAATGTAAATTTTAATGCAAACACTCAATTACCTAATATTACCAGTTCAGCCTTTGGACAAATTACCAGTGCCGGTTCGGCTCGAGTTCTTCAATTCGGCGCTAGATTTGAATTCTAATTTCAGTTAATTCTGAATTATTTTAAGGCGTTGTCTAAATAAGGCAACGCCTTATTTTTGTTTTGCTGCAAATTTTTCTGTATATTTTTAGGTGTTATGGCGAAAAAGGGTTTAATTTTGGTTTGCGACGACGAAGAAATAATGCGCGACGTGCTGGGAACGATTTTGGCAAATGCGGGTTATAAGGTTGATTTGGCAAAAACGGGCGAAGAAGCGATTTCCGCTTATGAAAAAAAACCTTACGATGTCGTTTTGATGGACGTTTCGATGCCGGGAATCGGCGGTCTGACGGCACTCGAAGAAATCGTTAAAATCGACGCCGAAGCTGTTGTTTTGATGGTTACGGCTTATGCGACTTTTGATACGGCGGTTTCTGCCTGGGAAAAGGGCGCAAACGGCGTGATTCGCAAGCCTTTCCAAAACGAGCAAATCGTTAATCTTGTCGGCAAGGGCATCAAAAAACGCCGCAACGAGGAAGAGCGCGTTAATCTTCGACAGGCGATGACGCGTTCGGTCAAGCGCGACGCAATTATCGGGCGTTCGGAGAAAATGGAAAGTATTTTTCGGCTCGTCGAACGAGTCGCTCCGGCGCGCTCAACCGTTTTGATAACCGGCGAATCGGGAACGGGAAAAGAGCTTGTCGCCAAATCGATTCACGAATCTTCGCAGCGCGCCGATATGCCGTTTGTCGTCGTCAACTGTTCAAACATTCCGTCAGAGCTGCTCGAAAGCGAACTTTTCGGGCATACGAGAGGCGCGTTCACCGGCGCGGTTTCAGCTAAAAAAGGACTTTTTGAAGCAGCCGACGGCGGTTCTATCTTTCTCGATGAAATCGGCGATTTGCGGTTTGAAACTCAGGTGCGGCTTTTGCGTGTCATTCAGGAACGCGAATTTACGCCGGTCGGCGAAACTTCGCCGACGCAGGTCGATGTCCGAATCATCGCCGCGACCAATGTCGAACTCAAAGAAGCGGTTAAAAACGGCAATTTCCGCGAAGATTTATATTATCGCCTGTCGGTCGTCCCGATTGAGCTGCCGTCGCTGCGCGAGCGCCCCGAAGACATTCTGCCGCTGGCACAGCATTTTATACGAAAATACAACAAGGAAAACGGGCGCGTTATCTCAGAAAATCTTTCGCCGGAAGTTTTATCGCTGATGGAGAATTATTATTATCCGGGCAATGTCCGCGAGCTTGAAAACATCATTGAACGTGCCGTCGTTATTGCTCCGACCGATGAAATTACAATCGAGTGTCTGCGCCCCGAAGTCAGAAACCCGGAGCTTGCGCGCAAAATGATTCGGGACAGCGAAGGCATCTCCGACGAAACAGACCTCGCGCGCGGCGTTAATTTCTACGACGAAGTGCGCCGCTTTGAAACGGATTTAATCCGCCGCGCACTCGACCAAACCGGCGGACATCAATCGCGCGCCGCACGGCTTTTAGGATTGAATGCAACGACACTTAACTCAAAAATCAAAACATACAATATAACGCCGAAAATGTAGCTGATGTGTCGTCAGGCTGTAGATAATACTCAAATATATTTAAAAAACTGAATGAAGATTCCTTTCATTATGTATTTGGACAGATGAATTAAGAATTATTTTAAGGATACGACTTTATGACGTCGCCTTTTGTTGTTAAATTTGCAGGTAATGTCAAAGGAAACCGGACACGACTTTAATCTAACGCCGCTCGGCGCGGGCGATTTGATTGACCGCGCCGTTCGGTTTTACCGCGGTAATTTCTGGACGTTTATCTGGATTGCGACGCCGCCGGTTGTAATCGGGACGCTAATCTCCGTTGGATGGACGATGCTCGGACGGCAGCTTTTTTCGGTCGGGTCGGCGCGCAGTGCCGATGAATTAGTCGGCTACTATCTTTTTACGTGGCTCGGCGGAGTTTTAATTTTGCTGGCGGAAATGGTCGCTACATTAACGGTGATGGGCGGAGCGTCGAGAAATTTTGTCCGCCATATATTGTTCGGCGAACCGATTGGTTTTCGTGAAACTTATAAAAATACGCGGCGGCGGCTCGGCGGCTTGCTCGTCGCTTCGACTTTAATCACGCTTCTGCTCGGCATCACCGGCTTTATCATTTTTTATCTCGGATTGTTTGTCGGCGCGATAGTCGTAATGACTGCAATCGCCGCGTTTAGCTTTTCGTCGTTTGTTTCCCTTATAGTTTCGCTGGCTTTGAGTTCGGCGGTTTTATTCGGCTCTCTCTGGCTGTTTTTTCTCGTCGCCTCGCGTTTTGCATATATTCCGCAGGTGATGATGGTCGAAGGATTGGGCGTTTTCGCGGCTTTGGGACGCAGCGCGAGTCTGGCGAGCGGCAACATCAGGCGTCTCGCCGGATTATTTATTTTTACGATTGTCGCAACCAATTCGGCGCTCGCGCTGCTGTATATTCCGCTCGGCTGGTATGCCTGGATAAGCGGTGTGGAATTTTTCGCCTTTAACGCCGACACGATTCCGGCGTGGTATGAAATCGCCAGCCGGTTTATCTGGCAGACGAGTTTGATACTGCTGATGCCGACGTGGATGATTGGACTTTGCTTATTGTATGTTGACGAACGCGTTCGCCACGAAGGTTACGATATAGAACTGATGGCGGCGGCGCGTTTGGGAGAAATTCCCGCCGTCCCGCAGGAATTTTTCAATCCTCTGCATCCGGCGCTGGCAGAGCGGCAGCCGCAAAATTCTCCGGCGCGAAAGAAAAATTCTTCAACCACAACGCTCGGACTGAAATAAAAGGTTTGCAAATCAAATTTTTTTCACATTATTTTTTTAAGTATCGCGCGGCGCGAATCCGGCGGCGTCTGAGTTTTTTGCGGTTATTTTTGCTGCTGGTAATTTCCTCTTTACCGGCTTTTGGAAAAACTCCGGCGCAGTATCTGGAAAATATAAAAGCGGCGGGAATTTTAACGGCGAGCTTGATTTATGCCGACGCTGAAGAAATGCCGGCGGCTGAATATAAGAATTACGAGCGCCGGACGCTGGCGGAAATTCGCAGCCGCGTGCCGGAAAGCGAGAAAATCGACTGGCAGGCGGCAAGCGTCGAAACGGATAACCGCTGGTTGGTCGATAAATTAAGCGAATTTGAAAAAGAGCCGGAAGATTCGCCGAAACGCGAAGCGATTTTAACGGAAATCGGCGAGCGGCTCGAAGCGATTGAACAAAAATTAAGCGATTTGGAAAGTCCGCCCGCGTCCGCCCGCACGAAGGACGAGGACAAACAAAAACTGGCGGAAATTCTGCGCCGCGAAGAATACGTCAAGCCGGAAAAGCCGGAAGAAAGTTTTTTTGAAAAAATTTGGCGCGGCTTCAAAGAATGGCTGCGTGAAATGTTTCCGAAGCCCGATTTGCCGGCGGTTAAACCGGAAACCGGATTTCAATCGCTTTCCGTTATTCTTCAAATGATTCTTTACGCGCTCGTTTTAGGCGTCGTCGGTTTTTTAATTTACCGTTTCGCGCCGCTTTTCGCGCGAAAATTCAAACAGCGCGAGAAAAGGCAAAAAAGCGAGCGCGTCATTCTCGGCGAAACGATTGCCGACGACGCGACCGCGCAAAACCTGTTTGACGAAGCCGAACGCCTGGCGCGAAACGGCAATCTGCGCGGCGCGATTCGCAAAGGTTATATCGCGCTTTTGTGCGAACTCGAAGACCGAAAAATCATCGGTCTGGCGCGTCATAAAACAAACCGCGATTACCTGCGCGATGTCCGCAGAGAATCGGAACTTTACGAAAACATGAACGACCTGACAACCAATTTCGAGCGCCATTGGTATGGTTTTGAATCGGTCGCTGAAAAAGACTGGAACGAATTTAAGGACGGGTATAAAAAAGTTTTGAGTTTATAGAGTCCGTAGAGTTTATAGAGTTCGTGGAGTTGATAGAGTTCATAGAGTAAAAGGAAATTCCTTTAACTCTGCGAACTCTTTACTCTACAAACTCTATAAACTCTAAGAACTCTAAGAACTCTATAAACTCCAAAGAATGAGGCAGCAGTTTTTTATAATTTCGGGTTTGATTTTTCTGACGATTCTGCTTGTCGGGCTTAACGCAGCGACGTATGTTCAGAAGGAAAAAACGCCGGACACCGAGATGCTGCCGAATCGTTCGACATATAATAACGGCGCGACCGGCACACGCGCCTTTTACGATTTGCTGGCGGAAACGGGCAGAAAGCCGCTTCGCTGGCAGCAGCCGTTTTCGGCGCTCGCCTCCGGCAATGAAAACAACCCGTCAACTTTTGTAATCGTCGGGCAGACACGGCGTGAATTGACCGGACAAGAAATCGAACAGCTTCTAAACTGGGTTTCGCTCGGCAACAAGCTGGTGATTATCGACCGCGAGCCGCCCGGAGAATTGATAAAAACAACTGCCGACTGGAATGTTTCGGTCGATGCCGCGAAACCGCAGCAGATTTCCGGCATCGACCCTTCCGACCCGAATCAAATGACGGAAAAAACCGCCGCGGCAAAACCGGTTCAGCCGACAGTTTTTACGGCGCGGGTGAACGCCGTTCAGCCGTCGAAGCTGGCATCTTCAATTAAAATCGAAAGATTTTCCGACGAAGACACCGTATCGAAACCGGCAAACGCGAATCCGCCGAATGAAATCCGCGCCGGAAAAAATTCCGTGTCGCCGCAAAACGTCGAAGGCGAAACAGTCGAAACGCCTGCTTTGACAGCGCCGGTTGTTCACGTTGCGGACAATGAAAAAAATCTGCTCGTCGATTTCCCTTTCGGTTCGGGACAAATCGTTTTTCTGGCTGACCCGTATATTGTTTCAAACGGCGGAATAAATCTA
>JBBPXZ010000053.1:0-69485 GCA_038200355.1 Pyrinomonadales bacterium | reverse complement strand
GCGATTAAATGAACGTGATTAAACGCGTTTAATGTTCCGATTGCTTCGCCCGCGTCGAATTTCGCGCCGCGCCGGACGCGCACGCCCGTTAATTTTTTGTTTTCGCCGTAAGAAAACTGAAAACGCTCGTCGTCAAAAGGTTTATTTGAAGAATCGCGCCCCAAACGAATGTGAATATAGCCGAGACTCGGCATTCGTAGCAGCTCGCGCAAAGTCGCGAAATTCTCAGCCGCCGACGGGCGCAGAACCTTTTCGCTTCTGACAAACCGCGCCGTTTCGCCGTATGCGCCCGCGATGTCGAAGCCGTTGTGAAACCACGCCCGTTTTTCGTCGGAAACTGCGCCGCGAATTTCGCCGATTGTTCCGGCAACGTCGCGCGCTTTGTCCGGCGGATTAAATGTCCAGCGCGGCTCGCTCAAATTTCTGAATTCTTCGGGCGACACGCGCAGAGTTTTTATTTCTTCGGGCGTAATTTCCTTACCGATTTGCTCGCCCGTTAAAATCCTGATTGACTGATTCTCAGAATCGGCGGCGTATAAATTACCGGCGCTGTCGGCGGTTAAACCGGACGGGCGATTAAAACGCGATTGGCGCAGATTACCGTCGGCAAAACCGCGTTTCGTGCCGCTGATTGTTTCGACGAACGGAAAAAAGCGGCGATTGAGAACGCGAATTGAATTGCCGTCGGCGATATAAATGACGCCGAATCTGTTAATCGTAATTGCGAGCGGTTCGACAAAGCTCGAATCTAAAGGAAATCCGTCGCGTGAATTCTGCTCGCCGTCGCCCGCCAGAGTCGATACGTTTCCGCCCGATTCGATTATTCGCAAACGCCGGTTTTTCGAGTCGGCAACGATTAAATCACCGTTTTCCAAAACCGCGATTCCGCACGGCGTATCGAATCGCGCCGACGCGCCGACGCCTTCGGCAAATCCGCGCTCGCTTCCGGCAACTGTCGAAACGCGCCCATTCTCGATAACGCGAATTTTATCGTTATAAGTGTCGGCGACGAAAATTTTGCCGTCTCGCCCGACGGCGACACCGACGGGCGCGTTGAAAAGCGCGTTTTTCGATTCGCCGTCCGCAAAGCCGAATTTATTTTCGACGCCCGCGATGATTTCTGTTTCACCGTTCTCGATTTTTACTTTTTTTATCGTATGACTGCCCGAATCGGCGACGATTAAATCACCGTTTTCGTCAAACGCGATTGCCGACGGCGTATCGAATTTGTCGGAGAGAATCGCAAAATCAAGTCGATTTGAACTTCGCCAAATTTTCCCGCTTTCGCCGTCCGATACGAAAATCTCATTGTTCTTTTCGACGATTCCGAACGGTTCGCCGAATTTGAATTTCGGGTTGTAAATCGTTCTAACGTCTGTCAACGGAGCGCTTTTGTTTTCCTTCTCGAATGGAAAAATAAAATAGAGCGCGGCGCAGGCGGCGGCGATTAAACCTATTGAATAAATTAGAATTTTCGTCTTTGAAATTTTCAGCACACTTGAAATCAATTTATCACGCGATAAGACAAAAATTCATTTATCTGCTAATATTTCTAAAAAACAGACAAAACAAAGGGAGAAAATTATGTTTTCACTGGAAGATTTACTCGGACAGCAGCAGGGAAATGAAACCGCCAACCAAATCGGTCAGATGATTGGCGCGAATCCGACGGAAACAAGCAGCGCCATTCAGCTCGCGCTGCCGATGATACTTAACAGCCTGGCGAATAACGCCGCCAATCCGCAGGGCGCGGAAAGTCTGGCGAACACGCTCGATAAAAACCGGCACGGCGGAATCTTAGATAATCTCGGCGGTTTTCTGAACAATTCAAGTGCCGATTCGAGCGACAGCATCGGAATTCTCGGACATATTTTCGGACAGAAACAGGGCGCGGTCGCGCAGCAGATTAGCAAAAATTCCGGTCTCGATATGGGACAAATCGCGCAGATTCTGATTGTTCTCGCGCCGATTGTGATGGCTTATCTCGGCAGACAAAAACAGCAGCAGGGTTTGGACGCGGGCGGTCTGTCCGATATGCTCGGTCAGCAGCAGCAGCAGATTCAATCGACGGACAATTCAATCTTAGGAAAGATTATGGGCTATATGGATTCAAACAACGACGGCAGCTCGATGGACGACATCGCGTCCTTAGCGGCGAATTATTTATCGAAAAATAACCGTTCTTAAATTTGTAATATTCCGAAAATGAAAAAAGGGAAAGCAGTTTTGCTTTCCCTTTTTTCATTTTTGCCGTCGCGATTTCTACTGAACCGGCTGAGTTTCTCTTAAACCCTGAAAATCGTAGGTGATAAAAAGGTTTAAAGCGCTTTCCTTAACTTCGGCGCGAACGTCTTTGACCTGCGCTTTTAATGTTCCGCCGGTGGCGGCAATCGGCAGATTCAATGCGATTTGCTGTCCGCGCAGGATTGTAATCGGATTGACGCGGTTGTTCAGAGAAGTCTGCACAATCGGCGTTACGAAACCGCTGACGACCGGATTTACACCGTCGAGATTTACCGTGTCGATTTGCAGCTGTCCGAAAACCGTCTGCTGCGCTTCGTCGAACCGCAGATTCATCGTCGCCTGCGCCCATCCCGCAAATTGAATGCACTGTCCGAAAACCGCCGTGCTGCCCGTAAAAGCGAGCGGCGCGTTTATTTTGCTGTCTTCGAGCCGCACGCTGGATTTAACGCCGCTGCCTTCGGGCAGAAGCGTTATTTTCCCCGCGCACTCGCCGCCTTGCTGAAAAGCGACTTTTTCGGCTTTGAAATCATTCGATTCGACGGCGTTTTGTCCGGTCAGATTAAGCGGAAACGCGGGCGCGTTCATATCGCGGAAAATCGTTCCGAGAACCGTATCGAAAAACTGCTGGTTAATCGAAATCGTCGCCGTCGCCTGCGCCGGCGCATTCGGGTCGGGCGCTTGAATAGCCGCGCCGGGAAGTTCCGACGCTCTCGGCGCGCCGCCGAAATAAAAGAAAACCAGCGCGCCGCCGATGATTAAACCGACGACAGCGCCCAATAAGATTAGTAAAAATTTGCTCATTGTTGTTTCCTTTAATTTACTGCGCCGGTGTTGCGGTTGCCGACGGAATCGGCGTCGGCGTTTGCGCGTCGACCGACTTCATCATATTTCCGATAACGGCGGCGGCGACGCTGAAAATGGCGTTTATCTGATTGCGAATCTGTTCGGGCGGAACTTTCGCAAACTCGGTCGGCTCGTTGAAAAGATTCGGGTCAACGTCCGTTTTAATGTTGTTGATTTCGGTTACGAGATTGACCGCGTTGACGCCCTGCACGTTGCCCTGCGCGGCGGCGTTTGTAAAGGAGCGAAGCGGCAAGCCGGTTTCCTTATCGACGAAAATAAACGATTCGGTGTTGACCTGTCCGGCTTGCGACTGCGTGTTTGTCGTCGAACCGTAACGATATTTGATTGCGTCGCGCCCGTCGATTTTTTCCTCGCCGACCTGCTCGACGCCTTTCATATTTTTTAATTGATTGACGATTTGCTCCGGCATCAAAAGCCTTCGGACATCGAAGCCGACCGATTCTTTGTTAAGCTCGGCGTATTGTTTGCGCTGCGGCGAAATGAGAAGCTGTCTGCCGCCTTTGTCGAGATAAACGACGGTTTCGCCCGTTGGCATTTTAAATTCCATCCGGCGGTCGTTGCCGCTTCTGGCAACTTCGGCTTTAATCGGCGGAAACGACGCGGGATTCTGCGCGCCCGCCGTTTCGAGTTTTAGCAAAACCGTCGCCTGATATTTTTCCGGTTCCTTGGCGTCGATTGCCGAGCCGGTCGGGACGTTAATTACCGAGTTTGCAACCGCGGTAGCCGTATTTGCCGAATTAGCAACTGAATTTGCGTCTGTATTAGCAATCGCCGTATTTGTCGTACCGTTTGTCGCAGGCGACTGGCAACCCAGACTCGCGAATCCGGCGAGCGATACAATCGACAGGGCTAAAACGGTGTTTTTATTTAGAAACTTCATAATTTCCTCCAAAGAATTAAATTGTTTTTCAAGATTATCACAGTTTTGAGTATCTTTTAATATGAAAAAATATTGAGCGGCGTCGGAGCGCGGGCATCCTGCCGCGAAGACCGGCGCGAGCAATCTGAAAATACTCAATAAAATTAAATCCTGAATTTTATCTAAACTTTTGCGAACGCTCGAAAGCGTTCGATGCGGGCAGAATGCCCGCGCTCCCATTGCTCTCATTAAAATCCAATTGCAGCGCCGTCGCTTCGCGAATCGATTGCGCCGAGCCGGACGCCTTTTTCGTCAATCATTATTCCGGTCGCCGAAGCGATATTGGCGGGCAAAACGGAAAATTTATGACCGAGAATTTCCAATGCTCTGCGCGTGTCCGAACTCATACCGAACGGCTCGGACACGATTTCGTCGGGCAGCCATTGATGATGTATTCTGGGCGCGTCAATCGCTTCCTGAATATTCATATCGTGGTCGATGACGTTAATTACTGATTGCAGAACGGCGGTAATGATTCGCGGTCCGCCGCGCGCGCCCAAAGCAAACCAGAGCGAGCCGTTTTTTCGCAGAACAATCGTCGGCGTCATCGAAGAAAGCGGGCGTTTTTTCGGTTCGACCTTATTGCGCTCGCCCTGCACCAAGCCGAATAAATTAGCTTTGCCGGGACGCGCCGCGAAATCGTCCATTTCGTCGTTTAATAAAACGCCCGTGCCTTTCGCCGTAACGCGCGAGCCGTATAAATCGTTTATCGTGTAGGTGTTGGTTACGACATTTCCCTGCGGGTCAACAATCGTAAAATGAGTGGTTTCAGTCGGCTCTTTGCCGATTATCTGTCCGGCGCGAATGTCGGAACTGCGCGAAGCCTTTGTCAAATCAATCGTCGCGCGGCGAGCGTCGATGTATTTTTTATCCGTTAATTGCGCGGTCGGAACATCGGCGAAATCCGGGTCAGCCATATATTCGGCGCGGTCGGCAAAGGAACGCCGCAGGCTCTCGGTTAAAACGTGATATTTTTCCGATGACGCAGAACCCATCGAGCGCAAATCGAATTTTTCGAGCATTCCGAGAGTTTGCAGCATAACGATTCCACCGGAACTCGGCGGCGGCATCGTTATAATTTCGTAACCGCGATATTTGCCGTGAAGCGGGACGCGTTCTTTCGGCTGGTAATTTTTCAAATCGTCGAGCGTTATCAAACCGTCGTGCGCTTTCATATCCGCGGCGATAAGGCGCGCCGTTTCGCCCGTGTAAAATTCGCCCGCGCCGTTTTTTTCCATACGCGACAAAGTTTGTGCGAGTTCGGGCTGTTTTAAAACATCGCCTTCTTCAAAAAATTTCCCGTTATTGAGAAAAATTCTTTTGCTGTCTTCGTATCTGCTTAAAGTTTCCCTGTAAGTTTTGAAAAGATTCGCCAGCCGGTTCGATAAAACAAACCCGTCCGTCGCCAGCCTGCGCGACGGTTCGACCAGCTGCGCCCAGTTAATTTTTTTCGAGCCGTATTTATTAAACGCATAATCGAGACCAGCCGGAGTTCCCGGAACGCCCGACGCGCGATAACCGACTCTTGATGAACCTTCGCCTTCAATCAAATCGCCGTTCTTTTTGATGAAAACATCGCGGCTCGCTGCCTGCGGCGCCATTTCGCGGTAATCGACGGCGGTTGTCCTGCCGTCGGCAAACCGTATCAGCATAAAACCGCCGCCGCCCAGATTTCCCGCTTCCGGGTAAGTAACCGCCAGCGCCAGCGCGACGGCGACTGCCGCGTCAACCGCGTTTCCGCCGCGCTTCATCACATCGACGCCGATTTCCGAAGCCAGTTTCGACTGCGACGCAACCATCGCGCGTCGTCCGCGCGACGGTTCGGGCGCGGCGGCTCTAATCTCTATTTTCGCGGGAATAACCGAAAAATAAAGAGAAATAACGAAAAGATAAATTGTAAATTTTTTGATTTTGTTCATAAGCGTCTCAAGAGACTTTAAATGTTTATTTCGATAATACAACAAAAGTATGAATCAATTAGGACTTTCTCACTTTTGCAGAAACCCGCACGATAGCTCGGCGCGATGAAGAAGAAGACACACTTACTGACGTGCGTGTTTCCGCATTTGAGAAAGTCCTATATAAATCAAAATTATGCCGCTCCGTTCGTTTTTTCTTGGCATTAAACGGAAAAGAGTATAAAATCCTGTTTTCCATTAGTTTAATAGTTCGATGATTTCCAAAACTGAAATCTGAAATTTCCCCTCGTCGCCGGTTTCAGAGCTTTTCCGCCTTCTCTATGGAGTTCGTAATATTTATGAAAAAATTGTTGACAGCGTTAGCTTTATCGTGTTTCGTGGTATCGACCGGACTGCCGGTCGGCGCGCAGAGAGTCCCGGATTTAAGACGAATTCCGAAGGCTGAAAGAGTTCCGGTAAAATATAATAAAATCAATGCCTTTTCGGACGGGCGCGGCGTTTTTATCGAATGGGAAACCGTCCTGGAATCGAATAATCTCGGCTTTTCCGTCTATCGAATCAGCAATGGAAGCAAAAAGGCGATTGACGAGCGGTTTATTTCCGGCGCGTATCTCGAAACGGGAGAAGCGCTGTCGGCAGGTCGAAAATATTCGTTTTTCGACGCCGAAGGAGATTTGAATTCCTCGTATTATATCGAAAGCGTGAATATAAGCGGAAAAACATATAATTCGAGCGTCGTTTCTCCCGTTTATGTCGATGATTTGCTGACCGCCGCCGGAATTTCTTCGTCCGCGCTGAAATCGGCGGCAAAAACCGCCAGCCCGTTTTATATAAAGGACGAAAACGTTTTGCCGTCTGATTTGCAGTCGGAAGTCCGGTTGACGGGCGCGCAACCCGACGCGGCGAAACAATTATGGGTCGCGGCTCAGCGGGGCGTCAGAATCGGAGTGAAAAAAGAAGGAATTTACCGCGTTACCCGCGCCGAGCTTCAGGCAAACGGCTTCGACGTGTCCGCCGCGCCCGAACTGTGGCAGCTTTACGCGAACGGCATCGAGCAGCCGGTGTCGATTGGCGGCGGCGGCGATTACGTCGAGTTTTACGGCAGCGGAATCGATACGCTCGAAGCCAACGCTCAGACTTATTTTTTATTAGCCGTCGCGACGCCCGGCAAGCGCATCGGGACGACGCGCCGCCGCGCCGCCGGCGGACGGATAATCGCCGCCGCTTATTCGCAGTCGGTTACGAAAAAAGACCGTTTAATTTATCTCAGCAATGTTTTAAACGGCGAGACTGAAAATTTTTTCGGCACAATCGTCAGCTCTACTGAAACAAGTTTCGACGTTAATTTAACGGGCATTGATTTCTCGTCGACGAATACGAAGATTGACATCGGACTTCAAGGCTCGACTCTTGTTCGTCATCAAACGCTGGTCTCCGTTAATAACCGCGAAATCGGGACGGTCAGCGGAAATTTACGCAATTTGGCAAAAGGAACGTTTAATATTCCCACTTCCTTTTTAGTCGAAGGCGCGAACGCCGTTAAGGTAAAAACCATCGATTCCGGCGATGTCAGCCTGGTCGAATCGATAAAATTCAGCTACAGGCGGAAATATCAGGCTCGGCAGAACAGCCTGTCATTCTATACGAATAATTACCGCGCGGCTTACGCGGGAAATTTCACTTCGCCGAACATACGTGTTTTCGACGTTACCGACAGCGGAAACCCGGTTTTAATCACCGATCTGCAAATCGAAGCCGCCGACGGCGCGTTTCGCGTTTTTCTGCCTTCCAATCGCGGTCGCGTGATGTTTGCGGTCGAAGATTCGGCAGTCTCGAAGCCGGTCTTCATTTCTCCGAATCAGCCTTCCGAATGGACTTCCGCAAACCATAACGCCGATTTGATAATCGTTACGCACAAAAATTGGGCGGCGCAGGCGAACGACTGGGCGAATTATCGCCGTTCGCAGGGACTCTCTGTCGAAGTCGTTGATATAGAAGATATTTACGACGAATTTAACTTTGGCGTTCTAAGTTCGTCGGCAATCAGAAATTTTCTGCAATACGCTTCCGCAAACTGGAACACGAAACCCAGATACGTTTTACTAATCGGGGACGCCACCTACGACCCGAAAAATAACGAAGGCAGAGGAGTCGAAGATTTTATTCCGACCAGATTGGTTGACACGCTTTACACCGAAACGGGAAGCGATGACGCGCTGGCGGATTTTAACGGCGACGGGCTGGCTGAACTGGCAGTCGGCAGGCTGCCGGTCAGAGACGCGCAGACCGTAACCCGTTTGCTCGATAAAGTTACGGCTTTCGAGCAGACCGCCGCCGCAGGTTTGAGCCGCGGCGTGATTTTTGCCAGCGATGTGCCGAACGGCTACGACTTTGAAGGTTTGAGCCTCAGAGTGCGCAATCAGCTGCCGCAGACAGTCAACAGCATTATGATTAACCGCGTCGATGCGGACGCCCGAACAAGGCTTTTGAGCGAGATAAACAATGGCAGGTTTTTCGTCAATTATTCCGGTCACGGCACGGCGTCCGCGTGGGTCAATGACGGGTTTCTCGGTAAAAGCGATTTTACCGGAAACCAAACTTCCAGCCCGACAAAACCGCCGACGATTACCAACGCCAATCTCTCGATTTTTACGATGCTGACGTGTTTAAACGGATATTTCATCAGCGCCGACCCGACAGCGGCAAGCGACGGTCTCGCCGAAGCGATGCTTAAAGAACCGAACGGCGCGGTTGCGGCGTGGGCGTCTTCGGGGCTGACGACGCCCGATATACAGGAAATAATGGCGACGCGTTTTTACGCGCAGCTCGGCGCGGGAAATTTCAACCGTCTCGGCGATTTAATCAGAGACGCCAAAACCAGCATCAGCGGCGGGCGAGACGTGCGCCTGTCGTGGGTTTTACTGGGCGACCCCACATTGAAAATCAAGTAGCTTCCATTCATTTTTCAACTGGTAAATGTGAACTGTTTTCTAAGGAAAGCAGTTCACATTTCTATTTTTCGGCTCTAAGTTTGACTGTTAATGCCGTTGCCGTTAGACTTTATAACTTCAGACGCGTGGTGAGTTACGGCGACTTGCGACCACGAAAAATAATCGCTAAACAGCTACGAGTTTCAACTGAATAATTTTGACGAAAACTCTGCGCTTGTTCGGCGCGGAGTTTTTTTAATTTATATGAGCAAATTTTTAGATTTATTAAAAGAAAAAATCGTCGTCTTCGACGGCGCGATGGGAACGAACCTGATGGCGCAGAATTTGACGCTTGAGGATTTCGGCGGCGCGAATTTTGAGAATTGTTCGGAGAATTTGATTTACACGCGCCCCGACGCGGTTTTAAATGTGCATCGCGCGTTTTTGGAAGTCGGCTCGGACGTTATTGAAACGAACACTTTCGGCGGAAACACGGTTGTTTTGCAAGAGTTCGGAATTGCCGATAAAGCGTATGACGTGAATTTGAAAGCGGCGCAAATGGCGAAAAATATCGCCAATGATTTTTCGACAAAAGACAAACCTCGCTTTGTCGCCGGTTCGATGGGACCGGGAACGAAACTGCCGACGCTCGGACATATTTCTTTTCTTGATTTGAAGGAAAATTATCGTGAACAAGTTCGCGGGCTTTTTGACGGCGGCGTTGATATGTTTATTGTCGAAACCTGTCAGGACATTTTGCAGACGAAAGCCGCGCTTGCCGCGATTTTTGAGTTTTTCGCCAAAAAGAAAGTGAAAATTCCCGTCATTGCGCAAGTAACAATCGAGACTTTCGGCACGATGTTGAACGGCACGGAAATTTCCGCCGCTTTAACCGCGCTCGAACCGTTTCCGATTGACGTTATCGGTATGAATTGCGGAACAGGTCCGAAACAAATGGCGGAAAGTCTGAAATATCTGTGCGAAAACGCGCCGCTTCCGGTTTCGGTTTTGCCGAACGCCGGTTTGCCCGAAGTCAAAGACGGCGCGATGTTTTATGACGAAACGCCGGAAAGTTTTACGAAACAGGTTCTGCATTTCGCCGAAGATTTCGGCGCGAATATCGTCGGCGGCTGCTGCGGAACGACGCCGGAACATTTGAAGTTAGTTGTTGAACAGGTCGGAAGAATTTCGCCGAAACAACGCAACGCCGATTTAGTTCCGTCGGCTTCGTCAATTTTTATTCAGCAGCCGTATGTGCAGGACAATTCGTTTTTGATTGTCGGCGAAAGAGTAAACGCATCAGGCTCGAAAAAGATGCGCGATTTGCTCGAAAAGGAAGATTGGGACGGACTTGTTTCGCTTGCAAAGGAGCAGGAACGCGAAGGCGCGCATATTTTGGATGTGAATGTCGATTTCGTCGGGCGCGACGGCGAAAAAGATATGCACGAGCTTGTTTCGCGGCTCGTTACGAACGTCAAAGTTCCGCTGATGCTCGATTCGACCGAGTGGCAGAAAATGGAAGCCGGTTTGAGATTGGCGGGCGGCAAATGTATTTTGAATTCGACCAATTACGAAGACGGCGAAGAACGATTTTTAAAGGTTTTGGAATTGGCGAAAGAATACGGCGCGGCGATTGTCATCGGTTTGATTGACGAAGAAGGAATGGCGCGGACGGCGGAAGGGAAATTGAAAATCGCGCGGCGCGCTTATAAACAAGCCGTCGAATTCGGTTTTGAAGGACACGATGTTTTCTTTGACCCGCTCGCGCTGCCGATTTCGACCGGAATCGAAGAAGACCGCGAAAATGCGAAGGCGACGATTGAATCAATCAAACAAATCAAAGCCGAAATGCCCGAAGCGAATATAATTCTGGGCGTTTCAAATATCTCGTTCGGCTTAAATCCGGCGTCGCGCGTCGTCCTTAATTCGATTTTTCTGCACGAATGCGCCGAAGCCGGAATGAATTCGGCAATCGTCAACGCATCGAAAATTCTGCCGCTCAATCGGTTTAACGAATACGAAATCGAAGTCGCGCTCGATTTGATTTACGACCGGAGAAAATTTGAAGGCGACATCTGCACGTATGACCCGCTCGGCGAATTTACGAAGCTGTTTTTGGGCAAAACCGCAAATTCGATGAAAGTCGATGTCAGCAATCTCTCAATCGAAGAAAAGTTAAAGCATCACATTATCGACGGCGAAAAAGTCGGGTTGGAAGACAATTTAAAACTCGCGCTCGAAAAATATCCGGCGCTTGAAATCGTCAACGATATTCTGCTCGACGGAATGAAAACGGTCGGCGAGCTTTTCGGTTCGGGACAAATGCAGCTGCCGTTCGTTTTGCAGTCGGCGGAAGTTATGAAAACGGCGGTCAAATTTCTCGAACCGTTTATGGATAAGGTCGAAGGCGAATCAAGCAAAGGCGTGATGGTTTTGGCGACAGTCAAAGGCGACGTTCACGACATTGGCAAAAATCTGGTCGATATTATTTTGACAAACAACGGTTATAAAGTCGTCAATCTGGGAATCAAGCAGCCGGTTGACGAAATTTTGAAAGCCTTTGAAGAAACGAAATGCGACGCAATCGGAATGAGCGGCTTGCTTGTAAAATCAACGCTCGTGATGCGCGACAATCTCGAAATTATGAACGAGCGCGGCATCAATGTTCCGGTCGTTTTAGGCGGCGCAGCTTTGAATCGACGATATGTTGATAGCGAGCTTGTTCCGCTCTACAACGGCAAGTTATTTTACGCCCGCGACGCTTTCGACGGTTTGCACGCAATGGATTTGCTGGCGCAGAAAGGAGATTTTGCCGCAGAGAATACAGAGAAAACAAAAGCAGCTGCGGCAAGCGGAAACAGCGAAGAACAGGCGACGATTCAGACGGTTGAAGACGCCGAAGATTTGGTCGGCGAGGACGCGAAAATCGGCAAGCAGGCGGCGCGTGTCCGTTCGAGAATTTCGGGAGATACGACGCACACGACGAAATCTGATATTTCAACTGATGTCGAAATCCCCAACGCGCCGTTTTACGGCTCGAAAGTTGTTGAAGACGTTGATTTGGACGAAGTTTTCGCGTTCATCAACGAAACCGCGCTTTTCAAAGGTCAATGGCAGTATAAACAGGGAAAATCGTCGAAAGAAGATTACGCGAAGTTGCTTGAAAAAACGGTTTATCCGCAGTTTGCGGCGGTTAAGGAAAAAGCCAAGCGCGAAAAACTTTTAACGCCGATGGTTGTTTACGGTTATTTTCACTGCCAATCGAGCGGCAACGATTTGATAATTTACGAAACGGACGCGAAAACCGAAAAACTTCGCTTCACGTTTCCGCGCCAGCCGATTGAACAGCGCGGCGGGAAAAATCAATGTCTGGCGGATTATTTCGCTTCGGTTGATTCGGGCAAAATGGATGTCGTCGCGTTCGATTTGGTAACGATGAGCGCGCGCGCCACCGAATACGCGCACGAGCTTTTCAAATCCGATAACTACACCGATTATCTTTTGTTTCACGGACTTTCGGTCGAATCGGCGGAAGCTCTAGCCGAATTATGGCATAAAAAAGTCCGCGAGGAATTAGGTTTTGCCGGAAAAGACGCGCCCGAACTCGTCAAACTTTTTCATCAAGGTTATCAAGGCTCGCGCTACAGTTTCGGCTTTCCGGCTTGCCCGAATCTCGAAGACCAGACGAAACTTTTTGAGTTATTACAGCCGGAAAGAATCGGCGTCGAACTGTCGGAAGAATTTCAGCTCAATCCCGAACAATCGACTTCGGCGATTATCATTCATCATCCGCAGGCGAAATATTTTAATATCGAGTAAGTAAGGACGCGAAATCGCATTAAGCCGTCGCGGGCAGAGGGTCGCGACGGCTTTAGTCCGCGCTCTTTCGGCGACGACATTTTTTATTTATTGCAGCTTTGGTTCGGAAATAAATGATTAACGCGCTGTAATTGAGTAATCGGAATTTTTTGCGGCTGAATATCGAAGCCGATTTCGCGGCGGTTCGCAAAGTCGGCTTTTTCGATGTAATATTTTTAATTATGACAAACGAAAATGAGGAAGAAAAGAAAAGCGGCTTGAGCGAAAACCTGTCAGCAATCGGGCAAATCATTGTCGGCGAAATCGAAGCCGTCGGCGGAATTCTGACCGGCAATCCGTCGGCGCGCGCCGAAGGCGAATTTAATATCGAGGTCGGAAGTCTTCACCAGGAAGCCAATAAAAATTTAACCGCTATCGAAAAGAACGAAGAAGCTCACCGGAACGAATCGAATCAATCCGAATAATGAATCCAGATAATAAATCCAAAATGACGAAAAAAATATTTATCGCCGGTTCGGGCGGAATCGGCGAAGCCGCCGCGCTTCTGCTTCGGGAATGGTCGGACGCCGAAACGGAAATTTATCTCGGCGACGTGAGCGAAGCGAATCTGCTGAAAGCAAAAGAATTTGTCGCCGGAAATTCGGCGAAAACTTCAAAAATCGAAACGGTTTTGATGACGAAAGACGGAATCGGCGACCGGATGAAATCGGCGTTCGAGGTTTGTGATGTCCTGCTCGACTGTTCGCCCGGCTCGCAAGCCCCGCGAATGGCGCGTTTCGCGTTTGATTTCAAAATGCATTACGCCAATCTGACCGAATACGTTGCCGAAACCGACGAAATAATCGCCCTTTGCAAAGACGCCGAAACCGGATTTATACTGCAAACCGGACTCGCGCCCGGATTTATAAATGTTCTGGCGATGTCGCTTTACCGGAAATTTCAAACGGATTTCGCGGTCGAAACGGTCGAGAAAATCGAGATGAAAGTCGGCGCGCTGACGGCGCACGCGCATCGACCGCATTTTTACGGTTTCACGTGGTCGCCGATTGGCGTGGCGACGGAATACGTTAAACCGGCGCGTGTTCTGCGCGATTTTGAAATCCGGCAAGTTCCGGCTTTGAGCGACCGCGAGCGAATCGTTATCGGCGGCAGAACTTACGAAGCGGATTTGACGAGCGGCGGCGCGGCTGATTTGCCCGATTTTTTCCGGCACAAAGCGAAAAGTCTGGATTACAAAACGCTGCGCCACGTCGGACATTACGATTGGGTCGAAGCGGTGATTGAGCGGCTGACAATTGAAGAAAATGTTTTGAACGAAATCGACCACGACGCGCTGCCGGGCAAAATCTTAGCCGAATTCCTGCGCGAAGTTCCAGCCGTCGAAGACGATTTCGTTCTGGTTCACGCGTCGGTTGACGGCTTCGATTCGAGAGGCACGCGGCGAATGATTGAAAAAGCGTTTTTCGTCAATCCGATCCAAATCAACGGCAAACATCTGCGGGCGATTCAAACAACGACCGCCGCGCCGCTCTGCGAATCGGCAATGATGCTTCTCTCCGGCAAATACAAAGGCGTCGTTCTGCAAAGCCAAATCGAGCCGACGGAATTTTTAAGCGGAAAATTCGTCTCCGAAATTTACCGCGAAAGCTGAATTTAACGAAAGCCGTCTAGACGTCGATTTTATTATCGGTCAGAAGCTGCGGCGGTTGATGACTTCTTTTGCGTAACTTCTAATCGGTTTCACCGTCGTTATTTAACAGTTCGTGGCGCTCGGTAACTTCGTCGTCGGTGGCGTCTTCCAAATCGCGGTCGCCGGTTACTTCGTTCCAGTCGTAGCCGAGAAATTCGGCGAAATGATAAAGCAGCCGTTCCCACTCGTCGCGGTCGCGGCTGTATTCAAAAAACGCCTGCTCGATGTCGATTCGGGTTATGATTTCGGCATTTTGTAATTGTTTCAAAGCGCGGTTGAAGCATTTGCGCCGTCGTTTCGTCGTTTCGGCTTCGGTCTCGAACGGCTCGTTGGCGCGCGCTTCGAGTCTGAGCGATGTAACCAGCTCGGCAAGCACGTGGCGGACGCTGCCGCCGGCAATCAGAATGTCCGGGTGGTCGCCGGCTTCGACATAAATTTCGGCGTCGAGATGCGCGTTGAGAATGGCGACCGTCTCCAGCACGACGAACAGAGCGCGCGGCAAGCCTTTATAAACTTCTACCGGGTGAAAATAGTGAACTACCGGATGTTCGATATGCGATTCGAGCAGTTCCTGTAAATCGCGCGTCGATTCGCGCATCGATTCGGTCAGACTGTAAAATCGTCCGCGCGCGAAATGACTTGAAATAAAACCGGAAATGTCCGCGCCCATTCGCGCCTGATGATAGAACTTAAGGGCGAGCGTCCGCTTGCGCTCAAGCGCGCCGGAAACCGTCAGCAGGTAAGTTATCGAAAGTGAAATCACCGCGATGCCGCACGCGCCTTCAAATACGGCGGCGATATGCGTCAGATTCGTAACGGGAAGAATGTCGCCGAACCCGATTGTCAGAAGCGTTACGCCGCTGAAATAAAACGCCTGCAAAAAAGGACTTGCCGCCGTTTCATCGGCAATCTTAAACGAGCTTTCCATTCGCGGCAGGTAAATAAGCGCGAAGCCGGTCATCATCAATAAAATAAAAATTCCGATTAAAAAAGGCATCAGAAGCGGTCCGACCGTCGATAAAATGCGATGCCTTCGCCGCCGGTCGAGGTTTTTCGTCAAAGTGATTGCCAGCCGCCACGCCACGCGGTTCAGGTTTTCGCTAATCGGACCCGAATGTTTTGTGGCGCGGATAATAGTCGAGTAAATGTCGTAAAAAACAAGCAGAAGAAGAAACACGCCCGCGGTTGTGAATAAAAAATTTGCTGCCGAACTCATAAACTTTCTTAAATCTCCGCCGTCACGCCGCTTCCGGCTTAGGTTTTTAAAAATCCCGGAAGAAACCTTTACGTCGGAAATCGTTTGCCTTTGCTGAAACAACAGAATCAGGACTTTCTCAGGAATGCGGAAACACGCACGTCAGTAAGTGTGTTCTTAAAACCATTGCGCCCTTAATTACGTGCGGGCTTCTGCAAAAGTGAGAAAGTCCTAAGAATAATAAAATATGAATTTACCATAAATCCGTCCGTTATCATCTTTTGCAGAAGCCCGCGCGTCAGTAAGTGTGTCTTCATCATCATCGCGCCTTACAGATGCGCGGGCTTCTGCAAAAATGAGAAAGTCCTATAAATAATTCTGCGCTATAATTGTTTTCAGAATGGCTGAAAATATTTTAGATACAAAACAAAATTCCCGTTTGACCGAAAACGAATCTCTCACGCCGACACGCGAGGAAATCTCCGTGCTTTCGACAAGCGAAAAAATCGGTTTTCAATTGACGCATCGAATGAATCGCGGCGCGTGGAAGCGTTTCTGGACTTTTTTCCAGCGGCACGTCGGCTCGCTCTGGATTTATCTTGGGACATACAATTTGATGAACGTGTTCGGACTCGAAAACGTCGAGCGGACAGACGCGGACAAACCGCTTTTGCTGGTCGCCAATCACCGCTCGTTTTTCGATATGTATACGGTTTCGAGCGTTTTATTTCGCCGCACGAAACGCCCGATAACGTTGTTTTTTCCGGTGCGCGCCAAATTTTTTTATTCGTCGCCGCTCGGTTGGTTCGTCAATTTCGTGATGGGCTGGTGGGCGATGTATCCGCCTTTTTTTCGCGAAGACAAGGAAATTAAAAAACGGGAATTCGACAAATACAGCCTTCAGCGTCTTATCCAGCTTCTTTCGGAAGGAAAATCGCACGTCGTCGGATTTCACCCGGAAGGCAGGCGAAATTTAAACGATAATCCGTATGAACTGCTGCCTGCTCAACCCGGAATCGGTAAAGTCGTAATGGCGGCGAAACCGCAGGTAATTCCGGTATTTATCGCCGGTCTGGGAAATGATTTGCCGGAACAGATAATGGGAAACTGGCGCGGCGGCGAAAAGGTGCGGCTGCATTTCGGCGAGCCGGTCGATTTGTCGGAATTTTACGAAAAAAGAGATTCGCGGCGGGCGCACAAGGAAATCGGAGATTTTCTAATGACGAAAATCGGCGAACTCGCGACCGAAGACAAGAAAATGTTCGGCGCTGAAAATGCGAAGAACTTATTAAAAAGTTAATTAAAGAATCGATTCATTTTTTAATATTGCCGTCGTGTTTGCCGGCGGTTATGATAATTAAAGATTTTAATTAAAAAGGAATTGAACAGGGAAAATGAGCGAACAAAAGAATTTTGGGGACGATATTCAGGATTATTTAAAGACTCTAGAAAAAGGCGCGGGCGAATTTTTTGAGAGTTTGACCGATACGTTTGTCGGCAAAGCCGAAACTTTGCGCGATGGAACGGAGTTTGAGCCGGTAACTTTGCCGCGCGATTTGGCGGCGCATAAAAACGCGCAGACCGAATGGTGGTATTACACCGGACACGGCGAAACCGTTTCGGGAAAACGCTTCGGGTTCGAGCTGGTTTTCTTTAAACGCCGCACGGATTTGGATAAATTCAGCCTCGTTCCGCTCAGGCTTTTCGGAAATCCGATTTATTTCGCTCATTTTGCCGTAACCGAACACGACGGCGAACGGTTTCGCTACGCGCACCGAAAGAGCGCTAACGGCTGGTTCGACCCGCCGGCATCGGCGAGCGAGGAACATTTTCATCTGCGTCTCGGCGACTGGTCGGTTCGCGAATCGCACGGCGCGCACGTTCTGCGGGCGACAATCGGAACGGACGAAGTTTTTGAAGCGACATTAAAACCGACGAAAAAGCCGGTTTTCAACGGTATCGCCAAAGACGGCGTTTCCTTCAAAGACGAAGGTCAGGCATCGCGTTATTTTTCCTACACGCGGATGGAAATGGAAGGCGATTTGACGGCGAACGGCAAAACCGAACACTTTAAAGGCTCTGCCTGGATGGATAGGGAATTCGGCACGTGGACGCCGACTCAGAATCAGAAAGGCTGGGATTGGTTCAGCATTCAACTGGACGACGACACCGAATTGATGTGCTACCAGATTCGCAACGGCGCGGGCGGCGTCTCGGAATTTTCAAGCGGCACGTTTGTCGAGAAAAACGGCGACTTTACGCCGCTTGGGAAAGAGGATTTTTCAATCGAGCCGACCGGATTCTGGAAAAGTCCGAAAACCGACGCGACTTATCCGAGCGGCTGGACTATAAAAGTTCCGAAATTCGATTTGGATTTGACGGTTTCGCCCGTTTTGCAGAATCAGGAACTCGACACGCGCGGAACGACGATGATTATTTACTGGGAAGGCGACTGCGATGTAAAAGGTAAAAACAAAGACGAAGCCGTTTCCGGGCGCGCTTATGTCGAACTTGTCGGCTACGACCGCTCGCACGAACAGCCGAATCTGGCTTATTTTTTAATGGGAAATTATTTTGAGTTTCCGTCGAAATCCTTTTTCGGTTAAACGATTCCGACTTTTTTATTTATTGGCTTACAAGTAATTTCTGCTGCGGAAGCATCGCCGCCTGTCCCGCGTGCTGCCAGCATCTTCCGCCGTTACGGACGCGGCGCGTGCAGGGCGTGCCTTTTTTAGTTTGAGCGCCGCAGAAATAAACCGCCGCTTCCGGTTCAGCCGGTCGGCTTTCGGATTGGCTGACCGATTGTTTTTGAGTTGACTGTAAAAGCGACTGTTTTGTCTGCTGCAAATTATTAGGCGGATTTATGGGCGAAGTATTTTGATTGTCGTTTCTATTAGCGTTTGCGGGCGGATTCGTTTGAGCGACCGATTGTTTATTTGTATTTCCGTAAGTGCCGAGAAGCTGGTTTGAAGAAACCGCTAATTCCTTTTCCGGTTTTCTGAACATATTGCCGACGCCGACGATTGAAATCAAAGCCAGAATTACCAGCGCAGTATTTTGAATATTGTCGTAAATGCCGAAGCTTGTTTCACAAAGTTCACAGAACCGCCGGTTCGTCCACGGATGCCAAACTTTTCTTTCAACTTTTTCACTACATTCACAGCAAAATTTAGGTTTGTAAGACATTTGCTTTCTCCATTTCAGGCTTCGGGGTCAAAAAAATAAAAAGTAACGCTTTGATATAAACGCAAAATAAACGTAAAAGTATCCGTAAAATTCGGGTGCGAAGCATTATAAACCATTACTTGCCCGCTGTTAAGAAAATCTGGAATAATGCTTTGTGCAACCGCCGTCTGTTTAAGCGCGTCTTATTCA
The DNA here is from genome assembly GCA_038200355.1 of Pyrinomonadales bacterium. Taxonomy (GTDB): domain Bacteria; phylum Acidobacteriota; class Blastocatellia; order Pyrinomonadales; family Pyrinomonadaceae. The sequence goes on along the minus strand of JBBPXZ010000053.1, from coordinate 50,530 downwards.
ACTAATCGATTATGCAAATCAGGAAGCTTATAATTTTATTTTTAATTGCAGTTTGCGGTTCTCTGAGTGTTTCGGCGCAAACCGACGACGTTATCAAGGTCGATTCCTCAATCGTGCGCCTGAATGTCGGCGTTGCAGACCGGCAGGGACGCCCGGTTACAAACCTCGGCAAAGAAAATTTCACGCTTTTTGAAGACGGCATAAAGCAGGATATTTCCCGCTTCGATTCGACGGTCGCGCCGTTCAGCGTTGTGATGCTGCTCGATATGAGCGGCTCGACTTTAGGCTTTCGCGAAGTGATTCGCCAATCGGCTTTCCGGTTTATCGACGCGCTCGCGCCCGCAGACCGCATCGCCGTCGTCGAATTCAACGACAGAGTAAATTTGCGAAACGATTTTACAGTCAACCGGAAATCAATCGCCAACTCGATAAATTCAGCAAACGGTCGCGGGAAAACACAGCTTTACAGAGCGCTCGATTTTGCGCTGGAAAAATTGTCGAAAGAAGGAACTCGCCGCAAAGCGATAATCGTGCTGACCGACGGAGCGGATTCGAGCCTGCGCGATGCTGACCGAAATGTTTTGGAAAAGGCAGGCGAAACCGAAATCGCAAATGCGATAAAACCCGAAACGAGCGCCGGGCTTAACTCGGTTTTGAACAAATCGGATAATCAGGCGGTTACGATTTACCCGCTCGCGCTTCCGACCGGCGACCCGTCGCGCCTTGCCGAACCGACGCCGGTTCAAACCGCGCTTTATACGGCTTCGCGCGCGCGCCTGCAATTGTTAGCCGAAAGAACCGGCGGAACATTCAACGCCATCAATCGCCTCGAAGATATGGGCAGAATTTACGCGACCGTCGCGGCTGATTTGCGGGCGTTATACACAATCGAATACGCGCCCGCCGACACGAACCGCAACGGTAAATGGCGTGCAATAAAAATCGAGGTAACAAACGGCGAGCTTATTTCCCGAACGCGCCAGGGATATTTCGCCAAATAAACCGAAATTGAAATTGTTTTTATAAAAAAATCCTGTGCTGAGGCTTGACACAAAAGCGCAGGATTTGTAGTCTTAGTCTTTGCTTTACGCACCCGTAGCTCAGCTGGATAGAGTACTTGACTACGAATCAAGGGGTCGCATGTTCGAATCATGCCGGGTGCATTCGAATTAGTTCAATAATTGCAGCAGCTTAGAGAATGGAAAAGACAAGTCAAAAGGCTTGTCTTTTTTGCTTTGCGTGCCTGGAGTGCCGACTTCGGAAAAGCGCGCCGCTTCAGCCGAAAAGCGTTTGTCCGAGTTTGCTTGTCGCTCCTTTTTGCACATCCGGTAAAACGTGCGAGAAATTATAAAAAGGAGAAATCGAAGTGAAATTAGTTTTAATCTTCATAAATTTTAATATTCATTTCGCCGCCGGATGTGATAAAACCGCGATACATTCCCGAACTGTTGAACGGCAAAGCGACGTTTCCTTTTGCATCGACGGCAATTAAACCGCCTTCGCCGCCGACGGAGCGAAGTTTTTCGATTACTTCGTTTGCCGCTTCGTTTAAGCTCAGATTTTTATATTTCATCAGCGCCGCGACATCGTAAGCGGCGACCGACCGCATAAAAAATTCGCCGTGTCCGGTGCAGGAAACCGCGCACGTTTTGTTGTCGGCGTAAGTTCCCGCGCCGGGAAGCGGCGTGTCGCCGATGCGCCCGTATCTTTTATTTGTCATTCCGCCGGTTGATGTCGCGGCGGCGACGCTGCCGTTCAAATCGCAGGCGACAGCGCCGACCGTGCCGATTGGTTTCGACATTTTTACCTTTGAATTTTCGACAGACGAATCCTGCGAACCAACCCCGTTAAATCCAGATTTATCCGGTAAATTCCGCTTCTCAATCGTATGGTCGAGCCGCACTACGCCTGCCGCGCGCGCTTCTAATAATTGCCGGTAACGAATATCGGTGAAAAAATAATTGTCCGCCGCCGTTTCGATCTTCATTTCCGCCGCAAATTCGTTTGCTCCTTCGCCCGCGAGCAGAATATGTTCGGATTTTTCCAAAACAAGCCTGGCTAATTTTACCGGATTTTTAATATTGCGAACCGAAGCGACCGCGCCCGCTCGGTGGCTTTCGCCTTCCATCAGACAGGCGTCCATTTCGTTTTTCCCGGCGTGCGTAAAAACCGCGCCGCGTCCGGCGTTAAAGAGCGGAAAATTTTCTAACTCGACGACGGCGGCTTCTGCGGCATCGAGCGCGCTTCCGCCTTTTTGCAGAATGTTCCAGCCGGCGGTCAAAGCGATTTTTAATCCGCCGCGATATTCCGCTTCAATCTCGGCTGTCATTTCGGATTTGAGAATTGTGCCTGCGCCGCCGTGGACGGCAAGCGCGATTTTGGTTTGGTTCATATTGAAAGAATAACTAAAAAAATAAAATGCCGAAAATCAAACGTTCTGATTGAAGAAGCACGGGCTTCAGTCCGCGCGTAAGAAATTCGCTTTGAATCGAAAATCGCAGGCGGCTGCATTTTGATTATTAGTTTTCGCCGTTTGCGGACTGAAGCCCGCGCTCCGGTTTGCTTGTCCGCGCAACCCTAGTCGTCGTCATCGTGCGCGCGGATTCTGCCTTCGCTGCGCGCCTGTTCGATGACTTTTCCCGATAAATTTCCGGGAAGCCGGTCGTAATGCGAAAATTGTATATGAAAAGAGCCGCGCGCCTGCGTAATGGAATTTAACTTCGATTGGTAATCGAGCATTTCGGATAACGGAACCTGCGCCTTGATAACCTGCTGTTTGCCGAACACGTCCATTCCGCCGACGCGCCCGCGCCGCGCGTTTAAATCGCCCATAATATCGCCGGAGAATTCCGGCGGGCAGAAAACTTCGACATCCATAACCGGCTCTAACAATGTCGGCTGAGCTTTTTCGATGGCGCTGCGAAACGCCTTTCGCCCGGCGGCGCGGAAACTGTGTTCGTCCGAATCGACCGTGTGATAGCTGCCGTCGATGAGCGTAACTTTGAAATCGATTAGCGGATAACCGGCAATCGCGCCGCCCTGCGCGGCTTCGATTATGCCTTTTTCGATTGCCGGGCGAAAATTCTGCGGAATCGCGCCGCCGAAGATTTTATCGACGAAGACAAAGCCCGCACCGCGTTCGAGCGGCTCGAAAACGCATTTGCAGTCGCCGAACTGCCCGCGCCCGCCCGATTGTTTTTTATGCCGTCCCTGAACTTCGACCGGCGCGGTGATAGTTTCCTTATACGGAACTTTCGGCGGATGAAGCGCCACTTCGACGTGGTAGCGGTTTTTCAGTTTTTCGACGACCGTTTCGATATGAAGCTGCCCCGAACCGGAGAGAATGAATTCCTTTGTCTGAGCGTCGCGGCTGAAATGCAGGCTCGGGTCTTCTTCGAGAATTTTATGGAGCGCGGCGGAGATTTTGTCTTCATCGGCGCGTGATTTCGGCTCGATTGCGAATGAAATCGCCGCTTCCGGGTAGATGACCGACGGATAAACGATTGGATTCGTTCTGTCGCAAAGCGTGTCGCCCGTCTGCGTGTCTTTTAATTTAACGACGGCGATAATGTCGCCCGTCCGCGCCTCGCCGACCTTTTCCAGATTCTTGCCCTGCAAAACGTGCAGAGCGCCGAGCCGTTCGACAAATTCGCGGCTCGAATTGAGAACGGCGGCGTCGGGAGAAATTTTTCCCGAAACGATTTTCATCACATTGATTCTGCCGGCGAACGGGTCGGCAATCGTGCGGAAAACATAAGCCGAAAAAGGCTCGTCCGCGCTGTATCGGCGGAGCGGTCTGTCCAGTAAACTATTGAGGACGGGATTTCCGTATTCGGCTTCGTGCGCCGCCGGATTTGGGGCGAATTCGACAATGTGGTCTAATAAAATCGCGAGTCCCGTCAGTGTTTCCGCCGAAACCGCATAGACCGGACAAAGTTTGCCGGCAGCGATGGCTTTGGACAAATTCGGAATTATATCGGCTTCTTCCAAAGTTCCGTTTTCAAAATATTTTTCAAGCAGCGCGTCGTCCGATTCGGCAACCAGTTCGACGATTCGCTCGCGCGTCGTCTCGAAAATTTCGCGTCCCTGTTCGGGAATCGGAATTTCCTTTGCCTTGCCGTTTGAATCGAATTCGTAAGCCTTTTGATGAACGACATCGACGACGCCGCGAAAATCCGATTCGCGTCCAATCGGCAGCGTGAACGGCACAATCGAGCGGGCGAAACTGTGCGCCGCCGTGTCGAGCGCGTGTCCGAAATCCGCCCGTTCTCTGTCGAGCTTCGTGATAATCATAAAACGCGGCAGCAGAAATTCGTTGGCGTAATTCCAGGTTTTTTCCGTTTGGACTTCGATTCCGTTCACGGCGTCAACCGCGACCAGAGCGCAGTCGGCGACGCGCAGAGCCGGACGCGCGTGCGAAACGAATGCGGCGTAGCCGGGCGTGTCGATGAGATTGATTTTCGTATCCTTATATTCGAGATGTGCGAAATTATTATTGAGCGAGATTTTTCGGCTAATCGAATCTTCGTCGTAATCGGTAACGGTCGTTCCGTCATCAACTCGCCCGCGCCGAATCGTTGCTCCCGCAACGTGCAGAAGCGAGCTGACGAGCTGTGTTTTACCCGCGTCGCCGTGTCCGACGACAGCCAGATTGCGTATGTTTTCGGTTGCAAATGCTTTCATTTTCGGCAAATCTCCTTAATTTAAATATTGGAATTCCAGTTTCCAGGTTACAGATTCAAAGTAAATCTCAAATCTTAAATTTTGAATCTTCGGATAAAACGGATGTCTGGTAAGAATGTAATTTATCGGTAAAACTCAGCTATGGCAAGAAAACTTTTAGGATGTGAGAAGTTTGAAGCCGAAAAAACAAAAAAAAGATAATACCGTTTAAGATATTATCTTTTTCTCCGCGATACTGAAAAACTTACTGCTGACTTAAATTAACCGGCGCGGGATAACCTTTGCCCTTCAATTCGGCAAGCTCAAAAACGACTTCTTTTTTTCCTTTAATGGTTCTGGTTACGGAACCGCCGTCGGAATTAGCGTTAGCCTTTGAATTGTCGCCTGTTTTTGAATTGGCGTTTTGATTGACGTTTGAATTGGCGTTCGCCGCATTCGAGTCAACCGGCTGCCCGGTCGCGTCGATTGCCATCTGCTTTAAGCCGTCGAGAATCTTTTGTCGCTCCGGCGCTTTTAAGCTGTCGAGCGAAACGCCGTAGCCGTCGAGAACGGCGCGCAGATTTTCTTCCGTGTTCGTTCCGCGTTCATAAACATCGCGGAATATTTTCAGTTTTCCGGCTTCAACTACGATTGTTTCATAACGAAGCTCGACCGGAACGGTTTTTTCCAGCTTGAAGTTTTTTGTTTCCTCTTTTTGTTTTTCGTAATTTTTAACGTCTTCCGGCATCAGTTCCGAACCGGAAAGCCGCGCGATATTGAGCGCGAAATCCTGAATCTGATTGTTAGTTAAACCGACGCAGCCGTGCGAGGCGAAACCGCCGAGCCGCGATGCCTGTTTGCCGCCGTGAACCAGCGAAGGCAACCCGATTGGAATCTTAATCGGACCGAGCGGATTGTCTTTGCTTCCGGCTTCGACCTTTTTGCCGGGCGCGAATTTTCCTTTGACCCAGGGTTCGTCGGGCGGCGTCCAGGTCGGATTGAAAATAATCGTGTCGGCTTTGCGCATTCCGACGGGAAGCGGAAATTCCGGGTAGCCGATGCCGATTTTGTATGTTTTCACCAGTTTGCCGTTGTCAAATAAGTCCATTCGATAAGCGGGCGCGTTGACGACGACGCGCGTATCGGTCGGAAGCGCGCCGGGTTTGGCGTTTGCCGCGTCGTCCGGTTTATCGCCGCCGTTCCATCGCCGGCTGACCATCTCAAACAGGCTCGCGGTTTTTTCCCCGCCGATTATTTCACGAATTTGTTTCTCCGATTTTTCTCTCGCGGCGCGTGTCGAACCCGTGTTTTCGCCGTCTTCGTTCAAGTTAGAGACGGCATCGTGCGCCGCGGCTTTTAATTTGTCGATTTGCTCGTCGGTTAATTGTAATTTCGATTTTAATTCGTCGCCGAAACCGTCGTCGGCAAACATCGCGTCGAGAACCGGAAGCGTAACGGGCAGAACCGCCGCTTTGTTCTCAGCCGGACTTGCCGAAGGCGTCGCCGCCGCGGTATTGGCAGCCGTCGTATTGGTCGTCGTAATTGTCGTGGTCGGCGCTTCGCAGCCGAATGTGAACAAGATTAGAGCAAACGAAAGAATGTAGACTATTTTGTTAAATCCGAACTTCTCAAACTGAAATTTCATTAAAAAACTCCTTAAAATTTGTGCATTCATTTGATGCAGTTTTACTGATTTCGTTTGAGCCGAAGCAATAATTATGCCTTCGACGAAATTTCAAATCGTTAATGTAAGACTGTAAATCAATGAGCTTCGATGCCGTCTTTTAACAGCGGAAAAGGATTTATATCCCTGCCTTTAAAGACGTTTTTCGGGTCGTCTAAAATTGTAACTGCGAAATGCAGATGATTGTTTCCCGCGCCGGCGTTTCCCGTGTCGCCGACGTAGCCGATAATCGTTCCCTGTTTAACGAAATCGTGTTCTTTGAGATTGTCGGCGCGTTTTTGCAGATGCGCGTAATAATAAACCGTTCGTTTATCGGGGCTGCATTGGTAAATCGTAATTCCGCCGCGCTCGCTGTCGAAGAATTTAACGATTTCGCCCGTAACCGCCGCGACAACGGGAGTTCCGCCCGCCGCTATTATATCGTTCGCGTTATGCACGCGCCCGGACGAACGCGCGTCGTTAAAAGTATCGGTGATTTGGTCGCGTTTTATGCCGACGACGGGAATCATAATTTTGTCCGAAGAATCGGGAATTTCAAGCGAAGGCTCGACGGCATTTTCGTTTGCCGCCGATTGATTTGTGTTTTCTTCCGGCGCGGGAATGACTTCGGCAAGAATTGAGGGAGCGGGAAGCGGTGTCGGAACGCTCGTCTTTTCGGTTGGCTCTAAAACGATTACATTTTGCGGCGAATCTTTGACAATATATTTTTTGAGCGCGTTTTCATAAATAAAAAGCGCGGCGAATAAGTGAATCGCCAGCAGATAAATGATTAGAAAAGCGTTTCTTAAAATTGAAATAATCCGTTTCATAAAAAATCATTTTAAGTTGATAATAAAAAATCGACAAGATATTTTTCTTAAAAATAAGTAAATGGACAAAATTAAACGATAATGCGTGAAGCGAAGAACACACTCACTGACGTGCGTGTTTCTGCAAAAATCATTTATCAAATAATGCGCGTCCGCTTACTTAACATTAAACAACAAACCTTTTTTAATTCAATGAGCAAAAACGGCGGCGAAAAGCTTTCAGCGACAAAATTTATAAAAAATCTGCCCGCGAAATTTAAATTGCCGAAAAATCGTCCGGCGAAAAGACTGTTTGCCGAATACGGCGCGCTTTTCGTTGCCGCGAACGGCGCGATTCCGCCTGATACCGTAATTTTCAGAAGCGAAGCGGCGGTTGAAAAATGGCAGAAAAGCGTCGAAGCGGCAACGGAAATCGTCGGCGGTTTTGAAATCGAGCTTCAAACGCCGGCGATGAAACATCTGAAAAGCGCGATTGCCGAAGCCGCGCGCAAAAATCTGACAATCACGCCGCGCGGCGCGGATTCGGCGCGCAGAAGTTACGCCGACACCGAGCGGCTGTGGGCGAGCCGCGTCAATCCGGCGCTGATTCACTGGACGCGGGAAGGGAAACTGACCGAAGCCGAAGCCGAAAAAATTCGAGCGCTTTCGCCGTTCAGTCAAATTCCCGAAATCTTTAAACTGGAAGAAAAAGGAATGTTCTGTAGTAAAGATTTGTCGAAATCAATTGTTTATTCGGTCGCGCCGCCCGGCACATCGCAGCATTTGTCGATGCTCGCGCTCGACGTTGCCGAGTTCGATAACGCCGACGCGCGCCGGATTCTGGCGAAACACTTTTGGTTTCAAACCGTCGTTTCGGATTTGCCGCATTTTACGTTTCTCGGCGTCGCGGAAGATAAACTCGTCCGGTTGGGTTTGAAAAAAATAATCGACGGGACGCGCGTCTTCTGGATTCCGAATCTTTAAATAATATTTCCGGCGAACCGATTTGAAACAAACATTCTCAAACATACGTAAATTCCGAAACTTAAGATTTTGCAGCTTAAACCGACAAATTCAAACAATTAAATATGATTCAAAAAACATTTCGCGTAAAAGCATCGGCGTTTTTTCTGATGTTTCTGCTGACTTTTACGCAGATTGCGGCGGCGCGCCCGATGCCGCTTCCCGAAAAGCGGCGGGACGAGACCGCAAAGGTTAAAAAACTTCCGCCCGTCAATTACGTCCGCAGCCGCGATGTCGATATTAAACATCTGGCAATCGACGTGCGTTTCGACTGGGACAAGGAACAGGTTCTCGGAACGACGACGGTTAATTTCACGCCGTTCAAAAACTTAAACAGGTTTTATCTCGACGCGGCGCAGATGACGATAAAATCCGTCGCGCTGACGACGGGCGCGCCGCTCAAATTTAATTACGACGAAAAAAAGAACGATAATAATCTGGAAATTATGCTCGACCGCCAATACAAACGCGGCGAAGATGTTTCCGTAAAAATCGAATACGCGACCAATTACGTTAATAAGGCGGACGCGGAAACGGCAATCGGAAGTTTCGGACGCGGCGTGCGTTTTATCAAACCGACCGCCGAGAATCCGAACAAGCCGCGCCAAATCTGGTCGCAGGGCGAAACGGAATTTAACCGCTACTGGTTTCCGTCCTACGATTCGCCGAACGATTTCCGCACGACAGAATTGACCGCGACGGTTGAAAAACCGTTCACTGTCGTATCGAACGGAAAATTGTTGAACGTCAAAGATAACGGCGACAACACTCGAACGTTTTACTGGAAAATGGACACGCCTTACGCCAATTATCTGACTTCAATCGTCGTCGGCGAATACGCGGAAGTAAAACAGGAATACGCCGGAATTCCGATTATCAATTACGGTTATCCCGATGAATCGAAAGAAGTTGCGGCGACCGTTAAACGTCTGCCCGATATGATTGGGTTTTTCTCGGAGAAAACCGGCGTCAAATATCCGTATCCGAAATATTCGCAGGCGATGGTCGAGGATTTCGGCGGCGGAATGGAAAACATTTCCGCAACGACGCAAATCGAAGAAATGATTCACGACGAGCGCGAAATGCTCGACGAAGATTCGGATTCGCTGCAATCGCACGAACTGGCGCACCAGTGGTTCGGCGATTACGTAACGACGCGCGACTGGTCCGACATCTGGCTCAACGAAAGTTTCGCCACTTATTTTCAGGCGATGTGGGACGAGCAGTCGAAGGGAAAAGACTTTTTTCTTTACAACGATGTCAGAGCAAACCAGCAGGAATATTTAAATACCTGGAACGCGGGCAATCGCCGCCCGATTATTACCAAATATTACGCCAATAAGGACGCGATGTTCGATAGTTACGCTTACCCGCGCGGCGGCGCCGTTCTGCATATGCTTCGCAAACATCTGGGCGACGAAAACTGGTGGAAAGCGATAAATCATTATCTGGTTTCCAATGCCAACCAGCCGGTTTCGACCGAAGATTTCCGCATCGCCGTCGAAGAATCGACCGGCGAGTCGATGGACTGGTTTTTCGACCAGTGGCTTTATAAAATGGGGCATCCGATTTTTGAAGTTTCCCAAAATTACGATGCCGCGAGCAAACGGTTGAGATTAAATGTCAAACAAACGCAGAAAACCGACCCGAACAACGAATTTCCGCAGGTTCAATATTTTCAAACGTTTGTCGATATAGAAATCGGAACGCCGTCGGGCGCGCGCGTCGAACGCGTCTGGATAAAACCGCAGGCTGAAAATAATTACACTTTCAGCGTCGATACGAAACCGAATCTGGTAAATTTCGACTACGAAGGCACACTGATAAAAGAATTGAAATTTACTAAATCCGTCGATGAACTGATTTTTCAGATGACGAATGACAAAGATGTTATCGGCAAACGCTGGGCGATGAGCGAGCTTTCCAGAATCGCCAAAACAAACAGCGCTGAACGGGAAAAAATTATGTCGGCTTTAAGAAATGCGGGCGCGAACGATTCGTTCTGGAAACTTCGCCGCGCCGCTAATTCCGAAATCGCCGCGATTGTTTTTCCGAACGATGCGACGACGGCAGTTAAACCGGACGATGCGACGGTTCAGGCTTTTATAAAAGCCGTCAAAGACCCGAATTCCTTGACCCGTGCCGATGCCGTCGAATTTCTCGGCGCGACCGGCGACCCGAAATACGCCGACCTTTACCTGTCGGCTTTGGGCGACCAGAGTTACACGGTAATCGATAAAGCCGCCGTCGCGCTGGCGAAAACAAAAAGCCCGAAAGCCTTCGACGCGCTCGTTAAACTGACCAATACGAAATCCTGGAGAGAACGCGTAAAAATCGCGGGCTTGCGCGGGCTTCTCGTATTGGGCGATAAACGCGCCGAAGGTTTGGGTTTGAAAATCGAAGGTTAACAATTTTGCGCGCTGAACTTTTACAATATTCATAAAAGAAACACGCCGAATCGATTTATATATAAACCGATTCGGCGTGTTTCTTTTTTACAAATTGGAGGCTTCAGACTTAACCGCAACACAAGCTGAAACTGCTGCCGTTGCTCTGTTCCCAGTCTAGCGGAGTTCACAACTCAAACCTTGTGCGGAGTCTGAAGCCATAAGAAACAATTACGAATTTCAAATTACGAATGTCGGAAAGTTTTCCTCAATTGATAATTCGTAATTGTTTATATCTGGCGGAAAGGGTGGGATTCGAACCCACGGAACCCTTTTGGAGTTCACTACATTTCCAATGTAGCCAATTCAACCGCTCTTGCACCTTTCCAAAAACGAATTACGAAATTACGAATGTTTGATTTACAAACGTAATTGTTAATTCGTAATTTAATTATGGCGGAGAGGGTGGGATTTGAACCCACGGTGCCGTTTCCGGCACTCCGATTTTCGAGACCGGTGCACTAAGCCACTATGCGACCTCTCCGCGAGATAATTACGAATTTCAAATTTCAAATTATGAATGTCGGAGAAACCGTTCTCTTAATTCGTAATTGTTAATTCGTAATTCGTAATTGATTGCGTTTTCGACGAAAAAAATCCTGAATTAACTTTTGACATTCGCCCGCCAAAACGCCTCGCGTAATTTCTATTCGATGATTCAAAGAACCGGAATCGCAGAGCCGGAAAACGCTTTCGACCGCTCCGAATCTTTTATCCAAAGCGCCGAAAACCAGGCGTTTAACGCGAGCGTTGACCAATGCTCCGGCGCACATCGCGCAAGGTTCAATAGTCGTATAAAGAATTGTATCAGTCAACCGATAGTTGCCGATTTTAGACGCCGCCTCGCGCAAAACCAAAACTTCGGCGTGCGCCGTCGGGTCGCTCGCCGCACGCGTCCGGTTTCCGGCTGCCGCGAGAAGATTGCCGTTTTTATCGACAAGACACGCGCCGATTGGCACTTCGCCGATACTGCCGGCTTTTTCAGCCGATGCCAAAGCCGTCTTCATCCAAAATTCGTCCGGTTCAAACATCAGAAAAATATTAATTCAATTTAAAGACAAACAAAAAATATAAGTTTATGAAATTCGGCTGTCAAGTCCGTGCAGCGGTCGGCGGTCGGCTGCCGGTTTTCTATTATGAAATTAAATTCATAAACAGACCGCCGACCGCTGTCTTTTCTTGCATCGAAACTGCCAAAGTGATAAAAACTGTAGTTGGTAGAAACTCTCCGCTTTTTATTTTCCTGCCAATTAAGTTATGAAAAACCAGGTTCGGTTCGACAGAGATTTTCCTCTCGCAAAGTTTGAAGAAAAACCGGAAGCCGAGGACGGAAACGCGGATTTCTTATCGCTTGCCGAAGAAGTCCGCGCGCGCAGCGAAAAACCGAAAAACACGCCGCTTTCATTGCCGCAAAAACTCGCGCCCGCCGAGTTTAACACGGCGCTCGTTCATTTTTATCGCGGCGAAGTTCAGCGCTCGAACGTCTGGCGCACTCGTCTGGACGCGACGACGAACTGGGCTGTAATTACGGCAGGCGCAACGCTTTCCTTTGTTTTCAGCTCGCCCGACAATCCGCATTTCGCTATTCCGATTAATTCAATTCTGGTTTCGATTTTCCTGTTTATGGAAGCTCGCCGCTACCGCTATTACGAAGTCTGGGCAAACCGCGTGCGCGTTCTCGAAACCGGATATTTCGCGCCGATGCTCTCGCACCGCGCCATTCCGCCGGATAAGGAATGGGCGGAACATATCTCGGCTGATTTGATTACGCCGCATTTTACAATCAGCGAATGGGAAGCAATCGGCAGACGGCTGCGGAGCAATTACATCTGGATTTTCGTGCTTCTGGCTTTAAGCTGGACGCTGAAAATTTATATTCATCCGTTTCCGATTGTCGCCACCGACCCAAAAGTCAATCTGCTCGATTTGTTTTTGCAGCGCGCTTCGGTCGGACTCGCGCCGGGTTGGTTCGTCGTTCTGGTCGGCGCGATTTTCAACGGTCTGATATTTTTCGTGGCGTTCGGCACTCTGAAGCTCAAAGACGCGTCGAGCGAAGTTCTGCCGCTCGAAAGTTTTGAATGGCATCCGTTAAAGCAGGTTTCAACCTGGGCGGAAACCAATCTCAAACGCGGCAACCCGATTCGCCGCGCCAAAAAAGCCCGCCACCGCGTCCGCTCGATTCACGCAACGGAAACTTCAAACACAAAATAATTTTTTAATTTACCGAAATTTAGTTTCGCAGACGGTTATTTGGAAGATAACCGTTTGTTTGCTATTTTTTCTTTATAGCTTTATAAATCAAACAAAATTTACGGGAGAAAAACTTATGTCGATAGAACTTGACGACCGCGGGCGCGCTTTGGAAAACGAATATTTTCGCCGCCAGGAGCAGGAATTGATTGAAAAAATGAAGTCGAAACTGGCGAGCGAATCAAAAGTCGCTTCGGATTTCAACTGCCCGAAGTGCGACGGCAAGCTGGTCGAAACCGATTATGAAAATATCAAAATGGACGTTTGCAACCGATGTCACGGCGTCTGGCTCGACGCCGGCGAACTGGCGCAAATCACGCACAAAGACGAAGGCAGCGGCTGGTTCGGACAAATTTTCAAATAAAAATTTTATGATTGCAGTCAAACTCAAGAAATTTCGTTTGTTTTTATTGACGCTGTTGATTTTGTCCGTCCCGATGTTTATTCAGGGACAGCAAATCAAACCGGGCGTTAAAAAAATTCTGCCGGACGACTCTTACGAGAAAACGTTTTATTTAAAGAGCCGTCTGATGGCGCGGTCGATGCCGTATCGCGTTGTTTTGCCCGCTAATTATAAAATCTCGAACGAGACGACTTTTTATCCGGTCGTTTATCTGCTTCACGGCTTGACCGGACATTTCGATAACTGGACGGACAAAACCAAACTCCGCGAATACGCCCGAAACTACAATTACATAATCGTTACGCCCGAAGGCGATAACGGCTGGTATACCAACAGCGCAACGGTAAAAAACGACAAATACGAAAGTTATATCGTCGAGGAATTAATGCCCGAAATCGAGAAAAACTTTCGCGCCAAAAAAGAACGGACGAGCCGCGCCGTCGCCGGTTTGTCGATGGGCGGTTACGGTTCAATCAAGTTCGGTTTGAAATACCCGGAAAAATTCGCGCTCGTCGGTTCGTTCAGCGGCGCTCTGCAAGCCGCTTCGCTGAACGATAAGCTGCTCGGCGGCAGTTGGAAAGCCTTAACCGATTCGATTATGAGCGTCTACGGCGCGGAAAATTCGCCGACGCGCGCCGCCAATGACGTTTTCCGAATCGTCCAAGAGATGTCCGCCGAAAAAAATAAATCTCTGCCCTTTATATATCTCGATTGCGGAACGGAAGACGGTTTAATCGGCACGAACCGCGAATTTTCCAGGTTGCTTCTGGAAAAGAAAATACCGCACGAATTTCGGCAATTGCCCGGCGTTCACAACTGGGTTTTCTGGAACGCGCAAATCGAAGAATTTCTTGAATTAAGCACAAAGTTTATAAAGTAATCGAATGTTAAATTTCGCCATCGAAACCGCCCGCGAAGCCGGGCAAATACTACTCGAAAAATTCGGGCGCAAAATCGCCGTTCATAAAAAAGGCGATATAAATCTCGTAACCGAAGCCGATTTCGCCTCGGAAAAACACATTATCGAACGAATAAAATCGCATTACCCGAAGCATTCGATATTAGCCGAAGAATCGGGAGCGTCTGATAACGACGGCGTTGAAAACGGTGGCGAGAAATGGAAATGGATAATTGACCCGCTCGACGGCACGACGAATTTCGCGCACGGCTATCCGTGCTGGTGCGTTACGATTGCGGTCGAACACAACGGCGAAATTGTTTTGGGCGTAACATTTGACCCGACCAGAGACGAACTTTTCGCTGCCGAGAAAGGACGCGGCGCGACTTTGAACGGCAGAAAGATTCAGGTTTCCGATACGGCGAAATTAAAAGACGCGCTGCTTTGCACCGGCTTTCCTTACGACGTTGCGGAGCGCGAAAATTTTGCGCGGCATTTTACGGGTTTCGTTCAAAACGCTCGCGGAATCAGGCGCGACGGCTCGGCGGCGATTGATATGGCGTATGTCGCCTGCGGACGTTTCGACGGTTTCTGGGAAGAAGGTTTGAGCGCGTGGGACGTTGCCGCCGGTGTTTTGCTGGTTGAAGAAGCAGGCGGGCGCGTTTCTTATTACGACGATTCGCCATTCAGCATCTACAAAGCACCGATTTGCGCCGACAACGGATTGATTCATTCGGAAATGCTCGATGTATTGCGATAAAGTCCTGTGCTTAATTTCTCCGCCGTTTCAGACTTTTCTTTGCCGTGTGATAACCTAATCGGGCAAAATTAAGGTTTAATAATTTATATACATTAAAAGGTTTTGGATTCGGGTTTTAATCCGAAATCCGAAATCTGAAATCCAAAATCAATAATGAGTTGGTTTAGCCGAAACAAACCGAAGCTCGAAGAGCAGACGGACGAAGAAAAGCGTGTAAAAACCGAAGGCATTTTCGTTAAATGTCCCGAATGCGAAGCGTCGCTCTACAAACGCGAGTTAAAAGAATCTTTTCAGGTCTGCACGCATTGCGATTACCATTTCCGGCTCGACGCCCGCAGCCGTCTCGATTCGATATTCGACGCGGGCGATTACGAAAAGCTCGACGAAGAGATAACCAGCGCCGACCCGCTCGAATTCGTCGATACGAAACCGTATATCGACCGCATCGAACAGGCGAAAAAAGTTTCCGGTCTGCCCGAAGCGATTGTTACCGGCGAAGGGAAAATCGGCGGACATCTCGCCTTTGCGGGCGCGATGGATATGAGCTTCATCGGCGGTTCGATGGGTTCGGCGGTCGGCGAAAAAATTACGCGCATTATCGAGCGAGCCATCGAAAATCGCGGTGCGGTAATAATCTTCGCGGCTTCGGGTGGAGCGCGAATGCAGGAAGGAACTTTGTCTTTAATGCAGATGGCGAAAATTTCCGCCGCGCTCGCGCAGCTTCACGACGCGCGTCTGCCGTTTATTTCCGTCCTGACCGACCCGACAACCGGCGGCGTAACCGCCAGTTTTGCGATGCTCGGCGATGTTATTATCGGCGAACCGAAGGCGTTAATCGGCTTTGCCGGACCGCGCGTCATCGAGCAGACAATTCGCCAGAAACTGCCGAAAGGTTTTCAGCGCTCGGAATTCCTGCTCGAACACGGAATGCTCGATATGGTTGTTGACCGGCGGCAGATGCGCGAGACGATTATTCGCCTTTTGGATTTTATGATGAACCCGGAAGTTACGGACAATAATAAATTTAAGAGAAATTTTTAGCGCTCGAAACGGAAATCGACAAGTCCCGCGCCTCCGGTTTATCAATGAATTTCCAGGACTCGCTTTTTTATTTACTCAGTCTCGGCAATGAAGTTTCCTCGATGAAGCTCGGTTTGGAAAATATCGGAAAACTGCTCGCCGCGCTCGAAAATCCCGAAAAAAATTATCTGAAAATCCAAATCGCCGGAACGAACGGCAAAGGCTCGACGTGCGCTTTTCTCGAATCGATTTGCCGCGCCGCCCGTATAAAAACGGGTCTTTACACGTCGCCGCATTTAACGTCGATAACCGAGAGAATAAAAATAAACGGCGAAGAAATCGGCGAAAACGGCTTTGCCGGATACGCGACGAAAATAAAAGATGTTTCCGAAAAACTTGTTTTAGAAAAAAGTCTGGAAACCGTTCCGACTTTTTTCGAGCAGATAACGGCAATCGCGCTGCTGGCTTTTGCCGATGCGGAAATCGAGCTGGCGATTTTAGAAACCGGCTTGGGCGGAAGATTTGACGCGACGACCGCCGCAAACGCGGAAATAGCCGCAATTACGCCAATCGATTTAGACCATCAGCAATTCTTAGGCGACACGTTAACGGAAATCGCGGGCGAGAAAGCGGCAATTATTCGTCGGGACACAAAAGTATTTTATGCGCCTCAGAAAAGCGAAGTCGAGCGGGTTATTTTAAAAAGATGCCGTGATATGGGCGTCACGCCCGAAATTGCAGACGCGGAAATTCACGTTGAAAAGCAATTCGGCGAATCGGGCTTTCCGTTTTTAAGCGCCGATTTTACGACCGAAAATGAAATGTATTCAAATGTAGTTTTGGGTTTGCCGGGCAGACATCAATTTATGAACGCTGCTCTGGCGCTAAAAATTTCGGAAACATTAAAAGATTTCGGATTTGAAATATCGAAAGATAATATTTCGGCTGGCTTGGCGAAGGCGGCGCATCGCGGACGGCTCGAATTTTATGAAAATACATTATTCGACGGCGCGCACAACGTCGCCGGTGCAAAAGCGCTGCGGCAGTATCTCGACGAATTCGTCAACCAGCCGATTACGCTGATTTTCGGCGCGATGAAAGATAAGGACTTAAGAGAAATTGCGGAAATCTTATTTCCGAAAGCAAAAAATATAATTTTTACGAAGCCCGACAACACGCGCTCGGTTGAAACCGCCGAGTTGATGAAATTTCTGCCCGAAAACTTTGATTCAAAAAATGTTTTTCAAACGAATACAGCCGAAGAAGCCTTAAATACCGCGACGATGAATTTTTTCGCCGATACTTTGATTTGCGTTACAGGCTCGCTTTATCTGGTCGGAGAAGTGCGGAAATTATTGGCTGAAAACGATGCCCGGCGATTTGTCGTTTAAAAGTTTTACGATTATCGTGTTTAATAACGCGGTAATTTGAATTCCGCAATTTACAATCTAAATATATGTATAAATTAGTTTTAATCAGACACGGCGAAAGCCTTTGGAACAAGGAAAATCGTTTTACCGGCTGGAAAGACGTTGATTTAACCGAGAAAGGGCGCGAGGAAGCGAAAACGGCGGCGCATCTTCTAAAGGCGGAAGGTTTTTCCTTTGATTTGGCTTACACTTCGATTTTGAAACGCGCGATTCGGACGCTCTGGATAATTCTCGATGAAATGGATTTGATGTGGATACCGGAGACGAAAACCTGGCGCTTAAACGAGCGTCATTACGGCGCTCTGCAAGGTTTGAATAAAGCCGAAACCGCCGCCGAATACGGCGAAGAACAGGTTTTGTTATGGCGCAGAAGCTACGACACGCCGCCGCCGTTAATGGACGTTACCGACGAGCGATACGAAGGAAAAAAAGCTGCTTATCTCGGCTTGGGCGCGGGCGAATTTCCGCAGACCGAATGTCTGGACGACACGGTAAAACGCGTCGTGCCGTATTTTGAGCGGGAAATCGTGCCGCAAATCAAAGCGGGAAAACAAGTTATTGTCGTCGCGCACGGAAATTCTCTCCGCGCTCTAGTAAAATTCCTTGACAATATCGCGGACGAAGAAATCGTGCGGCTCAATATTCCGACGGGAGTTCCGCTGGTCTACGAACTGGACGAAAATCTTAAGCCGATAAAAAATTATTATTTAGGCGATGCCAACGAGATTGCGCGGGCGGAGCAAAAGATTGCCAATCAGGGGAAAGCAAAATAGACGGCAAGTTAAAGTGTGAGAAAATAATGGTTAAAATTGTATTTCTTTTCACTTTTCATTTTTCGCACTTAACCTTTTTATGACCCGGCAAAAAGTCGTTTTTCTTTTATTGATTTTAGTTTGCGCGACGCCGCTGGTTTCGCCGCCGATTGCGCTTGTTTTGGGTTTGATTTTCGCTTTTACCGTCGCCAATCCGTATCCGAAGCAAACGAGTAAAACGACAAAGATTTTACTACAGGCGTCGGTTGTTCTGCTCGGTTTCGGAATGAATTTGTATGAAGTGGTCAAAGCCGGAAAGAGCGGATTCTTTTTTACTGTCGCGACGATTTTCGGAACGCTCGCGCTCGGTTTTCTGGTCGGAAGACTTTTCAAGGTAAAAGATAAAACGTCGAATCTGATTTCGGCGGGAACGGCGATTTGCGGCGGCAGCGCGATTGCGGCGGTCGCTCCCGTAATCGACGCGGACAGCGAGGAAATTTCCGTTTCTCTCGGAACGGTTTTTATACTTAATTCAATCGCGCTCTTTATTTTTCCTTTAATCGGGCATTATCTGAATCTTTCGCAAAACCAGTTCGGCATCTGGGCGGCGATTGCCATACACGATACCAGTTCAGTGGTCGGCGCGGCGGCGAAATACGGCGACGAGGCTTTGCAAATCGCTACGACCGTTAAACTTACGCGCGCTCTCTGGATTGCGCCGGTCGCGCTTTTATTTTCGTTTTTCTACCGCAGCAATAAAACGAAAATCGCCGTTCCTTATTTCATTTTTTTCTTTCTGCTGGCAACCGTCGTCCGAACCTACGCGCCCGAAACCTTTCCCGTAATTGTTTTTGAATGGCTCGTCAGTCTGGCAAAAATCGGTTTGACCGTAACGCTTTTTTTAATTGGCGCGAGCTTATCGCGTGAAGTTTTGCGGAAAGTCGGTTTGCGACCGCTTTTCCAAGGCGTACTGCTGTGGATTGTTATCTCGGTGATTTCGCTGTGGGCGGTTTTGACGATTTTGTAGATTTGTTGTAATCGAACGATTCATTCAGCATAATAAAATTTATAAACAGGAAAGAAAATTTAAAAAGCATTTTCTACTCGTTCGAGTCGGAAAAAAGCCGTGTCTTTAATCAATAATGGAAAGAGAAAATAACGAACAGCGCGTAAAAACGAAGCCGGAGATGCGCGGCGTCATCAATCCGAGTCTGGTGCGCGGCATCGCTTTTGTCGTCATCACGCTTTCGCTGGTTGTCTGCACGGTTTTGTGCATTCTGGCGATTTGGCAATTCACCGAATCGGACGCCGTGTGGCGCGCGATTGCGACTTTTGTCGTGGTCAGCGTGGCGACGGGCGTCTTTACGTTCGTTAATGAAAGACTGGGTTAAATTTGATTTGCCGATGCCCGAAAAATTTCAGTTCAAAATCGAAGAAACGGTAAAAAAAACGCGTCTCGACAAGTTTTTATTCGGGCAAATAACGGTTGTCAGTAAAATTTATTTGCGGAATCTGGTTGATAAAGGCGAGTGCCGCGTCAACGGACACGCCGGATTAGCCGGTTATCATTTGAAAAAAGACGATATTGTCGAAATTGCGGTTGATTTGGAAGCCTTAACTTCGATGAAACCCGAACCGCTTCCGCTCGAAATCATCTTTGAAGATGAACAAATAATCGTCGTCGATAAAGCGGCGGATATGCTCGTTCACCCGACGTTGGGACAAAAAAGCGGCACGCTTTTGAACGCGCTTTCTTATTATCTGAATAAGGATTTAATAAATTCGCAGGACGAGACAAAAGAAAATTACTCGAAATTTATCCGTCCGGGCTTGATTCACCGCCTCGACCGGCAGACTTCCGGTTTAATGGTAATCGCCAAAACGCCCGAAGCGCTGAGTTTTTTATCGAATCACTTTCAAAGAAAGATTGTTAAAAAGAAATATACGGCGATTGTCGGCGGAGAGTTGTCGGAAGATTCAGGAATTATCGACGAGCCAATCGGATATTTTGAAAACGAAAAAAGCTGGAATGTTAAAGCCGACGGCAAAACGGCGGAAACGAAGTTTCAGGTCGTCGAAAGGCTTTCCGGCAGAACCGTTTTGGAACTCGAACCCGTAACGGGGCGAACAAACCAGCTGAGAATCCATTGCGCTCATATCGGACATCCGATAATCGGCGACGAGCGATACGGCGGACAAAAATTTTCGCGGCTGTGCCTGCACGCTCAAAAGCTGAGTTTTTATCATCTGTCAACCAATATCCGGACGGAATTCGAGAGCGAGCTTCCGCCTGAATTAAAACGACTTACCGAAAATCGGGACTTGTAAAAACCACCGGACAAATCAGTCGATTCGCCGAATCCAATTTGAGTTCTTAAAAAAAATATGTCCATTTATGAAAATTTTCAGCCGATAAGTTTTGATGAAATAAAAACCTACGAACTCGCCGCGCGTCCGAGCAAAGTTACAATTGACGAGTTTTCAAGACCGATTCAGAAAGACGATTCGCTAAAGGACTTTCTCGATAAACTGCCGAATATGCTGGCGATTAAATCTTTCAGGGAAATTGCGCGTCGAATCCGGCAGGCGAAAGATTTACGAAAACCGATAATCTGGGGAATCGGCGGACACGTCGTCAAAACCGGACTCGCGCCCGTTATTATCGACTTGATGAAAGAAGGTTTTGTTTCGGCAATCGCCGCGAACGGCTCGGTGCTGGTTCACGACGCGGAAATCGCGCTTGCCGGATTTACCAGCGAAGATGTCGATGCGACTCTCGGCAGCGGCGATTTCGGCGCGGCAAGGGAAACGGGCGAGATTTTAAATGCGGCGGCAAAACAGGGAACGGCAGCCGGAATCGGACTTGGCGAAGCGATGGGCAAAGCGCTTTTGGAGAAAACGCCCGCTAATGTCGATTTTTCGCTTTTATGTCAGGCTTATAATTTAAAAATTCCTTTTACAGCGCATCTGGCAATCGGCGCGGACATCGGACATTTCCACGCGTCGAGCGACGGCGCGGCGCTCGGCGCGACTTCGCATACGGACTTTAAACTTCTCTGTTCGATTGTCAAAGAGTTAAACGGCGGCGGCGTTTATCTCAATATCGGCTCGGCGGTTATGCTGCCGGAAATTTTCTTAAAGGCGTTCACGGCTGTGCGCAATCTGGGCTATTCGATTGAAGATTTTACGACCGCTAATTTCGATTTTATTCAAAGCTATCGACCGAATACGAACGTCGTCCGCCGCCCGACGGCAAACGGCGCGGGACGCGGATTTTCGATTACGGGACATCACGAATTTACGATCCCATTATTAGCGGCGCATATTCTTTGTGATTCGGATAATCTTTAAACAGAAAAAGTCCGCTGAAATTTCAGCGGACTTTTTCTGTTTCCTTATGAAAAACGATGTTTAGCGATAAATATTTTCGCCTTTGTTACTGCGCCAGTCGTTTTCAAAATAATCGGCGTCTTCGTTGGAACGCGGATTAATTCCCATAACGACGCCGCCGTTTTTTACGCCTTCTTCATACTCGCGCGCGCGGTCTTCGGGAATTCCCGAACCGACCAAGGCTCCGACTAATCCGCCGGTCAAGCCGCCCGCGCCCGCACCCGCAAGAGCGGCGGCAAGCGGTCCGGCAATGATTAAGCCGACGCCCGGCAGTAGAACGCTCGTTCCGATTGCGGCAATGCCGCCGATAATCGCGCCCAGCGTTCCGCCGATTGCCGAACCCGTGCCTGCGCCTTCGAGCGCTTTGCTTCCCAATCCCGAATCGTCGGCATCAGAGCCGCTGAACCAGGAATCGCGGGTCTGGTCGGTCATCATCAAATTAAGGTCGTCTTTCGAATAGCCGCGACTTAAAGCTGAATTGTATGCTCTTTCAGCACTGTCGCGGTCTCTGAACATACCCGTCAGCATTCCGCTTCTGCCCGTCGTGCCGCTGCCCGAAGCGCTGCTTCCCAGAACATCGTTGTTTTCCTGTCTGGCATTGCCGAAATTAGCCTGTGCTTCCCCTTCGCGCTCCAAAGAACGGTCGCCGGTCAAACTGCCCGCCGCGTCTTTAGCGGTACCGCTGATTCTGTCTCCCAATCCGCCCAATTCTTCTTTTACTGTTCCGTCGTTATTCATAAATAATCTCCTTAACCTGAATATTAGTAAAGCTAGCTCGAAAGCATAAGTTTCAAAAGTGCAATAGACGTGCCATTAAATTTATAATTCAGCAATTGCGCTTGATTAAACACTTAAAGGGAATTTGAAATATATCGGGTTCAGGTCGATGCCTCGATTATGTGTGATTTTCAAACACGAAATTTATATTGTTCGTCTGTATTCGAGACAAGTTTTTGTTCGGGGTTTTATCAATCAGCGAGTAACTAAAAATCATCCGACCAGTTCATTTTCGAGAATTTGCTTTCATTCCAGAAACCTTTGAATAATTCGATTTTCGGCAAACTTTTATTTTGTAAAACGATGCTGACGACATCGTAGCGAAATTCGACCGAATTTAAATGAAAAATCTTTCGATACATTCTGGCTGTTCGTGTAATCTGCCGTTGTTTTCTCAGATTGACGGCAGCCAGCGGAGAAGCAAACTCATCGGACGAGCGCGTTTTTACTTCGACAAAACACAGAATATTCTTGTCGTAGGCAATCAAATCAATCTCGCCGGTAACGATTGCGCCGCGAAGATTTCTGCCGACCGGCACTTTGAAATTCGCCGCAGCCAGCGCGTAGGAATTTCGGGCGAGAAATTCAGCCGCCAGTTTCTCGCCCAATTGCCCGACGATGCTTGAACTTGTTTCCGGTAAATGATTATCTTCTATATTAAGAGCAAAAATTTCGGACATTTTATTGTGTTTATTTAAGTGGAAAAATATGTTGAATAATACCCGAAACGGAAAACTTCCGGCAATGTTTTTTATTATTCTGATTTGTCTGCCGACCGCCGTTAGTAAATAAATCAAATGAAGAAGTCGCTGAAAATAATCGTAATCGGTGTATTTGCAATCTTTATCATTTTCCAGTTTATACGTCCGGCGCGAAATAATCCGGCGGTAACCAAAGCCGAAACATTGGAATCGGCTGTCGAAGTTCCTGAGAATGTCGAAGCGATTTTGGCGCGTTCGTGTGTCGATTGTCATACGAATAAAACAAATTATCCGTGGTATTCAAACGTTACGCCGTTTAACTGGTTTCTGGCGAGACACATCGACGAAGGACGGCGGGAACTTAATTTTTCCGTCTGGAACACATACGAAAAACGTCGTAAAAACAGAAAATTAGAGCAAATCTGCGAGCAGATAAGCGATAGAAAAATGCCGCTGCCTTCCTATTTGTGGATTCACAGGAACGCGGAACTTTCCGACAATGATATTAAAATCTTATGCGACTGGACGATTAGGGAAAAAGCAAAAATGGCGCAGATACAGTAACTTACAGGAATTGTAGGAAACTTTTTGTTTCTTCCGAACATCCGAAGGCTGTTAAATTCCTGCTCGTATCTGTCCGTTAATCAGAGATAAACGATGAATTTCATTTCCGGCAAAACTAAAATTTCAATAATTTTGCTTTTCGGTATTTTGTGCGTCTTCAAAAGCGAAGCTGTCAGCCAGACAATTAAGAAAAACGCGTCTGAAAATTCCCCAATCTTAAAAGTCGCGGACGCGGACGAAGGAGCGCTTCGGGTGTTGAATCTTGTCAACGCGGAGCGGGCGAAACGCGGATTAAATCAATTGTTGTGGGACAATGACGCGGCAAAAATGGCGGCGGAATATTCCGAAAAAATGGCGCGTGAAAACTTCTTCAGCCATTTCGATTCAAAAGGCGAGAGCGTTTTGGAGCGGGCGAAAGCGGCAAAATTAAAACACTGGAGCAAAATCGGCGAAAATCTTTTTTCCGTCTCGCCATCAGATGATTTTGATTCTTTTGCCGTTGAAAACTGGCTGAAATCGCCGTCGCATCGCCAAAATATGCTCGACGGCGAATGGACGACGACCGGAATCGGCATTGCCCGCGCCAAAGACGGAGAAATTTTTATAACTGAGGTTTTTATTAAACGCCGATAAATTTAAAGAAACACGAAGCGGAAAACAGGAAATGTCGATTATCGCATTTCCTGTTTTCCGCTTTCCGTTTTCGCTTTTAACTGTGGCAAAATAAAATTTATGTCCGTTTTGAAGATTGTCAATTATCCGTCTCCGGTTCTGCTCGCGGTCGGAAAACCTGTCGAAGATTTTAACGACGAGCTGAAAAAAATTGTTGCCGATATGTTCGAGACAATGTACGAGGCAAAAGGCGTTGGGCTTGCCGCGCCGCAAGTTGATGAGTCTAAAAGACTTTTCGTGATGGATTGTTCGGGCGGCGAAGACGCGGCTCAGAAAATTGCAATGATAAACCCGGAAATTATACACGTCGAAGGCGAGCAGACCGGCGACGAAGGCTGTCTGTCGTTTCCCGGAATCTACGTTCCCGTTACCCGAAATTTCCGCGCCGTCGTTCGCGCGCAGGACACCGCCGGCGACTGGTTTGAACTCGACGGCGAAGAATTAACGGCTCGATGTTTACTGCACGAAACCGACCACTGCGACGGCATCGTTTTCCTCGACCGAATGACGATTTTGAAGCGCGAAATGGCAAAGCGTAAAATCAAAAAATTACAGAAAACGGGCGAATGGGATTAAATTTATGCCGCCGAAAATTCGTGAATTAATTGCCGAACTCGAAAGCAACGGTTTTACAAATCGCGGCGGAAAGGGAAGCCATCGAAATTTTAATCATCCGAAAAGGAAAAGGGCTTTGACGATTTCTGGAAAATCAGGCGAAGATGCCGAAAGGTATCAAATCAAAGATGTTAGAAACGCAATCAAAGAGGTAAAAGGAAAATGAAAAAATCTGACGTTTATAAAAAAATCGTCGTTTGGAGCGAAGAAGATAACAATTTCGTCGGAACCTGTCCCGAACTGATGGACGGTGGTATTCACGGCAAAGACGCTCTGAAAGTTTTTAGAGAACTTTGCGTAGCTTGTGAAGAAGTCATCGAAATTTATGAGGAAGACGGTGTTGTCTTGCCCGCGCCGAAAGATATATCGGTTCAATCTGTTTGAAAAAAGTAATTTAGATGAATTTAACGGTATTACTTTTCAGCCATCCCGCATATAAAGTTTTAGACCCGCAAATAATGTATATGTTGTTTCTGGGGCTAGGCTCAATCGGATTGATATTGGGTTACAAAAGGTTTTTGTTTGGGATGATTTGGCTTGTTTTATTAATATTTGCCGGTTTTATTTTACAAGTCCAAGAAATTAGCGAGCATTTGCCAGAAAGAATTTCAGCGGAAACAAACTTCAGTAACTCAATTAATTCGTATATTTCAGTAATGGTCGGCATTTTGATTAATTTTGCAGGACTTTATATAAAAAGAAAAACAGAAAATCATTACAATAAATCACATTTTACTTAGGAAAAAATTATGCAGACACAAAAAAGTTTAGACGAATTCAAAAACGAGCCGTTTACCAATTTTACGACGACGGAAAACGCCGATGCGATGAAAGCGGCAATCGAGCAGGTCAGGGGCGAGCTTGGGCGCGAATATCCGGTTTTGATAAACGGCGAGAAAATTACGCTCGAAAAAAAGTTTGAAAGTATTAATCCAGCCGAAAAATCGCAAATCGTCGGTGTGTTTTCGGACGCGGACACCGACGCCGAAAATCTTGTCAAACGAGCAATCGACGCGGCGACCGAGGCGTTTAAGACGTGGCGCAACGTTTCGGCAGACGAGCGCGCCGAATATCTTTTCAGGGCGGCGAAGATTGTGCGCGACAGAAAACATTATTTTTCGGCGTGGATGATTTTCGAGACGGGAAAAACGTGGGCGGAGGCGGACGGCGACACGGCGGAGGCGATTGATTTTCTTGAGTTTTACGGACGCGAAATGCTGCGCTGGGCTGGGGAGCAGCCGATAACTAAATTAGAAGGCGAAGATAATCGGTTTGAATACGTGCCTTTGGGCGTCGGCGCGATTATTCCGCCGTGGAATTTTCCGCTGGCGATTATGGCGGGAATGACGATGGCGGCGGTTGTAACTGGAAATACGACTGTTTTGAAACCGTCGCCCGACGCGCCGACGGTCGCTTATAAATTCATCGAAATCCTTGAAGAAATCGGCTTGCCGAAAGGCGTCGTCAACTTTCTGGCGGGCAGCGGCGCGGCGGTCGGCGAGCTGATGGTGCAGAGTCCGAAAACTCGTTTCATATCTTTTACGGGTTCAAAAAACGTCGGTCTGCACATTTACGAAGAAGCGTCGAAAACGCGTGAAGGTCAGAATTGGATGAAGCGCGTCGTCGCCGAAATGGGCGGCAAAGACGCGATTGTCGTTGACGATGACGCGAATCTGGACGACGCGGCAATCGGCACGGTGCAGGCGGCGTTCGGTTTTCAGGGTCAGAAATGTTCGGCGTGTTCGCGCCTGATTGTTAATGAACGAGTTCACGACGAATTGATGGAAAAAATTCTCGAACACACGCGCAAACTGAAAATCGGCTTGCCGACCGAAGCGGACACGAATATGACCGCCGTTATCAATCAGAAATCGTTCGACAACGCAACGCGAATGATTCAAAAGGGAATCGACGAAGGCGGAAAAGTCTTAATCGGCGGCGGCGGCGACAGCACGAACGGTTTTTATATCGAACCGACGATTATCGACGACGTGAAACCGGGCGCGACGATTGAACAGCAGGAAATTTTCGCGCCCGTTCTGGCGGTTATCAAAGCACGCGATTTCGACCACGCGCTTGAAATCGCCAACGACACGCAATACGGTTTAACCGGCGCGGTTTTCACCGAAGACGAAGAAAAACTCGAAAAAGCCAGACGCGAATTTCACGTCGGAAATTTGTATTTGAACCGCAAATGCACCGGCGCGCTCGTCGGCGTTCACCCGTTCGGCGGTTTTAATATGTCGGGAACCGACTCGAAAGCGGGCGGACGCGAGTATCTGCTGCAATTTATGCAGGGCAAATCAATCGCGCAGAAAATAAAAGCCAACAAACGCGACGACAGCGAAGAAGTTTCAAGCACGGGCGACACGACGGCAAAGGCTTTTTAAAAGTTTTTATAACATTCCTTAAAGTGTGATTTGGAACAATAAAAATGAAAGAAATAAATTTGTTGAATAAGGCAGCTTGCGGCGCGCTGATATTTTTGTCCGCTGCCGCAGCTTTCGGACAGAAAAGAACGAAAGTCAGAGCGGCGGACAAAAACAAACCGGTTGTTTTTGCGGTTATCGGCGACGGCGAGAGGATTGAACCGATTGGCGAAATTGACAAAGGCAGCCTTGTCGAAACCGTCGGCGGCGATGCCGATGCGAAATTGCTTTTAGGTTTTTCACGAAATTATTACAAACCGAATACGACTTACAACCTGATTTTCGGCGCGGCGAAAAACGGCACGGTAACGGTTCTCAGCTCCAATCCGAAATCCGACTGCGGCAAAAACGCGGCGATTGTTAAGACGCAATCGGCAAAGGCTAAATTGAAAGGTTTGGTGATGGGTTTGGCGACAAGCGAAACTCCTTTGAAAACAGCTTCCGGCGTGCGCCGTCTGCCGACAACCGCCGAACGCGCCGAAATCGAATCGCTCGTTCGCGCCGAATTTATCAAACAGGGATTAACGGCAAATACGGTTAAAAACTTGAAATATCATAATCTGACCGCGCTCGATGTGGACAACGACGGCAAAGCCGAATTGGTTGGCACGTTCTGGACTGAAAATTCCGCCAAAGAAAGAAATTTACTGTTTTTTATCGCCGATAAAAACAGCGCGGGCAAATACGAATTCGGTTACAGCAACTACGAAAAAGTTACGCCGGAAGACGTTATGAGCGGCGAGCTAAAAGATTTGGACGAAGATGCGATGATAAGCGAGCTGCTGCTCGACGCGCTCGAATATAACGGCGATTCGACCGCCGAGATTTTTACCGTCGTCAAGGCGTTTGAAGGTTATAACTATAACGTCTACAGTCGCCGGGACGGAAAATGGACAAAGGTTTTTGAAGGTTCAAATTATCATTGCGGCTACTGAGTCTAATGAATTTTCAGGCGGTCGGAAAAACAAAATCAGTATGTGTGTAGAAAGTTTTTATTGCCTGCCGGTTATTAGTTTATGCGCATAGTTTTTATGGGAACGCCGCTCGCGGCAGTTCCGAGTCTCGAAAAACTTCTGAGCGACGGACATCAAATCGCCGCCGTCTGGACGCAGCCCGACCGTCCGGCGGGACGCGGGAATCGTTTAAAGATGCCGCCGGTCAAAGAATTCGCGCTGGAAAATAATTTGCCGGTTTATCAGCCGTCGAAAATAAAAACGGCTGAAAGCTTCGAGCTTTTTCAATCGCACGAAGCCGATGTCGCCGTCGTCGTCGCCTACGGCAGGATTTTGCCGGAAAGTTATTTGCTGGCGTTTCCGAAAGGCGCGATTAATGTTCATTTTTCGCTTCTGCCGAAATATCGCGGCGCGGCGCCGGTCAATTGGGCAATCGTCAACGGCGAAACCCGAACCGGCATTACGACGATGAAAATGGACGCCGGATTAGATACAGGCGACGTTCTTCTGCAAAGCGAAACGGCGATTGATGCCGAAGAAAACGCGATTGATTTGATGGCGCGTCTTTCATTTGAAGGCGCGAATCTTTTGAGCGGGACTTTGAAAAAATTAGACGAAATAAGCCCGAAGAAACAAAACGACAGCAAAGCCAGTTACGCGCCCGTAATGGTTAAGGAAGAAGGCAGAATAAATTGGGAATCGAGAGCGGCGACGATAAAAAATCACGTTCGCGGATTTCAGCCGTTTCCGACCTCGTTCACTAATTATCGAGATAAAAAATTAACCGTCTGGAAAGCCGAAGAATCGGTGGATTACGAACTACCGGTTACGAATTACGAATTCGGACGAATTTTGCAGGCGAAAGGCGACGAACTGGTTGTCGCTTGCGGAAACGAAACGGCGCTGAAGATTTTAGAGCTTCAAATCGAAGGCAAAAAGCGAATGAGCGCGCGCGATTTTTTGAACGGCGTTAAAATTCAAACCGGAGAAAGATTTGTCTAAACAAACAATCCAGAATCCAAAATCAAGAATCCAAAATCCAAATGTTTCGCCCGCCCGAATCGCCGCTTTTGAAATACTGCTTAAAATCGAACGCGAAAAAGCCTTCTCGTCGGTTCTGCTGCCGCGGGCGGAAGAAAAACTTTCGCCGCCCGACCGCGCGCTGTGCCATCAATTGACGCTCGGCGTTTTGCGCCGCAAACTTTATCTCGACCGCGTTATTCAATCGCTGAGCAAATCAAACATCGAAAAATTTGATTTGGAAATTCTGATTTCACTGCGAATCGGACTTTTCCAGCTTTTGTTTCTCGATAAAATTCCCGATTTTTCGGCAATAAATGAATCGGTAAATCTGGCGCATCTGGCGAAAAAGCGCTCGGCGACCGGATTGGTCAACGCGCTTCTGCGGCGGGCGGCGCGCGAGAAAAATTTCAGGTTTGAATTTGCAGATGAGGTCGAACGCGTTTCAATCGAGACATCGCATCCGCGCTGGCTGATTGAACATTGGGCGCGGTTCTTCGGTTTTGAAAAAACGGAAAATCTGGCGCGGGCGAATAACGAAACGCCGCCGCTCTCTTTTCGGCTGACCGGAAAATCGGGCGAGCGAACAATCGAAACGCTTCGCAAATTAAATCTGGACATCACCGAATCCGAAATTGCGGCGGGCGCTTTTCTGGTCGGCAAACCGAATGAAATGCTTTTCACGTTTGCCGCCGAAGGCAGAATTTATTTTCAGGAGGAATCATCTCAACTGGTCGGCGACGCGGTTAAACTGCAGGATAACGAAGCATTTTTAGACGTTTGCGCCGCGCCGGGCAGCAAGTTCACGCAAATCTGCGGCGGTTTGAAATCAGAAACAAAAGATTCTGAAAACTATAAGGCAAATCATATAGCCGTTGCCGGAGATTTGCGCGAACGTCGTTTAAAATTTATGCGCGAATCGGCGCGAAATCAAGGTTTAAATTCAATAAATTCAGTCGCTTACGATGCCGAAAAGGAATTGCCGTTCGCCGCCGAAACATTCGACTGCATTCTGCTCGACGCGCCGTGTTCGGGAACGGGAACGATTCGCCACAACCCGGAAATTCGTTATTTTTTAAACGAAAGAGACTTCTGCCAACTACAGGCGAAACAACTTGCCGTTCTGCAAAACGCATCAAAAGTCTTAAAATCGGGCGGGCGCATCGTTTATTCGACCTGCTCGCTCGAACCGGAAGAAAACGAAGCGATAATCGGGCGGTTTTTGAAATCGAACGGCGAATTTGAAAAAGTCGTTCCGCAATTGCAGTCGAAGTTTTTGACCGCCGAATCTTTTGCCAGAACGTTCCCGGACAGAGACGCGACCGACGGATTTTTTATCGCCGTTTTGAAGAAAAAATAAAGTTTTGATAAGGTTTGAATATGTTTTTTCACTCCTTTGAGCGGGAAAAATGTTAAACTTCTGTTTTATCTTTCCGCATTTAATAATTCAAAACAAATGAGTTTTATAAAAAAAGGCGCTTCCGCGCTTAGTAAATTACTAATTTTAATGGCTTTGGCGGCGACGTTCGCGGTCGGTTTAATCGGCGTCGTTTATGTGCGGCTTCAGGGCGATGAAATAAAAGTTCCCGAAATCGTCGGAAAGGATTTAGCCGCCAGCGAAAAGGAACTTGCCGACCTCGGCTTGAAAATAAAAAGGAGAGCCGACCGCTACAGCAACGAAAAGCCGAACACGATTTTAGAACAGCTGCCGAAAGCCGGAGACACGGTTAAAACCGGGCAGATGATTTTAGTCGTTACCAGCAAAACGAACCCGGAAGGCGAGGAAGCGCCCGCGACGTTAAAGAAATCGACCGACGAAGACGACACCGAGAAAATCGAAGAATTGATTTCTGATAAACCGAAAAAATCGAATAAAACGAACGCGAACGCCAATTCAAACAAAAAGAAAACCTCGACGACCAGAGACGTTATAAGCGGCGCGGCGGATAACTCGAATTCGTCGAATTTAAACTCGAACAGTAGAAATTCAAACGACAATTCAATCAAGGACAATAAAAATACTCCGAGCGATTCAAACAAAACGGCGAATCCGGCGGAGACAAAAAAGCCGAATACCGAAACAAAAGCGACGCCCGCCAAAACGCCTGCGAAACCGTCGGCGGGCGGCGATTTGAAACCGCGAAAAACTCCGTAAAAACGGACTTTAAGCAACGGAAAGTTTTATTTCCGCAACAAAGCAGAAAGTAAAAATCAGAACAAAAAATCTAAAATATAAATGTTTGAAATAGCTCCTTCAATCTTATCGTCGAATTTCACGCGTCTGGCGGAAGAAATTCAAGCGGTTGAATCGGGCGGCGCGACGATTCTGCACGTTGACGTGATGGACGGGCATTTCGTGCCGAATATTACAATCGGTCTGCCGGTCGTCGAGTCGATTCGCAAGGCGACCGATTTGATTATCGACACGCATTTAATGATTGAAAATCCCGGTCGCTACGCCGTCAAATTCGTCGAAGCGGGCGCGGATATGGTTTCGGTTCACGTCGAAGCCGACGCGCATCTCCAGCGAACTTTAGCGTCGATTCGGGAAGCGGGCGGCAAATCGGGAATTGCGATAAATCCGGCAACGCCGCTCGTCGCGCTCGAAGAAGCGCTGCCTTACGCCGATTATGTCGTGCTGATGTCGGTTAATCCCGGTTTCGGCGGGCAGAAATTTATCCCGACGATGACTGATAAACTGCGCCGCCTGCGCCGGATGATTGACGACCGTAATCTTCCGGCGAGAATCGAAATCGACGGCGGCATCGGTCTCGATAACATCGCTCGAACGGTCGAATCCGGCGCTGAGATTATCGTCGCCGGTTCTGCAATTTTCGGCAAAGGCAAACCGGCGGAAGCTGTAAGAGAATTAATTGATAAAGCATCGGTCTGGGTTTAGATTCAGGCGGTAAGTAAATGGACGGAATTAAAGGATAAATGCAGAAGCCCGCACGAAGTAAGGGTGCAGGCGTGAATCAGCGCGAAGCGAAGAACACACTTACTAACGTGCGTGTTTCTGCAAAAATCATTTATCAAAAAATGCGCGTCCGGTTACTTATTTATAAAGAAATATAAATAAAAGAGAATTACAATTCGGGAAAGGTTTCCATTTTCGCATCGCGCTTTCCATTATTTAAAAGAGGTATATATGTTTTTCAGCAAGATAAAAGCGGCAGTTTTAAGTTTGATGATTGTGTTTGGTTTTGTCGGCGCGCTGACGGCGCAGCAAAACAGAAACGGCGACGGAACGCCGCTTCAGCGTCTCGAAGTGATGAGTCAGAAACTGACTTCGCTGCGGCGCTCGGTCAGCGGCGCGGTTTCCGCCTTTAAAGACGACGACTCCGCCAAAAAATCTAAAAAGGATGATAAAAACTCTTTGGAAACGCCGGTCGGTCGCTTGAGAAGTCTTGAAAAGGAAGCCTCCGGTTTGCAGTCGGAAATAACGAGCCTGCGCGGAAAAGTCGACCGCTCGGAAAAATATGAAATAAGCGAAATCGACCAGCTTGAAACGGCGATTGCGGATTTTCAGTCGCGCGTCGATAAAACTCTGACCGAAACGGCGAGCGCCCGCGCCAATCCGCAAACGGAAGTCGGGAAGGCGCGCGAGCCGAAAAAGAAAGGAAAATTTCTCGGTATATTCGGCGGCGGAACTGATGAATACGAACAGTTAATCGGGTCTGTAACGCCGGGACGCGACAAGGAACTGTTTATCGTCGCGACACGCGAGGTCAGAAAAAATAATTACGATGTCGGGCGTCTTTTATTTCAGACCATCATCACGACATACCCGGATTCGCCGTATCTGCCGATGGCGAAACTGGCGATTGCCGATTCGTTTTTTCTCGAAGGCTCGACCAGCGCGCTGATTCAGGCGGTTCAGGGTTATCAGGACTGGCTGACTTTTTTTCCGACGCATCCGCTCGCCGACCGTGTTTTATTAAAAATTGCCGAATCCGAGATGCGTCAAATCGGCTTGCCCGACCGCGATTCGACCAACGCCCGGCGCGCCGAACAGCGCTTAAGAGCTTTGCTTGAAAAATACCCGGACACGATTCTGCGCAAAGACGCCGAACAGCGCCTGTCGGAAGTTCAGGACAATCTCGGACTCCATAATCTTTATATCGCCAATTATTATTACGGAATGTCGGTTGACCAGAAAAAGGGCGGGCTGAAGGGCGCGCAGTCGCGTTACCGTGAAATTCTTGCCAAATATCCGAACTTCAGCTTTATGGACGAAGCGCTTTACCGGCTGGCGGTTACGTATTTAGTCGAAGAAGAAACCGACCAGGCGGCGAAATATTTTCAGCAATTGGTGCGCGATTACCCGAACAGCGATTACGTCGAAAAATCCAAAGAACAGCTTCAGATAATCGGCGCGACCGTTCCCGAATCGAATCCTGAGAGAATGAAGGTTTTGCCGCCGGAAAAGAAATCGTTTTTCGCCAACTTTAAAAGCGAGCTTTTGGGTGCTTATCCGCTGACAATCGATAAGGACGGAGTTTTGATGACCGATAATTTCGATAAAACGAAATTCGAGCTGATTGACCAGATTATTGTCAACGAAGGCGACATTCCCGCTTCGCAGATTCCGAAATCCCTGACGACGGTTATCTCTCAAACTCAGAAATCGGCGCAGAAATAAATTGCGGTGCGAGCTAAAAGTATGAACGCGATTTCAACGGAAAGCCAATCGGAGCTTGATAAACGCTGCCGGACAACGACGATTATTTATTTCAGTTTTTTATTTACGGCGGCAATTTTAACGATTGCCGGATGGTTTTCGGTCGCGCCCGCAAGCCATTCAGCCGACCCGAATTCATTGACGCCGTTATGGCTGGCGATTATTTTTATTGCCGCCGGAACATTCGTTCTGCGCCGCGTGCTGACAAATTGGGAAAGGTTAAGAGAAGCAAAATTATTAAAGGGCGATGCGGGACTTTTTGCGAAATTACAGACGAATTCGATTATTTTAGGCTCGATGGCTGAGGTAATCGCGGTAATCGGTTTTGTGATAGCGCAATCGACCGGCGTCAAAGCCGATATGCTGCGCGCCGGTTTCGTGTCTCTGATTGTTTTTCTCATAAATTTTCCGCGCAAATCGGTGTGGCGAAAAATTGCCGCGAATCTGGAAAAGGTTTAAGTTGCGGCGAAATCAGCCTGGCAAAAATCACTAAACTTCTCTTTCGATACGGAACAAACGACCCGCCTGAAATCGAAGCTGCAAACAGCCGGATAAACATCAGGAAACTCTTTCTGAAAATTGCCGATAACTCTACCGCGATAAGTTATTTCGTTGATAAGGAGCGGTTATGGCAAACGGCATCATCGACACAATCAAAGATAAAACCTTTCCGACAAACGCGCCGAACAGTCGCGGCGGAAGCGGCGCATTAAAAGAATTATTGTTTTCACCCCCAATTACAAAAGGCGGAATGAATCCTTTTCCGCTTCTGAATCCGAATCGTCCGCAAGTAGATTTTTCATCCGTAAAAACCGATTACCGAAGCGAGATGATGCGCCGCGATTTGAACGGCATACTCGACGGCGACGAAATAAAAGCCGGACAGTTTATCAAAATGGGCGTAACTGTTCTATCAAAAACAACTGAAATTTTATCTGGAAATGGTTTCGTATTATCAATTTGTTTTAGATAGCAAGTTCTTTCTCCCGCAGAAATTGCAGCGCGCAAATTTAACGAATAACCTGAAAATTTATTCAAACCTTGTCCGATAAAGGCAACTCCGCAGCGATGCGGCAGACGCAAAATCGTGAGTCTCGAAATCCGTTTTGAGATTGTCTGATTCCCGAAGTGAGGTTATCGATGAAACCCCGATTATTTCTATATCTATTTAACTTAATTCTGTTTTTTTCTTTTGTTCCGGCTGCCGCTCAGGATGTCTTTTCGCAAAGGAGCGTGTCGGGGCGCGCCAAAAATTATTACGCGTTTTCTGACGGCGGCGAAACGATTGCGCGCTTAACCAGACCCAGAATTTATAAGAATGAAAAAAAAGTTGAAAAGACTGCGGGAACGCCCGCAAGCAGCGCCGGGATTTCAAAAAATACGGCAAACACGGCTGATTTGGAGCGTCGCGTTTTCGATTTGGTCAACGAGCGGAGAGCTGGAGTGGGTTTATCTTTATTAACGTGGAGCGATAAAGTCGCCGGAATCGCGCGCATTCACTCGGAAAATATGGCTAATTATAAATTTTTCAGTCATACCGGAGCGGACGGCAAAAAAGTCAACGACCGCGCCGATTCGTCGGGCGTTAGAAGATGGCATTCGCTCGGAGAAAACATAGCGTATAATCGCGGATTTAAAAGCCCGCTGGAGAGCGCCGTTCAAAGCTGGATGAACTCGCCCGGACATCGCGACAATATTCTGAAAAACGATTGGGAAGAATCGGGCATCGGCGTCGTCGTAACCGCTGACGGAACATATTATTTCACGCAGGTTTTTCTGAAAAAATAACTCGGCTTACCTCATTAAAATCAGGATGAAGCGAACTCGGATTTGCTTCATCCTTTTTCTTTTTTTATTCTTACAAAATGCCTGCCGATTCATTTACACTGCCGTCTTTCGCCAAAATAAATTTGCTGCTCCGCATTCTGGGCAGACGCGACGACAACTTTCACGAACTCCGCACTGTTTTTCAAACCGTTTCGCTGAAAGATTATTTAACTTTCGGCAAACACGAAGAAATAGTTTTAACGTGCGGCGACGATAAAATTCCGCTCGATGATAATAATTTAATCGTCAAAGCGGCGAAGCTGCTGCGGGAAGAATTCAAAATAACAAAAGGCGCGTCGATTCATCTGGAAAAAAACATTCCCGCGCCGGGCGGTCTGGGCGGCGGTTCGTCGAATGCCGCCGTCGCTTTAATCGGATTATCCAGGCTCTGGAAAATCAAGATGAACTTAAGGCGGCTCGAAGAACTCGGAAATCTTCTCGGCTCGGACGTGCCGTTTTTCTTTCACGGCGGCACGGCTCTCGGAACGGAACGCGGAAATAAAATCGCGGAAATGGCGGACATAAACCCGGAATCGATGCTTATTGTAACGCCCGATATTGCAGTTTCGACAGCCGAAGCCTTTGAAAAGATAAATGCGCCGAACTTGACAAATATTTCTTCAAAAAGTATTCTTCAAATTTGTCGCAGCGAGGCGGATTTACTTGTTTCGCCGCTGACAAATCTGGTAAATGACTTTGAAAATCCGATCTTTAATATCGAACCCGAAATCAGATTAGTCAAACAAAAACTTTTAAGTTTCGGGGCAGCGCAGGCTTTGTTATCGGGAAGCGGAGCGAGTGTTTTTGCCGTTTTTAAAAGCGTGCAAAATCTGCAAAAGGCTTTTGATAATCTGAAAAGCGAACACGACTGGCGCGTTTTTTCCGCAAGGACGATTTCGCGCCGGGAATATCGTGATTCGTTAAATCTCGGATAAAGTCCGCAATCGACAAGGTTCTAATTATATTGGGGCGTCGCCAAGTGGTAAGGCACCGGGTTTTGGATCCGGCATTCGCAGGTTCGAATCCTTCCGCCCCAGCCAAATATTAAAAAGACGGGCAGCTTATATTTGTTAAAAGTTGCTCGTCATTTATTTATATCAGCGGCAAAAATGAGTGTAACAGGCAATATAAAAGTGTTTTCGGGCAACGCGCACCGAAAATTAGCCGAAGAAATTTGTCGTCATTTGAGCTGCGATTTAGGTTTGGCAAGCACGAACCGATTCTCGGACGGCGAATTTAACTTTCAAATCGAAGAAAATTCACGCGGCGCGGACGTTTTTATTGTTCAGCCGACGTGTCCGCCGACCGACCGGAATTTAATGGAACTGCTGATTATGCTCGACGCCTTTCGCCGTTCGTCGGCACAGCGCGTTACCGCCGTTATTCCGTATTTCGGTTATGCGCGCTCGGATAAGAAAGACCGCCCGCGCGTTCCGATTACGGCAAAACTTATTGCAAATTTGATTGCGACGGCTGGCGCGGAACGAGTTTTGACGGTCGATTTGCACGCGTCGCAGATTCAGGGTTTCTTTGACATTCCGGTTGACCATTTATTTGCCGCGCCGGTGATTGTCGATTATTTTCAGAATAATCCGATTGAAAATTTAATTGTCGTTGCGCCCGACACCGGCGGAGCGGAGCGCGCCAGAGCTTACGCCAAGCGGCTCGATACCGGGTTGGCTTTATGCGATAAAAGGCGCGAGAAGGCGAACGTCGCCGAAGTAATGAATATCGTCGGCGATGTCGAAGGCAAAAACTGTCTGATAATCGATGATATGTGCGACACGGGCGGCACGATTTGCAAAGTCGCCGAAGCGCTTCATAAAAGCGGCGCGGAAAATATCTACGCCTGTTTTACGCACGGCGTTCTGTCGGGCAATGCAATCGAAAACTTAAGCGCTTCGCACCTAAAGAAAATTATACTGACCGATACCATTCCTTTGTGCGAAAAAGCCGGAGGTATGCAGGCTGAGGGCAGAATAGAAATTTTAAGCGTGGCAAAGCTGCTCGCTTCGGCAATCAAATCGATTCACGACGAAACGAGCGTTTCATCATTATTTATTTAGAAAGCGATTCAAAGCTCAATGTTCAGGGTTCAAACTCGAAAACAACTTGGGCTTTGGACTTTGGACTTAAAATTATGGCAGATAAAATTATTGTAAAAGCAGAACAAAGAGAAGGTCGCGGCAAAAACGATTCGCGCCGTTTGCGCGCGGCGGGAAAAGTTCCGCTCGTCATTTACGGCGGCGGCGGAGAAAGCGTTTCAGCCGTAGCCGATTTGAGCGATTTAGCGGCGATTCTGCGAACCGACAGCGGACCGAATACGCTTTTTTCGCTCGATGTCGCAGGCGTCGGCGCGAGCGACGTTATTTTTCAGGCAAGACAGATTGACCCGCTCAGAGGTCGTCTGACGCACGCCGATTTGCGCCGTTTTGCCAAAGGCGAAAAAATCGAAGTTACAGTTGCGATTCATTTGATTGGCGAGCCAATCGGCGTCAAGGAAGCCGACGGCGTGCTTGAACAGTCGCTGCGCGAAATCAAAGTCGTGTGCGAGCCGTCGCAGATTCCCGATGCGGTCGAATACGATGTCAGCGAGCTGCAATTGGGCGAATCGGTTCACGTTTCGGATTTGAAATTCGCTGAAAACGTCGAAGTTACCGAACTGCCGGAAACAATGGTCGCGCACGTCGCGCTCGTTAAAGAGCCTG
This sequence comes from Pyrinomonadales bacterium, assembly GCA_038200355.1. GTDB lineage: Bacteria > Acidobacteriota > Blastocatellia > Pyrinomonadales > Pyrinomonadaceae. The sequence goes on along the minus strand of JBBPXZ010000053.1, from coordinate 12,076 downwards.
ACCTCGAACCGGATGTCGAATCGGCTGAACCGGAAGTCGCGGGCGAAAACGAACCCGGAACAGAACCGGCGGACGACGAGAAAGAATAATTTTTTCACGCGGGCGATTTTTATAAACTTTATTTATGACTTTGCCCGGCGAAAAAAACTGGCTGGTTGTCGGTCTCGGAAATCCGGGCGGGCAGTATGAAAAGACGCGTCATAATCTCGGCTTTATGCTGATTGACGAATTGGCGCGTCGTTTCCAAACGCTCGTTAAACGCGAGGAATGCCGCGCTCTTATCGGGCAGACTTCGTTTGAAAATCGCACAGTCGAACTGGTTAAGCCGCAGACTTATATGAATTTGAGCGGCGAATCGGTCGGCTGTCTATTAAAAAAAGACAGCCGGAGCGTCAAAAACGTAATCGTCGTAACGGACGATTTGGCTTTGCCGCTCGGCAGCATCAGATTACGCGCCAGAGGTTCGGCGGGCGGACACAACGGCTTAAAGTCGATGATTGAATGCTTAAAGACCGACGAGTTCATCCGTCTGCGAATCGGTATGCGACCCGAACATCCGATTTCCGACACGAAAAATTTTGTGCTGGAAAAATTTTCAAAAAGTGATTTGGAAATTGTCGAAAAGATTTTAGAACACAGCGCCGAAGCGATTTGCATCGTCATAACTGGCGGAGTGGAAAAAGCGATGGCGCAATTTAACTAAAGGATAAAGGATAAAGGATAAAGGATAAATAAAGAATCGTCTTATTTTATCCCTTAGCCTTTATCCTTTATCCTTCACATTAACCCTTCTTGCTTCATTTCAACGAAAATGAGGCTAGACGAGCCGAAAGGAGGAAAGACATTGGCAAACAGAACATACGAAATAATGTATATCGTCGCGCCGGAAACGGCGGAAGACGATTTGAATAAATTAAATGAAGCAATCGCGCTGACGATTACCAGTCAGGGCGGAACGGTGGCGAACACCGAACATATGGGACGCCGCAAACTCGCGTATCCGATAGACAAAAAGACCGAAGGTCATTACGTTTTACTGGAAGTCGAAGGAACGGGAAAGGAGATTTTCGAACTCGAAAGACGTATGCGCGTCAACGACGCGATTATTCGTTTTATCACCGTCCGCGTCGATGAAGACCGCAAAACCGCCGACAAGCAGAAAGCAAAGCGTGACGCGCGTCTTGCGAGACGAAACGCCGCGTCGAATCGCGGCGGCTCGAACCAGGAATCAGAGCAGCAGAATGCTGAACAAAATCAATAACAAGGAGAAAATATGATTGACAAAAAACCCGCAGATTTTGATGAAGCTGCTGCCTCGGTCGATATTGATACGGTCAGCGAGCAGAAAAACGAAAGAATGCCGCAGCGCCGTTACCAGCGCCGCCGTCAGGGAACGTTCGTTCCCGATTACGTCGATTGGAAGGACATCGATTTCCTGAGACGTTTTATTCCCGAACGCGGAAAAATTATGCCGCGCCGTATTTCGGGCGTTTCCGCCAAAGACCAGCGCCGCGTCGCGCAGGCGATTAAACGCGCCCGCTCGATGGCATTGATTCCGTTCGTTACGGACTAAAAAAGAGAGGAAATTACAATTATGGCAACGACGAAAATTTTATTACGCGAAGATATTGAAAACTTAGGCGGACGCGGCGAAATCGTGAAAGTAAAAGCCGGCTACGCCCGAAATTACCTGCTCCCGCAGCGTCTGGCGACGATGGCGACCAAAGGGAATATCAACCAGATTGAAAAAGAGCGCGAATCCCTTTTGAAAAAAGCGGCAGCAGAAAAATCGACCGCCGACGCGCAAGCCGGACAAATGAGCGGCATTTCGCTGGCGTTCGAGCGCAAAGCGGGCGAAGGCGGACAGCTTTTCGGCTCGGTTACGTCGATGGATATTGCCGAAGCTCTGAAAGCTCAAGGTTATGAAATCGACCGCCGCAAAATCGTTCTTAAAGACGCGATTAAGGAAACTGGTGATTACACGGTCAGTGTTAAACTGCATCGTGAAGTAACGATTCCGATTCCGGTTTCGGTCAGAGTCGAAGGCGAAGCCGCCGCGCCGACCGCTGAAACACCGGCGGTTCAAGCGGCTGATTCCGCTCCGGCGTCGGACGATTCGACTGCTTCCGAACAAACCGAAAGCTGACGAAAAACTGCAAATTAAATCGGCGGAAAACCTTTGTTTGTTCGCTTGGTTTGTAGTAGCATCAAAGACTGCAAGGCATTTACAGCCGGGCAGTCTTTTTTTTTATAAAAATTATAAAGCAGTAACTGTCGGTATAATGTGAAGATTATTTTCGCAGATGCCGCTTTATTCAACTCGAAGAAATGGCAACACCCGAACAATTTCTGGAAAGACCGCTGCCGAGCAGTTCCGAGAGCGAGCGCGTAATTCTGGGCGCGATTCTGCTCGACAATCAACTGATTTCGCAGGCAATCGAACAAATCGCGCCCGATGATTTTTATTCGCCGCTGCATCGCCGCGTCTTCCGGGCGATGCTTACATTATTCGAGCGCGGCGAGCGCATCGACCCGATTCTAATCGGCGAAGAATTTAAAAGAGACGGCGCAATCGACGCTATCGGCGGAATCTCGACGATTACGAATTTAACTTACGGTCTGCCGCACTTTTCCAACATTTTAGATTACACAAAAGTCGTCAAAGACAAATCGATTACCCGAAATCTGATAAAAGTCTGCAATCAAATCACCAGCGAAGCGCTCGCCGAAGAAGACACTGCCGAAGAAATTTTAGACAACGCCGAGCGAATGATTTTCGCGCTCGCCGACATAAAAACACGTCAGGGTTTCGCACACGTCAAACCGATTGCCGAAACCGTTTTGGCAAAAGTTCAGGAATTTGCTAAAAGAGATTCGCACGCCTTAACGGGACTTTCTACCGGCTTTCGTGATTTAGACCAGATAACTTCCGGTTTGCAGAAAACCGATTTGATAATCATCGCGGCGCGTCCGTCGATGGGGAAATGTCTGGAAGCAAACAGTTTAATAACTTTGAACGACGGAAGTGTTAAGAATATTGAGGAAATTTATCGGGCTGGAGAAGCGAAACTTTCGACCTTGCAAAATAACTTTAAATTTACTCAAGCCGACGCGAGTGATTTTATAGATGACGGAATAAAGCCCGTATTTCGCGTTACGACAAAACTCGGCAGAATCGTCGAAACGACGATAACGCATCCGTATTTAACGATTAACGGCTGGCAAAAACTTGCGGAAATAAAAGTCGGCGACAAAATCGCCGTTCCGCGCGTTTTGAATGTTTTCGGGCAAAACGAATGGCGCGAATGCGAAGTTAAGATTTTAGGTTATTTGCTGGGCGACGGTTGTTTGACGAAACGAACACCCGAATTTACAGCCGGCAATCCGAAGCTGCAAAAAGATTTTGTCGAAGCTGTCGATAAATTCGGCGCAATAGAAGCCGTTCAATCGAATTCGGCGAATCGGACGTTTTCCTTCAGAATCCAAAAATCAAAAGCCGTCGGCGGCAGAAATAATCCTTTGACGACTTGGCTTAAAAAGCTCGAAGTTTTCGGCTGTAACAGTTTTCAAAAATTTATTCCCGACGCGATATTTACGCTTAGGCGCGAGCTTCTGGTGGTTTTTCTAAATCGGCTTTTTGCGACCGACGGCTGGGCTTGCACTTTGGCGAGCGGGCAAGTGCAGTTCGGATTTGCTTCGACGAGCGAACGAATGATTCGACAGGTTCAGCATCTTCTTCTTCGGTTCGGTGTCATTGCGAGTTTGAAAAAGCGCCGGGTCAAATACAAAAAAGAACGGCGGGAGGCGTGGCAGCTGGATATTACCGACGCGCTTTCGATTAAAACTTTTGCGTCTGAAATCGGCATTTTCGGCAAGGAAGAAGCCGTCGATGCGGCGCTCGAAAAACTGGAAAGCCGAAAATATCAAACGAATCGGGATTTGATTCCAATCGAAATTTGGGAAAATATTGCAGAATCTAAAGGCGCGGAATCCTGGTCATCGCTTGCGCGCCGCGCCGAAATAAAAGGTCATACGAATATTCACGTCGGACGACGCGCCCCGACCCGCGAGCGTCTTAAAACTTTAGCCGCCGTTTTAGAAGACGAGCTTTTGCAGAATCTGGCGGCGAGTGAAATCTATTGGGACGAAATCGTTTCGATTGAATTTGCGGGCAATAAACAGGTTTATGATTTGACCGTTCCCGAAACGCATAATTTCGTCGCAAACGATATTTGCGTTCACAATACCGCACTCTGTTTAACGCTGGCGCAGAACGCGGCGATTTTAGAAAAAGCCGTCGTCGCCGTTTTCTCGCTCGAAATGTCGAAAGAGCAATTGGTGATGCGTATGTTAAGTTCCGAAGCGAGAGTTGACGCGCATCGTTTCCGAACCGGATATTTGACGCGCGACGAATGGGGACGGCTCGCCGAAGCAATCGGAACGCTTTCGGAAGCGAAACTTTTTATCGACGACACGGCGGGGATTTCCGTTCTTCAGATGCGCGCCAAAGTTCGGCGTCTGGCGACCGAGCAGAAACAGCTCGATTTAATCGTCGTCGATTATATGCAGCTGATGTCGGGTTCTAAAAAAACCGAATCGCGCCAGCAGGAAGTTTCGCAGATTTCGCGCGAATTAAAATCGCTCGCCAAAGAAATGAATGTTCCGGTCATCGCGCTTTCGCAGTTGTCGCGCGCGCCCGAAGCCAGAAATCCGCCGCGCCCGATGATGTCGGATTTGAGAGAATCGGGCAGCATCGAGCAGGACGCCGATGTCGTCACGTTTATTTACCGAGACGAATATTATAAGCCGTCGGAAGAAAACGCCGGCATCGCCGAACTCCTGATTTCCAAACAGCGCAACGGTCCGACCGGAACGGTCAAAATGGCGTTTTTGAAAGAGTTCACGAGATTTGAAAATTATTTCGGAGAATAAACGATGAACGAAGATTTGCGTTTTCCGATTGGCACATTCGATAAAAACAGCGTGATTACTCCGGCAGTCAGAGACGGATTTATTAAAACGATTCTGAATCTGCACGATAATCTATTAAAAGCGATTTCAAATTTGAATGAAACTCAGCTCGACACGGCGAATCGTCCCGGAGGTTGGACGATTCGGCAAACCATTCACCACATCGCCGACAGCCATATAAATGCGTTCGTTCGCTTCAAGCTCGCGCTCACCGAAACCGCACCGACGATTCGCCCGTATTTTGAAGACCGCTGGGCGGAACTGCCCGACAGCCGAATGCCGGTTGACGTTTCGATGAAAATTATTAAAGGCGTTCATCTGCGCTGGGCGAAAATTTTAATGGAAATGACGGACGCGGATTTCAAAAGGGAATTGATTCACCCGGAAACCGGCGCGTGGACGCTCGCCGAAATGCTCGCGCTCTACGATTGGCACAGCCGCCATCACACGGCGCACATCACGCATTTGCGGGCGCGAAACGGCTGGTAAGATTTTTATGCCGCTGCGGTTTTCAATCTTATTTAATCCAGCTGATTGATATAAAAGGCGTCGAATTTGGAGACCTGAATTTAGCAGGCGCAACTTTTGCATCAAGAATTGAATCTTGATTTTCTGACATTGACTTTGTTTCCTCACAAAATAAGATAAGCAACCGAACGGCGGAGGTGGCGTAGGCGAAAACCACAACCAAGCCTGCTTAGGTCTAACGGACGAGGTTAATAACAGAGTAGCTGTTTCCGCCTCGCGTCCATTGAATTGTTATGTTAGACCGCCTTTTCGTCGTTACGGGCGCGAATGTTTTTGGCGATTGTATTTGCCGCTTCCATTCTGCCGCGCATAATTTCCGTGTGCGGCTGACCTGTAATCGGAGTTTCTGCTATCCGCGCACAGGCTTCCCGTTCAGCTTTTACCGCTTCGCGTGGTTCAGCGAGCAAGTCAATAAAATCTTGGCAGTTTTCGAGCGGGTGTCCGAGTTCGTCGGTGAATTTATATCTTGACAGTTTTTCTTTGTAATCTTTCATCGCTTCGCGTCCTTGCCGTGTTCGGCGGTCTAACAAATCAATGAACGCGAGGCGCGACCGCCGCGTTGTATGGTTTTATAGTTGCGCGGGTCGCGCCCGCGTTATCTCAATCGTTGCGCCGTTTTTACCACGCGACTCTTCTTTCAAAAGTTACTTTTGCGCTTGTTTTGCGTTAAGCCAATCTTCGTGATATTCGCGTTGCTCGTCAACTGTGCCGATTGTTTCCGGTGGCGCGTAATCAAAAATAGATTGTTCGGGTTTCCGTCCTTCGCCTTCGACAGAAAGCAAATAAGCTACTAAGCCTGCGCCCATATCGCGTTGCATACCTGAAGCCCAAACGTCTTTCCGCGCTCCAAAGCATAAAACTTTTATCTGTAAAAGTTCAAGTTCCTTTCGCAAGTCAATAAGCGCGTCAAAATAACTGTGCGATTCGTGATAGAAACGTCCGACGTTTTCAAGCTGCAACTCAAGACAAGTTGCGCCAGCGTAAGACTCAGAACTGTATTTTGCAAAAGAAATAAGTTCAGCGTCGGAAACGCGCCCGTCAGCAAGTTGGACTTTTACAAGGTGCGTTTGTTTGGGCGAAGTCTTAATTTCTTCCATAGTTTTTGAGCCGTTTCTGGGAAACCAAGAGCAACATAACGGTTGAGATGACGTGGGGGCGAAACCGCCAGAAAGCCCGCTAAAGTTTAACGGATAACTAACCAAACAAAGCCGCTGTTTCGCCCTCACGTCCATTGAATTGTTGGGCGGCGCGTTGATTACGAGCAACCTTCAATATAACCGATTTCTGGAGACCTGCCTGCACGAAAACTCGTAATGCGCTTTCCCTCTGTTTCAAAAATAATACTATACTTTCCGCCTTTCATCTCGACTTCAATATAATGCCCGTCAACGTAAGGATGTTGGCTCACTTTATACATTCCTTTATAAAGACGTTTGATTCGGGCTTCAGTGTCGCCAACTTTTGCGCCTCTGTCGGTTGCAAAGCCGCGCTCGAAAACATCAAACCGCGCAATAGTTCTATCGTTCACCATAAAGCCAATGTCTTTAAAATTGCCTTTAGCTTCAAAGTAGCGACAATCGCCTTGTTCGACGGTTGTAAGGCGAACACCAAGAGCCTTTGACGCTTTTGAAACAGTCATTCCAACTTTGACTTTGCCGAAGCTGTTGAAAGTTACGACGTATTTAGGAGCGCGTTTAGTTTGTGCGTCCGTCAACGGCGAAACGGTCAAAAGTAAAATTATCGTTAAAATGAAACAAAAAATCTTCATTTTTTCATTCTGTATTCGTCCGTTTAATTTCAAGCGAAGCCGCCCAACGATTGAATTGACGTGGGGCGAAACCGCCACCACACAAGTTAAAGTTTAACGGACGACGTGATAAGAAAGTCGCTGTTTTGCCCTCACGTCCAATGACTTGTTGGGCGTGTCATCGTCTTTAGCACGCTTTGGTTGTCTTTTCTCAAGTTCCATTTTTACCACGTTCGTTTGCCACGCGGAGCGCGTCAACTCTTCAAGTTTTCAACTAGAGTTCTTAACTTTCAAGTTTGCGAACTACCGCAATTTTCCAAACCACTTTCAGTTTATCGCGCAAATTCCAAAACGCGAAGCGCGGCAACTTTCCGAACCGTCAACTGCGCGTTTTCTCGCGCAACGCCAGCCAAAACCCGTTTGTGCTTTGACTCGCCAAGATTCAACCGACAAGTTTCGCCGACGCGGAGCGCGAGAACTTTTCAAACTCGCAAGCCGCGTTTTTCTCACGACGTTTGCCAAAACCCGTTTCGGTTTTGACTCGTTAAATTTCAACGCTCAACTTCCACTACGCGAAGCGCGTCTCAAGTTTCAAAAGCGTGTGTTGTAAAAGAACTGCTTGCGCGATTCGGCGAAAATCTTGCAAATTGGTCGCGCCATTCTTTGCCAACGAGAAACGCCCAACGGTTGAGATGACGTGGGGCGAAACCGCCACCAAGCCCGCTAGAATTTAACGGACAACGCGATAACAAAGTAGCTGTTTCGCCCTCACGTCCATTGAATTGTTATGTTGTCGCTCACACACAAAAATTATTCGGCTTTGTAAAATCCTGTCGGCAACTCATATACATAAGAAACACGATGCGATATTGTTCCAAAAGTTCGTAACTCGTCGGTGTCTTCCCAACTATATTCAAAAGGAACTGAAATAGAAAGCCGTTTTTGGAAATATTTTCCTTCCACTTGAAAAACGGCAGAATACCCAGAGGGAATTGAATACTTGAATACTAAATCTCTACCTTCATAGTAATTTGCTGGCTTCCAACGCTTATCTTTTGACTTTTTAATGTCATAGAAAATTGGAAGTTCAAAGTCTTTCGGCGGGTTCTGAATATATTTTGTAATAGTGTCTCCGTTAGATTGCTGACTAACTTCTTTCTTGTAAAGAGTTTCATTGTTCATTGTGTCGTTCGTTTCTACTGCAATTTCACAACTTAAATTATTATGAAGGCGTAGCAAAGTTTTCCGAACATTTTGACCTTTTTCATTTTGTTCGGTTATTTCTCGTTCATATGAAATAAAAACGGAAGGTTTCTCTTTAGCAAGAGATTCACAACCGACTTGATTTTGTGAATTTTCTTGCCCCAGACAAATTTGAAACGGAAACACAATTATCAAGACGCAAAACACAATCGCAAATTTAAAGAGTTGCAGAGATTGAAATAAAAAATCACTCATAATTCACTCGCCGTTGAGATATAAGGAAGCAACATAACGGCTGAGATGACGTGGGGCGAAACCGGCGACGGACAACGTGAGGGAAACAAAGCAAGTTCATAAAGAGTGGCTGTTTCGCCCTCACGTCCATTGAATTGTTAGGCGTGTCGTCATCTTTAGCACGCCGTTTATCTTCGCGCAAGTTTGATTTTACGCGGAGCGTCTTAGTTTTCAAAAGAGCAATCTTGCCATTTGGTTTCTTTTCAAGAAACGCCTAACGATTGAGTTGACGCGGGCAAAAACCGAATTCACGCAACTTCGATTTAACCAAAGTAGATTTTAAAGAAAAGCTGTTTTTGCCTCGCGTCCAATGATTTGTTCGATGCGTTTTCACTTTTCATTATTGTCTTCGTCGTTATTCGGTTGCTCGTTAATAACAAAGGAAATTTTCACAGTCGTCGCTGATACGTCTTCCGTTGTAACGTAAACTTTTGCGTTAGCAAAACCACGCTTGACTAAATATTCCGTAATTATGCTCTGCGCTCGTTGCAGCTTTTGCGCTTCAAAAGGTTCTCCAACTTTAACCTCAACTTTTTGCTCGCGCAATTCGGCTAAAATATCTTTGTCGGTCAAATATCGCAAACCGTTAAAGTTAAGTTCGACGATAAGCGGCAGTTCCATTACCTCAAAGATGACATTCACGCCACCGCGCAATCCTTCTTCCGTGCTAACTCTGGTATTTGTCGGATTGAAAAAGCCGAGTTTCAAAAGCGATTGCAAATCTGCTTGCATTTGTTTTTCATCAAACTTTTCGCCAGGGTGAGTTTTGATGTGCCGCAAGATTTCTTCGTCGGTCAATCGGCGGTTGCCAAGAATATCAAGATTCTCAACGAGTTTGTCTTGTTGAGCGAGAATGTTTGAAGTAAAGAGAAAAACCGAGAAAACGCTGAACAATACCAAGCCAACAAGTTTCGATTGAAATTTAAAATATAACATTTTGAATTCTCCTTTCTCAAACACTGGATTTTACCACGAAGCATCGAACGATTGAGATGACGTGGGGCGAAACCCAATTCGCGCAACTTTGATTTAAAAAGACAACGCCAAAACAAAGTCGCTGTTTCGCCCTCACGTCCATTGATTTGTTCGATGTGGCGTTATTTTACACACGTTTTTCTATGTCAAAAAATGCAACATGATTTTTAGATGTCAATATCTATAAATTCCTCTCCAGTCTTCGTTGAAAGAAATCGCCATTTCAATATCCATGCACCTCTTTTGATTTTTGTGATTTTATTGAGTAAGTCTCTAAATGTCAGATTTGAAAAATTCATTGACTCGTTTAATTTTCTGTCATACATTTTTTGCACCGCGCCTTCCGGTCCCGATCTCGCGCCGTTAAAACGAAGATTGTTTTCAGCCGTAAATGTTGAAAATTCAGGCAATGACTTTATATTTGTGGTAATTTTCCAAATCGGATCGCCTTTTTCAAAAGTGAAATTCTTAATCTTCAAATTCAATAGCTTTTCAAATCTATCATCCCGACCTTTGATAGGATAAATGTTGACTACTCCATCGTTAATTTTCCATTTGTAATTTGTAATTTGCTTGATAATTTGGTTCAAAACGTCTTCCAATCTTTCATTTTCGGCATCAAGCGTAATTGGCTGTAATGGTGGCTCAAAACGCGAATTAACAGGAAACTTGATAACACCGTCAACATTCTCCAGCGGATAGTAGGAAATTCCGGGCGAATTGACACTAAACCTCCAACCAACAGTTTTTCTATCTATGACTGACTGCTCGAATCCAATCGGAATATCGTAAACTTCTTTCAAATATCCCAAAACTGTTCCAAAGTGAATTTTCTCAGCCTTAATTGTTATTCTTTGATTTTTAAGATTAAGTGATTTTCCTTGACTTAGGACTTCGCTGGAAACACCAAGAATAAGCAACAAAGAACAAATAATATATTTCATAAAAGTAAATGGCTGTTTTGGCACAAGAAACATCGAACGCTTGAGATGACGTGGGGCGAAACCGTCACCGCGCAAGTTAAGGGTAAAAAGACAACGCCCAAACAAAGTCTCTGTTTCGCCCTCACGTCCATTGAATTGTTAGACCCGTTTTGATTTATATGCTCTTTGACTCTTTTGCTTAATTGCTTCTAAAAGCAATGTTAAATCCTGTGCTAGTGCATCGACTATCTAGTTTTGATGGATTGCTCTTTGACCGGTATAGTTTACTCAAAGGAGTTTGATAAAACTATGCCACAGAAGAAATACCACGTTGATTTAACCGACGAGGAGCGCAACGAACTGAGAGGACTGCTTAAAAGCGGCAAACACAAGTCACGCAAACTGACACGCGCCCGCATTCTGCTCCTTGCCGATGCGGGCAAGACTGATGCCGAGATTGTTGCCGCTTTGCACACGGCGCGACCGACTGTCGAGCGAACACGTCAGCGGTTCGTCGAACAGGGTTTGGGTTGTTTGGACGAGCGATTACGGATGGGCGCGCGTCCTCGACTGACGACCAGGCAGCAGGCGCATTTGATTGCCGTTGCCTGCACCGAGGCGCCCGGCGGACGCGCCCGGTGGACTTTGCAGTTACTGGCGGACAAAGCGGTCGAGTTGAAGTTTGTCACCTCGATTGCGCGGGAGACCGTCCGTCAGATGCTCAAAAAAACAAACTTAAACCATGGCTCAGAAAGCAGTGGTGCATCGGCGCTGTAACGGCAGAGTATGTGGCGGCAATGGAAGATGTTTTGGATTTATACGCTGAAGATTATGACCGGCAGTATCCGGTCGTCTGTTTCGATGAAACGAGCAAACAGTTAATAAAAGAGACGCGCCCGACTTTGACGGCAGCACCGGGCAAACTTGAACGCTTCGATTATGAATACAAAAGAAACGGCGTTCAGAATTTGTTTATGTTCTGTGAGCCGAAGAGCGGTTGGCGGCATATTGAAGTGACAGAGCGGCACACCAAACGGGATTTTGCCGAGCAGATGCGTTATTTAGTAGATGAAGCCTTTCCCGAAGCAAAGAAGATTCGCCTGGTAATGGACAATTTGGCAACGCATTCGCGCGGAGCCTTATACGAGCGGTTCGAGCCGGAGCAGGCGCGGCGTATCGTGCGAAAGCTGGAATTTCACTTCACGCCGAAGCACGCCAGTTGGCTCAATATGGCGGAGATCGAGTTGAGCGTTTTGGCAAGACAATGTTTGTCGCGCCGGATTGGTGACAAAGAGAAACTCAAACGAGAAGTTAAAGCCTTTGAAGACAAACGCAATGAAGCAAAAGCGAAAATAGAATGGAAAATGACCACTACCGATGCCAGACAGAAGTTAAGCCGTCATTATCCATCAATATTAGAATGACAAAGCACTAG
>JBBPXZ010000052.1:0-58616 GCA_038200355.1 Pyrinomonadales bacterium | reverse complement strand
GTCGAAACGCCTGCTTTGACAGCGCCGGTTGTTCACGTTGCGGACAATGAAAAAAATCTGCTCGTCGATTTCCCTTTCGGTTCGGGACAAATCGTTTTTCTGGCTGACCCGTATATTGTTTCAAACGGCGGAATAAATCTAATCGACAACGCGCAATTTGCGGTCAACGTCGTTGCATCGCGCGGCGGAATCGTCGCTTTTGACGAATATCATCAGGGTTTCGGAACAAACAACAATCGCTTTCTGGAATATTTTGAAGGCACGCCGCTCGTTGCTTTCTTTCTCCAATTTGCCATTATCGTTGCCTTGATTGCCTTTACGCAAAGCCGTCGTTTCGCCCGACCGCTGCCGGAGCGCGCGCCCGACCGCCTCTCGAAACTCGAATACGTTTCGGCGATGGCGGAATTGCAGCAGCGGACGAAAGCCTTCGATTTGGCGATTGAAAATATTTATACGGATTTCCGGCGGCGCGCCGCGAAATATCTGGGAGCTGATAACTACGCGGTTTCGCTCGATGAATTAGCGAAATTAATAGCCGAACGGACAAATGAAAACGCGGGCGAAGTTGAAAGTTTGATGTTCAAATGCGAAGAAATCGTGCGCGGCGCGGCGACCGATAAAAAAGAAGTTTTGCGGCTGACGAAACGTTTGCGCGAAATCGAGGAAAAACTCGGTTTGCAAAGACAAAACCGCGCGGGCAAAATCGTTTAGAAGCGAACCGATAACAGAGTTCGGCGCGCCGAAATTTTACTTTTTATGTCAACATCTTCGCTCGCCGCGCTGATTTTACTATTTTTTGTCACGAGCGTAATCGGCGTCGTTACCGGCAGCAACTCGCTCGTAACCGTGCCTGTAATGTTTCAGTTCGGCATCGACCCGAAGGTCGCCGTGGCGACAAATATGTTCGGGCTGACGTTTATGGCAATTGGCGCGACGATTCCTTTTTTAAAACAGGGCGCGATTGACAAAAAACGCGCCGCGCCGCTCGTTTTGATAACATTGGCTGGCTCGGCAGTCGGCGCTATGCTTGTCGGATTCATCACCGGCGGCGTGCTGAAAATAATCGTCTCGGTTTCGATGATTGTCGTTACCGTTTTTACTTTGCTGAAACGAAACGCGGGCGTCGAAAAAGTCGAAAACATCGCAAAAGGCACGCTCTTTTTCGTCTACGCGCTTGTTTTTATTCTGGCGATTTACGGCGGATTGTTCAGCGGCGGTTACGTAACGCTTTTAACGGCGACGTGCGTTGCCTTTCTCGGTATGACGTTCACCGAAGCCGTTGCATCGACTAAACTTATCAACGTTTTTTCCTCCTGCGTCGCGTCGCTGATTTTTATGTATCAGGGTTTAGTCGATTACGAACTCGGCGCGATTTTAGCCGTTACGATGTTCACCGGCGCGTATATCGGCGCGAAAACCGTTACGCGCATTAACGATTTGTGGCTCAGACGAATTTTTCTGATTACGGTCGTGATTCTGGCGATTAAAACTATTTTCGATTTTATTTATAATGCTTAATTACACACCAACAACCATCGCGCACATCCAGAACGAGCTTCGCAAAATCATCGTCGGGCAGGACGCGGTTATCGAGCAGATTCTCGTCGCCGTTCTCGCCGAAGGACACGCGCTGCTCGAAGGCGTTCCGGGAACGGCGAAAACTTTGACGGTTAAAACTCTGGCGCGGATAATCGGCGCGAGATTTTCGCGCATCCAATTTACGCCGGATTTAATGCCGTCCGACATCACCGGAACGAATATTTTCAATATGCAGTCATCGGAATTTTCCCTTCGTCCGGGACCGATTTTCACCGACATTCTGCTCGCCGACGAAATCAACCGCGCGCCGCCGAAAACTCAATCGGCGCTGCTCGAAGCGATGGAGGAGCGGCAGACGACCATTGACGGCAAACGCTATAAACTTTCCGCATCGTTTACGGTTCTGGCAACCCAAAATCCGATTGAATATGAAGGAACTTATCCGCTTCCCGAAGCTCAATTAGATAGATTTTTACTGAAAATTTTAATCGATTATCCGCCGATTGACGAGGAACTCGAAATCGTCTCGCGCTGGGACGAAGGTTTTAATTCGCGTCGGCTCGAACGAATTGATGTAGAGAAGTTGCCGGACGAAAATTCGATTCAAAACTGCCGCGATGAAGTAAAAGCGATGAGAACCGAGCCGGGCGTGCAGAAATATATCGTCGAAATCGTCGGCAGAACGCGCAGTCATAATTCGATTCTCTACGGTGCAAGCCCGCGCGCTTCGGTCGCGCTTCTGTTGTGTTCAAAAGCCTTAGCCGCAATTCGCGGGCGCGATTTCCCGACGCCCGACGACGTGCGCGACGTTGCTCTGCCGGTTCTGCGCCATCGCCTCGCGTTGCGCGCCGAAGCCGAACTCGACGGCGCGACATCGGACGCCGTAATCGCCGACATTATCAAATCAGTCGAAATCCCAAGATGAAACAGTGAATAGTGAATAGTGAATAATAAATCGGAAAAATAAATATATTTCCTCACTTTTGTTTTTCACTATTCGCTATTCACTATCTTGTGTATTCAATCGTGTTGCCGTGCATCCAGCCGCTTGAGCCGTGTTCGCAGACGACGTGAAACCAGAGACCGTTCGGGTCGTTGCGGGCTGTAATTGTCAGTCGGTCGCCGACTGGAAGAATGTCGGATTCCGGCGCGTTTCGATTCGGCGACGAGCGAACATAAGCGTTTTGCGAGATGACGCGCCCGTTAAATTCGTCATCGTCGTCGGTGGTGTGTTCGTCGTGAATATCGCTCGCTGTCTCGATCGAATTATCGATATTTGCATTCACGTTGAACAGCGGCGGCATTTCTGTTTTCTTCGGCGTCGAGGTCGGCTCGGAAATCGTTGTCGATACAGTGTTTAGATTACTATTTGTATTTTCGGAAGCCGAATTTCTCGTTAAAAGCAAAGTCGCCAGAACAAGACCGCCGCCGAGCAGCAAACCAATGAGCAGAAAGAGCGCGTATTTTGCGCCATTGTTCTTCGGCGGAACTCTGACAATCACGTCCTCAACCGGCGGCGCAAATTGCGGCGCGGGCGGATTCGGCGCGGCGTTTTTATTCGACAAATCAACAAAAATCGGCTCGCGGCGAATTATCGTTTCGTCTTCAAAATCGCTTTCCGACGGCAGCACGAAACTTTCTTTCAGCAAAGCCGCGCCGTCGTTCGGACAGTAGACAAGCTCGTCTCCAAAAACCGTGCTGCATTGCGGACATCTTTTCATAATCGGGTTTTCTCTAACTTTTTCGGGCGCGTTTGCTATAATTATAAGTTGTTACGGGAAAAATAGCATTGATTTTTTAGATTTACGAGTTGAATAAAATGAAAATAGCGGTAGCAATGAGCGGCGGCGTCGATTCTTCGAGCGCAGCGGCGCTTTTAAAGGAACAGGGACACGAACTCGTCGGTTTTACGATGCAGTTGTGGAATCAGCGGCGCGGCATTTCGGTTGACGAAAACGGCGACCCGCTGCCGTCGCGCTGCTGCTCGCTCGACGACGTTTACGACGCGCGCCGCGTCGCCGAATCAATCGGCATTCCGTTTTATGTTCTAAACCTCGAACAGGAATTTGAAAAAGCGGTTGTCGAGCCGTTCGTTCAAAGCTATTTAGACGGTGAAACGCCGATTCCGTGCGTCGCCTGCAATTCGCGTCTGAAATTCGCGTCTTTGGACAAGCTCGCGCAATCGCTCGGCTGCGATAAAGTCGCCACCGGACATTTTGCGCGTGTCGAATATGACGAAGCGGCAAATCGTTACCGACTGTTTCGCGGCAAGAATCACTGGAAAGACCAATCGTATTTCCTCTGGGAATTAACACAAGACCAGCTTTCCCGCGCCTATTTTCCTCTGGGAGAAATGTTGAAATCGGAAGTCCGCGACATCGCTCGCGGCGCGAATCTTTACGTTGCCGAAAAACAGGAATCGCAGGAAATCTGCTTTGTTCCCGACGGCAAATATTCGGAATTTATCGACCGTTATTTGACGCACGAAGGACGCGAAGACGAATTGCCCGAAACCGGTGAAATCGTCAACGCGCAAGGCGAAAAGTTAGGCGAACACACCGGCATTCACCGTTACACAATCGGACAGCGCAAAGGTTTGGGAATCTCGCACGAAAAACCGCTTTATGTAACGCAAATCGAACGCCTGAAAAATCAAATCGTCGTCGGCGAAAAAGACGAACTCGACGCGCCCGAATTTACGGCGAAGGGCGTTAATTGGGTTGCGTTCGACACGCCCGACGAACCCGTTCGCGCTTCGGTTCGCGTCCGATACCGCCACGAACCCGAACCGGCGACAATTTATGCGCTGCCCGAAAACCGCGCCCGCGTCGTTTTCGACAAACCGCAAAGCGCCATCACGCCCGGACAAACAACCGTTTTCTACAACGGCGAAGAAGTCGTCGGCGGCGGCTGGATTGTGCGAAACGACGGATGACCAAAGCCGAGCTTCGGAAAATCTACCTTGCTAAACAAAAAAATCTTTCAGCAGATGAAAGAATCGAGAAAAGCGCGCAAATCTCGATTCTTTTTTTCCGCAGCTTCGATTTAAGCCGAATTGATTTTCTGCATTGTTTTCTGCCGATAGAAAAGTTTAACGAAATTGATACGAAAACGATTTTTCAAACGATATGGCGCGAGTTTCCACACGTCGAAACGCTTGTTCCGCGTGTCGATTTTCAGACAAATACGATTGAGAGCATTAGATTTACGGCTGAAACAAAACTGATAAAAAACACTTGGGAAATCGATGAGCCAGTTCAGCGCGATTTGGTGAAAAGCGAGAAAATCGATGCGGTTTTAATTCCGCTTCTTAGTTTCGACGAGCGCGGTTTTCGCGTCGGTTACGGCAAAGGTTTTTACGACAGGTTTTTGAAAGGTTGCCGCGCGGATTGTTTGAAAATCGGCTTGAGCTATTTCGCGCCGGTTGCGGAAATTGCCGACGCGCAAAATTTTGATGTAAAACTCGATTTTTGCATAACGCCGTTTAATTTAGTGAATTGTAAAAGCGTGAATCGTGAATAGAAAACAAAATCTATTCACGATTTACGATTCACTCTTTTTACGCGGGCAATAAACCTTTTATTTCCTTGACGATACGTTGAACGTCGTCGTTGTCTTCGAGCGCGAACATAAAAAATTCGTAGCCGGTTTTGAAACAGACGACGCCGTTGCCGAAAAACCAGACGCCTTCCAATAACGGATTTCCGCCGATAAGCCAACTGAGCGGAGCGCCGGTAATTGTTTTTGGATTAAAGATATTCGACATTAAAACTGCGCCCGAAGCAAAGCTGAAAGCGCCCAGCATCGGCGCGCCGACATACTTTGCGATGTCTCGCTCAAATTGAATTCGCTCGGCTTCGGCTTGCGTCAAATCGCCTTTTTTTACAAGCTCGTCCTGATTTTTTATGTAACTTTGAAACTGTTCTGAAGCCTTTTGCACAGACCACACCGGAAGCGCCGAATTAAAAAGCCAGTGCGAGCTTATTCCTGTAAAAACAACGCCCAAACCCGCGCCGACAGCAACCGACGCGCCGGTTGCCGCCGCTTGCAGCGGTTTTTCGGTAATCCAGTCGGACGTTTGGCGAACGGTTTTGATTGCCGCGTCAATCGAGCGCGTCCAGCTCGCACCGAAATTAAAGACTTTTGTAACGCGGTTTGCCGTCGTGTCGAAAGTCTGGCGCGCGTCGGCGAAAACTTCGTTTGCTTTTACGCCCGCAACGTCAAAAACTTCGCCGGCTTTTCTGCCGACATCTTTTAATAAGCTTTCGGTCTCGACTGCGGTTTTGGCGAATACGTCGGCGGCTCGTCCGCCCGCGTCTTCAGCGGCGGCTCTGACTGGTTCGCTCGCGCTCCACGCTTTTTTCGCGGTTTCGCCGGCGGTTCTGACCGTTTCTTCGGCAACACGCGTCGCCTGTTTGCCGACTTCCGATTTTTCGGCTTCGACTTTGATTTTCTGCGCACTTTCTTTTAACGATTCCGCCGTTTCCTTAAAAATTTTCGCGCCTTCTTCAAACTTCTCTTTGAGATTTATTTGTTTGTCGAAATCCTCGAAACGTTCCTTTGCTTCGCGCTGCCATTTTTCAAATTTTTCCTTATAATCCGCCATTTGTTTATCGCCTCCGCAAAAATTCCTTCGGTAAAAATACGTTTTCTCTGAATATTTTGTTCGCTTTGATGCCGAAATTTGCCGTAAAAATTGTATAATTACACTTTTGACTGAAACAATCAAACATTTATTATTCGAGGAGTTTCGGCGACGGATTTACGGTTCTTAATTTGCAGGCGGCTGTGATAATCTGTCGTATTATTTGAGTTATGCCGATTGTAAAATGTCCCAGATGTAAAAAAGAAACCGAATATACGGGCAATCCGTTTCGCCCGTTTTGTTCGGAACGCTGCAAGCTGATAGATTTCGGAACGTGGGCGGACGAAGGTTTCAGCCTGCCCGCCGAAGACGCCGGTTTGAGCGAAGAAGATTTGAACAAGCTCGAAAAAGTTTGGGAAGAAAAACAGAAGGAAAGCTAGAGAATTAAAATCCAGCGAATTAAAATATGGAAACAGCGGCGATAGGTTTTGTGATTTTTCTGCTCGTCATAGCGGCGGCGACTTTTTTTATGCTGAAGAAAGCCTTAAAAATGGCGATTCGCGCCGCGATTGTCGCGCTTATTCTGCTTATCGCCGTTGTCGGCGGTGTTTCTCTGTGGATGTTCAGCGGCGAGAAAACTTCCGATGTCCGAATCATTCCGGTCAAAAAAGTTCGTTAATTTCAATAAATGTCCGCACCGAAACCGCGCTTTTACGAACGATATACAAAACTTCCGCGCAACGTTCTCGCGCTCAGCCTCGTCAGTCTGCTCAACGACACTTCATCTGAAATAATTTATCCGCTTCTGCCGACGTTTTTGTTTCTCGCCCTTGGCGCGTCGCCGTTCGCTATCGGCGCGATTGAAGGCGCGGCGGAATCGACGGCGAGTCTGCTGAAACTTTTTTCCGGCTATATCAGCGACCGTTTTCAGAAACGCAAGCTGCTTGTTTTTATCGGTTACGCGCTGGCAACCGTTACGCGTCCGTTTCTCGCTTTTGTAACGAGCTGGCAGCAGGTTTTAGTTGTTCGGATGACTGACAGAGTGGGGAAAGGAATTCGCGGAACGCCGCGCGACGCGCTTCTTGCGCTCGCCGTGCCGCCGGAAAAACGTGGTTTAGCATTTGGCTTTAACCGCGCCGCTGACCATCTGGGCGCGGTTTTCGGTCCGATTATCGCGTCAACCTTGCTTTATTTCTATGCTTCGGACGCGCAGAATCCGACGATTGACGAATACAAGCTAATTTTTCTCATCGCGTCCGTTCCGGTTTTTCTGGGTTTATTCGTCATAACTTTTCTGGTTAAAGATGAAAAGGTCGAAGCCGCCGAAAAAGTAAAATTAAATTTGTCGCTCGCCGGATTTGACGGCAATTTCAAACGCTTTTTGTTTGTCATCGCGCTTTTCACGCTCTCGAATTCCTCTGACGCGTTTCTGCTTCTGCGCGCGCAGCAATCGGGAATTGCAACGGCGACGCTGCCGCTTTTGTGGATGGCGCTGCACGTCAGCAAAGTGGTCAGCTCGCTGGTCGGCGGCAGTTTGTCGGACAAAATCGGCAGAAAAAAACTGATTTTTTCCGGCTGGATTTTATACGCGCTCGTCTATGCAGGTTTCGCGTATGTCGATTCGGCGGAGCAGGCGTGGGCGCTGTTTATAATTTACGGCGTTTATTTCGGCTTGTCCGAAGGCGCGGAAAAAGCGCTGGTCGCCGATTTAGTTCCGGCGCACAAGCGCGGAACGGCTTTCGGGCTTTACAATCTGGCTTTCGGCATAACGGTTTTTCCCGCTTCGCTTCTTATCGGCGGTTTGTGGAGTGAGTTCGGAGCGACGACGGCATTTCTGGTCAGCGCGTTCGTTTCAATCTGCGCCGCGCTCGTTCTTTTAACCGTCAAAACGCACGAAAGACACGAATAAAGGCTTTTTCATTTTGCGATAAAATGAAAGCCTTCTCTTTTCAATAAAATATTAAAGACTATTTGCCGGCGAGTTTCTTATCGGTTTCGCCGACAATGTAGCTTCCTTTGGCGCGGACAGCCAGATTCGGACGCATCACACGGACTTTAACTTGTTTGCGGTCGCCTTTCTGACCGACGCTTTCCGGGTAATAGCCGATTGAATACTGACGGCGAAGTTCTTCGGCAATGCCGGAAAAAGCCGCGTCGAGATTGTTGTTTTGATTGGCTTCAAACATTCTGCCGCCGCTGTTTAACGCCAGTTCGCTCAAATACCGGCGTCCGGTTTCGTATTCGCCGCGACTGCCGCCCGCCGAACCCGAACCGCCGCCGATTTGAACATTTCCGCCGCTTAAGATTCCGCCCAGAATATCGCCCAGAACACTTCCGCTTCCACGACGGCGATTGCCCGGATAAGGATTACTCGGCGGATAATTTCCGCCGCCGAAACCGCCGCTCTGATAAGTGTCGTAGCGAATCGGGTAAAACAGCACGTCGGTTTCCTGTGTTTCGCGCAAAGTGCTTTGGTAAGTAGCGCGGCGGCTCGTCGTATCAACGCCGTCGGTAAAAAGCACGACCGCCTTGCGTCCTTCGATTTGCCGTAATTGCTGGCTGACGGCGCTGTCAACCGCTTCGTATAGACTCGTTCCGTCGCCGAACTCGGCGCGGTAAATCGCCTGGCGCAGTACGTTTCGGTCGCTGGTCGGACGGCTTAAAACATTAATTCTCTGGTCAAAAGAAACAACAATAACCTTATCGCTCGGACGAAGCTGATTGACAAACGTAATTGCCGCGTCTTGAATTTCGTCGATTTGATACGCCGTCGAAGGGCTTACGTCGAGCAGTAAAACGACCGTGAACGGCTGTTCGACCGAAGCAAAGCTGTCGATTTGCTGTTCGACGCCGTTTTCAAAAATCTTAAAATCCTGTTTGCGCAGACCGGAAACGAATCTGCCGTCGCGGTCGATGACCGAAACCGGAATCGTTACCAGATTAGTTTCGACGCGGATAACTTCGCCGTCGTCTTCGCCCGTTTCTTCCTTACCGGAATTTGCCGGCGGCATTTGACTCGGAGAAGACATTCCGCCTTTTAATACCGGCGGGCGCGGCGCGTTATTCGACGCGGGAGAATCGTTTTGCGGAACATTCGGCGTCGGCGACGCGGCGATTCGCGGACGCGACGCGCGACCCGACTGCGCCGAAACTACCGCGCCGAATACACCTAAACATACTAAAATCGCTGCTAAATTTTTCATTTTTGATTCTCCGAAATCCATTAATTCTAAGCGCGGAAAGATGTTTTTGGATTAAACTCAAGCGTTTTTAGATGCCCGAAGATTTGTTTTCAAACCAGAGTCCGATTTGCCGTTCTGATTTAATTTGCGCTCTTTAGCGGAAAATCGGAGTCGGACAGCGGAGTTTTGTTTATTTTTTTTCATTCAAAAACCGCGCGGCGAATTGGTGAAACTTACGCCGCACGCCGTTTATATTTTCAAACGGCAGCTTACGGTTATGCGTGCGATTGGTCAAAAGTATGAAAATGCGTTCGCTTTCCGGCTCAATCCAGAGCGAAGCTCCGGTAAAGCCGAGATGCCCGAAACTGTCTTTTGACAAAGCGTTTGAAGCGGTCGAATTCTCCGTCTCGGCAAGCTGAAACGCAGTCGAACGCGCTTCGTTCAAGCCTTTGGTAAAATTCGTCCGAAACAATTTGCAGGTTTCGGGCTTTAATAAAGCGGTTTCTTCCGCCAAAAATTGCTGCGCGATTCGGAACGTCTCGAAGGCGTTTGAAAAAAGTCCGGCGTGTCCCGAAACGCCGTCCATAAAATAACAATTGCCGTCGTGAACTTCGCCCCAAATCTGATAATCGCGCCATTTACATTTTGAAACGTCAAAGCCCGAATCAACACAGGTTTGCTTTTCGTATTCGTTTCCCTTTTCACTGGCGGCAATTCTTTTTTGCAAACTTCGCGGCGGATTATAAAAAGTATTTTGTAATTCTAACGGTTCAAAAATTTCCTTTTTTGCAATTTCATCGAGCGGCATTCCGTAAAATTTTTCAAGAATAAATCCTAAAAGCAGAAAGTTAAAATCACTGTAAATGACTTTTGAGTTTGTCGAAGTTTTAAGCAAGCTTTTAACTATCTGTGCCAAAACAGCTTCGTTTTTCCAATTCTCGTCATAAAAAGTTAAATAGAAAGGATGCCAAGCTGGGAAACTAGAAGTATGTGTCAGCAAATTTTCAATTGTAATTTCCGTTTTATTGCTTGATAAAAAGTGTCGTAGTTTTGTCTGAAGTTTGTCAGTTAAATTTATTTCGCCCTTTTCAATCAATTTCGCGCAAAGCAAACCCGTAACGAGCGGTTTCGTCAAACTCGCCAAATCGTAAATCGTATCAATCTTCGCTTCAATCCGTTCCGGCTTGACGACAGCGAAACCGAGCGCGTCCCGGAAAACGATTTTGCCTCGTTCCGCAACCAGATAAACGGCGGACGGAAAATCTTCGGCATCGATTCGAGATTGTAAATATGCGGAGATTTCTGCTGATTTCATTTCGGAAAAACTTTATTTGCGTGTTGGTCGATTTTCTCTAAAACGCCCAAAGCCAGGGCGAGCGCGCGTCTGCCGTCTTCGGCTGTAACCGGCGGCGTTTTATTTTCTAAAATGCAGTCGAGAAACGCTTCGATTTCGGCGCGAAGCGGTTCGATGTCGTTTATTTCCAGGCGATTAACCGAAACGCCCAAAAGCGGGTGAATCGCGTTCGGCGCGAGCGAAGTTACGGACGCGAATTTTGTCGCGTAGTCTAAAACAACATAAGAATTCGTTTGATAAAAGCGCGTTTTGCGAATTTTTTCCGTGCCGATTCTCGATGCCGTGATGTTGGCGACCGCGCCGTTTTCAAATTCGATGCGGGCGTTTGCGGCATCAACTTTGTCGGAAATTACCGGAATTCCGACAGCGGCGATTGAAGAAACTTTCACCTCTTCGCCGACGAGCCATTGAATCGCGTCTAAATCGTGAATCATCACGTCGAGAACGACATCGACATCGAGCGAGCGATTCGGGAAAGGCGAAACGCGGTGAATCTCGAAATACAGCGGTTTCGTAACCAGCGGACGCAGCGCGACCATCGCCGGATTAAAGCGTTCGAGCTGTCCGACCATAATACGCGCCTCTGATTTTTCGGCTGCCGCAATCATTTTGTCGGCTTCCGCCAGAGTTTTGGCAAACGGTTTTTCGACCAGAACGTGGACGCCGTTTTCGAGAAACGCGCAGGCGATTTCGCAATGCGTTTCTGTGGGCGTGGCGATTGAAACGGCATCGACTTTATCGAGCAAATCCTTCCAATCGGTAAAATATTCGCAGTCGTTTTTAGCGGCGATTTCGCGGGCGTTTTCCTTGTTTGAATCGCAGACGCCGACGAACGTCGATTCGTTTCTTCGCGCGATTTCGGCGAAATTTCTCGCGTGATGCTGTCCGAGACTGCCGACGCCGACGACGGCGGTTTTTAGATTTCGTGTTTCGGATTTTCGGATTGTTTCCATAATTTGAACGTAAAAGGTTTTTCGGCAATACTTGTTATTTTCCGCCAACAAAGAACAAATGACAAAGGACGAATCGAAAACCCGAAATCTGAAATCTAAAATCGTCTGGATTTTGTTCGCGATTCTAACTGCTTTCGTCTATTTTTTCGCGCTCGGCTCAATTCCGCTGCTCGGTCCCGACGAATCGCGTTACGCGCAGGTCGCCAGAGAAATGTTCGAGCGCGGCGATTGGACGACGCCCACTTTGGGCGGCTTCAACTGGTTTGAAAAACCGGCGCTCCTTTACTGGCTGCAAATCGTTTCATATAAACTTTTCGGCATCTCGGAATTCGCGGCGCGCTTCGGCTCGGCTTTATGCGGTTTGGGAACGATTTTTTCGCTGTGGATTTTGGGAAAGAGTTTAGCCGCAGAGAACACGGAGCAACACGGAGAAATTCAAAACACAAAAAACTTCTCCGTGAACTCTGTGTCCTCTGTGGCTAAATCTGATTTTGCAAACTGGCTTTTTGTCATTTCCGCTTCGTCAATCGGACTTCTGGCGTTTTCGCGCGGTGCGAGTTTCGACATTATCCTGACCTTCCCGATAACGGCGGCGCTCAGCGCATTTTTTATATTTGACCAAAGCAAACGGAAAAACGGCTTCGCTTTTCACTTTTCACTCGTCGCTTTTCACTTTTTTGTCGGCGTCGCGCTGCTGGCAAAAGGTTTAATCGGCATTGTTTTTCCGTTCGCAATCGTCGCTTTCTATTATGTCTTATCTCGAAAGCTGCCGCCTAAAGCGTTTGTTTTCAGCATTTTGTGGGGAACGATTTTAAGTCTGTTCGTTGCCGCCGTTTGGTATGTGCCGATGTATCTGACAAACGGCTGGGCGTTCATCGACGAATTTTTTATACAGCACCAATTTCAGCGTTACACGTCGAACAAATACCAGCATCCGCAGCCGTTCTGGTTTTTTCTACTCGTTCTGCCGCTGATGACGATTCCGTGGCTGCCGTTTTTTCTTGCGTCGATTTGGGATTTGGTGAAAGTGAACGGTTCAAAGTTCAAAGTTCAAAGGCAAAAAGATTCTGCGCGTCTCCGCATCTCCGCGTCTCCGCTTCGCGTTTTCGCTTTCGCCTGGCTGCTCGTTCCGCTTGTTTTTTTCAGCTTTTCCGGCTCGAAACTTCCCGGTTACATTTTGCCCGCGCTGCCCGCCGCGCTTGTTTTAACGGCGGAATACGTTTCACGATTTGCGGAAAACAACCGGAAACGGCGGATTGCTTTGCAGGTTGTCGCTTTTATAATGTTTGCCTGTGTCGCCGTCGCTTTACAATTTTTCGTCGCCGGATTTACGCGCGGCGAAACGGTTAAAACTTTAATCAAAACCGCCGATAAGCAAGGTTTCGCACAGGAAAAAATTTTCAGCTTCAATACGATTTCGCACAACGCCGAGTTTTACGGCGCGGGCAGACTCGTAAGAACCGCTGACGGAAAACAGCGGCGATTTTTTTCGACGACGGAAATAATCGAGCAGGTGAAACTCGACGGCGAAGACGGCGCGCTGGTTTTGATTCCGCTCGAACATTTAAATTTATTGACCGAAAGCCGTTTAATCGAAACGAAAATTCTGGACGATAACGGCGAGCTGGCGATTGTTTCAATGAAGCTGAAATGATTGAAAAGCGCGGCGGTAAAATTACCGGCGCGCGTGTTTTCAAACCGCTTAAAAGACATCTATAATCGGCGCAAAGGCATCTTTAAATATGAAAGACGCAGAATATGCAAAGATATTTTTAATCGAATTCCCCTTCGTCTTTGCCTGTGATGCGTCTTTCGCTCCCTTTTTTTCAACCGACAACACAATGAGAAAAGTTTTATTTTTTGTTTTAATCGCGCTTTCCGCAAACGGCGTTTTCGCGCAGAAAGCGCAGCCTTTTGATTTAACTCAATACGGCGTTCGGGTCGAACCCGACCGGCGTTTGATGACCGTTCTCGCTTCGCTCGAAGCCGCCGAAATCGAAACGCCTTTAACGGTAAAAGGCGCGAAATTTCGTGAACGGGTTCGCGCGGATTTGCAAACTCTAAATCCTGAATTACGACAGAAAATAAAAACATTTTTCGACCAGTATAAACGCCGTCATCCGAACCAGTCGCCGGGCGAATTAGTCGCGCCGTTCGTCTCGATGGCTTACAGTTTAAGTCCCGTTCCCGATTTGTCAGACCCGGCGCGGGCAACCGATTTGCCCGGCGATTTGCTTGAAGTTCTCGACTACGCGCCGCTCGTCCGCGAATTTTACCGGCGAATGACGGCGGCGAAAATCGACGAATACGTCAAATTATATCAATCGGAAGACAAAGATTTGCGGCGTTCGGCTTACGAGATGACCGGCGGCTTGCTCGATTATCTGCACACGAAACCACAGTTAAGCTACATCGAACGGATTAAAACCGAAACAAAATCCGCAAAAAGCAAAAAAGCGACGCTCACAAAAACTGAAATTCGCGAGCGTTCGCGGCGGTTTTTCATCGTGCCGGAAATGCTCGCGCCGCGCGGAACGGTTAATTTCCTGAACATCGGCGACGATTATTTCGCAGTCGTGCCGTTTGAGACTGATTTAAATTCGTCGGAAGTTCGCCGCGCGTATTTGCAGTTTGTCATCGACGCGCTGGTTTTGAGCAATTCCAAAGACGTTTCGACAATGAGCGAAGGCATCCGCGCTCTGCTTGCCGAGCGACGCAAAGAAAATCCGAACGTGTCTCCAGACCCGTTTCTCGCCGTCTCCCGCTCGCTCGTCGCGGCGGTTGACGCGCGCCAGTTCGCGTTTCAAAAATATGCGGCGGCAACCGAAGCGGCGCGGCGCAATCCGAAACAATCGAAGAACGAGCAAACCGATGTGCAGGGCAAACGAGCGGTTAAGCTGACCGACGAGCTTTTTTTAATCGACGGCAAATTCGTTATGCCTTCGGTTGACGACGAAGCTGCGCTTCGGCTGAGTGAAGCATACGAGCGCGGCGCGGTGTTGTCGTTTTATTTCGCCGACCAGTTAAAAGGCTTGGAAAATTCGGGCTTCGATATTGCAAGTTCGTTCCGCGACATTATCTTGTCGCTCGACACGGCTAAGGAAATCAATCGCCTGCCGTCGTTCGCCGAAGCCCGAAAACGCGCGGCGGCGACGCGCGAAACGCGAAAATTTACCGGCGGCGATATAAATAAAAGCGGCGTTCTCGCATCCGTAACCGTCAAACTGCTCGAAATCGACAAGCTCATTCAAAGCAAAAATTTTACGGTCGCCAAAATCGAACTCGACCGACTGCTTGACGCGAATCCGAACGACGCGCCGCGCATTTATTACGCGCTCGGACGCCTCGCCAGTCTTTCGGCTGAAGGCGTAACCGACGACGATGTTCGCAACGTCCGCCTTGCCGACGCGAAATTATCTTACGAAAATGTTATTCGTTTCGCGACGGAGAAAATAAATCCCGCAGACAACAAAACAATTAATATAAATTCAGCCAGTAAAGAATCAGCCGAAACCGCAAAGGCGCTGGTTTCTCTATCGTATGTCGCGCTCGGCAGAATCTACGAATACGGCGGCGAAGACGAATACGCCGTAAAGATTTACGAAGCCGCCATCAAAATCGGTAAAGTGCCGGACGGCGCGTTTGACGAAGCGGTCGCGGCGAAAGACAGATTGGCGAAGAAAGTGAATAACTAAAAGTGAATGGTGCATAGTGTTGAAATAAGCTCACAACTATTTACTTTTTACTTTTCACTCGCCTATCTGCTAAGTTCTATTGAATGAATTCTGAAAACTTTCGCAGCGGCTACGCGGCGTTAATCGGTCGCCCGAACGCCGGGAAATCGACGCTTCTCAATCATCTGGTCGGCGAGAAAATCGCCGCCGTTTCCAACAAACCGCAGACGACGCGCCATAAAATCAAAGGCATCGTTACATTAGAAAACGGTCAAATCGTTTTTATCGACACGCCCGGCGTCCACAAACCCGGATATTTGCTCAATCGCCGGATGATGTCCGCAGTTCACGACGCGATTTTGTCGGTCGATGTGGTTATTTTAATGCGCGACGCGTCGGTTTCGACGGGAAACGGCGACCGTTTCGTTCTCGACTTAATCAAACAATCGGAAAAACCGGCGGTTCTGGTTCTCAATAAAATCGACAAAATCAAAGATAAAAAAGAACTTTTGCCGCTCATCGAATTTTATTCAAAAGAATATGATTTCGCGGAAATCGTGCCGGTTTCTGCTCTGAAAGGCGAAGCGATTGATAATTTATTAAAACAAGTCGCGAAACATTTGCCCGAAGCCGCGCCGATTTTCGCCGAAGACGAAATGACCGACCAGCCGCTCCGAATTTTAGTTTCGGAAATGGTCAGAGAAAAAATTCTGCAAACGACCGGCGACGAAATTCCTTACGTAACCGCCGTCGTAACCGAAAAATTCGACGAGACAGACCCGGAACGAATCAAAATTCACTGCGCGATTTTTGTCGAACGCAGCTCGCAGAAAGGAATTATTATCGGCAAAGGCGGCATAAAATTGAAAACTATCGGAACGGAAGCGCGCTACGACATCGAAAAACTCTTGGGCAAACGAGTCTTTTTGCAGCTTTTCGTCAAAGTCGTCGAAGACTGGCGCAATCGCCCCCAGGATTTGGACGACATCGGCATACAGGAATAATTTTTTCGAGTAAAATTAAACTATAAATGACACAAACGCCCGAAAAACAATGGTTCGCGCTGGAAGTTACCGTCGAAACCGATGCGTCCGAAGCAGTCGAATCTGCCTTAAACCAACTCGACACGCTCGGTATTGAAATAAACAATCTCGGCAAAGATAAACCGAAAGAAACGCTTTGCGTCGTCGGTTATTTCGATGAAAAACCGGCGGACGAAACTTTGCAGAGCGAATTGTCTGAAGCCCTGCGCATTTACGGATTTTCAAACGACGCGATAAAAAAATCCGAATGGAAAGCGGTTGAAAATAAAGACTGGCTCGCCGAGTGGAAAAAATCGTGGAAGCCGACGATAACCGGAAAATTTATCGTCGCGCCGGTTTGGTATAAACTGCCCGACGCGCCGGAAAAAATCGTCATCCGCATCGAGCCGAGTATGGCGTTCGGCACGGGAACGCACGAAACGACGCGGCTTTGCTTAAAAGCGATTGAGGAAAATTACACGGACGAAAGTTTTTTAGATGTCGGAACAGGCACGGGAATTCTGGCAATCGCCGCCGCGAAGTTAAAGTTCAAAGTTCAGAGTTCAAAGTTCGGAGTTACGACATTTGAAGGTTCGACATTGAATCCCGAACCTGAAATCCTGAACTTTCTTGCCTGCGATACGGACGAAGATTCAGTCAAAATCGCCCGCGAAAATGCCGAAATCAACCATACGAGCGACATTGATTTTTACGTCGGCTCGATCGACGCCGACACGCCCCGATTCGATTTCGTCTGCGCCAATTTAACGGCTGACGTTATCGTTCCGCTTCTGCCGCTTCTGACGGCTAAATACAGGAAAACGCTTTTGTTATCGGGAATTTTGAGCGAGCAAACCGATTGGCTCATTGAGGAATTAAAAAAGTTTCAAATCGAAAATATCAAAATCGAAATTGACGGCGAGTGGATTTCAATCCTAGCGCACAGTCAACAACCGGCAATCCGACTGACGATAAATTAACAAAACTTATTTTGCCTGACAGCAGATCTTATAAGTGTAACTGTCTATTTATTCCAGACAGCGAGTTTGTAATAATTTTTTGCTCGTCAAAATTCGGTCAGCACTTTTACCGAAGTTATTATTGAGTTAAAACCTCTGTGCTTATTGATTATTAAAATTGTATCAATGCAGATAATCTGATGAGCATTTTATAAAATGAACGGTTTTTTCATAATCGTTCAGAAAAAAAGTTAATCTCACAAGACAGTTTTCAACCTGAGACTTTTTACTCATTAATTTATCAACTTAAATTGTCCCGGAAAGCGAAAGAGGCAGGGCAGCACAAAGCGCGCATCGTTTCCGCTAACGCTTTTAAGACAACGGAAAACCGGCGGGCGGAAAGTAACGATTGTTAATTTTCCGCCTGCCGGTTTTTCATTTAATTATCTTTTTTCGGCGGTGCGGCGACCGGAATATCGCCGTCGTCCGGCACGGTCAGCAGCGGAACGCGCGGCTTCGGCTTAACGCTTTTAACGCCCGGACGCAGAACCGGCGGCGCTTTCGGCGTCGAGGAAACTTTAATGGTCGAGAGTGTTTGGGAACGCTTGAGCATCGTGCCGCCGCGCCCGGCTGCCCAAAGCTCGGTTCCGCCGCGATAGACAATCGATTGTAGGGAATTGCTCGTAATATTCGGCTGAATCTCCCACGTCGCGCCGCCGTCCGCCGTTCGCAGAACCGTTCCCGATTCGCCCGCGATAACCGCTTCGTTACGGCGATAACCGGAAGCGGCGTAGAGATTCATCCTGACCGGCGATTCCTGGTCGAGCCACGTTTCGCCGCCGTCTTCGGTGCGCAGAATCGTGCCGTTCGCGCCGACGGCAAATCCGTATTTATCGTCGGAAAACGAAAGCGCGTAAAGGTTTTCCCGCAAATTCGTCTTAATCTTTTTCCACGTCAAACCGCCGTCGTTCGTCGTCAGAATCGTGCCTTTATCGCCGACGACGACGCCGCGTTTATCGTCTAAAAACTTTACGTCTTCGAGCCACGCGCTTGTTCCCGATTCGATTTTCTCCCAATACGCTCCCGCGGAATTCGAGCGGATAATTCTGCCGTTCGCTCCGACGGCGACGCCGATTTTTTCGCTCACGAAATAAATGCCGAGTAAATCTTCGGTTACGTTTGAAATGCCTTTTCCCCAGCTCGCGCCGCCGTTGTTGGTTCGCAGAATCGTGCCTTTGTCGCCGGCAATCCAGCCGCGCACGGAGCTGACGAAATTGAGCGCGTTGAGATTTTCCGGCGTGTCCGAATAAACGGGCAGCCAGTTTTGCCCGTCGCCGGTCAGCCAGATTCTGCCGCGCGTGCCGCACGACCAGCCGATTTCGTCGTTGTAGAAAGCCATATCGTTGACATCTTCGCGCCCGCCTTCGCTCAAACGCTGCCAACTGTAACCGCCGTCGTCGGTGCGGATTATCAAGCCGCTTTCGCCGACCGCCCAGCCCGTAAAACGGTCTGTAAAATAAAGCGAAACGAGCTTCGGATTTGTCCGCACGTTAAACGGCAGCCACGTATAACCGCCGTCGCCGGTCAGCCAGATATTGCCGTCCGCGTCGGTCAGCGAGCCGTTTTTATCGTCCGCAAACGAAAGCGCGAGAAAATCGGCGCGGCTGAAAACATTGATTTTCTGAAACGTCTCGCCGCCGTCTTCGCTTCTCGCCACACAGCCGCCGTAACCGACGGCAACGATTTTTCTCGCCGAAAGATACGCCGCGCCCGACATCCGGGAATTTTCGCACGGCTTATCCGATTTCCACGTTTTGCCGCCGTCTCTGGTCGTTAAAATCGCGCCGTTCGCTCCGACGATGACGCTTCTTCGCGCGTCGAAGGCGGCGACTTTTAATAATTGTTCTGACGTTTGCGCTTTCTGCGCGTTCCACGTTTCGCCGCCGTCCGAAGTTTTCAGTATTCTGCCGTATGTTCCGACCGCCCAGCCGGTCTGCAAATCATCGTCCGCCAGCGCGACGCCGTTAAAATGGTCTTTAACGCCGGTTTCGACTTTTCGCCAATTTTTTCCCTCGTTGTCTGTAAGCAGAATCGTGCCGCGCGCGCCGACGACGACGGCGCTTTTTTCGTCTCTGACAAATACGCCGGAAAGCGCGCCGTCAACCGGCGAAGCCTGCACTTTCCAGTTAAAACCGCCGTCGCTCGTCGCCAAAATCGTGCCGTCCCCGCCGACGGCAAATCCGCTTTCCTTATTTTTTGCAAACTGCACCGAAAAGAGCGCGTTTCCCTGCGGCAGCGGATTTTGCCAAACCCAGCCGAGACCGTTTCTTTTCTGCGCGGAAGCGGAAATGCAGCCGCAAAAAATCGTAAAAAATATAAAGCAAAATTTAACCGCGGAGAGGCGGAGAGGCGGAGATTTTTTAAAGTAAATCTTTGCCGCGCCGACATTTTGACTGTTTGATATTGAAAGCAATTTTTTCAAATTTTCTTTTCTCTGTGTTTCCGCGTCTCTGCGGTTAAATCTCTTTAATCCCTATTTCCGTCGCCGCGTCCTCGAACATTGTCCGGTCGATTCGTCCGAGTTCCGCCGTTTTTCTGGCTAAAGTGTCAACGACTTCCTGCACGTCGTGTCCGGCGTGTCCTTTGACCCATTCCCATTTAATTTTATGACGGCTCGCCGCCGCGTCCAGTTTTGACCACCATTCGAGATTAGTTTTCTTCCGAAAGTTGCCCGTCATCGTCTCGACGACATACCGCGAATCGCTCAAAACGCGCACTTTACACGGCTCGGTCAATTGTTCCAGCCCGATGCGCGCCGCCGCAATCTCCGCCTGTTGATTCGTCGCGCTGCCCAAAAATTCGCCGAACGCCCGCCAAAAACCTTTATAACCAAGCATCGCCACCGCCGCCGCGCGCGGATTTCCCTTGCCGTTTCCCAAACTCGAACCGTCGCAGACGATTGTAACTTCCTTCATAAATTATTTTAGTGGCGAACGACGCGAGACAATTTTTAACCCGATAAATTTGAAAATTAAACCAACAACAAAACTAAAAATCAATGCAATCAAAATATCGGCAAATAACCCGAACCAAAGAGTTTTTGTGTAAGTAGGATTACCGCCCGTTTCAATATAATCAAAAGGAAATCCAATTCTTACAATAGCGTGAAAAGTTATGCCTTCTGATTCAGGCATAGAATCATAAAATTGCGTTCCGATAAAAATTAAAATACCGCTTAAAAATCCCAGGATAAATGCTTTATTTTGAAACAATTTACCCATTTTCATTTGCTCCAACCGAAACAACATTATCCGCAAAACCTTCAAACGTATCGTCGTGCGAGATGACGAAAAGCTGGTCGAAGGTTTTGCGCTCGGTGATATGGCTGATTTGTTCCGCCAGACGCTCACGCCGCGCCGCGTCCATATTCGTCGTCGGCTCGTCGAAAAACGCCACGCGAATGTCGGAAAGCTGCTTCAAAAGCGCGAGGCGAACCGACAGCGCCGCCGCCATCTGCTCGCCGCCCGACAAATTTATAAACGAGCGCTCATAACCGTTTTCTTCGAGCATAATGCCATAATCTTCCGTCCATTTCAGCGTGCGTTCGGCGTTGCCGGAAATTTCGCGGAACATCTGATTGGCTTCCAGGGAAACGTGATAAACGTAATTTCTCGCCACGCGCGGCGCGGCTTCTTTTAACGTGTCGCGGATAAATGCGGTCGCTTCCGAGATTTTTTCAAGGCGTTCTTTTTCCTTGAATTCGCCCTGCATCGCCCGCAGAGTTTCCGACAGACGATTTAATTCGGCGGCAAGCTGCGCCCTGTAACGTTCTGCATTCTCTAGGTTTGCGCGTGTTTCCGCCAGTCGTTTTTCCGCTTCGAGCAGCGCCGCTTTTTCGGTTAAATGCCGCTCGCGGTCGTAATCTTTGCTTGCCGCCGCGAAATCGTTTTCGGCTCGTTCGAGTTCGATTTTCAAACGCTCAACTGTCTGCCGCGCCGCGCCCGATTCACTTTCTCTTACGGGCAAAGTTGCGGCAAGCGCTTCGTTCGACAAAAATTCACGGTGTGCGTCTGCCGTTTTATCGCGCTCGCCCGACAGCCGTTTCCATTCCGCGTCCAACGCTTCAAATTGCGACAACTGCTGATTAAAATTCGATTTCTCGCTTTCTAAATCGACGAGATTCCGCCCGGTTTGCGACAGCTTTTCCTTCAAATCGCTTTCGCGCTTTATTTCATTTTCATACGCCAGCATTTTCGCTCTCGGATTTTGCAAAGTGTTTAATTTAGTTTCGATTTCGGCGAGCGCAGACGTAATTTTCGATAAATTTTCCGCGCGCGTTTTCCAGCTTTCCTGTTCCTGCCGCAGACGCGTGCCTTCTTCGAGCGTTTTGTTTTTCTGCGGAATCAAAGTTTCCAAAACGGCTGAAAACTTTTCGGCTTCGCGCGCTGCGGCGAGATTGCCGGAAACCGTTTTCTGTTCAATTTCGAGAACGGCGATTTGCGCTTTGCCGTCGCCGTTCTTCGAGCCGATTTGAGCTTCGGACGCTTTGCCGGTTTCGAGATTCAAACATTTTTGCGAGACAATCGGGCAGAAATGATTTTTGACGAGATTTTCGACGACTTCGCGCTCAAACTGTTCGTCGCGTTCGAGAACGGCGCGCAGTTTGGCAAGATCGCGCACGATTTCCGTATCGCGTTTTTGCAGATTTTCCGAATCCGCGACGCCTGCGCTTCTCGCTTCGGCTGATTTTATCTTTTCGTTTATTTCGCCTAAATCGTTTCGCAGACGCTTTAATTTTTCTTCAAACGTCGAAACCTGATTTTCGGCGGCTCTGGCGTTCGCCAAATCGGTGCGCAAAGTTTCACGCTCCTTTTCTAAACTTTCCTGCTGAACGACTTGCGGTTGAATCCCGGCGATACTCTCACGCGCTTCGGCGACCTTTTTCAAATTATCGCCGCAGCTTTTCTGTTCAGCCTGAGCGCCGGCGATTCGGTTTTCCGTTTTGTTTAATTCGGTGCGAATTCTATCGCGTTCGATTCGCCGCGATTCGAGTTTTTTCAATTCCGCGACAGCCGAAACGTAAATTTCATAATCGTTTCGGACGAGCTTTATTTTTTCCGACGCGGCACACGCTAAATTCTTTTCATTTTCTTTTTGCTTTAAAACAAATTCGGCATTTCGGCTGTCGGATTGGATTTTATCGCGTTCCGTTTTTAATTCGTTAACGACGCCTTCCTTTTCGTCAAAAATTTTGACAACTTCTTTTCTCTCAGTAGCTTCAACGGTTAATTTTTCAAGCGCTTCGCCGAATTCTTTTGCTTGTCTCGTATAATTTTCGTGGTCGGCTTCGATTTGTTCGAGCCTTGATAATTCGCCTTCGGCACGCGCGATTTTTTCCCGAACAGCGGTGATTTGATTGTCGATATAACGCGCCGTTTCGCGCAGTTTTTCCGCGCCTTGCCGGTATTCTTCAACCTTTAAAAGTTTATCGAAAGCCTTTTTGCGCTCGGTCGCCGATTCGAGAAAAATCGCCGTAAAAGTTCCCTGCGGAACGCCGATGGCGCGGCGAAAAAGCGATTCCAAATCCGTTCCGGCTTCGACGCCCAGATGCTGCCACAAAAAGCGCGTAACTTCTTCCTTTTTTTCGGCGATTCGCCTTTTTAATTGATTATCATAAACGTAATAACCCGTTCCCGTGTCCCGATAAATCGTATACAGGCGCTCGTCCAGACCGCTTTCAAACGTAACGCGCGCCACGCCTTTTTTTGCGCCGCGACGGGTGAAATCTTCTTTTTTATAATCAAGCAAATCAAAAAGCGTCCACGCGACGGCTTCGATAATCGAGGTTTTACCCGCGCCGTTTTCGCCCGTAATCGCCGTCGTCCCGCGCTCGAATTCAAATATGGCGTTTTTGTGAGATTTTATATCTTCGAGTTCAATTTTCGTGATGTGCATCTTTGGATTTTGGATTTCTGATTTTAGATTTCGGATTTCAGGTTTTTCGATTCGCGGCGGATTTCAGAAAAAATTCAGAGAATAAAAACGAATCGAAACATTAAGGTTTTTCTTATTTTATATCACGTTTGTGATTAAATGATTAAATGAAGATTGAAGAAGGCGATGTCGTAACCGTTATTCTGCAAAATCCGCGCGAGAAGATTTGGGGCGTTCTGCGTGAGATAAATCCGGCGGGCGTTTTCGTGCGCGGAATCGATTTGAATGTTTTCGACGATTTCGTTCGGGCGATTGCCGGCAAAGAAATCTTTTACGGTTTGGGCGAACATTTCTTCCCGCTCCGGCGCGTCGAAAAAATCGTCAGGGACGAAGCGAACGGCGATGTTCCGGCTTTAAGCGACGAATTTGAGCGGCGCACGGGAAAACATATTCTGGAATTTTAGTTATAAGTTTTTCTGCTTTCGGTAAAAAATGATATTTGCGTGGAAAGTCGCTATGATAAAAGCATATTTTTTTATCTGTACATAAATATTATGAAGAATACCGCAATTTTAATTTTTTCGGCGTTTGTTTTAATCGGCTGCGGCAGCGCGCCGCAGCAAACCGCAAACACAAACGCTTCGGCGAAAACTTCGGACGATTCGTCAGTGGTTTCCGGTCATTCGCCGACGGGCGACCGAAGCGGCGCGGCGCAGACCTCCGCTTCCGTCGTTCCGAAATCCGAAACAAAAACCAAATGGACGCAGAGCGGAACTCCGATTGACACAACCGAATTTGACGCGGAAATCGCCAAAACAGAAAAGGCTTTTAAGCAGAAACCGAAAGACGAAACGGCGAAAAAATCTTTGGCTGAGGCTTACTTAAAACGCGGAATCGCTTTAACCGAAGCGCGCCAATACGCCTCGGCGCTCGGCGATTACCGGCGCGTTCTAAAGCTGAACCCGAACAATGAAGAAGCGAAAAAATGGATTGACGAGATTATTAAAATCTACGCGATGATAAACCGCGAATATCCGGGCGAAGGCGAAGAACCGCCGCCGCTGCCGTTTAAAAAGGAATCTTAATTTTCAGCCCGTTATCGCGCCCGAATTTCTGAAATACGATTACCGGACAGGGCTGACGGTCGGATTGTCGTCTTTGTTTGAGGAAACGGACAAAGCGATTATTACCGCTCCGGCGACCGCGCCGAGAACGCCGAAAATGAGCAGCGGATTATAACCGCCGGATTTGTCCGAATCGGTGGTTGTCCGGGCATTCGTCGCCGGGCTGTAAGATTCGCCAGCCGACACTAAAACGATGTTAAATAATACTTCGCCCTTTATGGTATCGACTCGCGTTACGCCGTTTTGAATCGAGACTCTGACCGTATTTGCCTGTCCGCGATTCGGCGTCGTTATCGTCCCGTCCGGCGGAAAAAGGTTGATTGCCGTATTCGGCGCGGTCTCTATCGTTACTTCGCCCGCCAGAAAATCACCGGCGATGCTCGAACTGACAAAAGATAAATTCACTTTCGAGCCGGGCGCAATCGACACCGTTCCCGTTTGCGGAAGTAGCAGTTTAGCCGTCGCTCCGGCGGAAGTTACAATATCGGACGGCGACGTTACCGAACGCCCGCTGACGGCGCGCTCGCCATTGACCGTGACGAAATCGTCGGGCGAATTTTTAGTAATAATCAATTCGCCGACCAGCGGATTCTGCGCCGCCAAAACCCGCGGCATCGCGAGCAGAATCGCCGTAATCAAGCTGAATGCAATAAATTTACCGACGCGGGTTTTCATAAAATTTTCTTTGAGTCTAAAAGTTTAACAAAATTGGATTACCATTTCTTATAACATATTTTTGCTGCTCGCCGCCGATTATTTTCCGATACAGAAGGTTGAAAAAATTCTGGTCAGCATATCTTCAGTTGTGGTTTCGCCGGTGATTTCGCCTAAAAAACGCATCGCGTTGTGCAGACCGATTAAAACGATTTCCTCGCTTCTCCGTTCGTCTATTAAGCGGCACGACGTTTCTACTTCCAGAATCGAGCGGCGCAGCAAATCGTTGTGGCGCGCGTCGGAAATTAAAAATCCTTGGTTTCCAACGTCCTGCGCGGCGAAAGGCTCGATAATCGCTTTTTGCAAATCGTTTAAACCTTCGCCGGTCTTCGCAGAAATATGCAGAACCTTTTCGTCGCCGTCGAATTTGATTTTCGATTGTTCCAAATCGCTTTTATTCACTGCAATCAAACGACTTAAATTTTCGGCTTGCCTGAAGATTTCCCGGTCTTCGGCAGTTAAATCTTCCGAGCCGTCGAGCAGAATGACGACTAAATCGGCGTCCGCCATCGTTTGTTTCGAGCGCTCGACGCCGATGCTTTCAACCGTGTCGGCGGTTTCGCGCAAACCCGCCGTGTCAATCAGCGAAATCGGAATATTGTTTATCGTAAATCTTTCGTGCAGTTGGTCGCGCGTCGTTCCGGCAATCGGGGTTACGATGGCGCGTTCGTGTCCGAGCAAGGCGTTGAAAAGGCTGGACTTGCCGACATTCGGACGCCCGATGAGAGCGACGCGCAAGCCTTCGCGCAGAAGTTTTCCGGCTTGGAAAGTCGCCGCCATTTTTTCCAGCCTGTTACTGATTTCGAGAAGTTTTCCGCTTATACTCTGCGCCTGAAAATCCGGCAAATCATCTTCGACGAATTCAAGCGAAGATTCGAGGACGACGATTATATCGAGCAAATCGTCTTTGAGCGGCTGCAATTGATTGGACAGTTCGCCGCGAAGCTGCCTGACCGATTGACGAGCGGCGGCAACCGATTGCGCGTCAATCAAATCGCGAATCGCTTCGGCTTGGCTGAGATTCATCCGACCGTTCGATAAAGCGCGCAGCGAAAATTCCCCGGCGTCCGCCATTCGCGCGTCGAGTTTGAGACAAAAATCTATAATCTGACGAAGAATTACGGGTGAGCCGTGTCCGCTGATTTCGATAACGTCTTCGCCGGTAAATGACTGCGGCGATTGAAAATAAGTGATTACCGCTTCGTCGATTACGTCCGCGGTTTCGAGGTCGTGGATTTTTTTGAGCGCGGCGACTCTTGGTTTCGGCGAGAAATTTTCGTCGCGTGTGAGTTTTCGGACAATATCAAGTGAATTTGCGCCGCTCAATCGAATGACACCGATTCCGCTTCTTCCCAAAGGTGTCGCCAGCGCAACAATTGTGTCCATAAATAATTTACAGGGATGAAGAGGATGAAAGGGATATTTAAATCATTCGTTTTATCCCTGTTCATCCTCTTCATCCCCGTTAAAGTCGTCTTTATTTTAAACGAACCTGCAATCGTCTTTCCTTGCCTGTGCCGATTGATTCGGTAATCAAATCTTCTTCCGTTTGCAGGACGAGATGAATGACGCGCCGTTCGGTTGAATTTAAAACACCGAAAATAAACGGCTTATCATTTTTGCGAACGTTTTGAGCGGCGAAACGCGCCATTGCCTGAAGCTCGGCTTTGCGCGTCAGGCGAAAACCTTCGGCGTCGCAAATTATGCGCTGCGAGCGGTCGAGTTCTCTGCCGAAAATCTGGAAAAGCAGCGTTTCAAACGCGTCGAGCATTTCGCCGTTTTCGGCAAGCAGAAACGGCACGTCGTCTCCGTTCAGATTCAGCCGGCAGCCTTCTTCGTCCGTCCATCTTGCCGAAACGGTTAAATCGAATCCTAAATCGACGACGATTTCAGTTAAAAACGCTTCGGCTTTCTCGCAAATTTCATTCATAACAAAAAAGTGGAAAAGTGAAAGAGTGGAAAGGTAAAAAAGTATAAAGCCTTTTTTTAATACCGACAACGCTTTTTAACCTTTTCACTTTCAGGATGTTGAAAGTTTGGGTTTAACGTTTTTCGCATTTTTCGGAACGCTTGAAACGATTTCGGTAGTCGGCGGCTCTCCCGACTTGTTCATACGGTTGATAATAATCTGCTGGACAAAGCTGACGATGTTGCCGAAAAGCCAGTAAATCAAAAGTCCGGCGGGCGCGCTCCACATAATCCAGAGCATCATCACCGGCATCATATAGGTCATCAATTTCTGCTGCATCTGCTGTTCGGGCGTGGCGACGGCGGCTTGCGGCGTAAATTTCATCGACAGAATCATTGAGAAGGCAAAACCGAATTCGAGAAAATGATACGGGTCGCCCGCCGACAAATCGGTCAGCCACAGAAACGGCGCCTGGCGGAAACCGATTGAAATCGTAACTGCTGTATAGAGAGCAATTAGCAGCGGAAACTGAAGCACCATCGGCAGACAGCCGCCAATCGGCAGCGCGTCCTTGGTCATCCGCAGCTGCTCCATTTGCAGCTCGCGCATTCGCGGGTCGTCCGCCGGAATTCCCTTCTTTTGAAAATCCTTTAATTTCTCCTGCAATTCCTTCATTTTGGGCGCGTTAGCCGACGACTTCTTGAAGGATTTCGACTGATACCAGCGCATCGGGAAAAGCAGCGAATAAAAGAAAAGCGTGAAAAGAATAATCGAAACGCCGTAGTTGTGCGTGAGATTATTTAGAAAAGTTAAAGCGTGTAGAATCGGAATCGTAGCCGGCTTGGTTATCCAGCGAAACCAGGAATAATTGCTGAAATTTACAAAGTTTTCAATGTCTATCGGTCTGTCGACGGCATTGGTTAAGATTCCGTTATACTGCGAAAGCGTAAAGTAATCTTTCGTGCCGGTGTAAATTTTGTTGGTCGAGCCGTCGGCGTTGATTGGAACGTGAGCGGTTATCAGATGGCGCGTCTCTTTTGTCGTTTCCTGCCGCGTAATCCAACTGATGATGCCGTTGTAAAAAGGTTTTGTTTCGACTTCGTATTTTGAAGCGTGATATTCGAGACCGCTCGTTTGCCGCGCCGGAATCGCCGCCATTGCAAAGTATGCGTCGCCGATGCCTGCCCAATCGACATTGCCGTCCACAGCCAGCGAACCTTGCTTACTCTCGCCGGAAACCAGCGACGCGCCCAGATGTCTGTGCGTATCGCCGCCGGTAAAATCGACGCCTTCCGATTCGATATGATAAGTATTGTGATGTTCGATGCTCTGGTCGCCGATACTCGAACCGATAAGAAGTTTTGTATTTGGAACAACCTGACCGTTTTTAGTTAATTTAACCTTTAAATCGGTTACGTAGCTGTCGGCGCTGAAAACGAATGTTTTGACGGCTTCGACGCCGGTCGCTTCATCCTTTAAAAGAAAATCAATTTGCTTGGTTTGACCTTCGCCAAGTACAATCGCTTCTTCATTTACCGAAACCTGATAATTCCGCTCGTTGACGAAACCGTCGAGATTCGCATCGCCGGTCGATAGACGAAACGGAATTTCGCGCGGGCTGCGGCTCAAACTTTCAGCCGAAATAAGCTCAAGCGGTTTTTTCTCGCCGCTTTCGGTTAAACCGTCTGCAAAAAGAAGTTTTTCGCCTTTCGGAGATTTGTTTTTTATTAAAACCCAGCTCGTCGCCAGCGCGCCTTTTGAATCGAGTGTTACCTGATAAAGCGGCGTTTTAATCGTAATTGATTTATTCGGCGTGTTGTCTGAAACGGAAGTAATCGTTTGTGTTTGAGTTTGATTTTGCGGTTGTGCCGGCTGCGCTCCGGGCGTCGCGTCGGTCGAAGTTACAACCGCCTGCGAAGCGTCTGTATTATCGGTCGGCGCTTTTTTCGTCGGGAACAGATAATTCCAGCCGAACAGCACCAGCATCGAAAGCAGCGCCGCGGTTATAAATCGGGATTGTGTGTTTTGTTTGGAATCAGACATTACTAAAAAGTCTCAGGTTTCAGGTTTTGGGTTTCAGGTTTCAGGTTGTTTGTCCTTCGACCTTAAACTTGAAACCTGAAACTTATAAAATCGGGTCGTGTCCGCCTTTGCAGAAAGGCTGACAGCGTAAGATACGTTTTAAACCGAGCCAGGTTCCGCGAAACGCGCCGTATTTTTCGACCGCCTGCGCCGCATATTCCGAGCAGGTCGGCGTAAAACGACAGGCAGGCGCTAAAAAAGGCGAAAGAAACGTCTTGTAAAGTTTCAAAAAATCTAAAACTAAATACTTCATTCGCCTTCGACGTTCTTTTCGCCTGCCTGGTTTTTCGATTCAAAGATTTTAACTCTCGCCGCAATTTGCCGGAATTCTTCGAGCGGTTTTTCGAGTTTCACTCTTAAAAGACTTCGCCGCGCATTTAAAACCCAATCGAATTTCGTTTCGATTTCGTTTAATTCGGCTTTGCTCAAACGAAACGCTTCACGCAGAAGACGCTTCGCCCGATTGCGCATAACGGCATTTCCGACGGCTTTTTTTGAAGCCGTAATACCGAGCCGCTGAACGTCGCCCGAAGACGGCGCGATAAAAATCGTCATAAAACGACCTTCAAAACGCTTGCCTTCCGCGTAAATCCGCCTGAATTCAGCCGGTTTTCTGACGCGCGCGGCTTTCGGCAGCGAAAAGTCTAATAATGGTGAACCGTTAATTGCTTGCGTCCTTTCGCCCGGCGGCGTTTTATAACCGCGCGACCGTTTTTCGTCGCCATTCTCGCTCTGAAGCCGTGTTTCTTGGCACGGCGTCTGTTGTTCGGTTGATAAGTTCTCTTTGGCATAATTGGTCATCCTCTCTTGGGAAAGTGAAAACTTAAAGTTTAATTATATTCGGCGATTATGTCAAAGCGCGATTTAGAACGCGCCGCCCGCGAATCTCAAACTTCCCTTCGACGATTCGCGCCACCGATTCGACATAAAGCGCGTGTTCGCATTCTAAAATTCGCGCCGCCAGGGTTTCCATCGTGTCGTCGTCTTTAACTTCGACAACCGTTTGCGCGATTATTGCGCCGTTATCTAAACTTTCGTCAACAAAATGAACCGTGCAGCCGGAAAATTTAACGCCGTATTCAATCGCCTGCCGCTGCGCGTCAAAACCCTTAAACGACGGCAGCAAACTCGGATGAACATTCAGAATTTTATCAGGAAAAGCGCGAATAAATTCCGGCGAAAGAAGACGCATATAACCGGCAAGGCAAACTAACTCGACATTTCTTTTCTTTAATTCGGCAACGATTTCCGCGTCGTGTTCCGCACGTTTACGCCCGTTCTTCTCGACGACAAGAGTTTCAATCGAGCATTCCTTCGCTTTCCGCAAACCTTCCGCGCTTGCTTTGTCGCTAACCACAACCGCAACTTCCGAACTTGCAATTTGTCCGCTTTCGACCGCTTCAACAATCGCCGCCATATTCGACCCGCGCCCGGAAATTAAAATGCCGATTTTCATTTAATTTTTTACTTAAACTTGATTACTTGATGTTTATATTTGCGGCTTTTCAAAAAGCTAAATAAGGCTTCAATAAAAATTCCCCAGATTATACTGTTAATAATAAATTGCAAGTAAGCGAATTGAGTACTTTTGATAAAGTCCTGAGGCAGTAGGATTGCGCAAAGTGTAACAAACGGTGAAATTAAAACGCCCCAGACGGCGGGAATGATAAGTTGATACCAAACGGCTTCGCCGCCGTCGGGAATATCGATAATACGAAGTTGAAAAGCTGTCGCAATCATAAAGGCAGCAGTTAAACCCAAATGA
Source organism: Pyrinomonadales bacterium (assembly GCA_038200355.1). Lineage (GTDB taxonomy): Bacteria > Acidobacteriota > Blastocatellia > Pyrinomonadales > Pyrinomonadaceae. Next base: position 27,820 of record JBBPXZ010000052.1, on the reverse strand, counting down.
AAAATTGAAAATAAAAGAATCCTTAACATTTTCCGAATATTCATAAAATGTTTACTTCTTTGTTTCCCTCAACGACTCGCCCAATCTCAAAACATTCGCCTAAATTATTTTGAATAAACTCTTTATCTTCTTCCGCGCAAACGACAACCATTCCGATGCCCATATTAAAGGCGCGAAACATTTCCGCGTCCTCGACGTTGCCGAGTTTCTGCATCAAGCCGAAAATCGGCGGTTCGTTCCAACTGCCGCGCTTTATTTCGACCGAAACATTTTCTGGCAAAATTCTGGGAATATTTTCGAGAAGTCCGCCGCCGGTGATGTGCGCCAAACCTTTTATCCGGTTTGTATCTAGTAGTTTATCGAGAACGGGCAAATAACTTTTGTGCGGTTTAAGCAAATGCGCGCTTAAAGTTTCGCCGCCGAGTTCTTCGATTTTTGAATTGACGGCAAAACCGCCGACTTCAAAAAATAATTTTCTGGCGAGCGAATAACCGTTCGTGTGCAGACCGTTTGACGGCAAACCTAAAACGACATCGCCCGCCGCGATATTTTTGCCGTCGATAACTTTCGATTTATCGACTACGCCGACGATGAAACCGGCTAAATCGTATTCGCCGTCTTTATAGAATCCGGGCATTTCCGCCGTTTCGCCGCCGAGCAGGACGCATTTGTTTTCTTTGCACGCGATGGAAATTCCTTCGACGACTGAAACGGTTGTTTCGGGAGAAAGTTTTCCGGTTGCGAAATAATCGAGAAAAAATAGCGGACGCGCGCCTTGAACAAGAACGTCGTTGACGCAATGATTGACTAAATCCTGTCCGATTGTGCCGTGAACGCCGGTTTCAAACGCGATTTTCAGTTTTGTGCCGACACCATCGGCGGACGCGACGAGAATCGGCTCGCGCATTTCGGGAAACATTCCCGAAAACATTCCGCCGAAACTTCCGATTTCGGTTAAAGTCTTTTGGTTAAACGTCGATTTGGCGAAAATTTTGATTTTATCGAGCGCGGCATTGGCGTTGTCAATCGAAACTCCGGCATCGGAATATGAAATTGAATTTGTCATTTGTTTTTGAAAACGAAATTATAAACTGCTTAAAAAAATTTAGCTACGAATTACACGAATAACACGAATAAAAGCAAAAACAATTCGTGCTATTCGCGTAATTTGCCGCTAAAATCATTGACCAAATCGCCTTTCGCGTTTAGCATTTTTCGAGGAGATAAATAACAGAAATAAATATGAGTTTTACTTTAATGGATTTGGGCGCGGAGAACTTCGAGTTTCGCGCTAATGTTTGGAATTGGAAAACGGTGCTGGAAGTTATTAAAAGTTTCGATGTTGTCAGCGAAGGCAAATTGCGGCAGATAAGCTACAATGCGACCGGCGCGACGATTGAACAGGAAGAAGCGCAGTTAATCGGCGAGAAAATCCGCGACGAAATTCTGCCGAAATTAGCCACGAACAAACGAATTTTTTCGGATTTGAGCATCACGGACGCGCCCGACGACGGCACGCTTTATCACGACGAAGACGAAAAATGGAAAAATTACAGCGCGACTTACGATTGGCTTAAAGAATTTTCGGAATTTTGTCTTAAATCAAAAGGCTTTCAGGTTTTTTAATTTTACAAATGGATTTTTTCTATAATTTCGCTGATTTTCTTTCCAAAAATATCAGTCAGACCATCTCGTTTATTGTATTTGCGACTGTTCACGGTTTTGCGGGCGCGTGGCTCGCCGTGCGGATGCTTTTTCGCCCGCGTTACCCGGTTAAGCTGCTTGGTTTGACTATCTTTCCGCAGGGAATGATACCGCGCCACCGCGACCGACTCGCCGTCGCTATCGGCAAAGCGGTCGGCGAAGAACTGGTTTCAAAAGAGACGGTTTTGGAAGAGCTTTTCGAGAAGGATTTTTTGCGCAAAAAAATTCAATCGCTCGTCGATTCCTACGCGCAGGAAATTTTAACTACAGATTATCCGACGCTGATTGAAGCCTTGCCCGCAGGCGTGCGCGAGCCGGTTTTGGACGCAATTTCTTCGCTTCAGCTGAAAATCGGAAATCATATTACGGGCGTTTTAAAGAGCGAAGAAACACACCAATCAATCGGCGCGTTTGTCGAACGCCGCGTTGACGAATTTTTGTCGCAGCGAGTTTCCGAAACCATTGACGAAGAAGCATTTAACAAAATTCTCGCCTTTCTCGAAACGCGCGTTCATTCCGTCGTCAAGCAAAAGATTTTCGAGCAGAAAATTCGCGAATTCATCAGCCGCCGCGTCGAAGATTTAGCCAATACGCAAACTTCTCTGGGCGAAATTTTTACCGACGACGCCGTTTCGCTTTTGCGGGAGAGAGCCGCCGAGCAAATCAACCCGATTGTTCACCAGATTGCCGAAATCGCCACCGCCAAACGGACGCGTGACCAAATCGGCGCGCTTATCAAACGCGAAGTTCATAATTACTACGAAAATCTGGCGTTCTTCAAAAAGGTTTTCGTCTCGCGTGAAAACTTATTGAGAGAAGTCGATGAATTAGTCAACGAAAGTCTGCCGCGCCGGATTGAAGAAACTCTGCGCGGCGATTTTTTCGCGTCCGAAGCCAGAAATTTTATCGACACGGCGATTAACAACGCGCTTAAAAGACCGATTCCCGATATTATCGGAAAAATCGCGCCCGAAAAACTCGAAAATTTTAAGGCGCAAATCTCGAAAAACGTGTTGTCGATGGTGCAGGGCGAAGAAGTGATGAATTCGCTGTCGGCGTATCTGAGCGACACGCTGCACAAAATCCGCCCGCACAGTCTGGACGCCATTTTGCAGACGGCGCATCCGCAAGCCGAAGAAAGACTTAAAACGATGCTCTCGAAAGGTTTGATAAACGTCTTAAACCGCCCCGAAACCGCAAATATTATAAATCAGATTTTATCGGGACAAATCGAACGCCTTCTCGCCGCCCCAATCGGCAAACTTTCCGCGCATATTTCCGAAGAACAAATCTTAAGCGCGGGCAAAAACATTACCGATACGATTATTTCCGCCGCGAAGGAAAAGCTGCCGCAGATTATACAGGAATTCGACTTAGGCGGCGTCGTGCGCGACAAAATTAACAATTATCCGGTCGAAAAACTCGAAAGCCTCATTCTTTCCGTCGCAAAAGAACATTTACGCAAAATCGAGCTTTTCGGCGCACTGTTCGGTCTGATTATCGGCGTCGTGCAGGTTTTTATTTCCTATTACTTCGCCAAATAGTTTTATTGAACTTCCCAAAATTGTTTTCGTTTCATTTTTTCAGATTCGTCAGATTATATTTTTTTGGAGGCAAATATGAAAAAAATCAGTTTAATCGTTTTTGCGGCGACGCTGTTAATCGGCTCGATTTTCGCCGGCGGATGCAGTTACAGCAATGTTAAAAACGGCGGCGTAAAAGGTTCGGGAACGCTCAAAAGCGAGCGGAGAAATGTTTCCGGCTTTAGTAAAATTGATGTCGGCGGCGCTGTTAATCTTGAAATTACGGCTCAAAAAGATTTTAATGTCGCGGTTGAAGCAGACGACAATCTGCTTGAATTTATTAAAACCGAAGTCAGCGGCGACACGCTGAAAATTTACAGCGAAGGCGGAATTTCGCCTGAACAGAACATCAGCGTAAAAATTTCAATGCCGGAAATTAAAGATTTAGACATCTCCGGCGCGTCAAATGCCGTCGTTTCAAACGTCAGGACCGATTCGCTGAAACTCAAAGTCGGCGGCGCCTCAAAAATTAAAATCGACGGCGAAGCGAAGGTTTTGGAATCGGAAGCCAGCGGCGCGAGCAAAATCGACGCGGAAGGGTTAAAAGTTGAAAATGCCGAAGTCGAGGCAAGCGGCGCGAGCAGCGTAACGGTTTCACCGGCAAACGAATTAAAAGCCGACGCTTCCGGCGCGAGCGGCGTTTATTACACGGGCGAACCGAAAAATATCGTTCAAAATTCTTCGGGCGCGAGTTCGATAAAGAAAAAATAATTTTTCAGGAAAATTTACGGTTGAAAGCAGAGATTTTATAAAGTCTCTGCTTTTTTATGTTTCGACTGCTTTTGTCTGAATGCCTGTCAAAGCATTTTCCGCGTCTAATCCGACGACATATATATCAATTTGAATTTCACCGATTTTGAAAACTTTCAAGTCCCGCAAGTTGTTCTGTAATAAACTCTTTAATGCCTCGAATTTTTGCGCCGCAGCTTTTTCTTCCTCGCCGAACCAGTCCTGAATTTCGGTCAAACGGGCAAAAAATTCCGTAAAATCTTTTTCTTCAACGTGTGAATCTTTCTTTCTTTCAATTTGATTTAATAATTCCGCAGAAGATACGGTTTGAGCTTTTTTACCGGAAAACGGCAAAATCTCCGCGTCGGTCTCGCTCATATAAAATAAACCGCCGGTAATTTCTTTTATCTGTGTCGCCAAATCAGATTTTTTGCGATTCGTTTCTACAGAATTTTTCATCTTCTTTTTTCTTTTTTTCATCTTTTTTTATGCTTTCAAATCCAGGCAAACCAAGTCTATCACACTCTAAAATCCTGCCAAGTGTAGGTCAAATAAAGGCTTTAGCAAGGCGAAAATTTTAATTCTGGAAACCTGTGGATTTCTCTTGCAATTTAAAAGGTTATTTGATAGTCTTTAGCCCGTTTCCTATTAAATGAATTCCTGTAAATCATTGAAAATAAAACACTTAAAGTTTCACATTAACTTTTAAGCAACTTTCCACAAGCCTGTGGAAAACCCTGTGGAAAAGTTATATGAATTAACTTTCTACAGCTTGAAAACCTACCGTTTCGTAAGAGTTTGCAAGGTTTTTATAATCGAACTTTCCAGCCCTGCTTAACGAGTTTTTCGACACGGTTACTGCTTAAAGGTTTTGTCAAAGATTTAACAAAATTCGCGGAGATATTATGGATATAAACACGGAAAATAAAAATGTCTGGAACAACATTCTTCAATCGGTCGAGAAGCGCCTGAACAAGCAGATTTTTGACGCCTGGTTTCGTCCGATACAATTTGACGGCTTTGACGAGCAGGATAAAGTTCTGCATCTTCGCGCCAGTCAGGTTAATAAAGATTGGGTCAGCAGTTATTATTCAGAAGTTCTCACGCAAACGCTGAAGGAGTTGAACTTAACTAATTACAGCGTCGATTGGTCGATTGTCGAATCGGAAATGCAGGAAGAAGAATTTAACGAAGACGACGACGAATTCTTTTTTGAAAAACAAACAACTCTCGCGAATCAACAGAATAGTTTAAATTTCGCGGAAAAACCGAAACAGGAAGCTCAGCCAAAAAGCAGTTCTACCAATTTCGTCGATATTGAACCGATAGAAAATTCTCTTAACCGGAAATATACGTTTCAGACGTTCGTTGTCGGTTCGTGTAATCAATTCGCGCACGCGGCGGCGCTCGCGGTCGCCGAATCGCCCGGTAAAACCTACAATCCGATGTATATCTACGGCGGCGTCGGACTCGGCAAAACCCATCTGATGCACGCTGCCGGACACGCTATAAAGGAAAGAAACCGTCATCTCCGCGTCGCGTATATTTCCGCCGAAAAGTTTATGAACGAATTGATAAACGCGATTCGTTACGACAAAACCCAGACTTTTCGGGAAAAATATCGCTCGATTGATGTTCTTCTTATGGACGACGTGCAGTTTATGGCTGGCAAGGAACGCACTCAGGAAGAATTTTTCCATACATTTAACGCGCTTCACAACGACCAGAAACAAATCGTTATTACTTCGGATTGTCCGCCGCGCGAAATTCCGACGCTCGAAGAACGACTGCACTCGCGGTTTGAATGGGGCTTGATTGCTGACATCGAACCGCCCGATTTGGAAACGAAAGTCGCGATTCTGAAACGCAAAGCCGATTTGGACGGCATAAGTTTGCCGGACGAGGTAGCGTTTTTTATTGCCGGCAAAGTCAAAAACAATATTCGTGAATTAGAAGGTTCACTCGTTCGACTGATAGCGATTTCCTCCTTGCGCGGCTTGCCGATTTCCAAAATGCTCGCTCAGGACGCGATGCGGAATATTATCGATAATGAACAGGCGGAAGGTTTAACGCTGGACAGAATCTCCAAAACGGTTGCGGCGCATTACAAATTAACCGTCGAAGAACTTAAATCGAAAAATAACGCCCGGCAAATCGCCGTTCCGCGACAGGTTGCGATGTATTTATGTAAAAGATTAACCAAGCACAGCTTTCCTGAAATCGGACGCGATTTCGGCGGGAAACATCACACGACGGTTATGCATTCGGTCGAGAAAATCGACCAGGTAATTAAGGAAGACAGAAATTTCCACAGGGTCGTCAGCGAGTTAATAGACAGTCTTTGCAGTTAGTTAGAGGTGTTTTAATAAAAGATTTGTGAAAGTTATCCACAAAAATTCAAGTGGTCGCGTTTAATTATTGCCTTTGCGGTCAATACTTAAACAAAGTTTTCCACATTTCCACAGGTGTGCGTGTTTTTTGGCTGTGGAAAAAGTGGAGTTGATGTTGTTCAGTCGTTTTTTTCCACAGATTGAATATTTTCCCACAAGTTATCCACAGACCCTGTGGACGCAGAAGTTTAACAGATGCAAGGTTTAAGTCGGTTTTCCACATTTCCACAGTCCCTACTACTACTACTAGAGAAATAATAATGTTTTTAAATTAGTATAAAGAGTAAAAAGCAGTGGCGATTAAAGTAATTTTTCAGGTATATTCGAGATAATTTTAGGAGCAGAAAAATGGAATTTGTAATCAGGCAAAATATATTAAAAGACGAACTCGGATTTGTTCAGGGTATTGTCGAGAAGAAAAGCACGATTCCGGTTTTATCAAATATTTTGATTGAATCGGTCGGAGAAAATACGATTCGGATTGTCGGAACGGATTTAGACGTTACGATTCGCTGCGAAGCCGCCGCTGAAATTAAAAAAGCCGGTTCGATGTGCATACAGGCGCGCAAACTTTTCGATATTGTCCGACTTCTCCCCGATTCGGACGTTCATTTTACAAAAGACGAAAACGAATGGGTCAAATTAAACTGCGGCAAATCGAATTTCAGATTGGCGGGCGTCAGCCGCGAGCAGTTCCCAGAAGTTCCGAGCTTTAAGAGCGCTCCGATGAAACTGTCGGCGGAAATTTTTAATCATTTTATTCATAATACTGCTTTTGCGATTACAAACGAGCAGTCGCGTTTTACGCTTTCGGGCGCGAAATTTATGATTGACGGCGCGTCGGCGCGAATGGTTACGACCGACGGGCATCGTCTCGCTTTTATTGAGAAGAAATTGACCGGAAACGCGGACACCGGAACGATGGACGCGCTGATTCCGAAAAAAGCCCTGATGGAATTAACCAAGATTGCCAGAGATTCGAGCGGCGAAGTCAGTTTCGGCGAAGACGAAAATCATATTTATTTTGAAGTCGGCGGCAGACTTCTTATCACGCGCAAACTTTCCGGCAGCTTTCCGAATTACGAAATGGTAATTCCCAAAGATAACGATAAAGTCGCCGTATTCGACGCTCAGGAAATGAAAAACGCGATTCGCCGCGTCGCTTTGATGGCGGACGAGCGAACGCGTTCGGTGCGTATTACGATTAAGCCGAACGAAATCGAAATCGGCGCGCAAAGCTCGGAAGAAGGAGAGGCGAACGAGAAAATCGCGGCTGAATACGCGGGCGAGGAAATAAATATCGGCTTTAATTCTCAATATTTACAGGAATTTCTCAACGTCGTCGGCTCCGGCGAATCCGAATCGGGCGAGGCTTCGGAAAAAGAAAACGACGGCGAAACGGTTCGCGTCAAAGAAGCCGCCAGCCGTCTCCGCATCGCGTTTGAATTCAAAGACGGCAACGCTCAAACCCAATTGAATATTGCCGGCGATAAAAATTACGATTACAAATACATCGTTATGCCGCTGAGAATTTGAGCGGGATAGTTTTTATTTTATGTGAATTTATCATTCACCGATTTTACTGCCTGCTGACTGATTGCTAAAAAGGTTACTTAAAGATTTAAGTAACCTTTTTTCTTTAAATTTCGTTTGATTTTGAGAATTAAGAAAATTTTAACGAGCAGGCTTTTTTGTTTATCTTTAACAAAACAAATACCTTTAAATGTTTGTAATAATTTTTCTCGAAAGTTTTCCACAAGCGGAAAACTTTCGAGAAATTAAAAAGCAGACTGGCGACAAATTTAGAAAATCGGCAACTGAAGAATTATAAAACACATCGATTTTGAATTGAATTGCTTGCCCACCGCCGATATTTAAATTAAATTCGTAAATTATGCTTTCTTCAAATTTTGTCCGGCTTGCCGCGCTTTTCATAAAAAAAGAGTGTCGAACCTTTGTGTTTGTTTGGTCTACAGTAATCTTTCTTTTTTCTTTTATGGAAATTTCAGCCCAGAGCGAATCAGTAAACGTGCCGAAAGACTGGCAGACTTTTGCCGAGAAAACCGATTACAGAGAAACTCCGCGCTACGCCGAAACCGTCGAATTCAGCCGAAAACTGGACGCGGCTTCGGATTGGATTGTTTATAAATCTTTCGGGAAAAGCGGCGAGAATAGGGATTTGCCGCTTTTGGTTGTCTCTAACGATAAAACATTCACGCCCGATTTGGCGCGCAAAAGGGGCAAGGCTGTCGTTTTCGTTCAGGCTTGTATCCACGCCGGGGAATCGGACGGAAAATATGCAGGATTGGCTTTAATCCGCGATATTGCAATCACGAAAACGCGCGCCGAATTACTCAAAGACGTCGTGATTATTTTTGTGCCGATTTACAACGTTGACGGACACGAACGTTTCGGCGCGTATAATCGCATAAATCAGAACGGACCCGTAGAAATGGGTTTTCGGGCGAACGCGACTAACTTGAATCTCAATCGCGATTATATGAAGGCGGACGCGCCCGAAACACGCCGCTGGCTCGCGCTCTGGAACGAGTGGAAACCGGATTTTTTTATCGATTGCCACGTAACCGACGGCGCGGATTTTCGCTATAACCTAACTTACGAATACGCGCATTTTCAGGAAGTCTCGCCGTTTATAAAAAGCTGGATGGACGCGCATTTCGACGGAAAAATTGTGCCGAATGTCGAGAAGGAAGGAAATCTTTTGACGCACTATCTCGAATTTAACGGGCGCGACGTTTCAGAAGGTATTGCTACGTTCATTGCCGCGCCGCGTTTTGCGACCGGCTACGCGGCGCTCAGAAATCGTCCGGGTTTGTTGATTGAGACGCATATGCTGAAACCTTATAAGTCTCGTGTTCGCGGAACTTACGATGTTTTGCGATACACGATAGACGAAATCGGCAAATCAAAATCGACGCTTTTTGAAGCCAATAAAAACGCCGACGCAGAAACCATCGCGCGCGGCGAAAGCTATAACCCGGCGCGAAACTTCCCTCTCCGTCTCGAAATTACCGATAAATCCGCGCCTTTCGATTTCAAAGGCGTCGAATATCGCATCGAAGACAGCAAAGTTTCCGGCGCGAAGAAAATCGTCTACGGCAGCAATCCTTTGAACATAACGATTCCAAAATTTGACGAAGCGAAAATTTCGGTCGGCGTCGCGCCGCCGCTTTATTATATTATTCCGCCGCAATGGACTGAAGTTATTGACGTTCTGCAGGCTCACGGCATTAAATACCGGCGAACTGCAAAACCTTTAACCGTCGAAATTGAAAGCTACCGTTTATCCGAACCGAAATGGGCTTCAAATTCTTTTGAAAATCATCTTCCGCTATCTTTCAAGACGGCAATCGTTAAAGAAATCCGAACCTTTCCCAAAGATTCGGTCGTCGTTTCCCTTTCACAGGAGACAGCCAATGTTGCGATTCATCTTCTCGAACCTTCCTCATCGGATTCGTTAGCTTACTGGGGATTTTTCAACTCTATTTTTGAACAGAAAGAGTATGGCGAAGGCTATGTTTTGGAAAAACTGGCGGACGAAATGCTTGCAAAAGACCAAAATTTACGAAAAGAGTTTGAAGAAAAATTGAAAGATGAGAAGTTTGCCAAAAATCCAAATGCCCGTTTAACCTTTTTTTATGTCCGCTCGCCTTATTTCGATAAACAAATCGGGCTTTATCCGGTCGGCAGAATTCTTAACGTCTTAAATTCTTTATGATAAATTAAATAAAAACTTTATAATTTCCGCATCTAAATTTATCGGCGGTTCGATATTCTGTTTGTTGATTTTTAACTGTTGATATGTTTAATGTTACGTGAAATTTTGAAAGTTTTACAAGAGCCTTTTTTATATAGTGAAAATTTGATTTGATTCAAATCTCGACAGGTTTTGTTTATTGGTGTTTATTATGATTTTCGATGAAAAGTTTGATGTAATCGTTATCGGCGCGGGACACGCAGGTTGTGAAGCGGCTTCGGCTTCGGCTCGGCTCGGCTCTGAGACCGCGCTTATTACAATAAATCTTGATTTAATCGGTCAGATGTCCTGCAATCCGGCTATCGGAGGAATTGCTAAAGGTCATATTGTCAGAGAGATAGACGCTTTAGGCGGAATAATGGGACGAATTATAGACCGAACGGGAATCCAGTTTCGACTCTTAAATCGTTCGCGCGGACCTGCTGTCCAATCTCCGCGCGCTCAAGCCGACAGGTCTTTATACCGTATCGAAATGCGGCGCGTTTTAGAAAATACTCCGAATCTGCATCTTCGACAGGGTGTTGTGGTTGATTTAATTGTTGAAAACAATACTGTTATAGGTGTTGAACTACAGGACACGAGAAGATTTTCAGCTAAATCGGTTGTTATTGCAACCGGCACGTTTCTTAACGGCACAATTCACAGCGGTCAAAAATCCTTTTCCGCCGGGCGTTCCGGCGAACCGGCATCGATTGAACTAGCCGAAAATTTGAAGAAACACGGCTTCCCTGTCGGGCGGCTTAAAACCGGAACACCGCCGCGCATCGATTCTCGTTCGATTGATTGGAATGCTTTTGAGTCTCAATCCGCTGACGAAAACCCTGTGCCTTTTTCTTTTGCTACCGAAAAAATCGAACAACCTCAAATTTCCTGTTTTATCGGCTACACGAATCAAAAACTACACGACCGGATTCGGCAGAATCTTCACCAGTCTCCGCTTTACTCAGGGAAAATTAAAGGCGTCGGTCCACGGTATTGTCCGTCGATTGAAGATAAAGTGGTCAAGTTTGCCGACAAAGACCGCCACCAGCTTTTTTTGGAGCCGGAAGGTCATAACACAAACGAAGTCTATCTCAACGGATTTTCTACTTCTCTTCCCTCTGAATTGCAGTTAAATCTTCTAAAAATGATTGATGGTTTTGAAAACGTAAGAATTATTCGTCCCGGTTACGCCATCGAATATGATTTTGTTGACCCCAGGGAATTAAAGCCTACTTTAGAAACCATCCGATTAAACGGTCTTTTTTTAGCCGGACAAATAAACGGTACCACCGGATACGAGGAAGCCGCTTGCCAGGGCTTAATGTCAGGAATAAATGCGGCTTTTTATTGTCAGAAAAGAGATTTTGTCCGCTTAAGCCGGAATAATGCCTATATCGGAGTTTTAATTGACGATTTAATCAGACACGGAGTTGACGAACCATATCGTATTTTTACTTCGAGAGCCGAGGCGCGACTAACTTTGCGCCACGATAATGCCGATGAACGACTTTCGCCTATCGGCAAAGAAATAGGTCTTCTCGATAATTACGACTGGGAAAACTTCAATCAAAAGCAAAATCGAATTGCCCGTTTGCGAAACGCTTTGGAACTTACCAAATATAAACGGTCTGATACCGAGTATGCTTCCCTTTCCCATTTATTAAGCTGCGACCTGGGCGACTCGATAACTTTATCTCAATTAGCGCAGCGTCAGGGTGTAGATACTGATTTAATAAAAAAACTTTTACCGTTAGAAATCAAAAGTTCCTTGAGAACTTTTGACCTGGAAACTGCTTTGGCAGATTTGCTTTATCGCGGTTATATTGAATCGCAGCGAACGGCGAGCGAGCGTGTCAACCATAATGATAACTTGAAAATTCCAGACAAAATGAATTTCCGAAACATTAGCGGGCTTTCCAATGAAATGGTTGAAAGACTTGAGAAAGAAAACCCTCAGACATTCGGTCAGATTCGGAATGTTCCGGGAATTACTCATAGTGCTGTTTCCACTTTACTTGTTTATTTAAATTCTCAAAAAAATTAGTTCTTTCTCTTAAAACGTGGAACGTGCCACATCTGTTGTTTTATGTGGCACGTTCCACGTTTTGCAAAAATAAGAATATAGTGTAAAAGATTACTAACAAAATAAATCAACAAGAAAATAATAGAAATGGGTAAAATAATTGCGGTTGCAAATCAAAAGGGCGGAGTCGGAAAGACGACTACATCTATAAATCTAGCCGCCGGATTAGCAGTAGAAGAGAAAAAAATCTTATTGGTGGACGCCGACCCGCAGGGAAATGCGACTTCCGGTTCGGGTATAGCCCGGTCGAATTCCAGAAAATCTTTGTATAACGTATTAGCGTTAAAAGAGCCGGTAAATAATGTAATATTGTCAACCGAATTGCCTTTGTTAAAAGTTTTACCTTCGGACAAAAATCTGGCGGGCGCAGAATTGGAACTGCTCGATACGGAAAGCAGAGAATATATCTTAAAGAAAATACTTGGCGAAATAAAAAATGAATACGACTATATAATCATCGATTGTCCGCCGGCACTGGGACTGCTGACAATAAACGGTCTGACGGCAGCGGATTCATTGTTAGTTCCGATTCAATGTGAATATTATGCTTTAGAGGGCGTAACGGAATTATTCGACACATTAGCGAGATTGAGAAGAGGTTTGAATCCACAATTAACAATTGAAGGATTGCTGTTGACGATGTATGACGAAAGAACAAATTTATCGGCGGCGGTAGCTAAAGATTTAAGAGATTTTTATGGAAACCAGGTTCTAAAAACAGTCATACCGAGAAATATCCGTTTAGCGGAGGCTCCGAGCTACGGAAAACCGATTATATTGTATGATATTCGCTCTAAGGGCGCGGAAAGCTATATTCAACTGGCGAAGGAGATATTAAGTCATGAGTAGAAAAGTTTTAGGACGCGGACTCAGCGCATTGTTGGGAGAGGAAACGATGACATCTAATAATGAAGAATTGCTCGAATTGGATTTGGATTTAATAGAACCAAACGCGGAGCAGCCGAGAACAAGATTTGCCGACGACAATTTAGATGACTTAGCCCAATCAATAAAAGCAAACGGAATTGTTCAGCCGATAATAGTCAGACGCAAAGGTTCAAAATACCAGTTAGTCGCCGGTGAAAGACGCTGGCGAGCGGCGCAAAGAGCGGGACTGCAAAAGATTCCGGCGATAGTAAAAGTCATAGCCGACGATAAATTGCTGGAATTAGCGTTGATTGAAAACATCCAGCGACAGGAATTAAATGCCATCGAAGAAGCGAAAGCGTATAAAAATTTAATAGACACGGTTGGCTTAACACAGGAAATGATTGCCGAGCGAGTCGGGAAAAACCGAACGGTAATCACAACATTTTTGAGGCTTCTTAAACTTCCGCCTGATATACAAAAATTGTTAGAAGAAGAAAAAATAACAGCTGGACACGCCAGAGCGCTGCTGATGACCGAAGACGGAAATTTTCAAAGACAAATTGCCAACAAAATAATTGAAATGTCTTTGTCAGTCAGAGAAACTGAGAAAGCCGTCAAACGAATAGGAAAAGGTAACTTACAAATCGTTGAGAAGAAAGAACTTAACCGAAAGATTGATGCTAATGTAAAAGCTGCCGAAACAAAGATGCGCCGTCATTTGGGAACACAGGTGCAGATTATTTCGGACGGGAAGGGAACGGGCGGCAAGATTGAGATAGAATATTACAGTGAATCGGATTTAGACAGAATTTATCATCTGTTAATGTAAATCAAGCGAATAAAGGACTTATGACGCAAAAAAGACTGACTGAAATGGTTTCGTGCGCCGGTTGAGTGGCAAAGCTCGCGCCGCGCGACCTTGCTCAAGTTTTGAGTAAGTTACCGAATCAAAACTTTTCTAACGATGTTTTAGTCGGCTTTGAAACATCGGACGATGCCGGTGTGTTCCGAATAAATGACCATTTAGCTTTAGTCCAAACGGTTGATTTCTTTACGCCGGTTGCCGACGAGCCGGAAATTTACGGAAAAATTGCGGCGATAAATTCGCTTAATGATATTTATGCGATGGGCGGAACACCGATTTCGGCTTTATCGATTGTCTGCTACCCGCAAAAGGGCGACTGGAATATTCTGGGCGAAATAATGCGCGGCGGGCAATTGGCGCTGAACGAAGAAAATGTTGTGGTGCTGGGCGGACATTCGGTCGATGACCAGGAAATAAAGTTCGGATACGCGGTAACGGGAACTATCAATCCTGAAAAAATTATAAAAAATTCAGGCGCAAAAGCCGGAGATGTTTTAATACTTACAAAAAAAATCGGAACGGGCGTAATCAGCACTGGAATAAAATTTGAAAAGGCGGGCGAAGAATCGAAAAACGCGGCGTTAAAAGCGATGACGACTTCGGCGCGCAGAGCATCTGAAGTTATGCAGAAGGTAGAAGCGAACGGCTGCACGGACATAACCGGATTCGGGCTGCTCGGACACGCTTTCGAGCTGGCGAAAGCGAGCAATGTTACCTTAAATATCAAATCGGAAACGATTCCGCTTTTGCCGGAAGTTTTAGATTTGATTGAGAAAAAAATGCTGACGCGCGGCGACAAAAATAATCGCGATTATGTCGGCGAAACGGTGAAATTTAAGGAATCGGTAACAAAAGAGATGCAGAGCGCGTTGTTCGACCCGCAGACCGCCGGCGGTTTGCTTATCAGTCTGGAAGAAGCGAAGGCTGAAAGGTTTCTGAAGGAAATTGAAGATGCGGTAATTATCGGGCGAGTTGAATCTTATAAAGATATTTTATTGGACATCGAGTAAAAGCTCGGAAATAAAAGGCTGAAATGTTTTACTTATTTATTTTTGAATCTATCGGAACTTCGGAATTGATGTTAATCGGGCTGGTCGCGCTGATAATTTTCGGTCCGCGAAAACTGCCCGACTTAGCCAGAACCATCGGCAGAACGATGAACGAATTTCGGCGCTCGACCGACGAGTTTAAAAAAACCTGGGAGCAGGAAATAGATTTGGAAGGAACGAAAAAAGACGCGGCGATGCTGACGGATTTGCGGGTTGGAAATTCGATAAAAAACGAACAGACAATCAGCAGAGATTTGTCGCCGATACAGGTTGAAAACGTTCAGCCGGAAATAAAACGAATAGATAAAGCCACTTTTGAGGAAAAATTAGCAGAACAGAAAACGGAAAGAGTGGAAATGCCGGAAATTGCAAAAACAAATATTGAAAAGCGTGATTGGTTGTAGGTTGCAATAATTAAGACAAAATAATTTCCGATATGAAGTCAGGAGAAGTAAAAAGAGAAGACGAACTCGGCAGTCAAATGTCGTTTCTCGAACATCTGGACGAATTTCGCCGTCGTCTTGTAAAGTCAGTAATAATTGTGGTTATCGCATTTATGCTGTGCTGGTTTGTTTCCGATAAAATCTATAATTTTCTGTCGGTTCCAATCAGGAAAGCGCTTTCGGAAGCAAACAGAAGGGAAGTTCCGGTAGAAGGTTTAACGGGAAGCGAAAAGGTTTTGTCGCTCAATACTTTAGCGGAAGGCGACACGGGACGATATGTTTTTGACCGTGCGACAACGCTCGGAGTCGGCGTCGTTTCGGCAGGAACTTCGGTTTCAGCGAAAGTCGAAAAAGACGCGACAGGCAAAATCGGACTTTTTACGGACGAGCAGATTTTTACGAGTAATGCGGTTATTCAGGAAGGAATAAGGCTTCCGGTAGATTTTGAAGGCAAAGATTCAAACGACGCAGCCGCCGACGAACGAATGATTGTAACAACGGCGGGCGAAGGCTTTACGCTTTACGTTACCGTTTCACTTTATACTGCAATCGCGGTTTCGATACCATTTTTGCTCTGGCAGATTTGGGGCTTCATATCGCCCGCGCTTTACCGCCACGAACGCTCGTATGTTACGCCGTTCATCGGACTTTCAACCGTTTCTTTCGTCATCGGCGCGGCTTTTGCTTATTATATTCTATTTCCGCCTGCCGTAAAATATTTGTTGGGAATCAGCTCGGAATTTCAGCTGCTGCTGCGGGCAACCGATTATTTCGATTTTATAACGCTGATAATGCTGGCGATGGGCATTATCTTTCAAATGCCCGCCATTACTTATGTTTTAGCGAGAATCGGAATTGTTTCAGCCGATTTGCTGATAAAAAGCTGGAAACTCGCCATTGTCGTTATACTGATTGTCGCCGCCGTCGTCTCGCCGACCGGCGATATTCCGAATATGATGCTGTTCGCCACGCCGATGATAGGTTTGTATATTATTTCAATTTTCATCGCGTGGTTTTTCGGCAGAAAAAGACGAAACGACGCAGGAATGGAAGATTTGTAAAAAATAATAAATTATTTATTGGCAGATTTTGCCGAAACTATTAATAAATTTTTTACGGCTTTGACGCCTTCAGTTTCTTGAACCGTTTGTATTGCTTTTACCATCTGTTGAGTTTTCACAACCGTTCCTCTAAGCGTAACAATACTATCTTCGACATCAACGGCAATTGCCGCATCCCGCAAATCATTTGCCGTTGCCAAAGCTGCCCGCGTTTTATACCAAAGCCAAGCATCATTAGCACCTTGACCAACTTTGCTTCCTGTCGCTTCAATTTCCCGTCGAGTTTTTTCATTGTTTTGCTGCGACGTTACATTGCCGAAAATTTGATTGAGCATCGCGCCTAAACGATAACCTGCCAGAGCGATTTGTTCCTGTGCGATTTCAAACGCCATTTTTTTATAATTTTCCGACGGTATTTCGCCGAACTTTAAACTCGACGGGTAAAGTTTCGTCGAAGCGATTTGAAAGCCTTCCTTTTGCCATTTGTCGAACTGCCCGATTTCGAGACGGCTGTTCATTTTTGCAGGCGGATATTTCCGCATCATTTCCTGCGCGATAGCCGGCAGATAATCCGAATCGCACGCGTCGTTACTGCGCGGCACGCTGCGCCCGACGATTGAATCCCAATACCAGTGCAGGCTTAGGCGGTCTTCGCCCTTCGCGCCCTTCGGCGAGAGCATAAACAGATTTCCGCCCTGGTCGCCTTTCGGGTCGTATTTCGTAACGCGCGCCGAATCGTGCAGCGGCTGGTGAATGTCGCCGCCGATGTGCAGAACCCAGGCAAGCGCAATCGCTTTATCGGCATCGGACGCCGCCGCATCGCGCAAAACCTTGTCGAACGCGTAAAGACGTTCGAGAGCGTTTTCTTCGTCGGATTTCAGTTCGGGAACGATTTCGATTTTGCCGTTCGCCTCGCGCCAGAACGTATCGAGATAATGCCACTTTCCGTGATGGTATTTACTGCTTCTCAGCTTAAATTTTTTGTCGCGCACGATGTCCGCCCACGTCGCCGCAATCGTAAAAAGCTCGCGCTGTCTGGCGGCGACCGAGCGGGAATCCTGCATATAGAAAACGCTCAAATCCGAATCTTCCGGCGCGCTGAGAAGAATTTTCGCCGCCGCCTCACGTGCCTCCGGCGTCATTTGCTCCCACGCGATATAAGCCGTGAGTTTGTGTCCGGCGTCGTCCCACGCAAAACCCGTCGAAGCTGAAGTAACAATTAACGCAAAGAAAAAGAAAATCTTAACAAAACAATTTTTCATCATTTATTCTCCAGAAAAAATATAAATAACTTTAACGAAAATACGAAATTAAAGAAAGAAGCGGGAGAACTCGGCGCTTAGAATGTAACTTTTTTTATGGAAAAGATATGGCATTGAAATTGCTATAAGGAAATCGCCAAATCGATTTTTTCAAGATACGTCCGAAAAATGGACAAAAAGATTTATTAACAAGGGGTTGAAATTAAATAGTATGCAGGCAATTTTAGAACAAAACACAATCGCGCAATCGGTTATCAATCGGACAAACGAAGTTTTCGGCAGCAAAATCGGTTTGATGGGTTCGCTTTTCGGCTGCTGGCATAAACAACTGACGCGCCCGTTCACAATCGGCAGCGCTTCATACCGCGCCTGCCTCAACTGCGGAGCGCGCAAGCAATTCGATACACAAACTTTAAGAACAACCGGCGCTTTTCATTATCCGCCGTCAATAGCCTTTAAAAACATCAACAATTTCTAATTCTTAGCCTTCTTCGTAAATTTCTATAAAACGCGGTTTTTAACAGCCGCGTTTTTTTTTATACAAATTAGTTTATCGATTAAACCTTTTGAAGCACGAGCGCGGAGTTCTTCGAGCCGAAACCGATACAGTTGCACAAAACGATTAGCACACCGGCATTTTCCTTTGCCGTGTTCGGCGTGTAATCCAAATCACAATCATTGTCGGGAACGGTTAAATTTATCGTCGGCGCGATAACATTTTCATTTATCGCCAGCAGCGCCGCTCCGATTCCCGCCGCGCCCGACGCGCCCTGCGGATGTCCGATTTGTGATTTCGTCGCGCTCATCGGAATTCGGTAAGCGTCGGCGCCGAATGCGTTTTTCACTGCCCGCGTTTCGATTCTGTCGTTGAGCTGCGTCGAAGTTCCGTGCAGGTTGATGTAATCTACCGCTTCCGGCAAAACGTCGGCGTCGCGCATTGCAATCTGCATCGCCCGCGCCGGTTCATTGCCGTTTTCTTCAAGTCGAACCCGATGATACGCGTCGCACGTCGAGCCGTAGCCTTTTATTTCCGCGTAGATTTTCGCGCCTCTCGCTTCGGCGCTTTCCAAAGTTTCCAGAACGAAAACCCACGCGCCTTCGCCTAAAACGATTCCCGAACGATTCAGGGAAAACGGGCGCGATGCCTGTTCCGGCTTGTCGTTCCATTCGTCGGTCAAAACCGTCATCAAATTAAAACCTTCAAGAATTCCGCGCGCAATCGGCGCATCGACTCCGCCCGCGAGCATAAAATCCTGTCTGCCGAGCGCGATGTGCTGAGCGGCGTAAGCTATTGCATCCGTTGAACTTGTGCAGCCCGTAGAAATAATATGAGAAAGTCCGTGCAGCCCGAAAACCATCGAAAGCTCGCTCGACAAACCGCCGTGCGTCGAAGACGGAATCGTATAGACGCTGATGTTTTTTATATCGCCGTGAAAATAGCGCGCGTATTGTTTTTCGGTAAATTCCAGACCGCCGCCGCCCGTTCCCAAAACGACGCCGAAATTTTGCCGCTCGGTCAGACTCAGATTTTCGGTGTCGATTTTGGCATCTTTAACCGCTTCGCGAGCGGCGCGCAAAGCAAGCGGAACAGTGCGCGGAACGTGTTTTCGGTCTTTCGGATTCAATTCGGCTTCCCAATCGAAATTTTTAATCTCCGCCGCGATTTTTACTTTTGAATCGGACACGTCGAAACTTTCAATGCGGGAGACGCCGCTTTTGCCGTCTTTTAAAGCCGTCCAAAAATTTTCGCGCCCGATTCCGATCGGCGTAACGCACCCGAAACCGGAAATAACGACGCGGCGAGGTTCGATAAAATTACTAAACATAAAAATCAAATATTAATTCGAGCATAGCATTTTGAAAGCGACTTAATCCACTTGTGAATTCGCCGCCAAAAGGAAAAGAGATTTTTGATTAAAATTTTTATTCAAAAAAAGCCGTGAAAATTAATCCGAAAAACAGACGCGTTTATATTGCTTTATTCGGGCGGGAGAAATTAAAGTATTAAAAGAAAACTTAACCGAAAACTTTCGTCAAACGTGTGCCATACAACCTTAATTCGACATATTTAACCAACGAATCCGCCGTCGAGATTTCCGTTATAATCCCGACTTTTAACGAGGAGCTTTCGATAAAAAAAACGCTCGACGCCGTTTCGCGTCTGGTAAATGTCGATGAAGTGGTTGTCGTTGACGGCGGAAGCAATGACAAAACGGTTGAGATTGTGGAGAGCTGCGGCAATCTGAAGAAATTAAAAATCGTAAAAATTACCGAAGCAAATCGCGGGCGACAGCTTCACGAAGGCACGAAACACGCTGGCGGCGAAGTTTTCTGGTTTCTCCACGCCGACACGCGCCCGGTGCAGGGAAGCGGCAGGCAAATCAAGCAATTTATGCGCTATAAAGAGGTTATCGGCGGAAACTTCGAGATTACTTTTTCGGGCGAAAACCGCTGGGCGCGCTTTTTGACGAAACTCTACCCTTACCTGCGCTCAATCGGACTTGTCTACGGCGATTCGGCGATTTTCGTGCGGCGCGACGTTTATGAGCGCATCGGCGGCTTTCGGTTTCTGCCGATTTTTGAAGATTTGGATTTGTATAAACGTCTGCAAAAACGCGGGCGTTTCGTGCATATCAATCTGCCGGTTACAACGTCTTCGCGCCGCTTTGAAAACCGCTCGTTTGCGATTACTTTCGCGCGCTGGTCGTTTTTTCAGGGGCTTTACTGGATTGGTTTTCCGCCGCGCATCTTAGCGAAATTTTATAAACCGATAAGGAAACGAGCGGTCAGGGGTGAGCAGAAAAACAGGTAAAACTGCTTGCATCTCGCCGTTCACGGCTTACTGCGCAATGGAGACTTTAACGAAAATTTTGTCGGTCGCAATCGGCGGCGCGTTCGGCGCGGTCGCGCGGCATTTGCTGAACGTCTCGCCGCTTTCCAGCCTGTTTAAGTCGTTTCCGTTCGCCACGTTTTTTATCAATGTTTCCGGTTCGTTTCTTATCGGTTTTCTGCTGATTTTATTTACCGAAAAATTCGCCGTCAATGAAAATCTGCGTCTGGCGGTCGTCGTCGGATTTCTCGGCGCATACACGACGTTTTCGACTTTTGAATTTGAAACTTTCGCGCTTCTTCGGGACAAACAAATTATAATGGCGATTCTTTACGTTTCGCTCAGCTTCGCGCTCGGCTTGATTGGAGTTTTAATCGGCGTCCGACTGGCGAAAAGGTTTTGAATTAAAGTTTTTTAAGCCGGCGTGTCAGTCAGTCAAAGCTCTCCGCGCCTTACGAACGGTTTCGGCGGCAATTTCAGCCGAATCAGCCAGAACCGTCAGATGTCCCATTTTTCTGCCGGTTCTGGCTTCGGCTTTACCGTAAAGATGCAGTTTTACATCGGAAAATCTCAACGCCTTCGCCCAATTCGGCTCGCCGTTTTCCCACAAATCGCCCAGCAAATTTGCCGTCGCCGCCGGTTTATAAAATTCGCATCCGCCTAAATCGAAACCGCAGACGGCACGCAGCTGCTGTTCAAACTGCGACGTAACGCACGCGTCAACCGTCAGATGTCCCGAATTGTGCGGGCGCGGAGCGAGTTCGTTGACCAATAATTTTTCGTCATTCGTCAAAAAGAATTCGACGCACAAAACGCCGACGACATCAAGTTTTTCTAAAATCGCGCGGGCAATTTCGGCGGCTTCCTTTTCAATTTGCGGCGAAACAAAAGCGGGCGCGAAAGAGATGTCTAAAATACTGTTTTCGTGCTGGTTTTCAATCACGCCGTAATGCGCGAAATTTCCCTGCAAATCACGCGCGGCGACTACGGAAATCTCCTTTTCAAAATCGACGAACGCTTCGAGAACGGCTTCCTGATTTTGAATTTCGGCAAACGCGTTTCGGCAGTCTTCGATTGATTTTATGCGCGCCTGACCTTTGCCGTCGTAACCGAAACCGGCGGTTTTCAAAACCGCGCTTTCGCCGATTTCTTCAAATGATTTTTGCAGCTCTTCCAGCGTTTTGATGTGTCGAAAAGCGGCGACGGGAAAGCCGCTCGTCTGCAAAAAGGTTTTCTCTCTCAACCTGTTCTGCGCGATGTGCAGAACTTCGCCGTTCGGTCTGACGGGCACGAATTTCTCCGCTGCTTCGACGGTTTCAAACGGCACGTTTTCAAACTCGAACGTGATGACATCGACGTTCCGCGCAAAATCTCGAACCGCGTCCAAATCTTCATACTCGGCGTTGATTTCCGTATCGGCAACCTGTCCGGTCGGCGTGTCCGATTCGGGCGAAAAAGTATGAACGCGATAACCCATTCGACGCGCCGCAATCGTGAACATTCGCCCCAATTGCCCGCTGCCGAGAACGCCGATAGTAGAATTTGGCAGGATTGTTTTCATAAAAATTTAGCCGCGAACGAATACGCGCAAGCCCCAAAAGGAAAAAAGATTGGCACAAAAAAGAGTTCGTAAAAATTCGTTTTTGTTCGCGGCACATTATTCCAGTGTTGAACTTAAAACCGTATTTGTTTGCTCTTCTCTAAATTTTCGCAATTTCTCGCGTAAATCCGCGCGCGTATTCGACAAAATCGAAACGGCTAAAAGCGCCGCATTTGTAGCGCCCGCGTTTCCAATCGCCAGCGTTCCGACCGGAATTCCGGCAGGCATCTGCACGATTGAAAGCAGTGAATCTAAACCGTTTAAGGTTTTGCTCTGAACGGGAACGCCGAGAACCGGCACTAAACTTTGCGCCGCGACCATTCCCGGCAAATGAGCCGCTCCGCCCGCGCCCGCGACAATGACTTCGACGCCGCGCGCTTCGGCGCTTTTTGCAAACTCGACGAGCAGATCCGGCGTGCGATGCGCCGAAACGACTTTCGCCTCAAACGGAACGCCGAAATCCGTCAAAACACCGGCGGCGTTTTTCATCGTTTCCCAATCGGACGTGCTGCCCATAATTATCGAAACTAACGGACTTTGAACTTTGAGCTTTGAACTTTGAACTTTCGTTTGTTTTGCCATTTGCTTACAAAAATAGAAAAGATGCGCGGCGAAAGCAAATTCACCGCGCATCTTTTCTATTTTTACGTTATGAGCAAATACAAAACCTTGCCAGAAAAACTAAATTTATTTCTAACCTTAAAATGCCCGCATCATTCGATTAGCAAGACTTTCAATCAATTAGCCGCAAAGTTTTGGCATCTTTCTCACCGTTAAAATATTTGTCCAAAACTCTTTGAAAAACCGGATTCGTATTGTCCAACGCGCCAAACAATGTCATCGAAGATTTTAGTTTGGCGTCATCAGGACTGCCGAATATCTGATTCGCCGTTTTGCCCTCGATTTCCAACAGCGCTTCGGATATTTCCACGAGCCTCGCGCCCAAAACCGGATGCGCCAGATAGAGTTCGGCTTCGGCGCGGGCGTTGACAGCGTAGAATCTGGAAGTTTCGCTCGAACCCAAACCCTTGATTTGCGGGAAAATATACCACATCCAATGACTTTGCTTTCTGCCGCGTTTAATTTCAGCTAAAGCCCGCTCGAAAACACTTTCCTGCGCCTCTAAAAAACGTTTTAAGTCATTCATTTTTTTTAATTAGTTTAGTTTACCCGCGTCAATCATTTTTATCCGCATATTTTATTATCAACTCATCTTCAAATCCGAAAATAGTTAATGCCTGCTTGATTCTGTCAAATTTAGATTCGTTATTCAGATGAGACTCTATAAAATATGTGTCGTTCAAACTCACTGCTTGTCTTAGATTATCCTCGACAGGATTTTTGGATAAGCTGATTTTCTGACCGATTTCTGACGTAAAAAATGTTTCGGGTTGTAAATCAAAAAGCTGCCTAATAACCTCAACATAAAGTTTTGCAACTTGGGTAATTTCAAGTTTTTGATTGAAAAAGATAGCGTATTCCAATTTTTTGTGTTTCGGTTCTTCTGCATCAAAGATATTGACTTCATCATTTGTGCTTTCGGATTCAATTTGAATATCAGGAAATTCCCAGATTTGTAAAAAACGCTTGGCTATTTTTTCCGTTCTTTTTTCTATTTCTTTCTTATTCCAAAAATCTTTCTCCTTCAAATCTCTATTTAACCAAAGTTTGCTGAATTTGTAACCTTGCTCTTCATTATCAAGGTTCATATCTCTCTTTTCGACAAACGGCTTATTACTAAGTCTGCCGTTGTTGCCGGATAAAGTTAAATTTCCGATAGTGTTTAAGTAATTTTCCTTGATGAAATCATATTCGTCCTGTCCTAGTTCGATTTTCCATTTTAGGTCAGGATTTTGCGGAAATATATGTTCAGTCGTAATGTCAGAGTTACCTTCAATTAAAACTGGTTCATTATTTTGATAATTCTCAAGACGTTCAAGCAAGTAAGTTCTATTTCTGGGATTTATGTTATAAATATCTTTTTCTTTCAGGGCATTGATGGTTTCCGTATTTCTCGGAAACCGTTGAACACCGGAACGCTGAAGAAGCGATTGTTGTATGGAGTGAAGATATTTGTCTTTATCAATTTTGTCATAAAGACTCATAAATATTTTGTTCAAAGCAGCAGTTGGCAAGCCCAAGATAAATCTTCTCCAAGTAAATGATTGGACTAAATTAAGAACTGAAATAAATGTTTGTTTATCAATCTCATTGGTTGAATAGTCTTGGTAAACTTTCATCAGAAAAGGGAAAGCCACGTTTATCTCAAGTCTGTTGATATATTCAAGCTGTGTTCTTACATCCTTATCTGTCTCATTTTTGGGATTGATTAGCTTATTATAAAACTTAACTAATAATTTGAGTTCGGTTAAGATTGATTCAAGTTCTTCAATAGTTGTGGTAGGAAACTGCGACTTAAACTTTGTATGAACATCGCCTTTGTTGGGAATTTCCTTATTTATTAAGGTTAGATAATCTCTTATAAAATCCGAAACTCTGCTTTTGTTCGACTTTTCATCTTTGGCATTCTGCTCAATCACTTCCCAATAACTCTTATAAATCTTTTCTTGATTAGTTCTTGAAAGCCCCATCAGAATGTAATTCCTAATAAGGTCTGCTGGAGAAAGTTCAAGTCCCGTTGAATTAAGGCTTTCAAATATTCTTTGCGGGTTGTCTTTTTGTCGGTCGAGAGCAATATCAACAACGATTAGCTTTGATAACCCTCTTTGGATTGTTTCAAAGTTTTCGCGGGAGATGTTGGATTTAAAGTAATTGAAATTTTCTATTATTTTGGAATAGTCCTTAAATTCTTCTTCGTCTTCTGAATTAAGAATATGTCTCAGAGCATTTTTATTATTTTCAGTTGGTTTGAGTTTCAGTTTTTCTGTTTCGGGCGCAAATTCATTAATGAGATAAGTTTTGTGAATCCGATTGACTAACATCTGGTCGCCTGATTCTTCAGCAATTCTGTATAAGGCGATAAAAATTAGAGTGAGCGTTGTGAGCCTTTGCTGTCCATCAATTATAGTCAGCTCTGTAAGTCCTGAAGCCGTATAAACATCATCGTGAACATAAACAATGCTTCCAATAAAGTGAGCATTTATTTTGTCGCTTTTTCCCGCTTCAAGAATGTCGTGTAAAAGTTGCTTGCATTGAACCAGCGTCCAATCATAATTATCTTTGATAAACAGGTATAGCAAAAGTAGTCTCATTGGTGGCAAGGAATTTATCTACTTTAGTTTCATTTGCCTTCATAATTTAATTTTGAACCTCAGATTTTTGTTTTGCCACTATAATAATTCAATTTACTCAAATCAATAAAAAGGACGAAGCCGAAACTTCATCCTTCATCATTCCTAATTCCTAATTCATCTTTCAAACTTACGCCGAGTAGCCTTTCGCGCCATCGAAGTTGTAGAGATTTTCGGTTTTGATAGCGTCCAATCCGGCTTCGTTGAAGCGTTGCTGAAGCGAAATCAGTTGGTTTTTGTCAACCGCGCTGCCTTCGCCCGCGTCCGCGACGAAGCGGCAGCGCCAGTGGTCAACAGTGAATGTGTCGGCGTTGCCTTCTGGATAAACTTTTACGCCGCGATTGGCGATTGATTGCAGTTTCAAACCGTCGCCGTTGACTTTTTCAACTAATGCGCCGAGTTCGTTTGCGACGCCGTAGAATGAGCCTTTCCACCAGTCGAGGAAAACATCAACGCCGACGAGTTCTTTTTTCTGCGGTTCGGGCGACGAGAAAATCGGTTTCGCTTCGCCCGTTTCCGCAACAGCCTGCTTGTATTCGACGGCTTTTAAGGTTTCCGGTTTTTGCCCCAAACGGGCGACGACGGCTTCGGCAAATTCGCGCGTGCCGACTTTTTCTTTCGAGACGCCTTCTTTGAAAATGTCGTAGGTGTGAACGCCGTCTTCGATTGTTCTGAGCCACGCATTGTGCGCTTTTTCGGCGATGTCCTGCTGTCCGATATGAACGAGCATCAGAATCGCGCCCAAAAATAATCCTGACGGATTCGCCAGGTTTTGTCCGGCGCGACGAGGCGCGGAGCCGTGAATCGCTTCAAACATTGCGACGTTTTCGCCGATGTTTGATGAACCCGCTAAACCGACCGAACCGGCGATTTGCGCGGCAACGTCGGATAAAACATCGCCGTAAAGATTCGGCATCACGATAACGTCAAAGTTTTCCGGCGTGTCCGCCATTTTCGCCGCGCCGATGTCCACAATCCAGTGGTCGGCTTCGATTTCCGGGTACTCGGTTGCGATGGTGTCGAAAATTCTATGAAACAAACCGTCGGTGCGTTTCATAATGTTGTCTTTGATAAAGCACGTTACCTTTTTGCGGTTAAAGCGTTTCGCGTATTCAAAAGCGTAGCGGACGATTTTTTCCGAACCGGGACGCGAGATGAGTTTTAAGCATTCTTCAACCTGGTCTGTCTGCCGATATTCGATTCCGGCGTAAGTGTCTTCCTCGTTTTCGCGGACGATGACGACATCCATCACCGGATGTTTCGTCTTGATATAAGGCGCGTAGGAAACGCACGGGCGAATGTTCGCGTAAAGTCCCAAAGTCTTGCGAACAGCTACATTTAGCGAGCTGTAACCGCCGCCTTGCGGAGTCGTAATCGGCGCTTTCAAAAAGACTTTCGTGCGTCTTAAACTTTCCCACGATTCGGGCGCGATGCCCGCCGCGTTTCCCGACAGATAAACTTTTTCGCCGATTTCAATCGTTTCAATATCGAGCCGCGCGCCTGCTTCTTTCAAGATGTGCAAAGTCGCGTCCATAATTTCGGGACCGATGCCGTCGCCGTGCGCAACCGTAATAGGTGTGTTCGCCATAACTTTATAAATATGCCTCTTTAATTAAAATTTTGTGTAATGCTGAAACAAGAAATATAAGCAAAATGCGTGGAGAATACAACGACGCGAAAAGAAACAGGACGCGGACGAATACGGATAAAGCGAATTGACGCGCACTTATTTCAAAAAATTTAACCGCGTCAATCAGCTAAAATCCGTGTTCGTCCGCGTCCTATTCGCCTTTGATTTCAACCGCCTCAATCGCTTTTGCCAACTCAAAATCTTTTTGTGTAATTCCGCCCGCGTCGTGCGTCGTCGAGAAAAATTCGGCGTAACCCCAACCGAATAAAACGTCCGGGTGATGGTCTTGTCGTTCGGCGATTGCGCCGACTTTATTGACAAACGCGAGCGCGTCGGCGAAGTTCTCAAACTCGAAATGTTTTTTTAAATTGTTGTTTTCCGCTTCCCATTCGTCCAAATCGAGCAGAAGATTTTCGATTTCCGCGTCCGACAGCTTTTTTCGTTCCACCTGTTTTTTCGCTCCCTCTCGTTTTGAGTTATACTATTAGCTTTTTAGTATAACGATTTTATTTCCGTTTATTCAAAAATGAGTTTTATTTCCAAGTTCGCAATCGTATTTCTGACCTGTTTTTTATTCTTTGAAACACGCAGGTCAAAACCTTGCACTTTTAGTGCAAGACTTTCAGTAATTTCCGCTAAAATCTATTCGAGGCTAGCGAAAGATGAAAGAGAACCGAAAAGGCTCGCATACAAAAAGTAGATTGACCGCG
>JBBPXZ010000051.1:0-97540 GCA_038200355.1 Pyrinomonadales bacterium | reverse complement strand
TTTCTGACGAGCGTGAATTCTTCGGCTAAATCGGCTAAATCGCACTTGTCGAACTCGGCGTTTTTAATATAATCGTCCTGCTCGTAACCTTCAATCGGCGTCCGGTCGCCGCGCGCGATTCTAAGAGCGCGATAAGCGAAAATTCGTTCGGTGTCGATAATGTGTCCGAGCAGTTCCTTAACGCTCCATTTGTCTTCCGCGTATCGAAAACCGGCTTTTTCCTCGTCAATTGCGCCGAGAACGCCGAGTGTTTCCGCGATTTGATTTTGCAGCGTCGAAATAATATCGCCGTCTTGGACGAGCGACACGTATCTTTCGTAATACGCGTCAAATTCGCCGGTTTCGGGACGCGAAATCTGAATGTTTTTCATTGTTTGAACTCCGAAATTTTTTGTTTATTCTAACACAAAACAAACGTTCGGGATTTCGCCGTTTTCACTCAATGTTGCAGACAATCTGGTGCGCCGCCTTCAAATCTTCCTCGATTTTCAAGCGTTTCTTCTCGCTTTTTTCGGGCAAAATGCTGATAACGTTCGCTTCGTGTTTTTTAACGCATTTGCTCTGTGTGTGTTTTTGCAGCTCGCTCAAAATCGAATCGGTCTGCCCGATACAGACGAGCGAGTGATGCGCGCGTTTTTTATGGTCGGTTTTGCGTTTCGAGATAACGTAAATCGCCGGAACGTTTTCAAATGCGAAATCGAGCGGATAAACCTGAAAATCGTAACGGGTTTTTCTGCCGCGAAAAACCGCCGCGCCGATTCGTTCGGCAACTCTCGGTTTTACTTTCTTTCGCGCGACAGGCGTTTCGGCATTTGCTTCGGCTATTTCAGATTTCTGCGCGAGTTTTGTCAGCTTTCTCTTGTCTTTTTTATCTTTTTTTTCGCTGTCCGCCGCATTTGCCTGCGCCGCTTCAATCGCTTTTAAAGCGGCGTTGATTCTACCGACGTTGACCGCCGATTTGATTTTCTGAATCTCCGCCGGAACATTTATCACCATTGCGATTGCTGCCGGTTTTTTTATTTGCAGTTCAATTTTTTGAACGGAAACCGCCGCTTCTTTATTTAATTTATCTGTTTGTGCGGAAACTGATGTTTCAGCTTTTTTCTTTTCGGTTTTCGGTGTTGTCGCGGCTTTAACCGGCACAGGCTTACATTTTTTTGTTACAGTTTTTTCGACTGAAACCGAGGCGGCAATTTTTTTATTTTCGATTTTATTATCAATTGAAACCGGCGCAATTTTCGCCGCCGAAGTTTCCGATTTGGAAACGACGGCAGCTAATTTAAGAGTTTTTTTCTTAGTTTTTATTTTCCGAACCGCCGAACCGACATTCTCAACATCATTCGTTTTCGTGTTTACAACCAGCAAAGCCGCCCCGATTTGTGCGACCTTTCCCGATTCTTTAACAGCTATAATTCGTTCGTTTTTCGCCGCTCGGCGCGCCGGTTTTTCTTTGATTGCCGCGTGTTTCATATAAGATAGTGTATCAAAGATGAAACAGTTTGCAAGCCGTTAAATCCTTTAGTTTCGCGCACTAAAAAGAAATCTCTGTTCGGAGAGCGGCATCAGTTTTTGTTTGAATTCGACGTTCGATTTCTCCAGCGCTTCACGCAGATTGTTGCCGCCGAAAAGCAAAAGCGATGAGCCTTTCGCCCATTTGAGAAGACGCGGCAGCTTGGTCGTAAATTTATCGAGCGCGCGGCAGGTTACAAATTCGGCGTCGGGTTTCGCTAATTCTTCAAACTGTTTATTATGAACACTTGCGCGAGTTTCCAAACCGTACTTTGCCAACGCTTCTTCGAGAAATTTCGTCTTTTTCTCTTTCGATTCGATAAGCGCGCCGCGCAAATCGCTCCGCGCAATCAAACAGGGAATCGAAGGCAAACCCGCGCCCGCGCCGACGTCGGCAAACTTCGCGCCTTCCGGCAAAAACTCAAACAGCGCCAGCGATTCCAAAACGTGCCGCACGGCAAATTCTTCGGGCGAACACGGCGCGACCAGATGCAGAATCGAATTGTGTTCCTGCACAAATTCGTAATACTCGAAAAGATTATCCAGATTTTTTTCTGTTAAATCGATTCCGAAATCTTTTTGATTTGCCTGCAAAGCGTCGATAAATTCGGTGCGTAAATCATTCATAAAATCGATTATGAATTTTAACTCGAAAATTAAAAAGCCGTAAAACGCGGAAAAGTTGGCGTTTCGTTTCCAAAACGCCGACTTCATTCGTTGCCCGTTCGTATCCGAGCTTTTCAGTTGTCCTATGAGAATTACTATAAATCGCCGAACTTGAGCAATTCTTGAGCAGAAGTTTTTAATTGCTTTCTTTATTTTGATTTTTCCAATCGTAATCGAATAATTCAGGCTTTCCTTCGACAGCAAATCTTTCGCCGTCCCATTTGAAATGAATTTTTGTATAAACAGTCGGGTGAGAATCTGAATAACTCTTCCTAAAATCGTAACTCAGTTCTCCGTTTTCAAATTTGTTTTTGCCTAAAAGCTCGACAGTTAATTCGTTATTTTGCGCGTAAACTCTTTTTAACCCGCCTTCAACTTTGTCATTGCCTGTCCAAAAAGTCCAAATCTCTTTTGGGTGGTTTTTGTCTATTGTATAAACCTGAATCATATTAGCGTTTGAAACAGGTTTATGAACTGATAAATTGATTATGGCTTCGTTCATTCCGTCGTTAGTTAAATCTGCATAATCAACTTTAATTAAACTAAATCCTGTTTCATCCAGTTTGCCAAAAGGTTTTTCACCGTCATTTAGAGTAAAAGTTGTTTTCCTACTTTGATGCCCCAGATAAGAGTAAGTAAAGTTTTTGAAATCAACCTTTTCTATATCTGTTACGTAACCGCTTGTAGAATTTGTATTTGTGGCTAAAGTATTTGTGTTTTTAGCCGTGTTTTTTTGACAAGCTGAAAATATGAATGTCGTAGTCAACATTAAAATATTCAAAGTCAATAATGTTGCAATTCTCATCATTAAGCTCTGGTCAAACTTCGATATTTAATGCGGTGCGGCTGGTCGGCGTCGTGTCCGAGACGCGCTTTTTTGTCGGCTTCGTATTCCGAATAGTTGCCGTCGAAATAAACGACTTTCGAGTCGCCTTCAAACGCTAGAATGTGCGTCGCGATTCTGTCCAGAAACCAGCGGTCGTGGCTGATGACGACGGCGCATCCGGCGAAGTTTTCCAGCGCTTCTTCGAGCGCGCGCATCGTGTTGACATCCAAATCGTTAGTTGGCTCGTCCAGTAAAAGAACGTTTGCGCCCGACTTTAACATTTTCGCTAAGTGAACGCGGTTGCGCTCGCCGCCTGATAATTGCCCGACGCGTTTTTGCTGGTCTGTTCCCGAAAAATTAAAACGCGAAACGTAAGCGCGGGAATTTACTTCACGCTTTCCAAGCATTACCAAATCCAAGCCGTCGGAAATTTCTTCCCAGATTGTTTTGTCCGCGTTCAATGAATCGCGTGATTGGTCAACGTAGCCGAGTTTGACGGTTTCGCCGACTTTGAAATCGCCGGAATCGGGCGTTTCCTGATTGGTAATCATCCGAAAAAGCGTAGTTTTGCCCGCGCCGTTCGCGCCGATGATGCCGACGATTCCGCCGCGCGGCAACGAAAATTCGAGATTTTCAAACAGTAATTTTCCGTCGTAACCTTTGGCGACACTTTGCGCTTCGATAACCGTGTCGCCGAGCCGCTCGCCGACGGGAATAAAGATTTCCAAATCTTCCGAACGTTTTTCGGCTTCCTGCGACGCGAGACTTTCGTAATCGTTAATTCTGGCTTTCGATTTGGCGTGCCGTCCTTTCGGCGACATCCGAATCCATTCAAGCTCGCGTTCAAGCGTTTTCTGTCGCTTGTCTTCGGTTTTTTCCTCGCCTTTCAGACGAATCTGTTTCTGCTCAAGCCACGACGAATAATTTCCTTTATACGGAATGCCTTCGCCTCTATCGAGTTCCAAAATCCAGCCGGCGACGTTATCGAGAAAATAACGGTCGTGCGTAACGGCGATAACCGTTCCTTCATATTTCTGAAGATGCTGTTCGAGCCAGCCGACGGTTTCGGCGTCGAGATGGTTTGTCGGTTCGTCCAGCAATAAAATATCGGGTTTTTGCAAAAGCAGACGACACAACGCGACGCGACGTTTTTCGCCGCCCGACAAATTTTTAATCGGCGTCTCCGGCGGCGGACAGCGCAGCGCGTCCATCGCCATCTCAAGCCGCGAATCCAAATCCCACGCGTCCGCTGCGTCCAATTTTTCCTGCACTTCGCCCTGCCGCTCAAGCAGCTGCGCCATTTCGTCGTCCGTCATTTCCTCGCCGAATTTCAGATTGATTTCGTCGAATTCCTGAAGAAGATTAACGGTTTCCTGCACGGCTTCTTCGACAATTTGCTGGACGGTTTTCGACTCGTCCAACTTCGGCTCTTGTTCCAAATAGCCGACGCTGTAACCTTTCGAGAAAACGACTTCGCCGTTAAATTCCTTGTCCGTCCCGGCGATAATCCGCAAAAGCGACGATTTCCCCGAACCGTTAAGCCCGAGAACGCCGATTTTCGCGCCGTAAAAAAACGATAAATAAATGTCTTTCAAGACCGGCTTTTTATCGTAAAACTTACTGACCTTGACCATCGAGAAAATGATTTTGTTCGGTTCGTTATTATTGCTCATATATGAATGTATTAAAACAGATTTTCACCGCATAGAACATAGAAGATAAGATTTAGCCACGAACGAACACGAACAGACACAAAATTTTTTGATTTTTATTTCGTGAACTTTCGTGTTTGTTCGCGGCGAAAAATTCTTTAGTGCCTTATGGCTAATTTATATCGAAATTTTTCTAACAGTAATTTTATCAATTCTATCTCTT
This sequence comes from Pyrinomonadales bacterium, assembly GCA_038200355.1. Taxonomy (GTDB): domain Bacteria; phylum Acidobacteriota; class Blastocatellia; order Pyrinomonadales; family Pyrinomonadaceae. The sequence continues at coordinate 92,664 of JBBPXZ010000051.1, read as the reverse complement.
TTAACTTCAAATCCGATTCCGGTTTTTTCGGGCGCAACGATTGTTCCGTTTTCCGTAACTTCAACGGCTGGTTCAATTATATCTTCGCTCCAATAGCGTTTCGACGCCGAAACGTCGCCGGGCAAAGTAAAACCTGCCAGCGTTGACATCGCGATATTGTGCGCGCGTCCGATGCCGGATTCGAGCATTCCGCCGCACCAGATTGGAATATTTGCATTTCGGCAGGTTTCTTCAACTAATTTCGCTTGAGCGTGTCCGCCGACACGTCCGAGTTTGACGTTTATTATTTTGCAGCTTTCGAGTTCAATCGCTTTGCGCGCGTCTTCCGGCGAGCGAATCGATTCGTCGAGACAAATCGGCGTCTCAATTTCGCGCTGCAATTTCGCGTGGTCGAGCATATCGTCATAGGCGAGCGGCTGCTCGAACATCATCAAATCGAACGCGTCCATTCGCTTGAACAAATCAATGTCATCGAGCGAATACGCGGAATTAGCATCGCCCATCAACAAAGTGTCGCCGAACTTTTCACGCACTTGTTTGACAATTTCAAAATCCCAATGCGGCGCGATTTTGATTTTTATGCGCTTATAACCGGCGTCTAATTCGGTTTGAATTTTACCGAAAAGCTGTTCGACTGAATCCTGAATGCCGATTGAAACGCCGCACGCAATTTCTTGATTCGTGCCGCCGAGATGTTTCCAAAGCGGAACATTTAACGCCCGCGCTTCCAAATCCCAAACCGCCGTTTCAATCGCCGCTTTCGCCATTCGATTGCCGCGAACTCGTTTCATCGAATCCCAAACGTTCGCCGCCTGTTCGATTTCTTTGCCGACAACCACCGGCGCCAAGATTTTTTCAATCGTAACCCAAGCCGCGTCCGTCCATTCCTCGCAATACGACGGAGTTTCGCCGCACGTAACTTCGCCCCAGCCTTCGTTGTTTTCTTCGTCTAAAACACGCGTTAAAATTATGCGGCGCTCGTAAGTTCTGCCGAAACTCGTCTCGAAAAAATGGACGAGCGGCATTTTGATTTCGATTAGCTCGATTGACTTTATTTTCATTTCGGGTTGATATTTGATTTTATAAATTCAAAAATGAATTTTATCGAAACAAAGGCTTGTTGACCAATGAATAACATTTTTCCCCAGATATTTTTATTTTTTCAGGAAGGCGCGAACGCCGTTGTCAATGCGCCGAATCAAACCTTTGTCGAGCCGACGATTATCAATTTCGTTTCGTGGCTCAAACTGGCGATTGAAACGACGGGCGCGATTATTATCGCCATCGGCGTCGTGCTGGCTTTCGTCCAATTCGTCAAAGTTTTAACGTCCGGTAAATCAAAAGGCTACAACGAAATTCGTCTTCTGCTGGCGAGATATTTGGCGCTGGCGCTCGAATTCCAGCTCGGCGCGGATATTCTCTCGACCGCGATTTCGCCAAGCTGGGACCAAATCGGCAAACTCGGCGCGATTGCCGTTATCCGCACGGCGCTCAACTTTTTTCTCTCGCGCGAGATGGAAGAGGAACGCAAAATTACCGACGCGGAAAATCGAATGGACAACCGCAGCGGAAACGATTCGTAAACGAACCTGGGAGCGCGGGCATCCTGCCCGCAAAGACCAGCGCGAGCAATCTAAAAACGCCCGGTAAAATTCAACGTCCATTTTACCCAAACTTTGCGAACGGCGAAGCGCGTTCAGTTGCGGACAAGATGTCCGCGCTCCCAAGTATTGTCTTTGAATTATTCGGTCGAAACTTCTTCTTCGCCGTTGAGCGCGGCGTGAACCGTGTGCCACGAAAGCGACGCGCATTTGACGCGGGCAGGAAATTCGCGCACGCCGGCAAAAATTTTTAGTTTGCCTAAATTGTTTTCTTCGGTTTCTTCGTCCAATTCGCCCAAAACCATTCGATGAAACTCGTCAAACATTATTTCGGCTTCGGCGCGCGTTTTGCCTTTGACGGTTTGCGTCATCATCGACGCCGACGCTTTTGAAATCGCGCATCCCGAACCGAGAAACGAAACGTCTTTGACCTTATCGTCTTCCATTTCGAGATAAACCTTCAGCGCGTCGCCGCACAGCGGATTATGCCCGTCCGCCGTGCGCGTGGCGTTTTCAATCTTGCGGTAATTGCGCGGATTTTTGTTGTGGTCGAGGATTACTTCCTGATATAAATCGCTTAATTCTGACATTTTTATATTTTATTTTGCCGTTAAATTTTATCGCCGACGGGCGCGGTAAATCGTTCGTCTTCAATGTTTCCCGTGTTTTTCACGCCTTGCGGCTCAAACAATAAAATCTCCGCTTCCTTGTCGGCGACGGGACGATGCTCGACGCCGCGCGGCACAATCAAAAAATCGCCCGCATCTAAATGAACGGTTTTATCGCGAAACTCAATCCGAAAACTTCCCCGAACGGCAAAAAACATTTCGTCTTCCGCCGCGTGATGATGCCACGGAAACTCGCCCTTGATTTTAGCTAGTTTAACTTCCTGACCATTGAGTTCGCCGACAACTTTCGGTCGCCAATGCTCCATTATCAAAGCGAATTTTTCGGCTAGATTAATTTTTTCCATTTTGCAATTCAAAGCAATTCTAAAAATTCTCCGACGCCCATTTCGATTTGATTCAAGATTGATTTTAATGTGCCGATTTTAACGGCTTTATGAAACGGCACGACGGTTCGTAATTTTCCTTTAATCAAAATGTAATGACTTCCCGTAACGCGGTCAACAACGAAACCTGCGCGTTCTAAAGCCGCAATTATTTTCTTCGCGGGCAAATCACGCGGCAGCTTTTTCATTCTCGATTCTCACGCGAACGGGCATTGCGATTTTGTCTCTTGGAATCGGTTCGCCGTGCGCTATCAAACTTTCCAGATAACCTTGAACCGCGTCCTGCGCCATCGCGTAAGCTTCGTCGAGCGTGTCGCCTTCGGTAACGAGTCCGGGCAAAGCGGGACAAGTTACCAGATAACCGTCAGGCTCGTTCGGCTCAATCAAAATCGTAAAACTGTATTCGCCAACTTGAATCGGAGTTTGCTGCATATTTTCTCTCAAAATCCCTGTTTTATTTCTTGTCGCTTTCTCGAAAAACTTTACACTTTTCGATAAGATAATCGCCGACTCTGCCTCTATCGTAATTTGCACTAAACAAAGGCGTATCAAATTCTCCGCTTATTAAATTTCCAATGTTTAAAATTTGTTTCGATTCTTTTGTGTTTAACTTTTCGGGAAGAAAAAACGAATATCTTTTCAGTTTTTTTTGATAGAAAACATCTACGATAAAACCGCTTCCGTCTGTCCAACCGCCAGCCGAATAATCTCCGTCAGGAATTTCCAGCAAACCTTCCTTCTGCAACGAAAGCCAAAAATTTCCCCAATCCGATTTAGGTTGAACGGATTTTTGATACAAACAACTGAACCTTGAACCGTCGCCCAAAAGCATTGCCGACCAATCTTTATTGATTTTACGCAAAACGAGTGTTTCGCCGCCTTCGAGTGCCGTCCAACGATTTATGCGGACTTCCAAAAAATCATTCTTTTGCTCTATTTTTTGTTCGACCTGCGAAGCGCAGCCGAAACAGAGAAGAAACAAACCAAAAATTAGCAAAAACTTTGAAATTCTCATCACGCAAAAACATCAATCACTTTCTGAATTGATTCAACCAAAACGTCAACTTCTTCGCGCGTGTTGTAAAAAGCGAACGAAGCGCGAGCTGTCGCCGGAACGTCGAAAAACTTCATTACGGGTTGGGCGCAGTGATGTCCGGCGCGGATGGCAATGCCCGATTGGTCGAGGATTGTGCCGATGTCGTGCGGGTGGACGTTTTCGATTGTAAAGGAAATAACCGACGCTTTTTCACGCGCCGTGCCGATGATGCGGACGCCTTCGATGTTTGATAATCGTTCCGTGGCGTATTCGAGCAGTTCGTGTTCGTATCGGGAAGCGGCTTCAAAATCAATCGAATTCAGATAATCAATCGCCGCGCCGAGTCCGATGTTGGCGGCGATGGCGGGCGTTCCGGCTTCAAATTTATCGGGAATCGGCGCGTAAGTCGTTTTCTCGAAGCTGACGGTGCGAATCATTCCGCCGCCGGTTTGATACGGCGGCATTTTGTCTAAGAATTCACGCTTGCCGTATAAAATGCCGCTGCCCGTCGGCGCATACATTTTATGACCGGAAAACGTCATAAAATCGCAATCCAAATCCTGCACGTCAACCGGAAAATGCGGAACGCTTTGCGCCGCGTCGAGAAAAAACGGAACGCCGAATTTGTGCGCGGCGGCAATCATTTCCTTGACCGGATTGATTGTTCCCAGAGAATTTGAAACGTGCGAAACGCTGACGATTTTCGTCCGCTCGTTGAGCATATTTTCGTATTCTTCGATGATTAACTCGCCGCGCTCGTTCATCGGAATCACGCGCAGGGTTGCGCCGACTTCTTCGGCTAAAACCTGCCACGGAATAATATTGGCGTGATGCTCCATATACGAAATAATGATTTCGTCGCCCGCGCCGATAAATTTGCGCCCGTAAGAATACGCCACCAGATTGACGCCTTCGGTGCAGCCGCGCACGAAAATACATTCTTTGGCTTCGCGCGCGTTAATAAATCGTTTAACTTTTTCACGCGCCGCTTCATACGCCGTCGTCGCGTGCTGGCTCAAATAATGAACGCCGCGATGAATGTTTGAATGTTCTTCCCGCAAATATTTCGCGCCGCGGTCAATGACAACCTGCGGCACTTGCGACGACGCCGCGTTGTCAAGGTAACGAAGCGGTTTACCGTTGACCGTCTGCGATAAAACCGGAAAATCCGCTCTGATTTTTTCAACGTCCCAGTTGCTCATTTCTTTTACTGCTTTCATTTTATTTCAATTTGATAAAACCTTGCTTAAAATCAACCGTCAAAACATTTTCGCGCAGAAAATCCAAACCCAAAACACCGTCAACGCTCGCCGTCGGCGGCAAATCGTGCGCGATGACAAGAAAATTTTCTTTTGATTTGCCTAAAGCCGTTAATTTCTCAATCCTGATTTTCGGCACGGAAATTAAACCGCTTCCAGTTGTGATGTAAATTTCGTCTTCGGGCTTTTGCAGGTCATAACCGGCTTCACTCAAACGCCTGGCGGAAACAACTGTTCCGGTTGCGCCCGTGTCCAATGCTAAAACCAGGGCGATATTTTTTGTTTTGCCGTGCAGCCGCGTTTCGACGTAAATCAATCCGTAATCTGATTTGAACGGAAGTTTCATAAGAATTCATTCTCAAAAATTCAACAGAAATTCCATCTTCGGGTCGGGTCTGCCGATGTAGCGACTGGCAATATAATTGCTCCTCGACTCGATTGCGCGGCGATGCAGTTCGTCCGGGTCTGTGCCGTGATAAGTTACTTTGCCGCGCACGATTTCGAGTTTCTCGTCCGTTTCAACGTCTTCAATCAAAACCCATTCGCCGTCGAATTTCCGTTCGATTTCTTCCATCGTCAAAATTTCGTTCATAACTTTAACCTCGAATTATGATTCCCAAAATCGCGTTTAAACGACTAAAAACCGGCAGAAAGTTTTATTTATTTAGCCTTAGCGCCGACTTTGACGTCAGCCGTTTCGACTTCCAGTTCAACCGGCGCTTTGGCTTCTTCGCGTTCGATATATTCGCGCAGAGCAGTTTCGATAACGGCGGCGCGTTTTTGTTTTTCGCCGGCGATGATGTCAATTTTTTTCAAGATTTCTTCGGCGATGATGATGTTTGTTCTGACTCTCATAATTTTTTACATTCCCAGATTGACGTTCAGGCGATTTAAGACCGCTTCGTCAAGTTCCTTTTTGATTGATTCGATTTCTATTTTGTTGATGATTTCTTCGGCAAAACCGTAAGTTAAAAGATTGCGCGCCATATTTTCGCTCAAGCCGCGACTCAAGAGATAAAACAATTCTTCTTCTTCCAACTGTCCGACGGTTGCGCCGTGCGCGCATTTTACGTCGTCGTTGAAAATCTCCAGCTGCGGTTTCGTATCAATGCGGGCGTCGTTCGAGAGCAGCAGATTTTTGTTCGACTGCCTGGCGTCCGTCCCCGAAGCGTGTTCGCGAACGAAGACGATGCCGTTAAAAACGCCGCGCGATTTGTCATTCAGAACGCCTTTGTAATTCTGATGCGAATTGCAGTTCGGAAGCGCGTGGTCGATTATCGAATGCGTGTCGTGATGCTGATTTTCGCCGAGCATATAAAGCCCGTCGATAAACGCTTCGCCGCCTTCGGCATTGAATCTGAGCCTGATGTCGTGGCGCGACAATTTTCCGCCCAGATTTATATTCGTCGAATCGTAAACGCTCCCGCGATTGATTTCAGCGGCGGTCGCTCCCGTGTGAAACGCCGCGTGCGATTCGCGCTGAACGCGGAAATGTTTTAATTTCGCCCCGTCCGCCAGAAAAATTTCGACAACCGCGTTTGTCAGATATTTCGTTTCATCGGCGCGCACGTAGCTTTCGATAATCGTCGCTTCCGCGAAACTTTCCGCGACAATTAAAACGCGCGGAAAACTCGCTTTGTTTTCGGTCGAAACATAAAGCAGGTGAATCGGCTGGTCGGTTTTCGCGTTTTTCGGCAAATATAAAAACGCGCCGTTTTCCATAAACGCCGTGTTCAAAGCCGTAAAACCGTTTGAATCGTAAGCGACGGCTTTTGCTAATTTATCTTTAATAATCTGCGCGAATTTCTCATCTCGAAACGCTTCGTCAAACGACAAAAGCGTTAAGCCTTCCGGCACAACCGAGCTTTCGCGGTTTAACTTTCCGTCCACGAAAACGAGCTGACTTTCTTTCGATTCGGCGTAAGTAAATTTTTTCAAACTTTCCGCGTCAATCGCGCCGCTGTCGAACGCGAAATTTTCCTGTGAAATCGGCGCGACATTCGTATATTTCCACGCTTCGTTTTTTACGGTCGGAAAACCGTTTTCGGTAAAATATTCAAACGCATTCTCGCGCACCGATTTCAGCCACGTCGGTTGATTCGACTGCTCTAAACTGCGGCGAAACTCCGCCGCGTAAATTGTCTCTTTTGCTAATTCTGCTGTCATTTTTCTTCTTTTCCCGTCGGCAGGCGACGTTCAAATTTCAATAATTCGTTTTCAAGACGCAGCGCGAATTTTTCTCGTTCGTGCTGGTCGAGGTCGGCAACGCGGCGAACTTCCTAAGCGACGCGCTCGACTATTCTCATCATATCGTCCATTTGCCGCCGCATCTCTTTAATTTCTTCGCGATTGCGCTTGCTGTCTTCGGCAACGGTAATGAAATGTTTGATTGTTTCCCAAATTTCTTTCCACATCATTTCAGCTTCAAATACTCTTTGGCGCGGTCGATTGATTTTTGAGTTTCCTGTTTCAGCCAATCGATTTCCTGTTGGTCTCGATTCATTTGCTCGTGAATCTGCGTCAATCTTTTAATGCCGTCTTCGACCGCCGATTTATAATCTTCCGCCGTATTTAATGTTTGATTAAAAGTTGTTTCAGCCATTTTTCACCTCTTATTTCGCTGCTGCCTTCACCCAGTCATAACCCTTTTCTTCGAGTTCGAGCGCCAGTTCTTTGCCGCCCTGTTTGACGATTTGACCGTCGGCGAGAACGTGAACGAAATCAGGCTCGATGTAATTTAACAACCGCTGATAATGCGTTACCAGAATTATCGCTTTGTCGGCATTCCGTAATTTGTTGACGCCTTCGGCGACGATTCTGAGCGCGTCGATGTCCAAACCGGAATCGGTTTCGTCGAGAACGGCGAGTTTCGGCTGCAAAACCGCCATCTGCAAAATTTCGTTGCGCTTTTTCTCGCCGCCGGAAAAACCTTCGTTGACCGAACGCTTGAAAAACGACGAATCCATTTCGACGATTTTCGCCCGTTCCTTTAATAAATCGTTAAATTCGAGCGGGTCGAGTTCTTCTTCGCCCAGATGCTTCATCTTTTCGTTGTAAGCCAGCCGCAAAAACTGCGAATTCGACACGCCCGGAACTTCAACCGGATATTGAAACGCCAGAAAAACTCCGGCGCGCGCCCGTTCGTCCGGCTCAAGCGCGAGCAAATCCGCGCCTTCAAAAAGAACCGAGCCGCTCAAAACTTCATACGTCGGATGCCCGGCGAGAACTTTCGCCAACGTCGATTTCCCCGAACCGTTCGGTCCCATTATCGCGTGAACTTCGCCCTTATTTACGTTCAGCGTTAAGCCTTTCAAAATCTCTCTGCCTTCGATTCCGGCGTGTAAATCTTTTATTTCCAATAACATTTTTTATTTAACCTTCGTTTTTTAAATTAACTTTTAACGGCGGCAATCGCCTGAATTTCAATCTTCGTTCCGAAATGCAAATCCTTGACCGGCACAATTGCCCGCGCCGGTTTGTGTTCGCCCAAAACGCGCGCGTATGTTTCGTTGACCTTATCCCAAAGCTCCATATCGGAGACGTAAATCGTGAACTGCAAAACGTGATTCAAATCGCTGTTCGCCGCAAGCAAAATCTGTTCAACGTTTCGCAAAGCCAATTCGGTTTGCAATTCGATTGCGCCCGTTTCGACCGCGCCGGTTTCAGCGTTTCGCGGCAGTTGTCCAGACACGTAGACCAAGCCGTTATGCACAATCGCCGGCGAATAATGACCTTTCGGCGCAGGCGCATTTTTAATTTGAACTTTTTCCATACTTCTTTTTAATCGTTAAAATTGCGAAAAAAGCGATTATCGTCCAAACCGCATTTACGAAACTCGACGGGTAGGCTCCGTAATAAATTGTGTTGACAAGCAGCAAAACGCTCGCCGTAATATTCAGCCACTGATAAGTTTGCGAATCGGCTTCCAGTTTTTTGAAAGAAACCAGCCCGTAAGCCAGAAGAAGCAAAAACGCGCCAATCCAGCCGAGCGAATCCAACAATATAACTTTCATTAGCCGACGCTGCCTTCCAGTTTCAAGCCCAAAAGTTTCTGTGCTTCGACGGCGTATTCCATCGGCAGTTCGCGGAAAACTTCTTTGCAGAAACCGTTGATAATCAATGAAACCGCGTCTTCCTGTGAGATGCCGCGCTGCTGCAAGTAAAACAATTGGTCTTCGCTGATTTTCGATGTCGTCGCTTCGTGTTCGACACGCGCCGTCGCGTTCATTACTTCGATATACGGAAACGTGTTGGCTTCCGAGCTGCCGCCGATAAGCATCGAATCGCACTGCGTGTAATTGCGCGCACCTTCGGCTTTCGGCATTATTTTGACCAGCCCGCGATACGAATTGTTCGATTTTCCGGCGGAAATTCCTTTCGAGATAATCGTCGATTTCGTGTTTTTGCCGAGATGAATCATCTTCGTTCCGGTGTCGGCAACCTGCGCGTTGTTGGTCAGCGCGACCGAATAAAATTCGCCGATTGAACCGTCGCCTTGCAAAATAACCGACGGATATTTCCACGTTATCGCGCTTCCGGTTTCAACCTGCGTCCAGGAAATTTTCGAGTTTTTGCCGCGACACGCGCCGCGTTTTGTGACGAAGTTATAAATTCCGCCTTTGCCGTTTTCGTCGCCCGCATACCAATTCTGAACGGTTGCGTATTTGATTTCCGCATTGTCGAGCGCGACTAATTCGACAACCGCTGCGTGCAGTTGATTGGTGTCGAACTGCGGCGCGGTGCAGCCTTCGTTATACGCGACGTAACCGCCCGCTTCGGCGACGATTAGCGTGCGCTCGAACTGTCCCGAATCCTGCGTGTTGATGCGGAAATACGTCGATAATTCCATCGGACATCGGACGCCTTCCGGGATGAAAACAAACGAGCCGTCCGAGAAAACCGCCGCATTTAAAGCCGCGTAATAATTATCAGAAGACGGCACAACCGAGCCGAGATATTTTTGAATCAGTTCGGGATATTCTTCGACCGCTTCCGTGAACGAGCAGAAAATAACGCCCGCTTCGAGGAGTTTTTTCTTGTAAGTCGTGGCAACTGAAACCGAATCGAAAACCGCATCGACGGCGACGTTCGCCAGCATTTTTTGTTCGGTCAAAGGTATGCCGAGCTTCTCAAATGTTCTCAGCAATTCCGGGTCAACTTCGTCGAGACTCTGCTTTTTGACTTTCTGTTTCGGCGCGCTGTAATAGCTGATGTTTTGAAAGTCGATATTCGGATAATGAAAATTCGCCCAGTTGTCCGGCTGCTTCATCGTCAGCCAGTGGCGATAGGCTTTCAGGCGAAATTGCAGAAGCCAATCGGGTTCGTTTTTCTTCGATGAAATCAGGCGAACCGTATCTTCCGATAAACCTTTGGCAATCGTTTCGGTTTCGATGTCGGTTGTAAAACCGTATTTATATTCTCTGTTGGCTAATAATTCCGTTGCTGTTGACATATATTTATAAAAACTTTAATTGGTTAAAACTTCTTTCCCGATATGTTTTTCGGCGCGTTTTATCTGGTGAAACATCGCGCTTACTTTTTCTTCGTTGCCGACTAATTGCGCTAAAGTTATCTGCGACAACGCTTCCTGAATAATTTCGTGCAAGCCGACAATCACGGGACGAATGCCGCAGTCGCCGGTGTGGACGCAGGTTTCCAAAACGCCTTTGTAGCTTTGACAATGATTTTCAACCGCGTCGGCGTCGAGAACTTTTATCACTTCGCTGAGGCGAATTTCCGATGCGGCGCGCGCCAGACTGTAACCGCCTTTCGTGCCGCGAATCGCCGAAACGAAACCGGCTTTGTTCAATAACCACATCAATTTTCCGGCATTGGCGGCGGAAATTCCTTCGCGCTCGGCAATCTGCGGCAAGGTGAGCGATTCCGCGTCTTTGAGCATCGCCAGTTGCAGCAAACATCTGAGTCCGTATTCTTCCTGCGCCGAAATCTTCATTATCTTAAACGTCTTGAAATTCTGTGTTTATGAGCAAATATTAGATTAACAAAACATTACTTTTTTATCAAGATTAGGAAAAGCGGTTTCCCGCAAAGGCGCGAAGGAGCAAAGTTAGGAAAAGATGAATTCTAAAACAAAGCCGCTGAATTTACCAGATTTTTGTTTCTTTCTGTAGCAAACTTTGCCTTTCCTTTGCTCCTTTGCGGGAAATTTATCTTCCATATTTCTCCCTAATTTTAACGGCGCGTTCCAAACCGTCGGAAACTTCCAAAACCTTCAATCGCAAATCTCTGTCCAGATTCGGATTATCGGCAAGAAATTTATTGACAATCGCCAAAGCCTGTTGGCTTTTCTGTCCGCCGATAAATGCGGTGAGCCAGCCGTTGACGAAAAAGATTTTGCGGTTTCGTTTCAGGTTCGGCAATTCGGCTAACGCTTTTTCGAGATACGGCAAAGTCAAATCGGCGTGTTTCGTCGAGTTAAACGGCAGAGTCGCCGATTCGATGTAGCTTTCGGAGATGTCTTTGTTGTTTGTAAAATCGTTGAAATATTTCGCGGCGTTTTCCTTCGACGGGAAACCGGCTTGCGCGGCGTAAGCGTAGCGTTTGGCTTCGTCGGAAGTTTCGGTTTTCTGCAAATCGGCGAGCAGTCTCGGCGCGTCGGCGTCGTTCAAAACGGCGAGGCGCGTTACGATGTCGAATTTGTCTTTGGTTTTTAATTTTAAGTCTTTGATTTGAGATTTGCCCGACAAAATGTCTTTCAAAAGTCTTCGCGCCCTGTCAGATGAAGCCGTATTCAAAAACGATCGATAAAAAGTGATTCGCAGCCCAAGCGTCGGCGCGTTCTGCATTTTGTCAATCAAAAGCGTTTCGAGCTGCGCGGCGAGTTCGTCGCGCTCAGATGCAGAAACACGCACGTTAGTAAGTGTGTCTTTCTTACCGGCTTGAGACACACTTACTTCGTGCGTGTTTCCGCCTTCGGGAATGTAATAATTCATCGCCGTCGAAACTCTTGCAAGCAGAGTTTGAATCGTGCTTTCGTCCGTTTCGACGTTGATGTTTTTGATGACGAGCCGGACGTAATCGGCGGGCGCGAGTTCGGCTTCGCGCACGCTGTCCCACAAACTTCCCCACATCATCGTGCGGAGAAAATCGTCTTTTTCCGTTTGGATATTTGCGAGAACGTAAGCGCGGCTTTTCTCGTCAAGCAGAAAGATGCCGTAGCCGTAATCTTGGTAGTTTGGGAAAATAAATTTTACTTCTCGATTAGTCGCAAATGGAAAGTAAGTTATTTTTGTTTTCACTTCCGGCTTTGACGGAATCATTGTGGTCATTGTTTCCGTGATTTTCTTGTCAGAAATTGATTCAACCCACATTATTTTCAATGCCATTTGCCACAATCCGCTCTCATCTAAGATGTCATTTTGCTCAAGAATAATTCCCGAAATAGCTTTGAAACCTTGTATGCCATCTTGTTTTACGCGAAAGCGCGGCATTCCGCGTTTCTTTACCCAAGTTGCAGACCAAACCTTCAAATCTTGTCCGCTCACCATTTCAAATTCTTTCACCAAATCCGTCCATTCGGCGTTGGCGAATTCGTGTTTCTTCAAAAATGCGCGGACGGCGATTTGAAATTTATCTTCGCCCAGATAAAGCTCGGCTTGGCGCAGAAACGACGGGGCTTTGCGATAGACGATGTTGCCGTAAGCGGATTTTGCCGCCGAGAGGTTCGGGATTTCCTGATAAATCGGCGTTGTTCCCTTAGTTGAATCGGTCAGATAGGCGAGCTGTTTGTTGCGCTCGTAAAAGATTTTCCACGCATTGTATTCGGGCAACACTTTTTCGAGCGTCTTATACGCCATAAACTCGGCAAAGCCTTCCTTGAGCCACAAATCGTCAAACCAGCGCATCGTTACCGTGTCGCCGAACCATTGATGCGCGGCTTCGTGAAAGATGACGTTGGCGCGTGTAATATAATCGTTCTTCGTCGGCTCGGTCGGGAAAATAACGCGGTCTTCACGAAGGAAAGTCGCGCCCGCGTGTTCCATTCCGCCGAACGGAAATTCAGGAATCAAAACCAGATCGTATTTCGGAAACGGGAATTTGTAATCGAAATAAGATTCGAGAAACTTCACGCCTTCACGGTTCAGCCGAAAGACTTCCGCCGCGTGTTGTTTGAATTTCTCAGCTTGCGATTTGCGAACGTAGATGTTTGTGCTTAATTCGCCGTCCCATTTTTTGTGAAGGTCTTGCTTTTCTTTGAGGGATTTTTTACTCCATTCTTCATCTGTTCCAAATACGCTGAATTCTTCAAAATTGCCCGCTGCAAACGCGAAAACGTATGGACTAATTGGTTTCGTTTCCTCAAATGCAAAAATCATTGAGCTGGCTTGTGTATTTTCAATGCTAGGTGGACCAAAAAATTCAACCCAAACAGGCTTTGCATTTGAAATAATTCTCCAACCTGCGGGCTTAGTTCCAGATAATTCAAATCGCGCCTTCAAATCCGGCTGGTCAAACACGGGAAACGCCGTGCTTGCGTCCGACGGGACGAACAGCGAATAGACGTATTCCGCCGCGTCTTCCTTGTCAACATAGCGCGTGATTGCCGCGCCCGACGTTTTTATCGGCGACGCGAATTGAATGTTTATGACATTCTCGCCCGTTTTCAAAAATTCTTTTGAAACGATTAAATGTTCTTTAACTGATGAATAATAAGTATCATCGGTGCTGTGCAGCGATTTACCCATCATAGTCGTATTAACTTGAATTACAGCGGCGTAAGGTTTGTCTTTGTCATTGGCAAACTGCGTCGTGCGCCAATCTAAAATCAAATCATTCTTCGCGCCGTTTTCTGTCAAATTCACGCGAACTTCAATCTCGCCTTTCATCAGCGGCGCGCCTTTTTCGAGCGTGATGTTCAATTTATAACGCACGTCCGAATAATTAGCGGCGCGCCATTTGGCTAGTGTTTGGGAAACGCCTGCGTCAACCGGCGGCGCGTTTTGGGCAAAAATTGAAGTCGTCATTATCACAAAAGCGAGCAGTAGAAATTTACACATAATTTTTAACCGGAAATTTAACCACAGATAAACACGGATGAACACAGATTTTTCAGAGGTGTTTGAATGATAAAAACATTTGATTTTATCATTCTTTTATCAGAGTTTATCCGCGTAAATCTGCGGCTAAATTTCCTCGTCCGAAACATTAGGCGGCGAATCGTTGGAAAAGGTTGTCGCGCCGAAAATGTCTTTACGGCGCGATGTCGCCGGTTTGGTCAATTTCCCGCGCGTCGGCGTCGGCTAAATCTTTACGCGCCAGCAAAATTAAATCGACGCCCGGACGCAGCGGATATGTTCCGGCGTATTTGTAATGCGCCGCGTAGCGCTTGTTTAATTCGCCTTTTTGCGCCGTCGAAGCGACAATCATTTCCGACGCGATAACGTCGGCAAACTGCCCGTGAAAAACGGCGTTTTTATAATCGCGCATATACCACGGCATCGACCAGTAATCGGGCGAGACGATTTCGATTGAAGCGTCTTTGCCCTTGCCGCTTTTCTCCGCGTAATATTCGATTTTGTTTATCAAATCGAGAAAGCCGCGTTTCGTGTGCGCGTAGACATACGGCATCGTGTCGTCGTCGTAACGGGCAAAATTCAAATCGTAAGTTTGATAACCGAGAATGGCGACGGACATCAGCAAAACAAGCGCACCGAGAAGTTTGACGATTTTATCTTTAGCGGTTATCAATTCATTGACGCCGTAGCCGGCGACGACGCACATCGGCAGCAGAAACGAGAGCGAGAGCCACGGCGTTTTATACGGAATAATCGTGTAGGCGAGAAAAAGCCCGAACGCCCAGAAAGCGGAAAAAAGCGCGAACCGATGACGCGCCTTGACGAGCGCGATTAAAGCGCCGACTGCCGAGACAATTAAAATCGGCGCTTCGAGCTTCATTCCCCATTTCAAATACGCCCACATTCCGTTCTGCGTGTGGTCTTTCGTGCCGGTCTTCGTCCACAAACTATAAGCCTCGAACGCTTTCCCGATGCCTTCGGGATAAGTGAAAAACGACGAGAAAAACAAAATGCCGACGTAGGCGAAAACAACCGCGCAGGCAACGACGAGCAAAGCTAAATCGCCCGAATCGCCGAGCGCGGCGCGAAAATTCGTCCACGTCAATTCGACCGGTTCAAGCTCGTTTTTATCAAGTTTGCCGAACATCGCGCCGTAAATCTTTCGCCAAATCCAGACGCTGAGACAGGCAATCAGCATCGTTCCGATTGTAATAAACGCCGTTTCCTTAGTTGCGAAAAGCAAAATCGCCGACGCCGAAGCGAGAATTAAATAAATCGCTCTGCCGCCGTTCCACGCCAGAATCATCCGCATTATTAAAAAAACCAGAACCGCTTCGACGGCGAACAAACCGAGCCGCACAATCCAAACCAGCGTCGGATTATCTTCGCCGACTGCGTTCGCCAGATTGAGCGCCGTCGGCAGAAGGCAAACGAGCAGCAGAAACGTCATCGACGCAATCGCCCACGCGCCCGCCGCGCGCTTTTCGACGAAAAACAAAATGCCGACGACCAGAGCGAAGCTGAAAAATACGAACAGAATTTCGTGTATAAAATAGCGCGAGATAAAAACCATTCCCGGCGACAGCGCGAGAAAAAGCGCGGCGGCGAGACTACCGATTTTGCCGATGTAATTTTTTAAGAATAACGCCAGCAGAACCGTCAGCACGCCGAAAATCGCCACGCTCGCCCGGATGCTTATCGTGTTCAAACCGAACATTTTCGAGACGGCGAGCGCGAAATAATAAAGGTCTGGACCGTGATAATTTTGCGGGTCGTATTTATAGACGCCCTCGCGGAAAAGCGTCGTCAGAAAAAAGCCGTTGACGCCTTCGTCGTGATGAAGCGGCTTTAATTCGAGGTTGTAAAACCTGAGAAACGCCGCGATTGCCGTTATTATCGAACAGGCGACGAGCCAGAGTTTATCGGTTATTTGCGGGCGGGCGTTTGTCAATTGGTTTTCCTGTTCACTCATTTCGGTATGAATTCAGCCGCGAACAAAAAAGGAGCGCGGACTTCTATCCGCTTCTTGATAAATGCGGACTAAAGTCCGCGCCCCGCGTTTATCTGCCGCCGATTTTCCTTTAACTTACTTAACTTTATAAACTTTATACTGCCCGATTTCAGCGACGACGGGAAAGCGCTGAAAATACGCCTCGTTCAGCTGAATATTTGCTTCGCGCGCGTAATTGCGCTCTTCGGGACTGATTAAAACATATTCGATATTGTTTTTCTTTAAACTTTCCGCCGTCGCCGAGCCTTCGTAGATTCGTTTCAGCTCGTTTTCGCGCGGTTCGTAATCGATGCCGTAAGAAGAAAGATGTCCGGTGTAGCGCATAACGGAGCGTCTGCCGGATAAAACCACGGCGCTGTTAAATGTCGGCGCGTTGAGAAACAGAGCGTTCGGCGCGGTTTTCTGTTTAATCTGTTCGGCGATTCTTACGTTGTCGGCTTCAAAAACCTGATAATTTAATGTTCGCGAAGTTACGCGCCACACGTCGATTGCGCCCGATAAAGTCAAACCGATTATAAATATCGCCGCCATAATTTTAGAGATGCCTTTTTCTTCCCAAAGCCGCGCCAGCAAAAGCGCGACGAACGGAACAGAGCCGACAAACCAGTAAATCAAAACTTTGATATTGTCCCATTCCCACGGCGCGAGCCGGACGATATTCGGAATAATAAAACAGAGCAGAAACGGAATGTAAAAAAGCAGCAGCTTTGTTTTTCGTCCTTTGTTATTTCCGTCTTCGGACTTTGAGCTTTGAACTTTGGACTTTGAACCGTCTTCACTCGTCAGCACAAAATAAATTCCCGCAGCGAGAAGCGGAATGAACAAACCGAGATTTCTCGCGTAGAAAGCGAGATAATTTTCATCGCCCGCGCTCCAGCCGAAATGCCAATCGACGAAAACGCCGAAACGCGTCGCGCTGCCCGACATCGCCCACAGCAGTTCGGGTATGGCGACGATTGCGACGCCCGCGCCGAACGCCAGCCACTCGCGCCATTTATCCAAACTAAAGAAAGCCAGACACGCGCAGACCAGAAATAAAACCGCCAGACTATGCGTGTGAACGAGCGGCAGCGTTCCGGCGAGAAGACCGACGAGGAAAAGCGACGCGGGGACGCGGGGACGCGGAGACGCGGAGTTAGAGAGGATTTGAGCCGGAGAAACGGTTTGTTCGGGTTGTCCGTCTTTAGAAACGGTTTGTCTGATTCGACCGTCTTTCGCCGCGTCGCCGCGTCGCCGCATCTCCGCGTTCTTAAAACTCGTCCCGCTGCCGAAAAATTCCCAAATCTTCTGCAAGGCAACGAGCGCCAGCGGCATTCCTAAAATTAAACTTCGCTGAGTTAAAAAAAGCGTCGTCAGCGAATTGCCCCAGCGAAACGAGTATAAGGAATCTTTCCAGTGAAACGGCTCCTGCCGAATCGTGTAATCGATTGGAATGTTCCAGAAATAATCGTAAAACCCTTTCGGCGCGGCGAGCGCGTCTTTGAAAAACCATAGAAATCCGACGCCGCCGCAGAAAAATAAAAGAACGGGCGCGAGCTTTCCGGCAAGCCGGCTGCCGGTCAATTTAAATGTAAATCTTTCGAGAATAACGAGCAGGGAAAGCGCCAGTAAAACATTCTGCACAAGCAGAGCGTCGCTCACGCGCGCGCCGAATTTAACAAGGGTCGCGATTATCAAATCGACCATAAACGGATAGGTGAATTTGGCGAAAGCGTAAGACGGATTTTCGGGCGGAAAATTCTGACCGTCCGTGAACGAGAAAATCGCGCCTAAGTGAAACGGCAAATCGCCGAGATTGTGCGACGAGCCGATAAAAATTCCGTCCGGCGTTTCCATCATCGCGCGCTGGAAAAAGAACCAGAACAGCAGCAGAAAGAAAAAGTAATAGGAAAACCGCAGAAGTTTATCGAAATCAGCGCCTTCGAGTTTTTTCGTCGCCCGCCGCCAATCGGCGGTGAACCTTTCACGGAAATCTTTGCGGACAAAAAGAGCAAGCGGCGCGAGCGTCAGCAGGTAGGAAAGCGAAACCGTCAGCGCCGTAAAATTCGCCGCGCACGCCAGTAGAAAACAAATCAGGCTAAAAACGACCGAGCCGCAAACCGCGCCCGCGCTCAAACGCCAGAGCATCGACTCATCCCGCGCGAACAGATACGTCAGCGCCGCGCCGCCGATTGTTATCAAAAAAAGCAGAAGCAAAGAAATAAACATAAAAATTCATCGAAAGAAAACGATAATTTTTCAATGGTAAATGGTAAACGGTAAATGGTAAATGTAAAATCAATTCCTTCGTTTGCCATTAAGCGTTTATCATTTCGCGCCGCTCTGATTTATCATTAAAAAATATGCCGCCGTATCCAAACTTAATTTCCGATTCCTCACTCGTCAGCGAAACCATTCAGCTTCTCCAATCTCAGGGCGGACGCGCGACGGCTGTCGGAGTAGTCGAGCGCGTAATGAAAATCGTCGCGGTCGAGCCGGATTTAGCCAGACTGCTGATTTCGGATTTGGTGGAAACCGACCCGCGTCTGCAATTAAACGAAGATATCGTCGAGCTAATCGAGCTGCACGCGTCGAAAAGAAGTTTAGCCGACGCCGAATTCGTCGTTTTCGATTTGGAGACGACGGGCGCGAAAACTCCGCCGTGCCGCATCACGGAAATCGGCGCTTACCGGGTTAAAAACGGGGAAATCGTCGGCGAGTTTCAAACGCTCGTCAATCCCGAAACCGCCATTCCGCCGTTTATCGCGCAGCTGACCGGAATTACCGACCGAATGGTTAGAGACGCTCCGCGATTCCGCGAAATCGCGCACGATTTTCTTGATTTTATCGGCGATTCGGTTCTCGTCGCGCACAACGCGCACTTCGATTTGCGTTTTTTGAATCACGAAATCGGCAGAATGTATGAAGATTACCGGGTTGCCAACGCGCATTTATGCACCGTTCAGCTGTCGCGCAAACTTCTGCCGCACATCGAAAATCACCGGCTCAACACCGTCGCCGCGCATTATTCGGTCGCGCTTCTCAATCACCACCGCGCATCGGACGACGCGCACGCGACGGCGCATATTTTCGTTAATCTCCTGAGCGAACTCGACGCGCGCGGCATTCTCGACGTGGCGGCGGCGAAACGGCTGAGATACTGAAAACTTTAAGAAACGGGACGCGGAGAGACGCAGATTAATACGAATTAAAACGGATTTGAAAAATTGAATAATTTACTTTTGACGCGGGCTTGAATGGGATTTTTATCTTTCCGCGCCAATCCGCTTAATCCGTGTTTGTCCGCGTCCCGTTTCTTTTGATAAAATATTCGTTTCGATTACAGACCGGAGAATTAACTATGCTGGACGATTACAATTTGCAGCCGACAAACCAACAGAATTTAGACATTCGCTCGACGCCGCGTGAAGAAATGAACCTTTACGCGCTCGACACCTTTAAATACGAATACGCCGGGCGCGAGATTTGGATTGATTTCGAGATACCGGAATTTACGGCGATTTGCCCGTTTTCGGATTTTCCCGATTTTGCGATTATAAAATTGAAATACGTGCCGAATGAACGCTGTATCGAGCTGAAAAGTTTGAAATTATACATCAACGCGTTTCGTGAAATAAAAGTCTTTCACGAACACGTTATCAATATTATTCTCGAAGATTTCGTCAAAGCGTGCGATCCTTTGCAGGTTGAAATCGAAGGCGATTTTCACGTTCGCGGAAATATCAAAACCGTCGTGCGGGCGAAGTATAAAAAAGGATAAAGGATAAAGGCTAAGATAAGATGTTTCTCATATTTAGCCTTTATCCTTTAGCCTTCGTTTTTCACCGCCATCACGTTCGGCTGCGTGATGTGATGTTTGGCGCAGGCGTTTTCGATTAGCTCGTCGATTTTGGCGGCGATTTTGGTTTCGCTCTCCATTCCCGCGCCGGTAACTTCCGAGACGATTAAGAATTTCGCTTTGTTCTGCAAAGTCTGCTCGCGCAGCGAAAGTTTTTTCTCGCGGCTTAAAAACGTCAGCTTTTTCAAGACATCGACGGCGGCGAACACGTCGCCCGACTGCAATTTTTCGCTGTATTCGCGCGAGCGCTCTTTCCAGTCGCTCGACACGTCTTCAAAATCTTCGCTCAAATCGCTTATCAGATTTTCAAATTCCTTCAAATCGATGACCGGACGTATGCCGACGCTTGCGACTTTCGCCGTCGGAATCGAAATCGTCGAATCGTCGCTTAAAATCCGCAGCAGATAAAAGCTCATCACGCCGTCGCCGATTCGCTTTTCCTCGACCGCTTCGACCACGCAGACGCCCTGATTCGGGTAAGAAACTTTTTGTCCGATTGTTAATTCCATAATTTCCCCGATATAAATCGACTTTCGCAAAAATAAAAAACGAACGGGTAAATCTCGGTTCGTATGTGAAAAAACGGTTAAAGTAAATTTATTATAACACGGAAAAGGAAAGCCCTGGAAGAAAGTTTTGCCGGTGTTTCAGTCAGATTTTACGGGCAGTTCGATGGAAAACGTCGCGCCCGCGCCGACGGTTGACGCGACGGAAACTTCACCTTCGTGCAGCCGCGCCAGATGTTTGACGATTGCCAAACCCAAACCCGTTCCGCCGATTTCGCGCGAGCGGGCGCGGTCTGTGCGGTAAAATCGCTCGAAGATGCGCTGAAGATGTTCGCCGGAAATTCCTTCGCCCGTATCGGAAACGGAAATCGTGTCTTTTTTATCGTTTCGGACGTGCCTGACGCTGACCGCTCCGGCTTCGCGGTTAAATTTTACGGCGTTGTCGATTAAATTCGTGAGCATCTGCTCAAAGCGAACCGTATCGGCTGAAACGAAAACGTCTTTTGAAACTTCATTGACTAATTTAATGCGCCGCTCGGCGGCTTTGCCCGAAAGATTCGTAAAAACTTCTTCGACGGCGGCGGCGAGGTTTATTTTTTTTATGTCGAGCGCGATTTTGCCCGATTCGATTGTCGAAAGCTCCAGAATATCGTTTATTAAATGGTGCATTCTTTGAGCATTTTTGCGGATAACGCCGAGAAATCGACGATTGTTTTCGTCGTCTTCAATCGCGCCGTCTTCGAGCGTTTCGACAAAGGCGAGAATCGAAGTCAGCGGTGTGCGCAGCTCGTGCGAGATGTTCGAGAGAAATTCCTGACGAATCAATTCCAGCCGTTCAATCTGCGTTACGTCGTAAAAAACGGCGATGACGCCTTTTGTTCCGTTAAGCTCAATCGGCGCGACGCGCGCGTCGTAGCGGCGTTTTTCGATGCCGGGAATTTCCATCTCAATGTCGGAAGATTCGTTTTCGTCCAATGCTTTGCGAAAGGCTTCGTGCAGTTTGAGGTCGCGGACGACTTCGCTGAGACGTTTTCCGGCAAGCGCGCCGCCGCGCCGCCCGAAAGCATTGTAAGCGGCTCGGTTGGAAGACAAAATGCGCGTGTCTTCGCCCGTTACAATCACGCCTTCGCGCATCGCGTCGAGAATTTTGTCGAGAACGGCGGGCGAAATTTTTTCGATTGTTTTTTTATTGGCGAACCAGCCGTCCAAAAAACTCATTTCAATTCGATAAACCGGTAACCCGTGCCGACGACGGTTTCAATGCAGCCGCCGCAGTCGCCCAATTTCTGGCGCAGGCGGCGAATGTGAACGTCGAGCGTGCGCGTGTCGCCGAAATAACTGTAGCCCCAAACGTTGTCGAGCAGATTCTGGCGCGTAGCGACGCGCCCCGAGCTTTTTATTAAATAGGTTAAGAGCGCGAATTCCTTGCGCGTCAGTTTAACGTCCGCGCCCGCGCACGTAACACGCACGTCGCCGAAATCGATTGCCAGAGTGCCGCCTTCGTAACGCTCGAGTTCGTCCTTGTCGATGCGCCGCAGAACCGCGCGGACGCGGGCGACGACTTCTTTAACCGAAAACGGTTTGACGATATAATCGTCCGCGCCCGTTTCCAGACCGGCGATTTTATCAATCTCGGCGGCTTTCGCCGTCAGCATTATAATCGGCGTTTTCTCGGTGAGAGGTTCGCGCCGCAAGCGTCGGCACAGCTCCATTCCGCTCATTCCCGGCAGCATCAAATCCAGAATAATCAGCGCCGGCGGATTTTTTTCGTCGAGCGCCAGCCGCAAACCTTTCTCGCCGGATTCGGCAATCGTCGGGCGAAAACCTTCGCGCTTGAAATTATACTGCAGACTTTCGGCAATATCCGGGTCGTCTTCGATGATTAAAATTTCGCTTGACATTTTTTTTACGGTGAGTGGTAAATGGTGAGTTGAGGAAATTTCTTTCACTAACCACTAACCATTCACCACTGACCACTAATCCCTGCTGTGTTTGATAAAAACCGCTTCCTTCAAATAAACGGTTAGCTCGCAGATGTCTTTGACGTAATCGGCGATGCGCTCGACGTTTTTGGCGACGAATAAAAGACGCGCCAGACGTTTCGATTTGGTCGCGTCCTGCGACATCGTTTCCATCCAGCGATTGACCAGCGCGTCGTAGATACGGTCGATTTCCTCATCCTTTTTTATCAATTCTCTGGCTCTGTCGGCGTCGTTCTGCGTAAAAGCGTCGAGCGCCGACTGCAGCATCGAGAGCGCGTGTTCCGCCATTTGACTCAGTTCGCCGTAGGATTTTAATTCCGGCTCGTCATTTAATTCGAGCGCGGCGCGGGCGATGCTCGACGCGTGGTCGGCGATGCGCTCGAGAATCGGCGTAATCTTGAAAATCGAAATAACCAGCCGCAGTTCGCGCCCGACGGGACGCCGCAAAGTCATTACTTCGACGCTCAAACGGTCGATTTCCAGCTCCAGACGGTCGATAACCGTGTCGTTTTCGAGAACCTGCTCGGCAACCTGACTGTCGCGCTGAACGAGCGCGTGCATCGCCCGCTGAATGGCAAGTTCCGCTTCGCCGCCCATCAATAAAAGCCGGTCGCGCAATATATCGAGTTCGCGCTCCAATAGTTTTCTCTGCTCCATTAGTTAAAAATGTAGATTAAAACTTCCGATTATAAAAGCGCGTCGCGGCATTCAGTGTGCAGAATAGCGGTTCGGATTTAACTGTGTGTGAACGGAAGGTTAAAAGGATGTTAATTTTATTGCTAACCGGTAAATGTAAGCAGCGGTTGGAAAGCTCGAACAAATGGGACGCGGATGAAGCAGGCTTCGCGGCTTCGATTAAAATGGATTGAAACGCTTTACTTCATTCGCTGTTCTATTTCGCTGCGTGCTTCGTCTCGAACGTCTTCGTCGTCGTCTTCGTCGAAAATTTCAATCAGCGCGAAAGGCGAACCGCTCAGGCGGCGCAGCTCCCACGCTTCGCCGCCTGCCGAAGAACGCGAAAACCACGCGGCGTCGATTTCGGCGCGGGTCGCGGGCGCGTCGCCGAAATCGATTTTACTCGCGCCCAAACTTTCCATTGTCGAAGGGCAAAGCAAAACACGGCGCAGAGTCCAGCCGTGTTTTTCGTATTGCCCGATGATTTCCTGAATCTGCCCGACGCTAATCATTGTTTCCGGTTGCCTTTGCCGGAATCGGCAGCGGGCTTTTGATTCGGCTTTTCGAGCGGAACTTCACCCGTTTTTACGCCGCCGCCGGCTGGCGCTTTATCATTTACGGACGGCAATTTTCCGTTTATATTCGGCTTAATTTCCGTCATATTGTTTCCCACCGAGTTCGACGCTTCGCTTTCAGTCTGCGCCTGACCTTTGCCCGGCGATTTGTAAGTTCCCGCAAATAAATCGCCGACCGCCAGCTTCCAGCCGCCGTCTTCGTTTATAAAATACGTGTCGTCCCACTTGCCCGATTTTTTATTAAACACTTCGACCGCGCCGAAATTATCTTTAACGCGCTCGTCGCGCATCTCCGGCAGCGTGTCGGTGATAGTGGTTTCCAGAAATCCGTTCTCCAGCTGTTTTTCGAGCGAATGACCGAACCGCTCCGCCGCCGCGCCCGCCAGCGCCGTCGTGCTTTTCGACATCAGCGCCTTGATTTTCTGGTTGTCTTTGGCGCGCACCGCCGCGAACAGCATTTTATACGCTTCGGTCGGCGAGCCTGCTGAAACTTCCGCCGTCGCCGTCGTATTCGCCGCCGGATTTGGCTGATTACCGGTCGTCGCCGCCTGCTTACAGGCAAAACCCGCAAACGCCAGCCCGACGACGAAAACGAACGCGATTGTATTTTTAGCTTTCTGAAACATCATTTTATTTAACCCTGTCTGCCGCAAAATATTAAGTGTAGGACTTTCTCATTTTTGCAGAAGCCCGCACGATAGTTCGGCGCGATGATGATGAAGACACACTTGACGAAGTGCGTGTTTCCGCATTTTGAGAAAGTCCTAAAGTGAAAAGTATAAGTAGAGTTCGGGCAAAAGTAAATTAATAGTGGCGAGCTGCCAGTGGTGAGCGGTGAGCGAAAAACAATTTCTCAACTAACCATTTACCATTTACCATTCTCCTTATTTCCCGTTGAGCCACGCGCTGCGGGCGGCGAGCGCGTCCTTCGACGCGTTCGGCATTTCTTCGATGCCGTATAGCTCCATTGGTTTATCCGTCGCTTTATCGACCGACCGCGTGCGAGCCAGCCGCAAACCAACCGCGGCGAGCGCTTCA
The DNA here is from genome assembly GCA_038200355.1 of Pyrinomonadales bacterium. GTDB lineage: Bacteria > Acidobacteriota > Blastocatellia > Pyrinomonadales > Pyrinomonadaceae. The sequence continues at coordinate 68,096 of JBBPXZ010000051.1, read as the reverse complement.
TCATACGGCAAATCTTCCGCACCGCGCACGTATCGGTCGAAAAAATCGCTCATATCCGCGCCCGCCGTCTGCGATACGACGCGCTCGAAATCCGCGCCCGTGTAGCCGCGCCCGCGCAGGTAATACGTCGCCTTCGGGCTTTTTAAGTAAAATTCTTCATACATTCGTCGCATCACGTCGTCGAGCGAGCGCCGCCCGCCGGTTTTCTGCCTGATTAAAAGGTCAAGCACCAAGCCGAGAACTTCGCCTTTTATGTAATAGCTGACGGTCGCGGCGCGCAGATTCGTGTTTTGCTGGTGCGGCGTGCGGTCGATAAACGGCGCGATTATCGACGCTTCTTCGGGACTCATCAAGCGATTGCCGGGCGCGTTCTCGATAAAATTTATCGTGCCGCCGTAAGCGTCGAAAAGCTGTTTGTCGGTAAATAAACCGGCGCGGCGCGTCAGGAGCGTTCCGTAATAATTGGTCAGACCTTCGGCAATCCACAGCGAACGCGTGTTGACTGGGCGCGTAAAATCCCACGGTCCTAATTCAACCGGACGAAGACGCTTGACGTTCCAGACGTGAAAAAATTCGTGCGCCGCCGTGTCGAGCGCCGCCTCAAAAACGCCCGCGTCGCCGAGCGCGTTTCTTTGGATAACCTGCGTCGAAGTCAGGTGTTCCATACCGTCGCCGCCCGATTCGTTTTTCGGCGCGAAGTGAATCAGAAACGTGTAGCTGTCGAAATCCGGCGCGCCCATCATCGCCGTCTCCGTCCGCACGATTTTTTCAATGTCTCTCACAAACTGCGGACGTTTTCCGCCCTCGTCGCCGAACGAGTGAATCATCACGCGATACGTTTTGCCGCCGACCCGAAACTCGTCCAATGTAAAATCCGGCGCGATTTCCGTCGGCGTGTCGATTAAAATATCGTAGTTATCGAATCGCCAATCGGTCTGATTCGGACGTTCGATGCGTCCGTTGGCAATCTTCCAGCCGTTGGGCGCGTTGATTTTCAAACTAACGGCGTCCTGTTTATGATTAACGACATACGCGAAAACCGACGCGCCGTTATAGTTGGCGTGCCGCGCGTCGAGCTGTGAAAACGTGCCGGACAGATTGTCGGCGAAAACTTTGTAGCTGACGGCGACGCGCCGTGTGCCGTTCGACTGCACGCGCCACGTTTGGTTGTCCGTTCTGGTTACGGGCAGCGGGCGTATTATGCAGTTGTCTCTCGCGCCGCAAAAATTCGTCGCGCCGAATTCCTGCACGTTCTGCGCGAAATCGTAGACCGCGTATCTGCCCGGCGACCAGCGCGGCATCTGCACGTCGATTGTCGCCTCCTTGCCTTTAGTGTCAATTTCCATTCGCACTTCAAACAAATGCGACGCCGGATTCGGCATCGACAGCTCATATTTTATATCGAAAGCAGTCGGCGGCGATGTCTGCGCCGCCGCGCCCGCCGCGAACAAAAAAACTGCCGAAAACATCAGCAGACATCGCCGCCGAACACGCTTTAAATCGTTCATCAATTTCACTCTCCGAATTTTTTAATCAAACTGTATAGAACCGCAAAACACAATAGACATAAAACAATCAAAACACCGTCGTAACCCCGTCGGAGCGCCGATTGATTGATTAAATCATATCCGTTTTTATCCGCTTAAATCCAAGCCGCGAAGCCGTCTCTATAACTACATTTCAAAGATTGTCGCGCCGATTTCGTTTTTATGTCAAGAAATTTATTTATTCACGAGCGCCGTATCGTTTGAGAAGCTGTTTGATTTCGTCCGAAGGAGTTGTCGAAAACACGGTATCACCGTCTTTGTCTTTCAAATTCGGATTCGCGCCCGCTTCGAGCAGGATTTTCGTAACTTCCAGATTGCCTTCGCCGCCAGCCATCATCAAAGCCGTTTCCTTTTCGTCGTCCTGCGCGTCAACGTCCGCGCCTTTGGTTATCAGCAGGCGCACAATGTCGGTGACAAATTTATCGTCTTCGTCGCGCACCGATTCGTCAATCATCAAAAGCGCGGTTCTTTTGCTCTTACTTTTTATATTTACCTTCGCGCCGTTGTCGAGCAGAAAACGAACGATTTCCAAATTGCTGTATTCAACCGCAATGTGCAAAGCTGTTTTGCCATAACTGTCTTTCGTATTGACATCAAACCCAGAATTGACCAACTGTTTGACCGCTTCATTATCCTCTTGCGAAACAGCTTGGAACAAGGGAATCTCCGACGAATTAACAACATATACTCCAGTAGTAAATCTGGTATTCAACTCTATTTTGATATTCGGTTCAATCGATTCTTTTATTTGAACGGTTTGCCGGTAATCCTGCAAACCTATTGAAGAAGTAATAAGCAAATCGTAACGTCCGTGCGGAATTAAACTGAATTGAGCGACGCCTTGTTCGTTGCTCAAAACGGTAAATTCTTTTTTGGTTTTTTGATTTGTCAGCTTGACGGTTATATTCGGCACAACCGCGCCCGTCGCGTCATAAATTGTGAATGAAATCTGGCTGGTTTTATTTTGATTTTTGCTCGCCGCATTTTTCGCAGGCGCGGGTTTCGTTCCGGGAAACAAACCGAGAACCAGCAAATTTCTTTGTGCGGGCAGCGATTCTAACTTTTGTCTCTCAACAGAATTGTTAATCTGCGCCGGCTCGATTACTACAGTCTGACTGTCATCGAATACGAGGTTTTGGTCAGTAGGAGGCGCTGATGGTTCTAAAACGATGTTCATCTGCAAGTTCGCGCCCTCTTCAGCAGTAAAACTTGCGGAAACAGATTTTTTGAAATTAATCCAAACAGCTTCAATTTCGTAAGTAGATTCCTCGACATCTCTAAATTCGTAAAATCCGTCGTCATTCGATTTTGTATTTCGGGTAGAATTATTTTTCGTGCCGCGCAAAGTAACTGTCGCGCCCGGAATAACCGCGCCGTTCGCGTCGCTGACGACTCCCGAAATTGAAGCGGCAAAGGTTTTATCTTGATGATTTTTGGAAACGCTCGGCTTTACTTTGCCGACAACCGGTTCGCCCTGCGCGTATGTCAAAGCCGAAAAGGTCAGCGACGCCGACAGGACGCCCGCCGCAATCGGCGCTTGGCGCGTGATTTTGTGAAACTGCTTTTTGAGCGTCTGAACTCTGCCGTTTCCGTCCTTTTCGAGACGAATGCAAACCTTTTCCTTTGATTGAAACAACAGTTTGCGCGCCTCAGAGCGCGTCATCTCGGAAATATTGTAAATATTTTTGTCGCACGATTGGCACAGCCGAATTTTGTCGTCGCCAATCATTTCGTCCCACTTTTTCGGACACGGCGCGGGAACATCAATCGAATCGAGCAGAGATTTTTTAGCCATAATAATTCCTTGCAAAAGTTACTCGTAAAGATGCGGCGAAGTTTCGGTTCGGTTGCAGAGCGGCGCGAAATTTAATTGAGAAAATCCTGTTTCTTTTCGTCAATCTCAAGCGGCGCGTCGAATTTCGGCTGGTCTTCTTCGAGATTCCAGAGTTCAAACAGCGCGGGCGGGCATTCCATTATGAAGCGCGACGGTTTTTGCAGGACGGTTCGGCGGTTGTAGTCGGTAATCATCAGCGGATATGTCAGATAAAGCTCGTCTTTGGCGCGGGTTAAGGCGACATACCAGAGGCGGCGCTCTTCTTCTTCGCTGTTGATTTCTTTGAGCGCGCGCGGCGACGGAAATTTGCCTTCCGCCGTCCAAATCATAAAAACTACTTTCCATTCAGCGCCCTTTGCCTGATGAATACTGGTTAAAGTTAGTAATTCATCTTCTTCGCCGCCGGACACAACATCTTCGCCGACGATATTCTGCGGCGCGCCGAAGCGTTCGGTGGAAATCAGCGCGAGTTCCGAGAGAAAACTTTCGGTTGATTCGTATTTGCTCGCGTAGATAGCCAGTTGTTTCAGGTCTTCGGTTCTGGCTTCGGCGTTTTCGTATGTTTCCTGCAAATGCTGTTCGTAACCGCCCGATAAAATCATCTCGATTTGTTTCGCCGGATTGTTTCTGGTTTCGTCAGCGGTCAGATTTTCGAGCAAATGTGTAAATGTCGCCCACGCTTTCGAGCTGCGCGGTTTGAATTGGAAATCGTCCCGTTTAACGAGCGCGAACGGATTTTCGGCATAAGCTAAACTTTCGTAAATCTTGTTTGCCGTCGCGTTGCCGACGCTCGGAATCATTTTCAAAATTCGCTTCCACGCTAACTCGTCGTGCGGGTTGACGATGATTCTGAGGTAAGAAATTACGTCTTTGATGTGCGCCTGTTCAAAAAATCGAACGCCGCTTTGAATGCGATACGGAATATTTCGGCGCGTCAGTTCGAGCTGTAATTCGAGCGAATGATAATGCGAGCGATAGAGAACGGCGATGTCTTCGAGCGAAGTTCCTTCGTCGCGCAATTCTAAAATTCTGGACGCGATAAACGCCGACTGCTGTTCGACATCGCGGCACGGAATAAGCGCGGGCGAAAAACCTTTCGACTTTTTAACCGCCTGCAAAACCTTTGGAAACTGTTTCCGGTTGTTGGCAATCGACACATTCGCCAAACCAAGAATTTCCGGCGTCGAACGATAATTCGTCTCTAATTTGTAAATCTCACATTCGGGATAACGCTTCGGAAATTCGTAGATATTCGTGAACTCCGCGCCGCGCCACGCGAAAATCGATTGCGCGTCGTCGCCGACGACCATTACGTTTCTGTGTTTGACGGCGAGCAGGTCAATTATTTCGGCTTGCAGTTTGTTTGTGTCCTGATATTCGTCAACCAGAATATGCTCAAACTGTTCGGCGTAGACGGCGGCGATGTCGGGTTTCTGAATCAACAATCGTTTCCAGTTTAATAATAAATCGTCGTAATCCATTACGTTGCGCTCGCGCTTGCGCTCCATATAAATCATATCGACGCGCTTTATCTGCTGTGTGAGCGGCTCGAAATACGGATAGCGATTTATAACGACATCTTCAATCGCTCTGTCAGTATTGTTTGCATAAGAAATAATATCCTGCACGACTTCCGGTTTCGGAAAACGCTTGGCTTTAGTGTCGATTCCGGCTTCGTCGATGCAGACGTTGACAAAATCTTTGGCGTCTTCGGCGTCGAGAATCGAATAGTTTGAATCGAAACCAATTGATACGGCGTGTTTTCTAAGAATCAAATTGGCGATGCGGTGAAAAGTTCCGCCCCAAATCTTATGGACGTTCTGCGAGCCGGTGAGATTTTGAACGCGGCTCATCATTTCTCTGGCGGCGCGATTGGTAAAAGTTGCGAGCAAAATCTTTTGCGGCGAAACGCCTTGCTCAATCAAGTATGCGACGCGATAAGTTATCGTTCTGGTTTTGCCCGTTCCCGCGCCCGCAACGACCAAAGACGCTTTCGGTGATGCCGTAACAACGCGAAATTGTTCTTCGTTTAATTCCTGTCGATAACGCGTCAGGCGTTCGGGCAGCGCGTTTTCATCTCTTTTGATAACGTATTTTTTCATTGGAATTTAACCACAGATTAGCACAGATAAACGCCGATAAAAATCGGAACGTTTGCAAGACAACGGGCAAACCGGATGTTATAATAATTTCACGAATTTAGACTGCAATTATTTTTATAGAACAGGAGAAAAGTTATGAAATTTCCCGGTGGATTCGATATGAATTCGATGATGAAGCAAGCCCAGAAAATGCAGGAAGAAATGGGCAAACAAATGAAGCAGACGACCGTTGACGCGTCAAGCGGCGGCGGCGCGGTCAACGTCAAGATGCGCGGTGATTTTGAAGTTTTGGAACTGACGATTTCGCCCGATTTGGTCAAAGACGGCGACACGGAAATGATTCAGGATTTGACGATGGCGGCGGTCAACGAAGCGCGCCGCAAAGTCGAAGAATCGCTCAAAGGAAAGCTCGGCGGAATGCTGCCGCCGGGACTGATGTAAGTTTATAGGTGTTAGGTGTTAGGTTTTAGCAAGAATCCAACACCTAACACCTAACACCTGAAACCTAATGCTTGAATATTCAGAACCCGTCGCCAAATTAATCGACGAATTCAAACGTCTGCCCGGCGTCGGTCATAAATCTGCGCAAAGGCTGGCGTTTTATATTCTGCGCCGACCGGAGGCGGAAATCGAACGCTTTGTTGAAGCCTTGCAGGAAGTCAAACAGAAAATCGTTTTCTGCACGATTTGCAACAATCTGACTGATGTAAATCCGTGTATGTTCTGCTCGTCGCCAAGCCGAGACCGTTCGATAATCTGTGTCGTCGAAGAACCGTATAACCTCGTCGCCATCGAAAAGACCAGAAGTTTTAAAGGTTTGTATCACATTCTGCACGGCTCGCTCTCGCCGATTCGCGGCGTCGGACCCGACGAATTGATGCTCGCCAACCTGATTCCGCGCCTGATGCCGGAAAACAACGACGGTGTTGAGGTTAAAGAAATTATCGTCGCGACGAATCCGACAACCGAAGGCGAAGCGACGGCAAACTACATCGCGCGTCTGCTGAAACCGCTCGGCGAACGACGCATCTCACGCATCGCGATGGGAATGCCCGTCGGCTCGGATTTGGAATTTGTCGATGAAGTTACGATGGACAAAGCGATGCAGAATCGGCACGATATTTAGAAACGAAGCCGGAAACTTTAAAAATAAAAAAGGACGCCGGAGAAATTTCCCGATTCTCCTTTGTCCTTTTCTTTTGCCTGTCCCCTTGTAAAACCTGCCCCTTGTTCGTTCGCCTTTTGCCTGACAGCAAAATTGTTTTACGCAACCTTTGTGCGTTTGATATTGGTTACTTTTTCATTCGCCGCGTCGTCCGTTTTGGTTTCAACTTTCGATTCGGTTTTCGTTTTCTCGACACGCGCCGTCATTCGGCGGTCTAAATCTTCGATTTGCTCAGCGGTCAAATACGTGATATTCGGCTGGTTATGATAAATTTTCGCGCCCGTTACGATGTCGGCGCGCTTAAAGCCGTTCGCTTCCGCCTTTGCAATCAAATCGTCAACCGTCATCTCCTGCGGCGCAATCGAAACGGGCGTTTTGTCTTCGATAAATTCCGGTACGTCCGATTTTTCCGGTTTATCGAACGCCAACTCAAGCGCTTGTTCGGCTTTCATATGTTCGAGAAAATCTTTAAAGCCGATGTTTCCCGTCATCTCAAAGCCGACTTCAAACGCCGGTGAATTTGATTTTACGACTTGAAAAACACGCGTGATTTCGCCGTCGCGTTCCTGCATTGAAACTTCAACCATTACATCGACAAAATACTCCAAACCCGAAGCCGTCATCGGCAGAACGCGCCCGACTTCGTTGTCTTCTTTAGCTTCCTTGCCGCGAGCCGCAATCTGGTCGGCGATAACAACGCTTTTGCCGCTTTCGATGCAGAGTTTGCGAAGAACGCCCTGCAAAACCATTTGGTCAGCCGCCAATTCTTCGGCGCTCGGCTGCGCCAGCGGGTCATCGCTTTTTGCGCGAACCGCTTCAATCATATCCGAATGCTTCGCGCCGAAATATGCCGCCCAACTGTCGAGCGCGAAACAGCCGTAATTCTGCTCCCGACCCTCGCCGTTTATCGCCCAATCGATAAATTCCGGCAGTTCGTCCGTCTGCTCGATTTCGAGCGCGTCAAACTTTTCGCCGACGCCGCGCAATAATCTGGCTTTTCGTTCGGTATCGAAAATGCAGAGTTTCCCCAGACCCGCATCCGCCATCGAACTGATAAAATGACTTTTGCCGACGCCCGCGCCGCCGCGAATCGCCATAATTAAGCGCTGCTGGCGCGGCATTCGGCTCAATGGATTTATTTTCGGTTTATTAGATTTCATTTTTGCTTTCTCCCGGAGCGTTAATGTTTTTCCTTACTTTACGTTTCGTAAATGCCTACCGCCAAAGGCATTTTGTCTCACTGGTGAAACAAATCTAACACAAGTTGTTTTCTGTTTCAAGTATGAAACAAAGTTTTTGATAATTTATTAACTTTTGAGAAAATCTATTTCAAAATTCTGAAAGCACAAATCAACTCCGAGCCGCTTTTCATATTCCAGAAAAAGCCCACGCGCCGCGTCGATTTGGTTAGTGGTTTCGGTTTGAACGATTTCAATCATACAAAACCCATTTTGCCGAGCTTTTCCATTGTAATGCCTTCCGGTTTTTCCGGCGTCTTCCCGTAAAGCATTATGCGTTCGACATATTTGGCAATCATATCGACTTCGAGATTTACCGCGTCGCCATTTTTCAGCGCGTGCAGATTCGTTAAATCCCACGTTTTCGGAATAACGGCGATTTCAAACGAATCGTCTGCCAGATTCGCAATCGTCAAGCTGATGCCTTCGACGGAAATCGAGCCTTTGTAAATCAAATATTTCGCAATCTCCGAAGGAAAACCGACGCGCACCGTCCAGAAATCGCCCTGTTTTTCAGCCTGCAAAAATTTTCCCGTCGCGTCCACGTGTCCCTGAACGATATGACCGCCGAGTCTGGTTGTCGGCGTTACGGCGCGTTCGAGATTGACGACAGCGCCCGCGTTTAATCGTCCCAAAGTCGAGCGATTTAAGGTTTCATTTGAAACATCAGCCGCAAACGAATCTTTTTTTATATCAATCGCCGTCAAACAAACGCCGTTGACCGCAATCGAATCGCCTTCCTTTGAGTCGTTTGTAACGACCGACGCGGAAACGCGTATCTTCGCCCCGTCGCCGCGCTTTTCAAACGCCGAAATTTTTCCGAGTTCTTCAATTATTCCGGTGAACATTATCTTCTTTATTCACCTGTATTTACCTGGTATTACAGAGTGTTATTGGTTGGATTTCTCAAACTATTCTATCACTCTGTAATACTCTATCCGAACAGGTAACAGCTGCGATTATAGCTACAGGTTTTGAAAGTGCCTTTCTAATTTGATAGACTGCTTTTGCTTAGAAAAACTATTCAGTTGTCAAAGAACTGAAAAGAGACGGTTTGAGAATGGACGCTCAAGCCGTTTTTCTTTTGTTCAAAATTATTCTTACCTAGATAAATGTCTCTTAGCTTTTCACAGGTTGCCGCAAATCCGTCAATTTGATAGCAAGCGGTGTATATTTCCTCGCCCGTCATTTCTAATTTATCAAGCAAAGTTTCGGCAACTATTTTTAACGCCTCCCAAATCGGCTGCTGCTGTAAGATATAACGGCACTTTTCAATTAGAAATGTTTCGTAATGGAATTGAAACTCCTCTTGGCTTCCAAAAAACATTAGGGCTTCCAAATCCTTCAAAACCTTGCTGTAGTCTGAATAAACTCTTGTATCATCATCTGGATTAAATTCGTCGCCGTCATCATCTTGGGTTAAGGCTAGATAACACATTTCATTCAAATAATATGAATCTGCTTTTTTAGCCGGATAAAGATATTGAGCGACATATCCGGCAAGGTTTTTCATAATTCTCAATTCAATATATTTCTGATACTGTGCTTCGCCAAAAGGTAGGAGATGTGGAGCGTATTCGCCCCAAACCCGAGTAACTCCGGCGAGTGCTTCATCGGCATCGAAGCTATTGATTCGGGCGAAGAGAATATCATTTTGAAGTATAACTCCTAAAACCGCGTGTCCGGCTTCGTGGTATGCCGTCCGCCGCCTGTAAAGTTTCCCGTCAAATTTCCTTTTAACTCTATCTTGTAGATTATCCATTTTATTCTTTGCCAGTTTCTTTCTTCGGTCGCCCGGCTTCGCGCCGGGAACTGCTCCACGCTTCAAAATCAGATTGCAGAATAACGTAACTTTTACCAACCAATTCGGCTTTCAAATTGCCGCTTTCAATAATCTGCAAAATTCTTTGACGTGAAATATCGGCTTCTTTGCTTACGTCCGCAACACTCAATAATTTATCTTTTTTCGTTGCCATACAAATAAATTTAGCCTTTTGTAAAATACTTGTCAATATGCAAGATTTGGACTTGTGTCAATGCTTGTCTTATGACAAGATATATACAGATTGAAACATTCAATCAAATTCAAAAAAAGGACGGATTAACTAAAATGAAAACGGCAACAATCAAAGGCTATACAGTAACAATCTTTTACAGCTACAACGGCAAGCAGCTTTTTATTAACGATAAAAACGGCGTTCAAATTTACGCTCATAAAGTTTCGGGAAACGCTATTGACCGGGCGCGGGAAGTAATCAGCCGCCAGTAAAGGCGAAAGGCTTACCTGACTGTAATCGGGTAAGCCTTTCTTTCAAACCACGAATGATTTGATTTAGCAAAATGGAGAATATCACAATGAAAAATAAAACAGAAAAAAAAGAAGAAACGGAACAAGTAATAATTGATTCTTTTGCGGACGCGCAAAAGGAAAGTCAGGAAAAAGCGGAGCGCGGCAAAGCTCTTATTACTGATATTGCTATGGCTTGCGGTAATGATTACACCGTAATTGATAGCCTTATGGAAATTATTGAGCTTTTTGCCGTTAAAGATTCGGCTGTAATGGTTGGCGATTTAGCCGCCGAATTACAGGATTGTTTATTTCGCTGGACAAAGGAATACGGCAATGCAATGGACGGTTGGAAAGATTCTGTTTTGTATGGCACAAAATACAAAGACGCTTCGGGCGAATCTCTCAAACCGAGCGACACGGCAAAGCAAGTGTCTGATTTACTCAATAACCCGGATTTGCCCGAACCAATCAGAGACGGATTAGCCGACGGACTGCTTGACCTTTTTAACTCGCATATTAACCAAAGCGAAATTCACGATTACGAAAAATCGCCCGAATATGTCGAAAAGATTCTACGCGGTTATGCGGCTGAGCATCCAGACGAATAAATCAGTTTGCAGTTTCAATCGTGGCTAGTTCTGTCCCACTTAAGTGGGAAAGAGAATTGAACTTGAAATTGTCGTTTTGAAACGACAAATAATTTTAACTTCTTGCACACTTAAGTGTGCAAAATAATTCATTCCCGCTTCCCACGTTTCAAGCAGAACGAAAAAGCCGCGAGCGTTAAAACTCACGGCTTTTGCTTTTTACTGGTTATTGACACTAAATCTAGTTTGTCGCTCCATTGTCCGGGCGTGATGCGCCGCTATTCTTTTTGCTTGCGCCGCTTTACTTAATTTCGCGGCAAGCAGATTTTCGGCAAGGGCAACGGCTTCGTGAAAAGTTCCCGTCGATTCGTGATTAAAATAACGCGCCTCCGCCATTGTCCGCGTCTTTTGTTCAATTCCCTGAATCTCCGCGCCGGTCGGTTTTAACTCCTCGACGATTGATTGATACTCCGCCTGTTTGCTTCGGTAGGCTGAAGCCTGTTTAATCAGTTTTTCCGCGTAATCGCTTACAACGGCGTGAAACTCGGAGCGGGTTTCCAAATATTCATTAACGCCCGCCTGAACTGCATTTGCCGTAGTCGTCATTTCCCTGAGAAGCTCCGCCCGTCTTTCCTCGCCTGACTGCGTTTCAAATGCCGATTTCAGCTTTTCAAAAGTCGCCTTTAACGCTTCGATTGCCTGCGAGAAAAGCGTTAATTTCGATTGTTCGGCGTGAAGCTGGTTAATATCACTCTTTCCGGCGATAAAGGCTTGCTGAACCGTTTCAAAGGTTGCCGTTTGTTCGTCAAACTGCGTTTGCAGCTCCGCGATTCTCGAATCCGTTTTATCAATTTCGGATTGGATTTCAATTGCTTTTTTCATTATTTATTTTCTCCCGTAAGTATTTGATTTATTTCGTCGAGCGGATTCGTGCCGTTTTTCATTCGGGCAAAGTATTCGTCGTTTCTCTGTTTTTCCGCCATTTTTACCTTTCGCTTTTTCTCGGCATCGGCGCGAATCCGCTTGAAGATATTTGCATTGGTTTGTTCGTTTGTCATTTATTTCTCCTGTTTATTTATTTTTATTCGCTTGCCACTGTTCGGGAAAGCGTTCTTTTGTCGTCTGGTCGCAAAGCTGCAAAATGATTTTTCGCTTTTCGATTGGTTTGCGGCAATCCGGGCAAACGTCCGGCACTGGTTTGCCGCTTAAAACGGGTTGGCTATCGAGCGGAGCATCTTCTCCCAAATCGAGCATATAAGTTTCGGTGTTTCTTTGCGGGAAACACTCGCAAACGGTTGAATCGTCGGTTATTCTTTCGAGTTTTTTCAGTCGGTTTTTTAAGTTCATAATGTTTCTCCGTCCGTTAAATTCTTCGATAGTTCGTCTTTAGCTTCGCGGGCAAGCTGCTGCCAGTAGTCGAATTTATCTTTGCAGTGCGAGCAGTAAGTTAAAGCGTCCGTATCAATGCCGCTATAACACAAATCAATAAATGTCTTGCCGCAAAAACACGGCGGTTTGTTCGGGTTTTCCGATTCGAGTTTTTTTATTCGGTTCAAAATGTTCATTTTTAATTTCCCTCCGCCGGTTTAATAACAAAGGTTGTGTGAAACGGTTCGGGGTTCGGCTTGCCGCACGTCGCGCAAATCTTCGCCGGTTCTATGTAATGCTTGCCGTCGAGCGTAGTTTTGCCGCCGTCCGGCGTTGGTATGAGAATTGTAATTTGCGGTTCTTTTTGGCAGTCGCAAAAATTAGAATCGTTTCCGATTATTCGGCTTTGCAGCCGCTTCAATCTGTTTTTGATGTTCATCTTCTATTTTCTCCAGTCTCGTTAAAATATCGAGCGTTTCAAAATCTTTTCGCGTCGATTCGATTACGATTTGAGCGCATCTCGTTTCTACCGACGGATTTTCACAATTCAAATTTCTTTCGAGCGTGTCAACCGCGCCCGCGTGAAGCGATTGCAGACGAACGATGTTTTGCTCAAAGAGAGCGCGCCGCGCCGCTCGAAACTCCGTTTGAAATGCGGCATCGTCTAAATATCTTCGGAGCGTCTTTTCGTTCAATCCGCATTTTTGCGCCGCTTCGGTTATCGTTGCCGATTCGAGCAAGGCGTTTAATGCTTTTTCGCGGTTCGCCGTTTTTATCGGACTTTTTCGGACATCTTCGGACATATTCGTTTATTTCCTTTATTCTGTGAGCGTCTTTTATCAGTCGAGCCTTGCCTTACTATTCCTTAAAATCAAAGGATTAAGCCTTGCTGTCTTAGTTCGTCAATCTCACCATTTGAAAGCGCGTCGTATCGTTTGAAATGCTTCACGCCGTCGATTCTCTGGCAGACGGCGAACGGATGCCCGTTTTCTTTTATGCTTTCTCTGTTTAAGCCAGCCATTGCTTTTTCAATTACCTGAGTAAGCATTTCTTCTTTCGCCGCTTCGATTTCAGCTTCGGTCGGCTGGTTTAGCAGATGCGAGTAATCGCGCATTATGATTTCAAGCTGTTCTTCTTCGTCGGTTATGCCGGACGCGGTTAATTTGCTGATGATAATTCTCACTTTTTGTTCGTTAGTCATTTCTTTATTTCTCCTTTTTCGGTTTGCTCAAAATGGTTCTAAATCTCCAAATAATTCGTTTTGCTTGCGAGTCGTTCGCTTTTGCTCCAGTGGGGTAATCGGGAGCGCATCGGGCGCGAAAGGTGGCGGTGTGTAATCGCGCAATGTCTCAAAATATGTTTTTCCTACCCGGTCAAATGCTTCAAGCATTTCATTTGTTGTAATTTTTTCTCCCAGCCTGATTTTGTTTATAAGTTTTTCTCTCATTTCGCTCCTTTTTGTTTATTTTGTGATTTTCCTTTTCTCTACAAGCCGTTTTTGTTGTCGAAGCCTTACCTGGATATGTCTTTTCAGACGCTCAAAGCGACGGCGCGAACATTTTCGGAGCGTGTGCATATTCTTTCGGCTTCGGATTCGGTCGCGCCGTTATAAATGGCAATCGCTTTTTGTTCGTCGAGAAACAAGTTGAAGCCGCTCCATAAAGATTTATCATTCAAAATCAAATCAACTTTGGAGTTGTAAGCGTCATAAAATTCGTTTAATTCGTTCGTTTCCCTTTGCTGTTCAATCAAATAATCTGCAAGGTCGTATTGATTTTGTTTTTGTTCATCGGTCGCAAAGTTTTCAATCAAAGACGATACTTTGACGGTTAAGCCTTGCTGTTGCGCCTCGCTTGCTACGCATTGCCACTGGTCGAAGCCGTCAGCGTCCGGGTAAAGAATGGTTTGCCGTCCGTCGAGCCGGTTCAGCCGTTCAACCTTTAACCATTGCTTTGAGCCGGTCGCCAGCCATACGAAGCGCGGCATACAAAGACTTGCTATGATTGCCGTTTTTTCAGATTCGACAATGGCAACCGGCTTGGGGTTTTTTAAGATACCCAAAAGATGCTCACCGAAAAAGATTTGCTTGTAATTAAAATCTTCTTTAAGTTTTAATTTTGCGGGTAAAGATGAAGTGTCATATTCGCCTTTAAGCCGTTTCCCGGTCGCCGGGTTGAAGCTGATTAACTTCGCTTTGCAAACTCTGTTCAATCGGTCAATCTGTGGAAAACAGGTGTAATGATTGCCGTAATTGTCCGAATAAGTTCCGACAAAATACATTTTCAAAACGGCTTGAATTTCGTCGGAGCAGTCCGGGAACAAATCAAAAAGAAATTGCACAAAAGCGTTTCGGTCGTAATTGCCAAGTGTCGCTTTAAGATGTTCCGGCGGGATGTAGTCAAAAGACGGAGCTTTGATTTCTACAAATGTAGAAGTTTGTCGCGCCCGGTTCGCTCCGGCGTTCCCTTGCTTTTGCTTCGATTGAAACTTTGAGCCGTTCGGATTGTCGGCATAATATTGTTTCGCCGTGTAGCGATAACCGCAGCTTGAAGAACGATTGCAGATGCCGACATTATCCGGCAAATGTTCGCCTGTATCGGTGTTAATAAAGCGTGTAAATTCGCTTTTCTTTCCGCATTGCGGGCAAGTGTGCCGTGATTTTGTGCCGCGATATGTTTCGAGTTGAATCATAAACAGGTCAAGAAAAAGTGTTTTATTTATCTTCACAACTTCACAACTTCACACTTTTTGCGGTGTTGTGAAGTTGTGAAGATTTTTAGAACACTTTTTGCGCGCCTCCTTTATGCGTAATTATCACGCCGTTTCGCAGCGTTTCGAGCAAGAAGCCGTGTGTTTGCAGACGTTTAGCAAAGTTGTTGCGTCCGAGCGGCTTAAATCCGCAATCAAGGCAATGCAAACGATAATCAGCATAAGCAGATTTGAGCGACAAACCGACGATTTCCGATTGTTCATCGACAAAACAAGCTACGCTGTCGGATTCGCGCTTGTAGGTTTCGAGCGTCTCATTTACAAGGTCGCTTTCCGTGAATTTTTCGGTTTCGAGCAGTCGTTTCAAGCCGTCGATAATCCAATTAAAAACGCCCGGTAATTCCTGCTTAATAATCTTGTTTGCAAGGGTTTTATCTTGTTCATTTTCGGGAATCGTAACGCGGAAAGGAATGATTTTCAGACGGCGAAAGTATGCGTGCTGCGGGTCAAAGTCTTTCGGCAACTCGTTGCAGTTGAAAGCGAGCTTCGCGTAATTCTCCATTGTGAAAGAATTTCCGTATTTAAGCCGCGCCTGTATTGGTTCATTAGAAACAAGATTCTTAAATTCGTCGCGTGTGCGCGTGGCGTTTATTTCCGAGCCGTAATTCAGCAACTTGTGAGCGATTAAAGCGCGGTTATGTTCTTCAAGCAGATTCGACAGTGAAAAGTTTGAAATGTTTTCTTTACCGAGCAGCGCGTTCATCACGTCAAAAACAACTGATTTACCGTTTGCGCCGCTTCCATAAAGGAGCAATGCCTTTTCCATTTTTAAGTTTTTGGTAAAGACATAACCGAAAAATTCGGCAAGAATATGCTGCAATTCCTTTTCCGGCAAAACCTTGTCGAGAAACGATTGAAATATCGGACAAGTCGCGCCGTCAACATACTCAAACGGCAACTGGTAGGTAAGAAAATCTTTTGCCGAAAAATCTCTGACAGCTTGTGAATCCTTAGTGATTTCAAACGTGCCGTTCTGCAAGTTGATTAAAACTTTATCGCTTTGCGGCTTTATCGGTTCAAAATAAGCGGCTGCAAGAAACTGCAAATACAATTTATTTTGAAATTCGTAATGCTGCGCTTCGAGCGGCAAGACACTTAATCTTGCCGCAACTTTTCCTAGAAAGTATTTAATTGTTTCGCGTGAAAATTCTTTCCAGCACGCGCCGTTAAAAGCAAAAATAAAATCGTCTTTGCGGGCAAGGTCGAGATTCTGTTCTTTAACTTGTCTTAAAAGTTCGTTGACGCAAATCACAATCAAATGCTTTTGCGGTAACGGGTCGCCTTTTTCAAGTCCGGCTTGAACGTGAAAATCTATTTTGTCGAGCGTTCCTAAAATTGCATTTAGGATTTCCGCGTGTGTTAAAACTTTGGTTTTGCCGGTCGCCTTGAAAACCGTTTCAAATTCGGCGTGAATCGCGCCGACATCGATTGTTTTCGTTTGGGGTTGAAAGGTCATTTTCGCACCCCCAAATCATTGAAATAATTCGCCGCGTGTTCGCGCAAAGAATCTACCCACAAGCGCGCCAGGTCGTCGCACGCCGGACACGCTCCCACGCCGTTAAATCGTGCGCCGTCGTCGGGTAACTCACACGCGCAAAATGAGCAGTGATATTGAAATTTAATTGTGTTTGGTTTATGATTAGTCATAGTAGTAGTTTCGTTATCTAATTCAGCAATTCCGGCGATGTTTCCAGCATCGCCTTTATTTTTGTTCATCGTTTTCTCCTTTATTTAGGTATTCCGAGAGCGAGTTTTCAGTGATTAAAACCCTGCTCCCAAATCTCCCTGATTTTAAATTTCCTCGTTTTATTTCCAGCCGAATAAAAGGCTGTGAAAGAGAAGTTTCTTCCGAAACTTCTCTAATCGAATACGCTTTCTTTCTTTTTACAGTGGCAACTTCAAACATTTATGGTTCTCCTATTTTTTATTTGTGTCTAACGGCTTAATTTGACAGCCTTGTATAAGCTGTTAAGATATATTAACTATTATTCATTAGTAGCTTCAAGAGAAATTTGATTTCGTTTTTGTCTTTTGTTTTTGGTATTAGAGAAATAAGCCGTTATGCAAAAAATTGAAGAAAAGATTTCTATATGCCCCCCAAAAGTTCAAGGGATAATAAATCAAGCTAATTACTTACCGTTTGATTTTCCTGAGACGTATGAAATTTTCCCGGAAAGCGCAGAAGGGATACAAAAAAGAATTAACGAGTTAGCTAAAATCTTGTCAGATTCATTTATTCAATCAAACCTTTTTATACAAATGGCTATAGAAACCGCTTACCCAGGCAAAAAGCCATTCCAGCCAGCCATTGAGCCTTTGAACTGGATTTACAACGCGATTGATGCATCTCTAAGAAGTAGAAAAACTCTTGAGAGAGTAGTTAGGTGGAACAAGGAAAGCCTTAATTCCAAACCCATAGAATTGAAGAATGACGATATTCGCTTCTTTGGTTTTAAGTTGAAAAACGGAGTAATACAAGCCCACGTAGAGTTTCCTTTAGTCGATTTGATAAATGAAAAAATAGACACAAGGCGAATTAAACAATGCGGTAATTGCCAAAACTTCTTTTGGGCAAAACGTCTTAATAAAACTGCTGAAAATGAGTTGTGTGAAAAATGCAGTAATAAACTTCGACAGAAACGCTTCGTCTCAATTCCGAAAAATAAAGAAGAAATTAGTAAGCGTCGGAGAATAGCTTATTACAGCAACAAAGGTATAGAAGTTCTTTGTGAAAAATGTGCCTATCCGCATACAAAATGCAGTTGTTACCTTAAAGAAAGGAGAAAAAAATAATGTCATTGCATAAACGCCCAAACTCAAAATACTGGCAAATGAAGTTCACCTTTGACGGTCAGCTTATTCAGCAGTCAACAAAGGTCGCCAACAAGCGCGATGCTTTGACGATTGAAGCGGCTTTCCGGCACGAATTAGCACTTGGTCGCATCGGCGTCAAACCGAAGCCCAAAGCACCGGCGTTCAAGCAAGCGGTTGACGACTTTTTGAAATGGTCAAAGGTAAAACACGCACAGAAGCCGAACTCTTACCAGAGAATCAAATATTCGTGCGCGTCATTAACCGATTTCTTCGGGTTAGCAAAGATTGACCGCATCGAGCGCAAAGACGTTGAAAACTTTATCTTTCATCGTTCAAAGCAGACATCGAGAAAGACCGGCAAACCAATAACACGCGATACGATAAACCTTGAATTGATTGCTTTGAAAACGATTTTCAAGCGTCTGATTTCGGCTGGTATTTTAACGGAAAATCCGGCGCGGGAAATAAAGCAGCTTGCCGAAAACGAAAGAAGTTTTCACGTTTTAACACCGGAGGAAGAAAAACTTTATTTATTAGCGTGTCCGCAGCCGCTTAAAGACGTAGCAGCATTGATGCTCGAAACGGGTATGCGACCGGCGGAAATTTACGGATTGAAACGGGCAAGCGTTTCGATTGACAAAGGCTTTTTGCAGACTGAAAACAGTAAAACAAAATCGTCGAATCGTAAGGTTTGGTTATCCGACAAAGCAATAAAAATTCTGCAAGGCAGAAAAGACAGATTTTCCGGCGTTTATCTTTTCCCGAAAGGCGAAAAGGATTTCGAGCCGCCGACCTATCAGCTAAACGACCAGCACCGAACGACGCTTGACCGAATCAAATCAAAGTTTCGGCTTTACGATTGCCGTCATACGTTTGCGACGCGGGCGATTGAAAGCGGCATTGATTTATTAACGCTGGCGCATCTTCTCGGACATTCGAGCCTTGACGAAGTAATGCGATACGCTCACGTCAACGAAACGCGGAAAAGTGAAGCCGTTCAAACAATGCAGAGAAAAGCGGCAAAAGCAGTCTAAAAGCGGTAAAATCAGTAAAAAGGTTGCGTTATTAGATACAGCAGCCTTTTGAAACTCTCAAATGTAGTCTGTAAATAACTACAAACAAAAGAGATATTGAATTACAGAAAACGCGGTTTTATGTTTCCGGTGAACATTATATTTTATATGTTATTGCAGTCTCCGCATTCAGCAAATTTACACTATTACAATTTTGGACGACGCGTTTTAAGCTTCGTTCGTTTCAAAATCCATCGTATCCATATCGTCGTCGGTTTCTTCCGGTTTGCCCAGTAGTTTAAGCCATACGAAACCGATTGTTCCGGCGGTCAGCGACGCCAGTAAAATCGCTGTTTTTGAACTGTTTATATTATTTGAATCGTTCGCGAAAGCCAAATTGGTGGTAAAAATCGACATCGTAAAACCGATTCCGCCTAAGATTCCCGCTCCGAAAATGTGTTTCCAGTTTAAATCGAGCGGCAGGCGACAGATGCCGAAACTGACGGCGGCGAAACTGATGAGCGTAATTCCGATTGGTTTGCCGACCGTTAAGCCGAAAAAAATTCCCGCGCTGTTTGCCGTCGCCAGATTTTGCGCCCAGTCCGAGCCGATGACGATGCTTGTATTGCAAAGGGCGAAAACGGGCAGAATCAGAAAAGCGACCGGCTTGTGCAGAAAATGTTCGAGCTTGTGGGAAGGCGATGTTTCGTCCGTTTCATCGACTGAAAACGGAATCGTAAAAGCCAGCAGCACACCGGCAATCGTTGCGTGAACGCCGGATTTGAGCATCAGAAACCACATTATCGCGCCGCCGATTAGATAAGGAATTAAATTTTTGACGCCCGGGGCGCGGTTCATCACAATTAAAACAACAAAAACGCCGAGCGCGCCGAAAAGATACGCGGCGGAAATCTGCGCCGTGTAAAAAACGGCGATAACGACGATCGCGCCGAGGTCGTCCATAACGGCGAGCGCCGTCAGGAAAACTTTCAGCGACGCCGGAACGCGGCTGCCCAACAGAGTCAGCGCGCCGAGCGCGAAAGCGATGTCGGTCGCCATCGGAATTCCGATTCCGGCTTGCGCGGGCGTTCCGTTGTTCAATAGAAAATGAATCAGGGCGGGCGTTATGATTCCGCCGCCGGCAGCGAAAATCGGCAAAAGCGCGTTTCTGAAATTTGACAGCTCGCCCGTGTAAAGCTCGCGTTTGAGTTCCAAGCCGATGTGCAGAAAAAAAATCGCCATCAGCCCGTCGTTAATCCAATGCTCGACGCTCAAACCGCCGACGTATAAGTGCCGGAGATGCAGATAATCTTCACCGATTACCGAATTTGTGATTAAGAGCGAAACGATTGTGCAGATGATTAACAAAATTCCGCTCGATTTTTCCGAATCGTAAAATGCTTTAAATGTCCCGGTTAATTTTCTCTGAACGACGCCCATAATCGAAACAAGTTTTCCGGCTGAATTTTACGCCTTCTCGATTTTAGACAGTTTTCTGATATTGATGGAAATCGGCTGGTCGTTTTCCACTTTGTTATACATATTTCCGAATTTGCAGCCGAATTTTACGTCTTTCGGTTTATAGGAGGAGCGCGTGAAGACCATTTGCGCAAAAGTTTCGTCCGTGCCGCTCAGAAGAATCAAAATTTCGGCGTCGCGCTTCTCAAAATCGGCTTCGGTCAAGCCGTAAAGCGGGCTGTTTTCGTCAATCGGATGCACGACCGTCCACGCCAGCGGCAGAAACGAAACTTTGCGGCGTTCGAGTTCGAGATAATCGAAACGACGCTTTAACTGCCCGTCTTCTTCGGCGAAATACGAAAATGAAACTTTGGCTTCGACTTCGATAAGCTGATTATTTCTGCCGTTTACTAAGCGAAACATCAGCGCCGTTTTATCTTCGTAGGGCGCGATAATCGCGTTTTTGCTGAAGATAATCCGCGCTGTCGGACGCGCGAAACGGGCGAAAACCAAGCCGGTTACCAGAGCGTTGGTTAAAAGACTGTAATAAGATTCGATGGTTACGAGCAGATTCGGCAGCAGCCCGACCGGATGAATCGTGCCGTAGCCGATGGTCGCAAACGTCTGGACGCTGAAGAAAAATGAGCGCAGAAAAGCGCTGTCGAACGGTATGCTCGATGTATCGACGAGCGCGCCCGCGCCGCACAGCATATATAAAAAACCGAACGTTACGTTGCTGGCAAAATATAAAACCAGCACGGCTGCGAGAAATTTTATCCACGAAACGGTCAGCGAAACGTGATAAAAGTTCAGCGACGAGAGATAGGAAAATCCGGTGCGCTCGACGTTAAACGTGCCGTCCGGGTTCATCAAACGCCGCCGACTCTCGCGCGAAACCTTTTCGCCGAAACCGAAATCGCGGTCGCGCTCAGAAATTTTAAGCGATTTGGCTTCAAGCGGAAAACTGTTTTGTTCCTGCATTCTTATACCTTTGCCGCGATTAATATCTCAACGGTTCGTTTGGGACACGTTTTATTAACACATCGGAAACTTCGCCCGCTTCCCAATATTAACCGTTTAATTCAGCGCTTTTTAAGATTTTATCGAGAAACAGATTCGACAACTTTTCCTGAATGCTGTTCGCTTTTAAGCGGTCTTTCAAGTTGGCGAAATCTACCGAATCGAGATTCTGGTCTTGATTGAAACAGGAAAAAACAAAAAATTCTTCGCCCGTCTCCGGGTTGACGTGGCGCTGAAGGCATTGGGCGCAAACCTCTTTCATCATACACTGCATCGGGCTGTTGATTGAGCCGATGGCGATGTGATTTTCCTTTAAGAAAGGCTTTAAGGTCGTGTAGCGCGCTTCTTTGACGCCGTTCATCATACGGTCTGAACCGATGGCGATGATTCTATCGACATCGTTTAGTTTGACCGTTTGATTTCCCAGATTTCCCTGCGAATAAGCAATCATCGCCTGCACGATGTTGCCGCGAAAATGCGCGTCTTGCGCTCTCGCCGGTTCGATTTCCTCGCCCGTGTCGGTTGCCCAGACAACCTGGTCAACCGATTGCTCGATTTCCTCGCGCTTAACCAAATCCGCGCCGTTTCTGTAACCGGCGAAATAAATCAGACGATTGCCTTTTTCCTTCATCGCTTTGGCGATTGAGAATAAAACCGCGTTGCCGAGACCGCCGCCCGCGAGCATTACGGTTTCGTTTTCGGGAATTTCGGTCGGCGTTCCGGTCGGTCCCATCACGACGACTTCTTCGCCTTCTTTTAACAATGAAACGAGGCGCGACGACGTTCCCATTTCGAGAACAATCATCGAAAGCAAACCTTTTTCCCGGTCAACCCACGCGCCCGTTAATGCTAAACCTTCCATCATCATACGTTTACCGTCGATGACGGGCGCGCTCGTTTCAAAATTCTGCAATCTGTAAAACTGTCCCGGCTCGAATTTTCTGGCTTGCAGCGGCGCTCTGACGATAACGTCGATAATCGTCGGCGTCAGTCTATCGACGCGCACGACGTAGGCGCGAAGCTGTTCGTCTAAAGTTTCCACAAGACGCGCGAATTTATTTTCGTCCGCCGCCAAATTTGCCGTTTCTTCAGCAAAAAGCTCGGCGACTTTTTCGTAGCCGTGTTTTGCCGACGCCATTGCTTTGACGACGTTTCCGGCGTAAATCGGGTGATTGTCGCCGTAGTAGGAAATAAATTTTCCGTCGTGTTCGTAGGAAGTGAAAAATCCGATTTCGCCTTTTGCGGTCGGCACGACGTGAAGTTTTCCGTCCGCGTTTCGCTCCAATTTATACGGCGCGAAAAACTGATTCCATTCGTCGAGTTTGAATGTTCCGGGTTTTTCCTTTTCGTAAATCACATTCGGCGAAGTTCCGGCGGCGACGCAAACCGTGCGCGCCGGAAACGTATGCAATTCGCCGGAGTTTTCAAACTTGTTCGTTTCGGCGATGTAATTCAGCTTCTCGAAAATCAACGCTTCGACCGCGCCGGATTTGTCCGGCACGGCTTCAACCGGATTCATATTTTCGACAAAATTTATGCCTTCTTCCAGAGCTTTCTGAACTTCTTCGTGATTTAAGCGATACGCGGGCGAATCCTGAAGACGCTTGCGATAAATGAGCGAAACGCCGCCCCAGCTTTTCACCAGCGGCACGAAATTCGGTTGTTCTCCGCTTTCTGCGGCGCGCGTCCGTTCGGCGCGAATCGCTTTGCCGTGTTCGATAAACTTCTGAAAAAC
This sequence comes from Pyrinomonadales bacterium, assembly GCA_038200355.1. Lineage (GTDB taxonomy): Bacteria > Acidobacteriota > Blastocatellia > Pyrinomonadales > Pyrinomonadaceae. Next base: position 45,156 of record JBBPXZ010000051.1, on the reverse strand, counting down.
TCCTAATTCTTCCGCGTCGAAACGATTTAAAACCGCTTCTTCGCCGAATTCCGCCGTCAGATTCTCAAACATTTCGAGCATTTTTTCGACCTGCACCGGATAATAAGCGAAAATTTCGGTTGCCGTGTCGATTCCGGTCAAGCCGCCGCCGATGACGACTGCCGGAAGCCGCACCTGCAAATTGGCGAGCGTGTCTTTTTTAAACGCGCCGTTTAATTGCAGCGACATCAGAAAATCCGACGCTTTGCGAATACCGCGAATCAGATTGTTTTTCATTTTGACAATCGTCGGTTTGCCCGCGCCCGTCGCAATGGCGATATGGTCGAAACCGAAATCCCACGCGTCTTCAATCGTCAAAGTTCCGCCGAACCTGATGCCGCCGTAAGCGCGGAAATATTCGCGCCTCGAAAGCATCAGTTGAAGCATCGTCAAAAAGTTTTTGTCCCAGCGCACGGTTATTCCGTATTCGGAAACGCCGCCGAAACCGGACAAAATCCGCTGGTCGAGTTCGGTCGTGATTTCGCCGATGTCTTTAACGGGTTTCGGGCAAATTTTGCCGTTTGCGCCGGTGATTTCGTCGGTCATCGGCTCGATTTTCAAGCCGTCCACGCCGACGACGCCGAAACCTTCATTTAAAAGATAATGCGCGAGCGTGTAACCGGCGGGACCTAAACCGACGACAAGCACGTCTTTGCCGTTATAAGGCAGTGAATACGGGCGTTTCGCGTTGAGCGGATTCCAGCGCGTCAGTAAGCTGTAAATTTCAAAACCGTAAGGCAAATCTAAAACGTCGGTTAAACTCGCGGTTTCGGCAAGCGGAATATTGACGGGTTCTTGTTTCTGGAAAATGCACGCTTTCATACAATCGTTGCAGATGCGGTGTCCCGTTCCCGCGCACATTGGATTATCAATAGCGACGAGCGCGACCGACGCAATCGAATCGCCCTGCCGTTTCATCAGGTGCATTTCGGAGATTTTTTCGTCCAGAGGACAGCCTTCGAGATTGATTCCCAAAGGGTTTCGCTTCGTCGAGCCGTCCTTTTCGTGCATTCCGGTCGAGCAGGAATCTTTTTCGCGCTCGTGGCAAATCAGGCAGTAATCGGTTTCAAAAAGCGAATCGCGCAGAGTGCCGCGATGGTCGGTCAATTTAAAGCCGTCGCGCCGTCGCATTTCCGTGTCCGCGCCGCGCAGAAGATTTGGAAATTCCGGTTTCGGGTGAATTAAATGAACGAGATTTTGATAATCGAGACCGTGCGCCGTTTTGAAGCTGTGCCAATTTTTTTCTTTTTTGAAAAACGCGATTGCCGACCACGCTTCAAGCAGATGCGCGACGGCTTTTATTTGCAGAAGCTCGCCGGTTTCCGGCATTTCGTTTATAAAACGCGCAAAAACTTTGCCGAAGGTTTTGTCTTTCAATCGTTCGTAAGCCGCGCCGACCGCCTTTATCGTCTCCTGTATCGAAGCGGTTAATTCGAGGTTTTTCGTCAACGCTTCTTCGGCGGCGAGAATTTTCGTCGTCAGCGTCGCGGCGCTCAGTTCGTCGTCGTGACGAAGCGTGTCGCCGAAAGCCGTATTTTTTAATTCGTTTAAGGCGAGCGCGATTTCCGCTTCGTCGAAATGAACTAAATCTTCCGCCTTAAATTTTTTAATGGCGCGGCGCTGGACGAAGAATTTGTATGTCCAAATCGGGTCTTGCTCGTTAATTACGCGCAGCAGTTCAGCGCGTTCGCGCTCGACTTTAAACATTCGGGCGACGAATTCGGAGAGATGCGGCGCGGCGTCGGTCAGGATTTTCGATTCAACCTTTTTTTCGTAGCCCGCGCCGCGCGCGTCGATATATTTCATCAGCGCCTGGTGCAGAACCGGCTCGTTTCGGGCGAGTTCGCCGTAGAATTTTCCGGCAATCTCGCGGAGCTTTCCGGCATCATAAAGGTCGGAATACTTAAATCCTTCAATGCCCAAATCGAAATCGTAGGCTGACGTGTTCGTTGTATTCGTTATAAATGCGTGCTGTTTTTCGGACGTTCCAATCATATATATTTTGTTTATATCTTGTTTGAATATGTTTTGTTTGATGAAAATACCCGCTTTTGCGTCAAAGAAAAATATAACATCCGCGACTTGTTTTAAACAAAAGGCGACTCGTTTGCGGCGTTTAAAAACTTTGCTTTGAAGGGTGAAACGGTGTATATTTTCAAGTATTTGAAGTAAATATCTTTACTCGAACTTAAATAAACACGGGCAATCTCGCGCTGAATATGGTATAAAGCAAGTTTGCCCTGTCGGCATTTTTAACAGATTTTTAACAGATTTTTATAAAGTCAGAGGTTTTAATAAAATAAGTATGGAAAAAGATGAAAGGCTGCTGCCTTTACCGAACGCCGGCAATCTACAGACGCCGAAAGAAGATTATCCGGCGAGTTACGCGCCGTTTTACGACGACGATACGGTCGAGCAGAAACGCTCGATTGTCGAGTATCTGAATATCGTTTATAAACGTCTGCCGATAATTCTGGCGATGACGGTTATTACGACTGTCGTCGTGGCGTTTTATATGTATCGGCAGCCTCCCATTTACCAGGCGAAGACGGAAATGGTCATCGAGCCGCGCAAGCCGAAAACGACAAAAGAAGTCAATATCAATTTCGGCAACGACGCCAATTATTACAATACGCAGCTCCAGCTTCTGCAAAATCCCGATTTGATGCGCGAAGTGGTAATTCGCCTCGGTCTGCATCGCGACCCGAATCTTTTCGGCGGGCAAAACAAAAGTTTTCTCTCGACTCTGCGCTCGGTTGTTTCGGGCGAAAAGGAAGCGCAGAGCAATCAGTCTTCACTGCCGGTTATCACGCAGACCGAGGAGAACGCGGCGCAGACCGAACAGGCTGTTCTCTCGCCCGAAGAAAAAGCGCGCGTCGATAGTTACGCCGCAACTCTTCTCGGCAACCTGAAGATAACGCAGGTTCCGACAACCAATATCGTCAACATTTTCGTTGAAAGTCCTAATCCCGAACTGTCGGCGAAAGTTGCCGATAAAACCGCCGAAGTATTTATCGAACAGGACATCGAGCGCTCGACTCAGGGATCGAAAAAATCTCTGGTAGATTTGACCGATTCGATTCAAACGCTGAAAGACACGATTTCGGCGCAGGCGCAGCAGCTTATCGGCGAGCAGAGCAGATCCAATATACCGCTGAACGGCGAAGCCGGCGCGTCCTTTATCGGCAGCCGCCTCCAGACCGTCAGCGAGCAATTGCTGAAAGCTAAAGATGAACGCGGGAAAATCGAAGCCGATTACCGAGCGCTGGTTCGCGCCAATCAAAATGGCGAGATAACCTCGCTTCTCGGAGATAATCCGAGGGTTCAATCGATGCTCGCGCAGATTGCCGCTAAAAAAGCCGCCAACGATACGCGAATTCAGCAGCTTAATATACAGATTCAGGATTTAACGGCTAAAAGAAGTCAGCTTTTGGCACGCTATACTGAAGATTATAAAGAAGTTATCGCGGTAAACGAGGAAATCAAAAAGCGACAGGACATATTAAAAGAAACTCAAGCCGATAATATGACCAGCGCCGACCAGGATGAAAAAAAGGTTAAGGCGGATGTCGCAAAAGAGGTGCTGACCGGAATGAGAGCAAAGCTCGAAGGAGCGAGAAAGCGCGAGGCGGAATTTGAAAACGCCTTTAATACGGAAATCGCGTCGGCTAACCGGCAGGGCGTCGCCGGAACGAGGCTGACGACTTTGACCAGGGAAATCGAAACCAATCGCGGGCTGCTCGACACTTATAGTCAAAGACAAAAGGAACTGGAACTGGCTGTATCGAGCAGCAAGCCGGACAATCTTATAATTTCAAACAAAGCCGAAACACCCGGCGGACCAATCGGACCGCAGAGAAACCGCAATATTCTCATCGCGTTTCTGCTCTCCCTGTCGGCTGGCATCGGTCTGGCGTTTCTGCTCGATTATTTAGACGATTCGGTCAGAACTTCCGACGACATCGGCAGATATTTGGGCTTGCCGACGCTGGCTTTGATTCCGCATCAGAACAACGGCGACAAACGCAAACTGAATATCGGCGCGGGAAAACCCGGCGGCGCGAGTTCGTCGATGGCGCTTGTCTCGCTCGAAGACAATCGCTCGGCTATCGCCGAAGCCTATCGTCATCTGCGCACATCACTGCTGTTTTCTTCTGCGGGCAAACCGCCGCAGACGATTTTAATTACTTCCTCGCAGCCTTCCGAAGGCAAGACGACGACGGCAATCAACACGGCAATCACGCTCGCTCAATCAGGCGCGGACGTTGTAATAATCGACTGCGATTTGCGCCGCCCGCGTCTGCACAGTCATTTCGCGCTGGAAAACGGACACGGTTTGACCAATTACCTGTCGGGCGAGAAAAACACCGATAATCTGCTGAAAACTTTTCCCAATCTGCCGAAGCTGAAGGTAATTACGAGCGGTCCGATTCCGCCGAATCCGGCTGAGCTTCTGAGTTCAAACGAGATGAAGAATCTCCTGCAATTCTTAAAGGGAAATTACAACCACGTGATTATCGATTCGCCGCCGGCGATTTCCTTCACCGACGCGGCGATTCTCTCAACTCTGGTTGACGGCGTGATTCTGGTGGCGATGGCGGGCAAAAGCTCGATTCACCTGATACGCCGCTTCAAACAGCGTCTCAGCACAATCGGCGCGCGCATTTACGGCGTCGTCTTAAACGGCGTGCGGCTCAATTCGGTCGAATACAATTATTACGGCTACGGTTATTCTTCCGATTATTACGCGAATACCGACGATTCGACGCCGCTGATGGAAGACGTGATGGCGGAGCAGGAAGCCGATAAATAGAAAAGCGGAAAGGCAGAAGATAAAAAGGCAAAGGCGATAATTTGATTCATCGCCTTTGCCTTTTTATTGCCTCGATTTTTCGTCTCGGATTTTTTACTTCAGAAATTCTTCCAGCGCTCTTTCCCAATCGCGCATCGGCGCGAGTCCGAATTTTTCGCTGAACAGGCACGCAAGTTTCGAGTTTTTCGGGCGCGGCGCGGGACGCTTTAACGTGCTGCTGGAAACCTTTTCGAGCAGCTTTGTGTCGAAGCCTTTTATTTCGCAGACCTTTCGCGCAAATTCCTCGTAGCTCGCGCCGTTTCCCGCGTTCGTTACGTGGAAAACGCACGGCATATCGAGCGCGGCAAGCTCGCGCAGCCTTTTCGCCAAATCTCCGGCAAAAGTCGGCGTCCCGAACGCGTCGTAAATCACCTTTATCCGTTTTCCTTCGCCGAGAAGATTGTGCATTATACTCAAAAAATTCGTGCCGTCCGCGCCGTAAATCCAGCCGGAACGCACGATAATCGAGCGGGCGTAAGCGTCTCGCGCTCTGGCTTCGCCTTCGAGTTTCGATTTGCCGTAGACGCTCTGCGGATTCGGCGTGTCGCGCTGTGTGTAAAAATCTTCGCGTTCATCGTCGAAAACGTAATCGGTCGAGATTGTAACGAAAGCCGCGTCGATTTCTTTTGCGGCGAGCGCGAGATTTTCGACGCCTGCCGCGTTTGCCGCGTAAGCCTTTTCCCGATTGGTTTCCGCGCCGTCAACATCCGTGTAAGCCGCGCAGTTAATGACGGCTTCGGGTTTTTCGCGCCCGAAGGTTTCCATAACCTGCGCGGCGTTTGCGATGTCGAGCGATTGACGCGTAAAAGCCGCGACATTATCGTTAATCGATTGGCAGTATTTGATTGTCGCCCGCGCAACCATTCCGTTCGCGCCGGTTATTAAAAGTTTCATCTTGTTTCGGAGCGTCTGCTAGACAAAAACGCTTTGCAAAAATTAAACTAGAAGCTTTGCAAAATCAAATAAACTTTTAAGATACGGAGATTACAAAAAACTTTATGGCACTTTCGGCAAACGATATGCGCAAGGGAATGGTGATTGTTTTTGAAGGCGCGCCGTGCAAGGTGATGGAATTTCGCCATCACACGCCGGGGAACTTACGCGCGATGGTTCAGGCTCGCCTGAGAAATCTGAAAACGGGAAGTTCGTTCGAGCATCGCTTTCGCTCGAACGACACGCTTGAAAAAGCGCTACTCGAACAGCACGATATGGAATATCTCTATTCGGACGGCTCAGACCATCATTTTATGAACACGGAAAGTTTCGAGCAGGTCGCCCTGAGCGAAGGCGAACTCGGCGACGCCGCGCAATGGCTGATGCCGGGACTCAAGCTCGAAGTCGAATTTTACGAAGGCTCGCCGATGGGCGTTAAACTGCCCGATTCGATGGAACTGACCATTACCAGAACCGACCCGATTCTAAAAAGCGCGACGGTTTCCAATTCAAACAAGCCCGCGACGCTCGAAAACGGTGTAACCATTACAGTTCCGCCGTTCATCACCGAAGGCGAGCGCATCAGAGTCAACCCGACCGAATCGAAATATCTCGAAAGAGTCAAATAAGTGAAAAGTGAAAAGTGAAAAGTGATAAGTAAAGAATTTGTTTTTACCTATCACCTATCACCTATCATCTATCACCTATTACTATGTTTTTTCTTTACAGCCTTTTGCTGACAATCAGCTTTCTGGTTTTGCTGCCGCGTTTTCTGTTTGACGCGGCGCGGAAAGGGAAATATGCCGCTGGTTTTTGGCAGAGGCTCGGATATTTGCCCGAATTGTCCGAAAGCGAAAAGCCCGTCATTTGGCTGCACTGCGTTTCGGTCGGCGAAGCGAACGCGGCGCGTCCGCTCGCCGCGAAGATTCTCGAAGGCTTTCCCGAATATCGTCTCGTCGTTTCGACGACGACGAAAACCGGACAAAAACTGGCGCGTGAAATCTTTGCCGGTTCAGCCGAGCTTGTTTTTTATATGCCGTTCGACTGGCGTTTCAGCGCGCGGCGCGCTTTGCGAACCATTAAACCGAAAATCGTTTTGATAATGGAAACCGAGCTTTGGTTTAATTTCATACGCGAATCGAGCAGAAGCGGCGCGCGCGTTGTCGTCGTCAACGGCAGATTGTCGGAAAAATCCCTTAAACGCTATTTACTGATTCCGAAAACGATGCGCCGCGTGCTGCATTACGTCGATACGGCGCTGATGCAGACGCAAAAGGACGCGCGGCGCATCGCGCAGCTCGGCATCAGAGCCAATAAAATCAAAGTTACGGGAAACGTCAAATTCGACCAGGATTCGATTGAGACAAAAATCGATTTAACCGAATATCTGCAAAAAAGATTTGCCGTCGGCAAAGACGCGCCGCTGATAATCGCGGCAAGCACTCACGCGCCGGAAGAAAAATGGATTCTGGAAGCGTTCAAAACGGTTTATAAATCGTCGTCCGAAAATCTGCCGCGTCTTTTAATCGCGCCGCGTCATCCTGAAAGATTCGCGGAAGTCGAAAAATTGATTAAAGAAACCGGCTTCGACTGGGCAAAGCGCTCGGAAGCCGAATCCAATCGTGATAAACGAGCGGAAATAATTCTGCTCGATTCAATCGGCGAGCTGCGCGCCGCTTATCCGTTCGCCGAAATCGTCTTTGTCGGCGGAAGCCTCGTTCCGCACGGCGGGCAGAGCGTTTTAGAACCGGCGATTGCCGGAAAGCCAATCGTTACAGGCTTTTACACGATGAATTTTGAAGCCGTCGTTATGGAATTTTTAGACAGAAACGCGCTTCTTCAATTGCCGAAACTCGGCGAAACGGAAATTGCCGGAAAGCTCGCCGAAACATTTTTGCAGCTTTTACGAAATTCGGAAACGCGAAGAAGTTTAGCCGAAAACGCCGTTTCCGTTATGCGCGCCAATCGCGGCGCGACCGAAAAAACCGTCGAATATCTCAAACCTTTTCTCGACGGCGCAAACGATTTATGATTTTCGTCTTTTACTTTTTCGCCGCATTTCAAGTTTTTCTCGGCTATAAATCCTTACGCGGCGGCGTCGATTTTCTAAATTTTTTCAAACGCGAAATTGCCGAACCCGAATCCGATTTCGCGCCGTTCGCGTCGATAATCGCGCCGTGCCGCGGTCTGGACGCGGATTTGGAGTCGAATCTGACCGCGCTTTTCCGGCAAAGTTTCCCGCGTTACGAAATCGTTTTCGTCGTCGGCGACGAACGCGACGAAGCCGTTCCGGTGATAAACAAAATAATAAATTGCCAAACGGCTGGAGTTACAAAATCGGCAAAAATCGTCGTCGCCGGAAAAGCGGTTGATTCCGGTCAGAAAGTTCACAATCTGCGGCGGGCTGTTTTGGAAGTTTCGGAAGAAAGCGAAGTTTTCGTCTTTGTCGATTCGGACGCGCGCCCGAACCGCGATTGGCTGCGAAGTTTAATCGCGCCGCTTGAAGATGAAAACGTCGGCGCGGCGACGGGTTATCGTTGGTTTATCGCCGAAAACGGCGGATTTGCGGCGAATCTTCATTCGGTCTGGAACGCTTCGATTGCTTCGGCGCTCGGCGCGAAAAGCAAATCTAATTTCTGCTGGGGCGGCTCGATGGCGATGCGGCGCGGCACGTTTGAACGGCTTGGAATCAGCGAAAAATGGCGCGGTGTTTTGTCCGACGATTACGCCGTAACGCGCGCTGTGAAAAAAGCGAATTTGCCGGTTTATTTCGTGCCGCGAGCGCTGACCGCTTCGATTGAAGATTATTCGTTTCGGCAAGTCGCCGAATTTACGACGCGCCAGATGAAAATAACGCGTGTCTATGCCGCGCGTTTGTGGATTGCGTCTTTTGTCGGCTCGTTTTTATTTTCGGCGGTTTTCTGGTCGGGCGTCTTTCTTTTATTTTTTACTTTCGGCTGGCAGTTTTGGCTGACGCTTTTGTTTTTATTGATAATTTTCGCGCTCGGCGCGGGCAAAGCGTGGATAAGATTAAGCGCGGTCAAACTCGTTTTGAAGGATTATGAAAAGCATCTGAACCGAAGTTTCTGGTGGCAGATTACGCTTTGGACAATCTCGCCGCTTTTGTTTTTCTACAACGACTTCGCGGCGCTGCTCTCGCGGCGCATCCGCTGGCGCGGAATCGAATATGAATTGAAATCGCCGTCTGAAACTGTCATTATAAGCGAATAATTCCGTCGTGGAAAAAACAAAAATCAGTTATTGCGGGAGAACCGTTTATGATTAAAAGCCTGCTCGACGCCGACGAAAATCCGCCGCCGGGAACAAAAGTTATAATTGAAGAAACAATCGGCGCGCCGCTCGCTGTCAATATTGCCGAAGCCGTTTCGTTTGAAAAAACGGCTGACACGGGAAGTATTCTCGAAGTTTCAACGCGAAATGAAGATGCGCCCGGTGTCGTTAAAATTTCTGAAACGCCCGCCGAATCGAACGATTATCCGGCTGATACTCAAAACTTTTACGAATCGCCGAAACCCGAAAGCGAAGTTTCCGTTCCGTTTCAGACCGAATATTTCAAGCCCGAATCGCAAGCCGAAACCGCGCGCAAAAGCGGTCTGGCGTATGCGGCGGGAATTACCCTGTTCGCGTCGGTCGTTTTTATGATGATTATCGGCTGGGGCGCGGATTTGCTGCTTGGCACGACGCCGTGGGGAATCGTCGGCGGAATCGTTTTGGGCGCGCTTATAGGCTTCATTCAGTTTTTCCGTCTGACCTCGCAAATTCTTAAAAATAAAGACTGATTTGAGGAACATTGCACAAATGCTCTTTCACGCTTTGAACTTTCAGCCGTTAGTTTGTAAAATCTTTGTTTCGCTATGAGCGAAAATTCCGCACCGTTAGAATCAGAACAGCAAATCGCTCAATTGTCGCACCGGCGAATTTTCTGGGCGATGGCGATAATTGCAGTTGCGGGCGGTCTTTGCGGTTTTTATTTTGTATCGGGCGAGTTTGGTTGGGGCGTTCTGCTCGGCGGCGGTCTGGCGCTGGTCAATCATTACTGGCTGAAAGTTTCGCTTCGCGGCGTTTTCGATAAAATCGCGGGCGGCGGCGAGAAGCCGAGATTTTTAGCGGCAAAGTATTTTTTGCGATACGCAGTTTTCGTTTCAATTTTAGTAATCGTCTTTTTAACGAAAATTTTGCCGATTATCGCCGTGCTGTTAGGTCTGGCGAGTTTCGCTGTCGCTATTATAATCGAGGCTTTGATACTTTTGTTTTCATCATTTTTTAAGAAATAAAGTTATGTTTTTACTTGCGGAAGAAGGCGGGCATCATTTGCCGCTCGTCGTCGAATTCATCAATCATTATCTGGGCGAGCCGGTTCATAAATTTGAAATGACGGTTACGAAACGCGTCTGGGAAGCGGTTTTAAAGCCTTTCGGCACGACGCCCGACGCGCTGTTCGGCGCGTATACGGTCGAGAACGCGATTCCGTGGTACACGATAATGTTTGCGATTGCCTGTATTTTGACGATAGCCGTAATTTGGATTTTGAAAGGGAAAATATCTGAAGACGACCCGACGCCCGGACAAATGACGCTCGAAGCCGGATTTCTGGCGCTTCGTGACTTGGCTGTTCAGGTAATCGGCGAACACGGCGTTAAATATTTTCCGGTCGTGGCGACGTTCGCGGTTTTGATTCTGGTCGCCAATCTGATGGGCATTTTCCCGCTCTTTATGTCGCCGACGGCGCACATCAGCGTAACGCTCGCGCTCGGTTTAACTTCTTTTATTTACTACAATTACGTCGGCGTCAGGGAAAACGGACTTTTCGGACACCTGGCGCATTTCGCCGGACCGCGGCTGCCGCTTTTAATGGCGATTTTTATCACGCCGCTGATTTTCGGCATCGAGCTGGTCAGTAATTTGATTCGCCCGGCGACGCTCGGCATCAGGCTTTTCGCCAATATGTTTGCCGACGAACAGGTCGCCGAGCAGATTTCGGGAATTTATCCGCCGTACACGCAATTTCTGCTGCCCATTATTTTGCTGCCGCTGGCGATTTTCGTGGCGCTCGTTCAATCGTTTGTTTTTACGCTGCTGTCGATGATTTACATCGGCGAAGTCGCGCATCCGCCGCACAACGAAGACAACCACGACACGGCGCACGTTGAAACCAGACACGGTGAATCAGTGGCGACGGCGCACGTCTAACGATTTTAGATTTTGGATTTTGGATTGATTTTCGTTTCAACATTCAATTGTTTGACAGAAAAAGGTTAAGAGACCGAAGAAGTAAATTTGTCGTTACAGATTTGAAAATTCGCACATTATAAAAGAGCGTGCCGGCACGATTCAGGAGCGCCGCGTCTCCCAAAGACAGCGGGCGGCATACCGGAAGTCGGCGAAATCATACCCGCGAGCTTTCAGGCGAAAGGCAGAATTATTTATAAGTCTCCGAACCGGAAAAATAAACTTAGGAGATTAGAAAAAATGAATAAATACAAACAAATATTTTTCAGCGCGCTGGCGCTGTTAATTTTATCGTCGGTGAGTTTCGCGCAGGGCGAAGGCGCGGGCGGGGCGGATAATGCTTCGACCGTAGCGGCTTATAAAGCTCTGGCGGCGGGACTCGGTTTCGGTTTAGCGGCAGGTTTGGGCGCGCTCGGACAGGCAAGAATCGGCGCGGCGGCGGTCGAAGGCGCGGCTCGTAATCCGGGCGCGGCGGGAACGGTTCAGACGCTGATGATTATCGGTCTGGCGCTTATCGAATCGCTGGTTTTGTTCGCGCTCGTTATCGTTTTCGTTGTTTTGAGATAACGCGCTCGAAACTGTTTTTTATTTCAAAAGCGGGCGAATCTCAAAAGATTTTGCCCGTTTTTTCATTTGCGGTTTATCATTTATCATTAAACCCGAAAACATTTTCCGGCATCACAGCGGTTTGTTAAATGTTAAATGTAGAATATTAAACGATTATGAACGACCAGTTTATCGGGCAGACGTTAGCCAGTAAATACCGCATCGACGCATTTTTACGGACGAGCGGTTCGGGCGAAATTTATCGCGGAACGCACCTTTTGATGGACACGCCGGTAACGGTGAAAATCTTAGCGCCCGCGCTTGCCGCCGACGAAAATGCCGTCAGGGATTTTTCCGCCGAAGCGCGCACCGTTTCGCGCATTTCGCACCCGAATATATTGAACGTAACGGATTTCGGCTCGGATATAAACGGGACGGTTTATATCGTTTCAGAAGGCGCGAACGGCGAAACTTTAAAGGAAGCAATCGGGCGCGAAGGAAGATTTTCGCTCCAGCGTGCTATTACAATCGCGTGGCAAATCGCTTCGGCGCTCTCTGCCGCGCACGCCGCCGGAGTCATTCATCATCGCTTAAACGCCGAAAATATATTGCTCGCGCAAACGGCGGGCGATGCCGAAACGGTCAAGATTCTCGGCTTCGGCGCGGCAAAAACCGATAATCAAACCGCCTTTGACGGCGAAACCGATTTAAAGGATTTGGAATATCTCGCGCCCGAACAAAACGCTTCGATTTCCGACGCCGACGAGCGCTCGGATGTCTACGCGCTCGGCGTAGTTTTTTATGAAATGCTAACGGGCGAAGTTCCGTTCACGGCGGAAAGCGCGACGGCTCTGATGCTGAAACAGGCGGAAAATCCGCCGCCGCCGCTCTCGTCGTTTCGCCGCGATTTGCCCGAAGCGGTTGAGCTTGTCGTTTTGAAAGCGCTGGCGAAAAATCCCGAAATGCGTTATCAATCGGCAGCCGAATTTGTCAATGATTTGAATCGCGCTACAAACAACGCCGCCGGCGCGGAAACAATAGCCGTTTCAAATTTCGCAGATGTCAGCGCCAATCCGAATAATAATTTATGGAAAACGGCGTTTGTCGTGCTTGCCGGAATTTCCCTGCTGGCTATCGGTATGATTTACGCGACATCGGTCAAACAAACCGATGTGCCGACGGCGATGCAGACCGACGCCAACGGTCAGCCGGTTCAGCCGCTCAATCCGGCAACCGGAATGAGCGAGCAGAGTTTGGCGAATATGTCGCCGTATCAAATGCCGCAGATGGGAAATTTCAACGGCGCGATGATGCCGCAGCCGATGCCGAGCGGCGGCGACGGTCTCGGCGACGGACGTAATTTCTGGAGCGGCGAAGGTCCGCCGCCGGGCGCGCCGCCGCCGACAACTTATATCGGTCCCGGCGGTCAGATATTTACAGTTCCGGCTGACGGGAGCAGCCCGTTTATGCCGACGGAAAACGGAACGGTTGTTCTCGTCCAGCCGGTGAACGCGAACACGAACACGCAGCCCGCGGCGACTCCGAAAGGCGGAAAGCCGACTGCTCCGGCGGCAAATACGCAGCCGACGCCGAACGCGCAGTCTCCGGCTGAAACCAAACCGTCGCCGACACCGAAAACGTCGAACACTCCGGCGACAAAACCTGCCGCAACTCCAAAACCGGCGATGCCGCCTGCTTCCGGCGAAAAACGCCCGCCGAGCGGCGCGGAAAAAGATACTCAACAGAATTGAGCTTTAAGTTAGACAAATAAAAAAAAGGTCGTCAGACAAACATTTGTCTGACGACCTTTTTCTGCGCGGCTGATTTTTATAAAAAACCGGGTTCTATAAAGTTTCGATTGTGGGAGCGCGGGCATCCTGCCCGCAAAGACTGCGCGAGCAATCTAAAGCGTTCGAGCTAAATTCAGGGTTGAATTTAACTCGAACGCTTTATTCGCGCTCCCGGTTTTTAATTTTCACGAATCGGCGCGGATTGATTCCAGAACCTGTCGCGCCGCTTCGATTATGTTTTCCACTTTTATATCGACCTTCAAAATGCCGCTCGGCGAAAAGTTCGCGCCTTCGATTTCGGATAAAACCCGCATCAGCTTTTCCGGCGCGACGCGGGCATTTTCGCCAAGTTTAACCGCAACGCCTTCTTTGGTTTTATCGACCGAAACGACGCGCATTTCTTCCGCCAATTTTCTGAGACGCGCGTATTCAAACAGATTTTCGACCGATTCGGGCATTTTGCCGTAACGGTCGTTGATTTCCGAATAAATCTGCCGCAAAACTTCTTCGTTATCCGCTGAAGAAATGCGTTTGTAGGTGCGCAGGCGCTGGCTCGTTTCGTTTATATATTCATTCGGAATCGAAACATCGACGCCCATATTTATCGAAACGCTCGTTTCGTCTTCGATTTCGTCGCCTTTGAGTTCGCCGATTGTGCGCTCCAGCATCTTCGTATAAAGGTCGAAACCGAGCGCGTCGAGTTGTCCCGACTGCTGACCGCCGAGAATATTTCCCGCGCCGCGCAACTCCAAATCTAAAGCCGCGATTCTAAAACCCGCGCCCAAATCTGAAAACTCGCGTATCGCGCTTAGTCTGCGCCGCGCAATCGGCGTCAGTTCCAATTCCGACGGAATCAGCAAATAAGCGTAAGCGCGGCGATTCGAGCGCCCGACGCGCCCGCGCAGCTGGTAAAGCTGCGAAAGCCCGTAATTGTCGGCGCGATTTATAATTATCGTGTTGGCGCGGGCGATGTCGATGCCGTTTTCGATAATCGTCGTGGCAACTAAAACGTCGTATTTGAAAGCCACGAAATCGAGCATCACGTTTTCCATTTCTTTCTCGTTCATCTGCCCGTGTCCGATGGCGATTCTGGCATTCGGCACACATTTTTGAACGAGCGCGGCGATGGCTTCGATGGTTTCGACGCGGTTGTGAATAAAGAAAACCTGACCGCCGCGAGCGAGTTCAAGTTCGACTGCCGATTTGATAACGCCTTCGCTAAACTGCACAACCTGCGTATTTATCGCCAATCTATCGCGCGGCGGCGTTTCAATCACGCTCATATCGCGCATTCCGAGAAGCGACATATTCAGCGTTCGAGGAATGGGCGTCGCGCTCAAAGTCAGAACATCGACTTTTTTCTTTAATTGTTTAAGTTTCTCCTTATGCGCGACGCCGAAACGCTGTTCTTCGTCAACGACGACGAGACCGATTTTCGGCAATTTCACGTCATTCGATAAAATCCGGTGCGTGCCGATTAAAATATCGACGTTGCCTTTTTCAGCCGCTTCGACAACAGCTTTTTGTTCCTTCGGCGAACGGAAACGCGACAGCAATTCGATTTTGACGGGAAAGGCGGCGAATCTTTGCTTAAAACTTTCCGAATGCTGATATGCCAGAATCGTTGTCGGCGTTAATATGGCGACTTGTTTTCCGTCCATTACGGCTTTGAACGCGGCGCGCATCGCCACTTCCGTCTTGCCGTAACCGACATCGCCGACGACTAATCTGTCCATCGGAACATCGGTCTGCATATCTTTTTTTACGTCGTCAATCGCCGCCGCCTGGTCGGTCGTCGTCTGATACGGAAATGCGTCTTCAAATTCTTCCTGCCACGGCGTATCGGCGGAAAAGGCGAAACCCTGAACCAATTTTCTCTCGGCGTAAAGCCGAAGAAGCTCGTCCGCCATATCGCGCATCTGGCGCTTTGCTTTCGCCTTTGTTTTTTGCCAGCCAAGTCCGCCGAGTCTGTCCAATGTCGGCTGCGTCGCCTCCCCGGACGAATAGCGCGAAACTAAATCCAGACGCTCGACGGGAACGAATAATTTCGTGTTTTCGGCGTAAATCAAGAGCATAAATTCGCGCTTCATTCCGCCTGTATCGAGCGTCTGCAAACCTTCAAAACGCCCGATGCCGTGGTCGACGTGGACGACGTAATCGCCCGCTTTCAAATCCCGAAAGTCGGAGACGAACGCTGCCGTTTTGCTTTTTGAACTTTTGCGCGTGTCTTTGGTTTTCGACGGCGCGACGGCTTGCGAATTTTCGCCGAAAACGTCCGTTTCCGTATAGACAAGCAAATCGAACGCGGAAATCTCGAAGCCGTTCGATAAATCGCCGACGAGCAGAGATTCGGCAGGCAAGGAGACGTTGTAGCCGCGCAAAATTTCGCCCAGTCTTTCGGCTAAACCGTGCGACTGCATCACAACGGTTGTTTGCGTGTTTTGTCGTTTAACGGAAGATTTTATTTCCGTCGCAAAGTCCTGAACGCTGCCGTGAAACTTGCGCGTCGAACGCGATTGGATTGCAAATTCTTTTTCGATTGCCGCCGCCGGAAACAGAAAAATCGGTTTGCTTTGCGCATTATTCGCGCCGATTTGAATTGTCGGATTGTCGTTTTCAAACGCCAGACTTTCATCGGTTGCCGAAGCAGATTTGCCTAAAGTTCTGAGTTCGACGCGCTTTTGTTTATTTAACTTTTCGCGCAATTCTTCGGCGCTTAAAAATAATTCCGTCGGCGCTAAAGCGATGTCGTCGGCTTCGATAGTTTCATTAAAACGCTTTTCCAGATTTTCGTAGTAAAGCGACAAAGTTTGTTCACAAATCGACGGTTCGTCAATTATAAAAACGCAGTCTTTTAAGTAATCGAAAACGCTCGCCTCGCGTGGTTTGACAATCGAAATCAGAAATTCCCAGCCGGAAAAATCTTCGCCTTCGTCGGCAAACTGCGTGCGGTCTAACAGATTTCTCGCAAATTTTTCTTCCGGGAATCGTTCGTGCGCGAAAAACGCCCAGTCTCGAAAATCCTGCGCGTTCGCCGCAAATTCGCGCATCGGCGCGATGGAAATTTCTTTTAACTGGTTGGTTGAAAGCTGTGTTTCCGCGTCGAACTCGCGAATCGACTCGACCGTATCGCCGAAGAATTCGACGCGCACCGGATTTTCCGCCGTCGGCGACCAAACGTCGATAATTCCGCCGCGCACGGAAAATTCGCCGATTGATTTTATCGGTTCTTCGCGGACGTAGCCGCCGGAAATCAGTTTTTCGAGTAACAATTCGGGCGCAAAATCTTCGTCGCGCTTCAAAACCGCGCCGAGCGCGCGCGTCTCGTCCGGCAGAATCGTGCGCGTTATCAGAGATTTGGCGGACGCGACGACGAAATCCGGCTGGCTTTGCGACAGATTCCAGAGCGCGAGCGCCCGTTTCTCAAGCGTTTCGGCGTGCGGCGAAACTCCGGCGTAGACATCCGATTCCATTGAGGGCAGGGAAAACAGTGCTGAGTGGCGAGTAGTTAGTGGTGAGTTGGCGGAATTTTTTACCGAATTCTGCCAGAAATTCAAATCGCCTTCCCACGCTTCGAGTTCCTTGTTTGAGTCGGCGACGACGACGAAAGTTTTTTTCGTCTCGCTTTGCAGTTTTGTTAAAACAAAGGCGCGGGCGGCGATTGACGTTAAACCGCTGACGGAAACGACGCGAGCGCCCGCGCCGATTTCACCGCGCAGGCGCTCGAATTCGCTTTTTGATTCGGACGTAAAAGTCATATTCGTTAATGTTTAATCGTTAATTGTTAATAGTCAAATTGTAAAACCGGCGAATTCAATAAACAATCAACGATTGCTAATTATCAAATTTATGTCTGTGGTTTATAATCTTAAACTTACCGGAAAACACTATATGAATATTCCCGAATTTGACGAAATTATCGAAGCTAACGACCAGACCGAAGCGCGGCGCGAGCATCTCGAAGCCTTGCGCGGCATTGTCGGCAACGTTTATCCGAATAAGTTTGAGCGCAGCCGCATAACGGGCGCGGAAGATACGATTTCCCGTATCCTGGATTTTGAATTAATTAAGTATCAAATTCCGCAGCTTGCCGAAGGCGAAAAGCCCGCGCCGGAAGTCAAAGAACAAATCAACGCGGCATTAAAAAGTTTTGGAAACGTGCGGATTTCAGGACGGCTGGCGACGCCGCCGCGCACGATGGGTAAAGCCGCATTCGTCCATTTGAGCGACGGCGTAAATCGTTTGCAGATTTACGTTCGCAAACAGGACGCGGCGGCAATCAGCAACGACACGGGAGAAAAGATTGAAACCGAAGGCGCGGCGTGGGAGTTGTTTAAGTTACTCGACCACGGAGATTTTATCGGCGCGAGCGGTTACTTATTTTTGACGAACACGGGCGAATTGTCGGTTCACGTCGAGACGATTCAATTTTTATCGAAAGCCTTGTTGCCGATGCCCGACAAGATGCACGGCATCAACGACCCGGAATTGCAGCGCCGTTTTCGCTACGCCGATTTAATCGCGTCGAGTCTGCAAATCGAACACGAAGGTTTGACGACACGCGAAGTTTTCGAGCGCCGCGCCAAACTCATCAGCGGAATGCGCCGGTTTTTGGACGACGCCGGTTATATCGAAGTCGAAACGCCGATGCTGACGCCGAAGGCAACGGGCGCGGCGGCGAAACCGTTCGAGACGCATCACAACGCGCTCGACATCACGCTTTACGCCCGCATCGCGCCGGAGCTTTACTTAAAAAGGCTGACCGTCGGCGGTTTTGAAAAGGTTTACGAACTCAACCGCAATTTCCGCAACGAAGGTCTTTCAAATAAACACAATCCCGAATTCACGATGCTCGAATTTTACTGCGCCTATATGGACGTTTCGGGAATGATGGATTTCAGCGAGGCGATGATTAAAGAATCGGTGCGAAAAGCGACGGGCGGAAGTTTGCAGGTGAAATACGGTTGGGCGGAAATTGATTTTGAACAGTTTGAGAGACTGACGATGAAAGAAGCAATTCACAGAGATTTGTCTTTTAATATCGAAACTCAACAAAGACAAATTGACGAGGGCGAAAATCCCGAAGATTTCCTTATGACTTTCAGCGATTTACTCGATGAAAAATATGATGTTTCCTGGCTGGACGACGCGAAAAAACTACGCACATTAGTTAATTACGGTATTAAAGGGAAAGCGGCATCGAGCGAGCCGACCGAGGAACGCAAACCCGTGTTAATGCAAGTATCCAAAGAAGAAATGAGCGCGCATCGAGAGCGAACGATAAATTTCACGAGAAAAATATGGCAAGAAGCAGTAGAGGAAACGCAAAAAACATTTGACGCTTCTAAAAATCAAACCGAACAAGCCGCACGCGATTTGGTTTATATATTTGAAAATTCAGTTGAAGAAAAACTAATCCAACCGACATTCATCACAGATTACCCGAAATCAATTTCGCCTTTGTCGAAAGCGTCGCCGGAGAATCCGCAGATTGCCGAGCGGTTTGAATTGTTTATCAACGGGATGGAATGCGCCAATGGTTTTTCGGAACTTAACGACCCGCAGGAACAATACGAGCGGTTTATTGACCAGATGCAGGAACGCGAGACGGGCGACGAGGAAGCGATGGTTTTGGACGAAGATTATATTCGCGCGCTGGCTTACGGAATGCCGCCCGCCGCCGGAATCGGCATCGGGATTGATAGACTGGTGATGCTGCTGACGAATAAGCATTCAATCCGCGACGTGATTCTGTTTCCGCATCTGCGACCGGAAAAGCGAGACGCGGAGATGAAGGAAGTTTAGCTGTTCCCGATAAACTGCCGCCGGTTTCAGCCGATGCTTTAGCAACCAAAGTTTTTAAGCGCTTTGAGTTCACGCAGGGAACGCGTCGCTTTGCCTGACGAAGAAGCAAGGCGCGTTTCGCGTCTGAACGCGAGAGCTTTTGCCGGAATTTTAATTATCAAAATTAGCGCGGCAAAGCGCCGGTTCAATCAGCAACAATGAAGAAAATCGTAATCGACGATAAAGTTTCCGCGTCGCTTTCGACAAGGTTTTGCCCTTTCGGGCGAAAAACTACATAATAGCCGTTGATTCAAGCGATAAATTAAATGAACTTTTTTTCCGACATAAGGCGTCTGTTATTGATTTTGTGGCTCGGCGGGGCGTGTTTTTTCAGCTTTGCCGTCGCGCCGAGCGCGTTTGCGGTTTTGCCTTCGCGCGAAATTGCGGGCGCGATTGTTTCGCGGACGCTCGCAATCGTCAACTACGGCGGCTTAATCGTCGGCTTGATTTTGCTGGCAAGCTCTTTTATCAAACAAACCGGCGCGAATCGTTTCCGTCTCTGGACGGAAAGATTTCTGCTTTTAATTTTAATGCTCGCCTGCGCTGCCGGGCAATTCGTCATCGCGCTGTGGCTTTCAATAATTAAAGCGCAAGTCGGACGCCCTATTGATGAAATTGCGGTTGGCGACCCGTCGCGGATTCAGTTTGATAATCTTCATCAATACTCGGTCTGGGTTTTGACAGCCGCGATGACTGCCGCTTTAATCGCATACTTTTTTATGGCGCGCCGACAAAGCGCGGACAAAAATTTAATACCGGATAAAACAAATGTTCAATTCAATTAGAGAAAATATCGAACGACGGCTCGGCTTTGAAACTCGGAAAATGGAGGTGAGACAGCCGATGATAATCGAAAACGCGACGCAGTTTTCCGGGCGCTACCGCAACTGGCGCGCCAACGACAATCTCGACAATTACCCGTTCGTCGTCAACGAACACGCGCCGTTCGTTCCGGCGCGGCGCGCGCTTCCGATGCTTAATCTGGCGCTGATTTCGTCGGCTGGCGCATATATCGACGGCACGACGCCATTCGATGTCAGCGCCCGCGACGGCGACGCGACATTCCGCGAAATTCCGATTGAAGTTGAGGCGACGGATTTGATTTACGCGTCGCGCGGCTACGACCCGACCGCCGTTCGCGCGGATATGAATTCGCAGATTCCGGTGGCGCGGCTGGTCGAATACGCGGGAAACGGCGTTATCGGCGCATTAAACAACGTCTGGTGGAGCTTAAACGGTTATATTCCGAACGCGCGGCTCGTCTCCGACCATCTCGCGCCGCAGATTGCCGAACGCGTCGCGCGCTACGAAGTTCAGGCGGCGCTTCTCATTCCGGCGTCGCGCCTGTGTCATCAAACAATGGGAATCGTCGCCCGCGCGCTGGAGACGGCAAACGTGCCGACGATTATGCTGTCGGTTGACGGCACAATGACCGACAGAGTTCGCCCGCCGCGCACGGCGTTTTACGACGGCGAATTCGGCTCGGTCGCCGGCAAGCCGAACTTTAAAGAACATCAGCTTCGCATTCTGGACGAATCCCTGCGCTGGATTGAAACCTTCGACCAGCCGGGTGCGAAAAAGCTCGGCGTTAAATTGGAAAGCGAAGTCGAACGGGAGCGCGGCGAGCGATAAATATGAAAATAAAAAAGCCCTGAGCAAATGTTCAGGGCTTTTTTGCAGCTCGAAACTGCCTCGGACGCCTTGCGGAAAACAAAAAATATCGCCCGAAGGCGCGAAGGAAAAACAAAATAATCTTGCCGCACCGTTGTTTTTGAGGTAGCTTGCGGATGAAAATTTCGAGCGGGAGATTGGCGCGATTTTAGAATCCGTTTAAAAATCTGTCAGCCGATAAACCGAAGCGGAATTTTGCTTTTCAGTGCTTGCCGGCGTTATCGTCCTTTTTGTCCCGGCGAAGCTCTTCGCGCAGGCTTTGAAACTTCGCCCATTGTCCGGCATTAAAAACCTGTTTAAATCTTTCGTCCGAGCGCCCGCGAATCTCCCGAATATGCGAATCCCGCTCTTTTTTTAAATTTTGAATTTCCTCGCGCGTTTCGCCGACTATTGTCTGCACGTCGATTTTCTGCGCGTCGGAGAGTTCGAGTTCTTTAAAAATCCGCTCGAAGCGCTCTGATTTCGTTCCCGCCGAAGAACCCGCGCCGAACCACACCTGATAAGCGTTTAAGGCAAGCGCGCCGCCGACGAAGCCGAGAAAAAAAATAGTTAATGCCGCTATTCGTATCTGCCGGTTAAATTTGCTGTCGCTCATAAATAATACTTTTCCACAACTTTTTCCACAGCCGTTCTTTTATTTATCCGCGCCGTAGACGATTTGAAAAATCTGCTCGTTGGTCGGTTCTTTCGTCGGGATTTTTTCGTTTAAGATAACCATTTCCGTCGAATAGTTATTAAAAACATCGGTGTTGGCGCGGCTCGAAACCGTCGTTAAGTCGGGAGCGAAAATGGTCAGCATTATTAAAACGGCAACTGTCGCCGTCATCGCGCCGACGACGATTTTCGAGGCGTTCCACATTCGCCCGACTGCCGCCGTCGGATTAACGGCAAGTTGTCTTTCGCGCAGATTCGCCATTACGCGCGTCGCGAAAAACGGCGGCGCGAAAATTTCGTCCACGGCTTCTTTTAGTAAAACGGACGAGAGTTTCGCGGCTGAATATTGCCGGCGGCAGTCGGCGCAGCCGGAAGCGTGAGCGCCGATGATTTTCAAATCGCTTTCGCTCAGGTCCGCAAACGCCTTTTCGTCGAGAATGTCCAGAATATGTTCGTTTTTCATTTTGTAAAAACCTCTTGCGCGGCTGATTTTTTAAGCAGGCTTTCGACGGCGCGGCGCATTTTGCGGCGCGCTCTGAACGCCTGAACCTTGACCTTCGATTCAGACCATCCGGTCATCTCCGCCAACTCCTTTATCGAATGTCCTTCGCCGTCGATTAAAGTTAAAACCAGACGGTCGTCGGGCGACATCGCGTCCAGAACGCGGTTGACCAAATCAGCCGCAATCGTTTTTTCTTCTTCGTTTTGATGGCGGAGCATTGCCGCGTCCGACATTTGCCGCTCCAGCCAGTCGCTTTCGTCGTCGCTCAAATCGGAAACGGTCAAATCGGTTTCGCGCTTCTGATTTCGCAGCAGATTAATGCACGTATTAACCGTGATTCTGGTCAGCCAGCCTTCAAACGAGCCGCGTCCTTCAAAACTTTTCAGCTGCGTGAAAATTTTCAGAAAAACTTCCTGCGCCGCTTCTTCGACCAGACTGCGGCGGCGGAAAAAGCGTCCGGCGAACCGGAAAACGCGCGGGCTGTAACGGCGCACGATTTCGGCGAAAGCGTTTTCGTCGCCGTCGCCCGCCCGTTTATTCAAATCCGAATCCGATAAATCTTCGTAGTTTTCCAATCGACGCTCCGCCGCAAAATCATTCGCAGTAAAATTCTTCTTATTTTTAGTTACCGGAATGGTATTGACAAGTCGCATCGTCGGAAAAGCCGCGAAATTTAGTAATAAAACCAACCCTTTGTTCGCTCTTAATAATAAAGACAACGGAATTGAAGAAAAAGTTACAGGAAAAGTTTAAGCTTGCGTTTTGCATCAAATGGATTTTAATTTGTAACCGTTTTCTTTTTGCGCGTGTCTATAAAAAGATGCGGCTTGTTTTAAGGGTAAATTAAAATCTTAGATTTCTGATTCGTTCGGCTACTGAAATTGTCCGTATTTATAAAAATTCAACTGATATTTTATGCGTTTTCAAACATTTTTTCGCCGTCGCAAAATCGCCGTCCCGATTTTTTTGACGGCGGTTTCAGTTTTTTTAATCGGCTGCGGCGCTAAATCGGGCGAAGGCTACCGCGCGGGCGGCGCTAATCAGGCGGCGAAAGAAGAAGCGCCGATTCAGGTTACGACGGCGAAAGTCGAATCGCGGGAAGTCGCGGCTTTTATACAGGCGACGGGCAGCCTTATTGCCGACGAAACTTCCGACATCGCGCCGAAAACGGCGGGCAAAATCGTTAATGTTTCGGCGAACGTCGGCGATTTCGTCGCACAGGGCAGCGTGATTGCCAAAATCGACGACAGGGATGCCCGCCTTCGTCTTGCCGAAGCCGAAGCGGGCGTTACGCAGGCAGTCGCGGGCGTGCGCCAAGCCGAAGCGCGTCTCGGATTATCTCAGAACGGAACTTTTTCCGCATCGACGATTCCCGAAGTTTTAGCCGCGAACGCCAGTTACGCACAGGTTCTCGCCGAATTGAAACTTGCCGAAGTCAACGAAAAACGTTACCGCGATTTGGTGGAAACCGGCGACGTTTCGATGATTTTATATGACCAGTATCGAACGACGCGCGACACGGCGCGGGCGCGGCTCAACAGCGCCAAGCAAGCGCAGGCGGCGGCGATAAATACCGCTAAACAAAGCAATCAGGCGATAAAAAGCGCGCAGGCGGCAGTTGAAGCGGCGCGCTCCCAGGTCGGCATCGCACAGCAGGCGATTACCGACACGATAATTCGCGCCCCGTTTTCCGGTTTTATCAGCAATCGTCCCGTCGCCGTCGGCGAATACGTCTCAAGCGCGTCAATCGTCGCCACGATTTTGCGCTCGAATCCGATTAAAATCCAAATCCAGGTTGCCGAAGCCGACGTGCCTTTTATTTCCGTCGGCAGAGGCGTTTCGGTCGAAGTTGACGCTTACAAAGACCGCAAATTCGGCGGAACCGTAACGGCGGTAAATCCGGCAATCGACCCGACAAATCGGGCGGCGATTATCGAAGCGTCGATTGAAAACGGCGACAACGCGCTGCGTCCGGGAATGTTCGCTACCGCCAGAATTACCAAACAAGGCGGAAATACCGGCGTTTTCGTTCCGCGTGCGGCAGTTTATAACGACCAGAGCACGCAGTCGTATCGCGTTTTCGTAATTCAGGACGGCGCGGCAAAACTTCGCGTCGTCCAGCTCGGCACGGAAGAAGGCGATACGATTCAGATATTAAACGGCGTCAATGCCGACGAAACAATCGCTACAAGCAATCTGCCGCAATTATACGAAGGTGCGAAGGTTGGTTTCTAGTCAAAGTCTGAGGAGTCCAAGAAGTCCAAAGTCCAAAGTCCAAAATCAGGTTAGCAAATGCGGGCATTAACTTTGGACATTAGACATCGGGCATTAAACTTAAAACCTGCTTTTGTCTTTAGACTTTGGACTCTTTGGACTTTAGACTTTGGACTTAAAAGACTATGCAATGGTTAGCTGAAATTTGTGTCAATCGTCCGGTTTTCGCGACCGTCATCGTTTTGCTTTTAACGGTTGTCGGCGGATTCAGTTTTTTTACGCTCGGCGTTGACCGTTTTCCGAAAATCGATTTGCCGACCGTCAACGTTCAGACGACGAATACGGGTGCCGCGCCGGAGCAGATGGAATCGGAAGTAACCGACATTATCGAAGGCGCAGTCAATACCGTTCCCGGCATCGACGAGATGCGCTCGACTTCTTCGCAGGGACGCTCGAACGTAACGCTGACTTTTAATCTCGAAAAAAATCCCGACCAGGCGTATCAGGAGATTCAGCAGAAACTGAGCGGCGTCATTAATCGGCTGCCGGAAACCGCCGACCCGCCGGTCGTCCGCAAATCCGACCCGGATTCACAGCCGGTTTTAATTTACGCCGTCAGCGCGCCGCGCGGAGTCGTGGAACTCACCGACCTCGTTCAAAATCAAATTCAGGAACGCATCGAAAATGCCGAAGGCGTCGGCGAAGTCCAGATTTTCGGCGGACGCCAGCGTGAGATTAAAATTTATCTCGACCCGAATCGACTGCGCGCTTTTAATCTTTCGGTTACGGAAGTTTCAAATGCAGTCAGAGCGCAGAACACCGAATCGCCGGGCGGTTCGGTCAACGAAGGCGCGAAGACCACGGCGCTGCGGACATTAAGTAAAATCACCGACATCAGCGAGTTCGGCGAGCTTGTCATCACGACGCGCAGCGGTTTTCCGGTCAAAATTAAAGATGTCGGGCGTGTCGTAGACGCCGGAGTCG
The DNA here is from genome assembly GCA_038200355.1 of Pyrinomonadales bacterium. GTDB lineage: Bacteria > Acidobacteriota > Blastocatellia > Pyrinomonadales > Pyrinomonadaceae. Next base: position 19,877 of record JBBPXZ010000051.1, on the reverse strand, counting down.
ACCCGACGACGGCGGCATCGCTCGACGGCGTGCAGTCGGTTTTCCTCGCCATTCGCAAACAATCCGGCTCGAACACGGTTGCCTTAATTTCCGGCGTTAAAGAGAGAATGGCGGAAATTATTCCGACGCTGCCGCCGGATGTAAAAGTCGCCGTTACGCGCGACCAGTCCGAATTTATCGAAAACAGCCTGCACGCCATTGAGGAACATCTTGTAATCGGCGGACTTCTCGCGGCTGTCGTCGTTTTTTTGTTTTTGTGGAATATTCGCTCGACGATTATCGCGGCACTGGCGATTCCGGTTTCGATTATCGCCGCCTTTGCCGCCATCGCCGCGCTCGGTTATTCGCTTAACCAGATGACGATGCTGGCTTTAACGCTGATGGTCGGAATCGTCATTGACGACGCGATTGTCGTGCTTGAAAACATTTACCGTTATGTTGAAGAAAAGGGAATGCACCCGTTTCAGGCGGCAATCGAAGGCACGCGCGAAATCGGTCTCGCGGTTCTGGCGACGACTTTGAGCCTGCTCGCCGTTTTTATTCCCGTCGGTTTTATGACCGGCATCGTCGGGCGTTTTATGTCGTCGTTCGGTTTGACGAGCGCGGCGGCGATTGCCGTTTCGTTAATTGTTTCCTTCACGCTGACGCCAATGCTCGCGGCGCGCTGGATTAAGCCGAAGGAAGATGATGCGGAGATAAAGGATAAAGAAAGTCAGCATTTTGAAAATCATTCATCCGAAAATTCGGATGATGAAGCAGTCGCAAACGAAATCGAAAATCCGAAATCGAAAATCCGAAATGAAAGCAAGGATTCGTGGTTTTACAGCAAAATCGACCGCACGTATACGTGGCTTTTGAAATTTTCGATGGCGCACCGTTGGTTGATTGTCGGCTTGTGCGTTTTGGCGGTTGTCTCGATTTACCCGTTATTTAAATACGTCGGAATGAGCTTTTTGCCCGATGAAGACGAATCGGCGTTTTCGGTTAATCTGCGCGGACCGCAAGGCACGAGTCTCGCCGCCACGCAAAGCATTTTAGACCGCATCGCGCGCGACATTCGCCAGCAGCTTCCGGGCGTGCGGAACACGCTCGTGCAGGCGGGCGGTTGGGGCGGCGGCGCGTCCAATACCGGAAACGTCAACGTTTCTCTCGCGCCGGTTGCCGAACGGAAAATGTCGCAGTCCGATTTGATAAACAAAACGCGCGGCATCGTCAAAAAATATTCGTCGAAGGATTACCGCGTCAATGTTTCCGGCTCGTCTTCAATCGGCAGCAGTTTAGGTTTAGGGCGCGGCGGTTCGGGAATCGGTTTTTACATCGCGGGTCCCGATATTGAAAAACTCGACCAGTTTTCTAATCAATTAGTCGAAAAGCTCCGCGCCGACGACACTTTCCGCGACGCCGACCGCTCGCTCGAACTCGGAAGTCCCGAAATTCGCGTGCGGATTGACCGCGCGCGCGCGGCGGATTTGGGCGTCAAAGCGGGCGATGTCGCGCAGGCGTTAAATATTATGAGTGCCGGACAGCGCGTTTCGACGTTTGCCGAAGGCTCTGACCAATACGACGTTCTCCTGCAAGCCGACGAACCGTTTCGCCGAACGCGCGATAATCTGAAATATTTTACGGTCGCTTCGTCAAACGGCGGAACGGTCGGGCTTGAAAATCTCGTCCGGCTCGAAGAAGGCTTGAGTCCGGCTTCGATTAGCCGTCTCAACCGGCAGAGACAGGTTACGATTTCCGCCAGTCTGCCGCCGAACGCTTCGGAATCGGACGCGCTCGCCGTTTTGCAGAAACACGCCGCGACACTGAATATGCCGCAGGAATACCGCACGGGCGTAACCGGACAATCGCAGGAGTTACAGCGCGCTTACGAATCGTTTATGCTCGCTTTTCTGCTTTCGTTCGTCTTTATGTATCTGATTTTAGCGGCGCAGTTCGAGTCGTTTATTCATCCGGTAACGATTCTCTTGACGCTGCCGCTGTCGATTCCGTTCGCACTGCTTTCGACTTTAATCGCCGGACAGACGCTCAATATCTTTTCCGCGCTCGGCATTTTATTATTATTCGGAATCGTCAAGAAAAACGCGATTCTGCAAATCGACCATACGAACGGTTTGCGCGCCAAAGGAATGGAGCGTTACGACGCGATTATTCAGGCGAACCGCGACCGCCTGCGCCCGATTCTGATGACGACAATCGCGCTCGTCGCCGGTATGATTCCGCTGATTTTAGGAAGCGGCGCGGGCGCGGCGACAAATCGTTCAATCGGCGTTCTCGTCGTCGGCGGGCAATCGATGTGCCTGCTTTTAACGCTGCTCGCCGTTCCGGTTTTTTACTCGCTGTTTGAAGACGTGCAGGAATCGAAAATCTGGAGCGGTTCGGGCAATAAATACAGCCGGTTCAGGGAAACCCGAATTCGCCCCGCGTTCCAGAAACTAAGCGGCGCGTTCAGAAGAAACAAAGAGGGAATCAAGCCGAGCGCCGAAAGAGGCGACGATTTTACCGACCAGCCTTCGGGCGAAAAAATTTAGGTCGGGACTTTCTCACATTTGCAGAAGCCCGCGCGTAAGCAAGGGCGAAGTTCACACTCGACTAACGCGCGTTTCCGCATTTTTGAGAAAGTCTTATAGGTGTTTATGTCTACCAGTTTTACAAAAAATAATTCTCTGCTCGTTAAAGCCGCGTTTTTGCTGGCGTTCGGGTTATGTCTGACGCCGATTTCGGCGCGGGCGCAAGTGCCGCCGAATCCCGCGCCGCCGCCGACAACCGTTCCGACGACGCCAAATCCGGTGCAGCCGCCCGTAACGCCGACCACGACGAATCCGACCGACAGAGGCACGAACAATACGAGAACGACCAACACGACCGCAATTCCGACCGGAAACGCCGTGCCGCCGACGCCCGGACAAAACGTCGGCGATGTGAAAAATACTGCGCCGTCCGATTTGCCGACCGAACCGCCGCCGGTTGCGCCTAACTTTGAAGCGCCGATTCGCCCGCTGCCTTCAGCCGAGCGCGTCGGCGTCGATATGATGAATCAATTGCCGCTCTCGCTTGACGATGCCGTCAAAATGGCTCTGCAAAACAATAACGACGTTGACAGCTCGAAAATTACCGTGCAGATTGCCGAATTTAATTTGCGCGCGGCGCGCGGCGTCTATGACCCGGCGATTGTTTCGCAGACTTATTATGAAAGCCGCACGACGCCGACCGCTTCGACCATCGGCGGCGCGGGTTCGAGCGGTTCGGTTACGCAGAAAAACTTTTTCGGCGATGTCGGCGCGAGCGGTTTTTCGCCGTTTGCCGGCGGCTTTTATAATTCTTCTTTTACGTCCGGTAGAAACTCGACAAACAACCAGAACTCCCTGCTCAATCCGCAGTTTCCGACCGCGCTTAACTTCGGCTACACACAGCCTTTGTGGCGCGGATTGCGGTTCGACCTTCAGCGGCGCAATATCGAAATCGCTAAAAAAAATCTCTCATTGACCGACGCGCAGTTTCGCCAGAGAGTTATCGACGTTATCAGCCAGGTCGAGCAGTCATATTGGGATTTGGTTTTCGCCCTTCGCAATTTGCAGGTGCAGATCGACGCCGTTAAACAGGCGCGTCTTCAGCTTGGAAGCAATCAAAGACTGGTCAGCAAAGGCGTTCTCGCGCCGATTGAAATCATCGCCGCCAATTCGCAGATTACGACCTTCGAGCAGAACGTTTACACGGCGCAGGAAAGCATTACAATTGCGGAAAACACGCTGAAAACCTTGATTTTGAAGGACAGAACGTCCGACATCTGGTTTCGCTCGCTGACGCCGGTTACGCCCGTCGAAATCGAAGCGCCGCGCGTGCCGCTCGAAATCGCCGTCGGCGAAGCGCTCAAAAATCGTCCCGAACTCCAGCAATTACAGGTAAATGCCGAAGTCAACGACATTAACACAAGATATTTCCGCGACCAGACAAAACCGCAAATCGATTTATTCGCAGCCTACACGTCAAACGGTTTGGCGGGAGCGGCAAACGACCTGACCAGAACGAATACAAATACTGTAAATCCCGATTTGCTGGCGCGTATCAACCAGCTTTCCGCGACGCAGAATCTGCCGCCGCTCGTCGTTCAGCCGACGACAAGCGTTTCGTCGCCGCCGCAGAATCTGGTTGGCGGTTATTTCAATTCGCTTTCGAGCCTGCTTGCGCAAAAATATCCGACGTATCAAGCCGGTGTCCGAATCTCGCTGCCGCTCGGCAATCGTGTCGCGGCGGCAAACCTGGGAAGCTCGCTGGCGCAGGGAAACCAGATTACAAACCAACGCGCGCAAGCCGAACAGATTATCGAAGCCGACGTGAGAAATACAACGCAGTCTCTGCGCTCCGCCGAAGCCAGACTGGCGTCCGCCGCCGCTTCGCGTTCTTCCGCCGAACAGCTTTTTGAAAGCGAACAAAGACAGTTTCGCGCCGGAACATCGACGGTTTTTCTCGTTTTTCAAAGACAAACCGAACTGCTCGCCGCCAGAAGCAGAGAACTACAGGCGCAGACCGATTTAAATAAAGCAATCTCGAACTTTCGCCGCGCCACCGGAAACACGCTCAACGTCAATAACATAGACGTAAAATAAAGAATAGAAACCGAAAAAAGAAAAATGCCGCAAACTGAATTTTGCGGCATTTTATCTGATTCGTTATTTCTTAAACGAATAGAACTTTCTCACCGGGAGCGCGGGCATCCTGCCCGCTTTTGAACGCGCTTCGGCGTTCAAAAGACGTTTGATTAAATTTAATATTGAATCTAATCAAACGCGTTGACGCGCTGCGGCACGTTTTGCGGGCAAGATGCCCGCGCTCCGACAATTACACTTTTTTCAAAGAAATGTTTCATATGCAGGCGGGCGAAACCGTTTAAAGCTGTCTGCATTTCGCCGGAAAATTCGTATGCGGGAATGTCGGCGATTGAGATTTGACCGTTGCCGTAAGCCCTGACGATTTCGGAAAATTCATTGCGGCTGCGCGTCCAGAGTCTGCCGTTTTCGCGGTCGTCGGTCAGCGTGTAGATTCCCACCGGGTCGGGGCTTTTCTGTCGCCACCAGCGCGTCAGGTTTCCGCCGCCCCACATATCGGAGTCGGTCAATCCCCACCACGAAACCCGTTCGATTTTCGCAATCGCGCACTGTTCCAAAACCCATTTAAAGAACGTGATTCTGTCGCGCACGTTGCCGCGCACGTTTGTCTCGCCGATGCCGAGCCGCATATCGGGCAGTTTTTTTCTGTAATAGTCGATAACCGCCGCAAGACTCGGCGGATTCGGATTTATCTTGTGCGTTATGTGTCCGCCGCGATTGCGAAACCAGATTTTGAAACAGTGCGCGTAAAAGTCCAAATCTTTCTGATACGGTTCAGCCGTATTTTTCTGAAACCGTAAAACTCTTTCAGCGTCCGCGCCTTGTTCTACAAGATGTTTGAAAAACGGGTGCGCCTCGTCGATTCTGCCCCTGAGCAGATTATCCATTCCGAAACGCCCGTGCTGCCGGAGAAATTCAACAAAAGCGATTAGTTCGGCGTCGGCGTTTTCCGCAATCGCATCGTGGTCAATCGGTTCGGGCTGGAAAAATCGAATATTCGGATTTCGTTGTTTCATCGCACGCGAAACCGTCGAAATCGCTTCCGCCATATTCAAAAATACGTCGCTCCAGCGGTGTTTCGCCCAAATTCCGACTTCGGTCGAATGAAACAGCGCGGTTACGGCAGGCTCGTTGATAATCGTGTAACGCTCGACAAACGGAAACGCCTTTTGAAATTCGAGTGCGAAATGCAGCAGATGATTAGGAAATTCAGGATTTGCAAAGCCGTTTTCGATTAGTTTCGGAACTTTGTGATGACATAAATCAATCGTCGGAACGAATCCGCGCCCGCGCATCGATTCCATAACGGGAGCGATTTTTTCAAAATCGTATTCATACGGCGCGACTAAAACCTTGTCCCAGCAAGCCGGATAGCGAAGCTCGCGGACGCCGAGTTCTTCCTGCAAATCGAAATCATATTCAAAGCGTTCGTAATGGCGCGTGGCGTCCAGAACGTCGCGCGGCTCGCCGAATAATCTTTCGGCGTTTCCAATCGGCGTGCATTCGTAGCCGACGGCAAGCCGTGGTTGTCTTATAATAAATTTTTCGGGCAATTTTCCTTCCACAATCTTTTACACTCCAAATAAATATGGCGAAGTTTCGGCATTGTGCTGCTTTATTCTTCGCCACAAAAAAAAATTGTAAAACTTAGTATACCTTATCTTAAAAACCTGTTTCGAGTCTGTCATAAACCTTACATATTTTTACAAATTTAATGTTTTAAGATATTTACGAAAATCCGCGCCCAAATCTTTTCGCTTTAACGCAAACTCGACCGTTGCGATTAAAAAACCGAGCTTGTCGCCCGCGTCGTGGCGCGTGCCTTCGAGTTTGACGGCGTAAAACGGCTTGCCTTCGCCAAGAAGTATGCGCATCGCGTCGGCAACCTGATATTCGCCGCCCGCGCCCGGCTCGATTTTTTCGATAGCGCCGAACAAGTCCGGCGTGAAAATATAACGCCCGATAACCGCCATATCCGACGGCGCGTCTTCGTATTTCGGTTTTTCAACGACCGATTTTATTTTGAAAACATTCGGCTCGACTTCTTCGGCGTCGATAACGCCGAAACGCGAAATCGCCTCGCCCGCAACCTGCATCGTCGCCATCACGGGCGCTTCGTATTTTTTGTAAACATCCATAAGCTGTTTAAGCGCGGGCGTTTCCGAGTCCATCACATCGTCGGCGAGAAGAACGGCAAACGCTTCGTCGCCGACAAAATCCTTCGCCTGCAAAATGGCGTGTCCCAAACCCAAAGCCTGTTTCTGGCGCGTGTATGTAATTTTGGCAAGCTCGGAAACGCCCCGGACGAGTTCAAACATTTCCGTTTTGCCGCGCTCTTTCAAAACCTGTTCAAGCTCGAAAGAAATATCGAAATGATTTTCAATCGCCGTTTTGTCGCGTCCCGTAATAATTAAAATCGATTCGATTCCGCTTGCTACGGCTTCCTCGACCGAATACTGAATCAGCGGCTTATCAACCAGCGGCAGCATTTCTTTCGGCGAAGATTTCGTCGCGGGCAGAAATCTCGTTCCGAGACCGGCGGCGGGAAACACCGCTTTACGAATTTTCTGTGTCATATATAATCTAGATAGTTTGAAATTATTAAAATAAATAGAATTAAACGAAACCGTTATTTTACCACAGAGGATTTGAAAATGCTTGATTTGAATTTTGTCCGGGAAAATCTCGACGCGGTGAAAACCGCTTTGCGAAACCGTAATTTTCCGGCTGACAGTTTAGAAAAATTCGTCGAACTCGACGCCGAACGCCGCCGCGTTATCGCCGAAGCCGATAAGCTCAATCAAACGCGCAACGCTTCGAGCCGTGAAATCGGAGTTCTGATGCAAGCCGGAAATCGTGCAGAAGCCGATGCGAAAAAAGCCGAAGTTTCCGGCTTAAAGGAAAAGCAGACGGAGTTTGAATCAAAACGCAACGAATTCGATAACGCGATGAGCGAACTGCTTGCGGGTTTGCCGAACATTCCGGCAGGCGACGTTCCGGTCGGCGCGGACGAATCGGCAAACGTCGAGATTCGTCGCTGGGGAACGCCGAAAGAGTTTGATTTCGAGCCGCGAGACCACGTTGATTTGGGCGAAAGCCTGAACATTCTCGATTTGGAGCGGGCGACGAAAATCGCCGGTTCGCGCTTTGCGATTCTCAACGGCGCGGGCGCTCGTTTAAGCCGTGCGCTCGTCAATTTTATGCTCGACGTTCACACGACCGAACACGGCTACACGGAAACTCTGCCGCCGTTTCTCGTCAATCGCGCCGCGCTTTTCGGCACGAATCAGCTGCCGAAATTTGAAGACGATTTATTTCACATCAGAGACGAGCGCGGCTTTGCCTTAATTCCGACCGCCGAAGTTCCGGTAACAAATTATTACGCCGGAGAAACATTGAGCGCCGCCGATTTGCCGAAATGTTTCACGGCTTACACGCCTTGTTTTCGTTCCGAAGCCGGAAGCCACGGGCGCGATACACGCGGTTTGATTCGCCAGCATCAATTTGAAAAAGTCGAACTCGTTAAACTCGCGCTGCCGGAAAATTCCGAAGAAGAACACGAAAAGTTGACGGCGAACGCCGAAAGAATTTTACAGCTTTTGGATTTGTCATACAGAACCGTCGTTTTATCGACCGGCGATATGGGTTTCGGGGCGCGCAAAACCTACGACATCGAAGTCTGGCTGCCGAGCCAGAAAACTTTCCGCGAGATTTCGAGCTGTTCAAACTGCGGAGATTTTCAGGCGCGCCGAATGAATCTTAGATTCAAGCGTTCGGGCGGCGCGAAACCGGAATTCGTTCACACCTTAAACGGCTCGGCTCTGGCTGTCGGGCGAACGTGGATTGCCGTTCTTGAAAATTACCAGCAGGCGGACGGCACGATTCTAGTGCCGGAAATTTTGCAGCCGTATATGAATAACCTGAAAAGAATAGAAAAATAAGATTCTTCCGCAAATCTGCGAAAAGAAAAGAGGCAGTATCGACTTAACTTAAGTCGATACTGCCCTTTTTCTTCTTTTACTACCACTACTGCTTTGTTCTGGAAGAAGCAAAGTGCGTTCCGCGTTTGAACGCAAGAACTTTTGCCGAAATTTTAATTAACAAAATTAAGGCAGCGAAACACTACTGTTGTGTTAAGCCTTGTTTTTTAGCTTCGTCCTTTGCAGTCTGCGTTACGTTTTCAGCACCGTCTTTAACTTTATCAGCGACATTTCCAGCACCTTCTTTGACTGTATTGGCAACATCACCGGCAACGTCTTTGACTGTATTCGATACTTCTCCCGCAACCTGCTGAACTTTACCGATAGCTTCGCGCGCGGTTTCTTCGGCTTTTTGCAGTAATTGTTCGCGTTTTTCTCCCATCAGCCGGTTTTCCGCTTTAGTCGAAGGAAACGCCATACCTACCGCAGCGCCGAGCGCTAATGCAACTGCGCCAACGGCGAGCGGGTTTTCGTCCATATAATATTCATACTGTTCCTGCGCGGATTCGGCTGCGTCTTTGGCTTTTGAACCTAGATTTCCAACTTGCTTATATGCTCCGCTAGCCGCGCTGCTGACCGTATCGGAAACTGTTCCGGCAACATTCGTAACCGTGTCGGAAACCGTTCCGGCGGCGCTGCTGACGCCTTCATACGCCGTGCCTGCCGCGTCGCTGACGCCTTCATACGCCGAGCTTGCCGCGCTGCTGACGCCCCTGTAAGCCGTGTTAGCCGCATCGCTTACTTTATTTTGAGCCGTTTCAATCGTCGAACGTCCGCCTCTCGACGAAAGATTTCTTCCGCGATAGCTGTCCGTCGTGTCGTAATCGTAATCGCTGTCATATTCTCTTTCATAACTATACGTCGAACGTTTTTTGGAAGAAAAGCCGTTGACCAAAAGCATTCCGAGACCTAATCCGATTAAGGATAAAGCAACCGGATTCCGACTGGCGGAGCGTCCCATATCTGTTTTACTTAAATCGTTCATTCCTTTGTCTATATAAGTCATAAATGTTCCCACCTTTCCTATTGTCGCATCGTAAACGGAATCTTTCGCCGTAGTGATTGCGCTGTTAATATGATCCGAAACTTCGTCTTTCACCTGTTCGCTGATGTTTGAAAAACTAAGTCTTTCCTGAATAGCGTTAATCGTATCTCCGAGATTACTGCGGGTTTCTTCAATTTGCTCGCGTATCTGCTCGGTGTCGGCAGTTGCTTCATCGTCCGGCGTTGATTCGGTATCTACGCCCGCCGCATCGTCGGTCGAACGGTTTTCCAGATAAACATTGTCTGATGTGTCGTCCGCGCGAACAATCGCGCCGGTTGTGCCGCTTCTCAACTGCGTTTCTTCTTCATTTAACTCACTTGGTCTTTCAGCCATTGTGCATCCTCCTTAATGGTTTCGACTGTCTGCGTCGGCGTCAGTCCGGTATTTTTTAAAGCATTTAAAGCAGACATAATCATTATTACGGCACCAACAAGTATTACTACTCCAACAATTAATGCCGCCCACCCGTAACTGCCCAGCAAATATCCCAGACCGATTATCAATGCCGCGACAAATGAGAGCAGAGCCGCGTAAGCAACCGCGCCGCCGACAACTAAATAACCGACGTTTTTGCCTACCTTAACCGCTTTCTGAGTCAGCTCAACCTGAGCCAATGCAACTTCCTGCTTGACTAAGTTACTGGTTTCAGTAGCAAGCTCAGAAAAAAGATCGCCCAGCGATTTTTCTTCTTTTACCAATGTTTCCTGTGCCATAGTAATTAGCCTCCTTTGTTTTGTGAAGCAGTGTCGATAGATGCTCCGCCGCCGGATTTATTATCTTTGCGCACAAGTGGTTTTACCTGCGTATTCTGCTGGAGATTTCTAACCTGGTCGGCGGTGTTTCGCCGCGGATTTGAATTATTGCCCATTACGTTCTGCGCGCGAACCATTAACGATTGATTCGAGTTTCCGCTCTTGATAAATCTCGCGGCTAAAATGCCGAGTGTGAACGCGCCGCCGAGAAATAACGCCGGATTGCTTTGAGCCAAACCCTTAATGTCTCTGACCAGACCGTTAAGGTCGCGTCTATCGAGATAGCCCGTAATTTGCTCAACTTTGTCGGCTACCGTGTCGCTGTATTGAGCTGCTACGTTTGCCACGCCGGTTGGTTCTTCTCCGCCGCGAAGCGTTTCTCCGACCTGGCGAATAGTATCGGCAACGCTCGATAAGCCGTGCGTTAAATTTGTTTTTTGTTCGTCAATAACCGATGTCGCTTTGTCAGCAGCAAAGCCGTATGCCTGGCTGGCGACCGCGCCGGTCGATTCCTTTGCTTGATTTAAAACGTCTTTGACAGCGCCCGTATCACCGCGCACGATATTTCCTACCTGCTCTGCAAGCGGACTATCTTTACCCGCGCCGCCTTTACCCGCGCCGCCCGGCTGACCGCCGCCCTGCGTCTTCTGACCTTCGCCGCCCTGCGGTTTGGCAGCGGCAGAACCAGGATTCGGTTGATTGTTCGGTTTATTTTCGGTGTTTGGTGCGGCTGTCCCGCTCGATTGTGTTTTATCTGTATTTTCCATTTTTAAAATCCCCTTTCTCAAATTATCTTTTATTAATTTTGGTTCTGCCTCGAAACAACAAAATTATTTTCGTTGTTTTTGCCTGATTAAAACACAGAACCGCATTTCCAAGTTGATTTTTTGTCGTCTGTATTAAAACCAAACGAATCTAATCTGTTTGCATCCATATCGCAATAATTATGCCAACGATTGAATTTAGAGCATCGATTTAAAGCTGAAATAAACTTCCCGGATAAAAAATTTGTTAATTGCGGCTTATAAAATTATTATTTTGACGGCGCGGATTGTTTGAAGATATACGATGGAGTTTTCCGGCGGCGAATCGATAAATTCGGTTGTATTATTTCAATTCGAGATTCGCTTTCCGTTCACTTGTTTTCAAGCGGCGTTTTTGCCTTTTTCTTTCGTTCGTGCAAAGCGTTTTCCGCGATTTTCGCTATCCACCAAAAAGAACCTTTTGCGCCGAGATGTTCAAACATCAATTTAAAAACCTTCGGATGTATCCGCGCCGTCTTTGCAAGAACTTTTTTGAATGATTCAAACGGAATTCTGTCCTGAAAAAGCTCGCGGCTGATTTTTGAATCTAATCTGCTCAAAGCCGACATTACGGCATTCATCGTTTCGTTGACGGTCGATGCTCTGCTTTTCGGCATCGGGCGCATAAATTCGGCGAGACTCGACATCTGAACGACGCGCGGCTCGTAAGCGTTTATTTCAGACAAAGTTCTTTCGTCGAAAAGATTTTCCTGCAACGCATTTTCGCATCCGTCGGTCAATTTCCGCAAATTTCGGACGTGCGAGCCGAAGCCGCAAAATGTCAGAGGCGAAGACAATCCGGCGGCGTCGCCGATAAGCAGGATTCTATCGCTCGCGGTTTTTTTGACATTTTTCCAGCCATTGTGATGAACGCTTGGAATATAGCCGAAAACTGGTTTGACGACGCGCCACGCGCTTGTTTTATTTTTATAATCGGGCAGCTTTTCAAAATAATCTTCAAAAAGGCGAAACAAAGATTTGTCGGCTTTCGATTCAACCGAATCGTAAAAAAACAAATAAGTCGTATATTCGTCTTTCTGCGGATTTCCGGCGAATCCTTCCCAAATTAGCTGGCGATTGTCCGCGCTGTCTTCGGTCGAAACGAGAATTTCGCCGACGGAAAAATCGACCGCTTTCTCGTCTTCTGCATTTTCGCCGCGCCGAAAACCTCTTGCGACAGTTCCGACCGTCGGGCAAACGTGCGTGATTGAACGTCCTTCGTTTATCTGCCGCGAAACCGGCGAATTCGTCCCCGTCGCATCGACAAAAAGTTTAGCCGAAAAAAGTCTGCGCCTTCCGTTTCTTAAATCTTCACATTCGATTAAAACTTCTTCTTTATTTGAAAAAGCGCGAACGAAACGCAGATTATCGATAATTTTCGCGCCGGTTCTTTCGAGTTTTTCGACCGCGAGATTTAATAATTTATCGGCTTCAATCGCCACGTCCAGAACATTTTTCATAAAAAGCGGCGGCGTTTTTATCTTTGAATTAGCGTCGTAAAATTTGACGAAGCCGGTTTCATAGCGGTTGGCAACCGCGGTTTCGATTTCTTCTTTCGTAAAAAGTCCGGCGCGCACAAATTCCTGCAATTCGTCGTCCGAGATATTCCAATCGCGGTGCGTTTTCCCGACCGCGTGCGCGTCGAAAACAAGAACTTTGCGGTTATATTTCGCCGCCATCACAGCCGCGTGCAGCAAACCCAAAGTTCCGCCGGCGTAGACGATTTCAAATTCCGCTTCGACTTCCAAATCTTTCGGCGCGGAATCAAAAAAAACGACTTCCTCGCTTTTATCTGGATTTTCCCGAAAATCGTTCCAGCGCCGCTCGATTTCCCAAACGCGCGAAAGCCACGCTTCGCGGTTAGGCAAATGCGCGAGATTTTCCACCGTCCTGGGAAATTTCCGCCGCAGTTCGTTCAAATCTGGAAAACCGTTTTTCATCTTTAATAAATTAGAACAGGACAAACGCGATTATTCAAAATCAGTTTCGAGAACGCCGTTCGATAGCTAAAGATTTTCATATTCTGTATAATTACGGTTGTATTTAAGCGATTAAACGTAAAAGATTAAAATAATTATGAGCGGTTTGCTTGCCTTGTTTGCTTTTTTTCTGGCGATAATAATTGTTTTTCTCATATTTGCGGGCGCAATCAATTTTTACGTCAATCACAATCATAAAATCACATCGGAAATGATTTTTAGGCTGATTGCGGCTTTGCGCGGTCATATGATTATCTCTATTTTTGTTTTAGCTGTTTTCGGAATGCTTTTATTCGTTCAGGCACATAGTCGAGGAGAAGTTTTAGTATCTTGGAAAGAAAAATTATTTCACTGCGCTTTACTGTTGATTTACGCAGTCGCAGGTTGGCTTTTAGCTTCCTTGGCAAGCGGAAAGCTAATTACCTTTAGAAGCGTTTGGGAGCGAAACAAAATCGAAAGTATTTGGAGTCAAAAGCCTTAAAATCCTTACTCCTAACACTTGAAATCTGCATCTAAAAAGTTATGAAAATCGAAACTTTGCAAGCTGTTTTAGAAAAAGAAAAAGTCGGCGAGGAAGACGCGCGGCGGCAATCGGCGAGTCTCGATAAATATATGGCGATGCCGGACCCGGAGCTGCACGAACGCATCGAAAACGCGAGAAAAATTCTCGGCTCGCGCGTCGTTATTTTAGGTCATCATTACCAGCGCGACGACGTTATCGAACACGCCGATATTACGGGCGATTCGTATCAGCTTTCGGTTGAAGCCTCAAAAAGAAAAGACGCGGAATTTATCGTTTTCTGCGGCGTCCATTTTATGGCTGAATCGGCTGATATTCTCGCGCAGGAACATCAAAAAATAATCCTGCCGGATTTGGGCGCTGGCTGTTCGATGGCTGATATGGCGAGCGTCGAGCAGGTCGAAGACGCGTGGGAACAATTGAGGGAAATCGGCGTTATTACCGACGAAAAAACCGTCGCGCCGATGACGTATATGAATTCGAGCGCCGCGATAAAAGCCTTTTGCGGGCGGCACGAAGGCGTCGTCTGCACGTCGTCGAACGCGATTCCTTTATTCGATAAATATTTAAAAGAATTCGACAAAATGTTTTTCTTTCCAGACCAGCATCTCGGCAGAAACACGGGCGTCAAATTCGGCATTCCGCTCGATAAAATGGCGCTCTGGAATCCGTTTGAAGAACTCGGCGGCAACACGGAAGAAGATTTGCACGAAGCGAAACTTATTTTATGGCGCGGGCATTGTTCGGTTCACGGCAGATTCAAACCGTGGCACGTTGACCAAATTCGCAAGGACATTCCCGGCGTAAAGATTCTCGTTCATCCCGAATGTATGAACGAAGTCGTTGACAAATCCGATTTAAACGGCTCGACATCTTTTATCATCAACACAATCGCAAATTCGCCGAGCGGCTCAAAATGGGCTGTCGGAACGGAATTAAATCTCGTCCTGCGTCTCGCCAAACGATTTCCCGACAAAGACATTCGCCTGCTCGCGCCTGATTTGTGTATGTGCGCGACGATGTATCGCATCGCACCGCAAAACCTCGCTTGGGTTTTAGAAAATCTCGTCGCCGGAAACGTCGTCAACGAAATAAAAGTTGACGACGAAACGAAACATTTCGCTAACATCGCGCTTGAAAGAATGATTTCGCTGACCGAAGGAAGCAAGTGAAATTAGCCACGAATAACACGAATAACACGAATAAAATTATAAAAAATAATTCGTGTTATTCGTGGCTAAAATGATTTATGGCAGAAGTTCGAGACAAATTACCGGAAAACATTTCAGGCAAATATTACGTTGACCAAATGTGTATCGACTGCGACGTGTGCCGCGACATTTCGCCGATAAATTTCACGCGATGCGACGAAAACGGTTATTCATACGTTTGCAAACAACCGGAAACGCCCGAAGAAATCGCGCTTTGCGAAGAAGCATTATTGGCGTGTCCGGTCGAAGCGATTGGCGACGATAGTTGATTTGGTATCAGTAATTTCTATTTAAAAGTAAGTAATCGTTCGATAAGAAACCGAAGATGGTTTATAAAAAGATTTTCCGTTTTCGGTCGTCCATTTTGAAGTAGTTCTTTTCGTCCAATTTCCTTTTCCGTCAAACTCGTAAGCGTAAGAATATTTTCTGTCGCCGTAAAATTTTTGTTTTGAAAGGTCGTAGTTAATTTCTTCGATTTCGTTTCCTTTTTCGTCTAGCGTAACAACATACCTTTGATTTAATTCGCCGTCGCCGGTGTAAATCAATTGTTCTACTTGATTGCCGGTAAAATTATAAACTGAACGATTGCTCGGTTTTCCGTTGTTGAAAATCAATTGTTTTTCAATCAATTTCCCATTCTCATATTTGTATTCGTGTTTGTATTCGTAGCGATTATCGCTTTTCGGCTTTCCGGCGTTATTCGATGCGGTGGAAATCATTGCGGACGGCGGGTCGTACTCATAGCGAATCATTGCGGATTTACTCACACGCGCGCCGTCGATATAACCCCAAACGGTTATTTGAAACGGATTGCCTTTATAATCAAATGATTCGCGCCGCGTTAAATTTCCCTGTTCGTTGAAGTATTCGATTGAAGACATTTTCCGCCCTTGCTTTTCCGAAGTTCCCGACAAATCTTCGCTTTCCGACACGATTTTCTTTACCTTTCCTTTTAAATTGTCGTCTTCGGCATCGGTTTTCAATTTCGATACGACAGGTTCTTGCGGCAAAGGTTTCGGCTCGGCGGCGGCAATTTTGCGTTTTATGCTTTCGTCAATGTCCGATTGATTAATAAGCTTGAAAGTATCGAAAACACGCGAGACGAGTTTTTCGGCTTCGTCTTTGTTCGGAACAAAAGCCGCTGTCAGTAAATAAAGGCGTTTGCCGACGAGAAAAACTTGGCGCGTTCCTTTGACGCCGTTAGCCAATTCAAAATCAATCTTCAAACCATAATTTTCGCCGAGTTTTATCGGCGTTTCGCTGACGAGTTTTGCCTTCAAACTTTGAATTGTCCCATCGCGCAGACCGGCGAAATAATTTCGGCGCGCTTGATCGGTTTGCACAGAAAGTTCGTCTTGATAATCAAAAAAAGCAACGCTCAAAACGGCTTCCTGTGTTCGCCAATTGTAAGAACTTCCCGCTGCGTTAAAGCCTAAAGTTCGCGGCGACAGACCGGCGTAACCGTTAATCTGCGACGGCAGAGAAATTGTAAAACGCCCTTCGGCGGAAGAAAAATTTTCTTTCGCAATAGCGTCTTTCAACGAAGGCTCACTGTAAACTTTCGTCGGCGCGCCGGATTTTGCAGGCGCAGGCGGCGGCTGCGAAAAAACAATTGAAGCGCAACCTGCAAATGACAAAACCACAAACAAAAATTTAATTATATTTTTCATAAATTTAAAGTTTTTCGGACGCTGCCAAATACGGCAGAGTTATCTGAACAAAGATTTATTATAATGAAGTTACTTATTAAACTAAACTTTTAATTATTCGGTTTCGATTAAGTTCTAAACAAAAAACGATTTTATGACGAACAAAAATCAGCCGCCGACGGTCAAAGCAGGAATTTTCGGCGGGCATTTTTTGCAGTTTCGGCGCAATTCGACGATTTTTTTGCAGAAGATTTCAAAGCTCGGCGACGTAACGACTTTTAATCTCGGCGGCGCGACGGCGTTTCTGGTTAATAATCCCGAATTCGTCCGCGATTTGCTTGTTACGAACAATCATAAATTTATCAAAGGTCGCGCTCTTCAGCGTGCTAAAAAACTGCTTGGCGAAGGTTTGCTGACGAGCGAAAAAGATTTTCATTTGCGGCAGAGAAGAATGATTCAACCGGCGTTTCACCGGCAGAGAATCAGCGGCTACGCCGAATCGATGATTGAGTTTGCCGAAAAAATGGCGGGCGAATGGAAAAACGGCGAGGCGCGCGATATTGATAAGGAAATGATGCGTTTGACCTTAAATATCGTCGGCAAAACCTTGTTCGGCGCGAATGTCGAAGACGACGCGAATGAAGTCGGCGAAGCGATGACGACGATTGTTTCGATGTTTAATCTGCTGCTTTTGCCGTTTGCCGAGCTGCTCGAAAAACTGCCGCTGCCGCATACGAAAAAGTTTAATAATGCCAGAAAAACTCTGGACAAAGTGATTTATAAAATCATCGACGAGCGGCGGAAATCAAACGAAGACACAGGCGATTTGCTGTCAATGTTATTGAATGCGCGGGACGAAGAAAGTGGCTCCAAAATGACAGACGAGCAAATCCGCGACGAGTGTATGACGCTCTTTTTAGCCGGACACGAAACGACTTCAAACGCTCTGACGTGGACGTTTTATCTGCTGTCGCAAAACCCGGACGCGGAAGCGAAATTTCACCGCGAATTAGACGAAGTTTTAGGCGGCGAACCTTTAACGCCCGAACATTATCCGCAGTTAAAATATACGGAAAACATCTTCGCCGAATCAATGCGGCTGTTTCCGCCCGCGTGGACTGTCGGCAGATTGGCGATTGAAGAACACGAATTCGGCGGCTTTGCGATTCCGAAAGGCTCGCTCGTTTTAGCTTCGCAATTCGTAATGCACCGTGACGCGCGCTTTTGGACTGATGCCGAACAATTTCAGCCCGAACGCTGGAACGCGCTTTCAATCAAAGAAGCGGGCAATAATTTCATCTATTTCCCGTTCAGCAAAGGCGTCAGAAGCTGCATCGGCGAACAGTTCGCGTGGACGGAAGGCGTTTTACTGCTTGCCGCTTTGGGCAGAAAATGGAAATTAAAGCTCGCACCCGAACAGAAAATCGCAGCGCAGGCGATGATTACTTTAAGACCGAAATTCGGAATGAAGATGCAGATTGAGAAAAGATGATTTCAGCAGTTAAAGTTATTTTGATTCAATCAAAACAGCCTTTCCGTCTCGCCAAACGGCAATCGGATTTCCCGCGCGACGGTGCGCTTCGACGGCATCGCGGACGGCGCGCTGTAAGGTTTCGGTGATTTGTTTTTCGTCCGATAAAATTTCTTTGATTCTGTGTGTTTTACTGTTGTCGTTATTCTTCTTCTGCATATTTTCGTTTTAGGTTTCGCCAAACTTCTTCTTGAAAAACTTCTTCTATTTTCGGCGATTCGCCTTTCGCAATCAATCTCAAATTTTCTTCGTTCGAGTTTTCATAAAAATACCAACCGTCGGCAATCGGTTGGTAAAGCGTGAAAAAATTAAGTAATCCTTTTTCGTATCGTCTTTCGATTGTCGCTTTCGGAATGTTGTGTCCGCCTTGTCGAACCCTTTCAGCGACGCGCCGGACAGCCAAATCAGTTCCGGCAAGCCACAGAAAAAACAACGAAAACTCGTAGCCGTTTTCGCGCATTCGACTCAAGCGCGGAAGAAAACTGCGCGTCGAAAGCGTCGTTTCAAAAGCGAAATCGGCGTTTGATTCCGCCAATTCGTCGAGCCGCCGAAGCATAATTTTTCCCGCCGAAATCGCAGCTTTTTCCGGCGCGAATGCGGACAAACCTTGCGCGAGCGTGTCAGCGTTGACGAATTCATCGACGCCGAGTTTATCGCGCAAAAGATAAGGCGCGACGGTTGATTTTCCTGCGCCGTTTGCTCCGGCGATGACGATGACGTGCGGCATTTTATAAGTATTTTTTGCCTTTAAGCTTTTCCGGCAGCAAATCTTTCGCCGTATATTTTTCGTAGCCTTCACCGTAACCCAAGTCTTTCATCATCGAAGTCGGCGCGTTTCGCAGATTCATCGGAACGGGCAGGTTTCCTAATTTGCGGGCGTCTTCGAGCGCAGCTTTGTAGGCGTTATACGCGCTTTTGTCTTTTTTGCATTGGGATAAATAGACGACGCCGTGCGCGAGATTTATTCCGGCTTCGGGCAGCCCGACGGTTTCGACGGCGCGGAAAACAGCGTTTGCCACAACAAGCGCGGTCGGCTGTGCGATGCCGATGTCTTCCGAAGCAAATATAACCATTCGGCGCGCGATAAATTTCGGGTCTTCGCCCGCTTCAATCATTCGCGCCAGATAATAAATCGCCGCGTCGGGCTGCGAAGCGCGCATTGATTTGATAAACGCGCTGATGACGTTGTAATGTTCTTCGCCTTTCTTGTCGTAACGCAGAAATTTCGACTGTAAAGTGTTTTTGAGCGTTTCGATATTGACGACGTTTTCGTAGAGACGCGCCGTGTTTTCAATCATCGTGATTGCCTGTCGAGCGTCGCCGTTTGCTAATTCGATTAACCAATTTTTCGCCTCGTCGCCTAATTCGTAACCCGTGCGGTCGATAATCAAACTCATTTCGTCGGGCGCGAGTTCGTTTAAAACAAACACTCTAAGCCTCGACAATAAAGCGGGAATAATTTCAAAGCTCGGATTTTCCGTCGTCGCGCCGATTAAAACCAGCTCGCCCGATTCGACGAACGGCAATAAAAAATCCTGCTGCGCTTTGTTGAAGCGGTGTATTTCGTCGAGAAATAAAACTTTCGGCTTGCCTTCTTCGGTCGGCGATTTTATTATTTTGCGGATGTCTTCCTTGCCCGCTGAGACGGCGGAAAGCTCGTGAAAATCGGCGTGAATGGCGTTTGCATACATTCTGGCAAGCGTCGTTTTGCCGACGCCGGGCGTTCCCCACAGCACGAAAGAAAAAATATGACCTTGTTCGATGGCGGCGCGAAGCGGCTTTCCCGCGCCGACGAGATGC
>JBBPXZ010000050.1:0-10903 GCA_038200355.1 Pyrinomonadales bacterium | reverse complement strand
TCGCGCATTTAATTCTAGGTTTGAGTTTGGCGATTTCGCCGTCCGCCGCGTGGATTGCCGTGCGCGGCTCGATTGATTCGGAAACGCCGTTGCTGCTTTCGCTGCTCGTGTTGATGTGGACGGCGGGCTTCGACGTTTTATATGCGTGTCAGGATTACGAATTCGACAAAAAGGCAGGTTTGCGTTCGATTCCCGCGCGTTTCGGCATCAAAAATTCGCTGATGATTGCCAGAGTTTTCCACGCGCAGTCATTTTTTGTTTTGATTCTGCTTTATTTAGTTACGGGTTTAGGATGGCTTGCGCTTATCGGCGTTTTTGCCGTCGGCGCGCTGATGATTTACCAGCACACGCTCGTCCGCGCAAACGATTTATCACGAATGAACGCGGCGTTTTTTACGACGAACGCATTCGTCAGCGTGATTCTATTTCTAACGTTCGGCGGCGCGGTTTTTCTTGGTAAAATAATTTGAAGGAGTGAAAATTATGAGTTCCGTAATAGTTTCAAACACAATGTTCGATTACGCGCCGGTCTTTGAACTCGATTTCGGCAAAGCGCTGAAAAAGATGGACGACGACGAGTTTTTCGAGTTCTGTCAGCGCAACAAAAGTATGCGAATCGAGATGGACAAAAACGGAGCGATTACGATTATGCCGCCGACGGGAAGCGAAACGGGGAAAAGAAATTTTAAATTAATCGGAAAATTTTCGGTTTGGGTCGAAAAAGACGGCAGCGGCGTCGGTTTTGATTCTTCGACGGGTTTTCGTCTGCCGAACGGCGCAAAGCGTTCGCCGGATTTGAGCTGGATGCGGCTGGAAAAATGGAACGCGATTGCGCCCGAACGAAGAAAGCAATTCGCGCCCGTCTGCCCCGATTTCATTGTCGAATTGCGCTCGGAAACCGATTCGCTTCGGAAATTACAGGCGAAAATGATTGAATACATCGAAAACGGCGCGTTTCTGGGCTGGCTGATTGACGCGACGAAAAAGAGAGTTTACGTTTACCGTCCCGAAAAGCCGGTCGAGATTTTGGACAATCCGAGAGAGATTTCAGGCGCGCCATTTCTGGCAGATTTTACGCTGAATTTGAAAGAGATTTGGGATTAAAAATGCGGTATGCGATTGTCATCGAAAAAGGCGAAACGAGTTTCGGCGCGTATGTTCCCGATTTGCTGGGCTGCGTCGCGGCTGCCGAAACGGAAGCGAAGTAAAACAGTTGATTGAGGAAGCGATGGAGTTTCATCTTGAAGATTTGTGAGACGCGGGCGTGGCGCTTCCGAAGCCTTTGTCGAAAAGCGAATATGTCGAAGTTTTAGCGGCGTGATTTATTTTCGGAGCAATTTATGAAACGAGCGAAAATTTTTATTGCTTTTACTTTTCTTTTTGCTTTTGCCGTTTGCGTTTCGGCGCAAAGCAAGCAATATCCGAATGAATTAAAAGGTTACGATTTTTTTGGAAACGGAAAACTTAAAGATTTACAACTTACGGTTTCTTCAAAAGATAATGTGAAAAAACTTTTCGGAGAAAATTGTGAAAAGAATTGTGATTACAATGCAGATTGGTTGATTAGTTTTGCATACTACGAAGATATTTGGGTGAAAGAAAGTCGCAATGATAAAGATGAAAAATTAAGGTATTTGCTGGATTCTAAATATTTAGGAAAACTTCGTTCGATTGAAATTCGTCCGAAAAACCAAATATCATTCACAAATATTTTATTTCCAAATATATTTCAAAAACTTTTAATAGCTTCAAACGGAAATCTTCGTTTTGATAAAAGAAGAATGTCCGGCGACGAAGCGTTTCAAGATTTGAGCGGTTTGACATACGAGATTTCAAACCATACAAGTTGCGACGATATTAAAAACAAAAGAGCAAATTCAAAAAATAAAAGTGAATTAGTTTTAATCCGTTACGACGTTCCAAAGGAATTAGAAAAAGATTTGTTTGTTTTACAAAAATAGATTTATGCAATTTTCATTTGATACGAAATTAAATTTCATCGCAGAAAATTGTCTTTATTCAAAATCGGCTTCGACTTCTTCGATAAGATTTTTCAACTCGTTGTCGGTGATGTTTTCCGTGTCGGCTTTGTCGTAAATTGACAACAGATAAACGGTTTCGGCTGTTTGATAAACGTAGGAAATAACTCGCACACCGCCGCTTTTGCCTTTGTTTTTGCTGGCGATTGCGAGACGGATTTTATAGACGTTGCCGCCGAGCGGAGTGCCGAGCGCGGCGTTTTCTTTTAGTTCGTCAACGAGTTTTTGTAAATCGTTCGGGAAAGATTTGTAGCGTCTTGCGAGTTTTTTAGCTTGTTTTTGAAAGGTCTGGCGAACGACGATTTTATTGCTCATCTTTTAATTTCGCAATTAAATCGTCGGCTGAAAGTTCTTTGCCTGCGTCGTAATTTTCGCCGCGCAAATCGGTTTCAAGTTCGGCGAGAGATTTTTTAAGGTCGGTCAAGACTTCCGATTTTTTGACGCGCTTTTTTAGTTTGACAAGTTCGCTCTGCAATTTTTCCCATTGTTCGAGCGGGACAAGAACGGCGTTTTGGTCTTTTAGATATTCGATGTTTTGCATAAGCGTATTTTGAACATTTGATAAAATTATAACAGAAATATATGCGGTTTTCACACGATAAAAATTTGAATGGGATTTCGGAAAAGGTTGAACGAAATGAGCGTTTGACGTTCGACGAAGGCGTCGCGCTTTATAAAACCGACGATTTGAACGCGCTCGGCAAGCTCGCCGATTTTGTGCGTAGAAAAAAACACGGGCGGACGACTTATTTTAATGTCAACCGGCATTTTAATCACACGAATATCTGCGTCGCCGATTGTAAATTCTGCGGCTTTTACAAACGCGCGCGCGAAGTCGGCGCTTACACGCATTCGATTGACGAAGGCATTCAGATTGCCCGCGACGCCGTTGCCGAAGGCGCGACGGAATTGCACATCGTCGGCGGTTTGAATACGAAATTGCCGTTCGAGTATTACACCGATTTGTTTTCGTCGCTCAAACGAGAGTTTCCGCGTCTGCATTTGAAGGCTTTGACGATGGTCGAACTCGATTTCTTCGCGCGATTTTACAAAATGTCGGACGAAGAAGTTATCGAACGGCTGAAAGCGGCGGGAATGGATTCGTGTCCGGGCGGCGGCGCGGAGATTTTCGCCGAGCCGACTCGTTCGAGAATTTGCGACCACAAATGCGACGGCAATCGTTGGCTGGAATTAAGCGGAAAAGTTCATAAAGCGGGCTTGAAAACAAACGCGACGATGCTTTACGGGCATATCGAATCCGTCGAAGACCGCGTTGACCATTTTGTAAAACTGCGCGAGCAGCAGGATAAAACCGGCGGTTTCCAATGTTTTATTCCGCTCGCGTTTTATCCGCCGGGAACTGCGCTGTCTTCGATTCCCGCGCCGGACGCGATTACGAATTTGAAAACCATCGCCGTTTCGCGCCTGATGATTGACAACTTCGACCACATCAAAGCGTATTGGGTGATGCTCGGCAAAGCGACGACGCAAACCGCGCTGCATTTCGGCGCAAACGACGTTGACGGCACAATCACCGACGGCGGTGAACTGACGCACAGCTATTCGGTCGAAGAAGGCGGCGAGCAGAAAATGTCGAAAAACGAGTTGATTGCGATGATTGAAAACGCCGGTTTTGAAGCGGTCGAGCGCGATACAGTTTATAATCGTGTGGAAAAAGTTGCTGCTTAAAATTCTTATGAGAAAAACCATTTATATTTGTTTTGTAATTTGTTTCGCCTCTTTATTTTCGCTCGCTCAAAACAAGCCTTTTGAAGATTTTGATAAAGCCGTAAGAGCTGAAAAAGGCGGTTTCAGCGGGAATAAAGAAAATCTATCAAAAGTTTTTAATCAGGAACGAATCAGACTTGGTGGAAACTTTGAAAAAGAACTTTGGAAATATATCGGCGATGATATCGAAAAACATTACTGGTTAAATTCTTTTGTCGAATCAGATTCGTATCTGCACGGAAATAAATCACTGCCTGAATTAGCATTCAAGATTCGCCAAAAAGGTCTTGAGTTGCTGAACAAAAAAGATGACAAAAGGAGTTTAGGCAGAAAGGTTACATTGAATCGAAAACAAGCAATTTATTATCACAACATCGGAAAACGTGATTTAGCAGTAAAAAGTAAAACAACTGCCGAAGATATTCTCAAAGAAAGCGATGAAATTTCAGCGTATGTCGGCGGTTTTACGAGGCTGAATAAGTGTATTTATTCAAATCTTGAGGGCGATACGTCTTTCTGCGAAGAAGAAGCGAAAAAACCGATTGAAACGATTGTTTCGAGCGGTTATGTAAATGGTTCAGCCGTCGAACTTCCGCAACCTGACAATCCGCAAAAATTAAAAGGCGAAGTTCAGATAAAAGTTTTGATTGCGGAAAACGGCGAAGTCATTTCGGCGGAAGCGTTTAAAGATCTAAAGGAATTATTTGAAGTTTCAGTTAAAGCGGCAAAGAGAGCGAAGTTCCAGCTTTTTACTTTGTCCGGCAAACCAACGAAACGCTCCGGCGTGATTGTTTATAAGTTTCAATAAAACTGAAAGGGAAGCTGAACAAGACGGCGATAACAAAATTAACGCCCGAAACATTTTAGAGGAGACCAAGGCGATGCAGACGGTTTCAGAAAAGAGTTACAGCAAAATCTTCGTTCCCAATCGCGGAGGGGCGATGCGTTTCAAATTCGAGGAAAACAATCGGCGAATGAAATTTACCGACGACGAGTTTTGGGAATTTTGTCGGCAAAACGACGAGATGCGAATTGAAATGACCAAAGAAGGAGACGTGATAATTATGCCGCCGACGGGAAGTGAAACGGGCGATAGAAACGCTGAAATTACAATGCAGTTGAGACTTTGGGCAAAAAAGAATAAGCGAGGCAAAAGTTATGATTCTTCAACGGGATTTAAACTGCCGGACGGCGCGACGCTTTCGCCCGATGCTTCGTGGGTGTTGAACGAAAGGCTCGGAAAATTTACTGCCAAACAGCGCGAAAAGTTTTTGCCGTTGTGTCCCGATTTTGTTCTCGAACTGCGCTCGGCGTCCGACAGTCTGAAAGATTCTCAAAAGAAAATGCGGGAATATATCGAAAACGGCGCGCGGCTCGGCTGGTTAATTGACCCGAAAAATAAACGGGTTCACGTTTATCGTCCAAACGCCGAAACTGAGATTTTGGATAATCCGCAAAGCGTTTCGGGCGAAGATGTTTTGGAAAATTTTGAACTTGATTTGACGGAAATATGGTAAGAATTATGAGCGCGATTTTGAAAACGAAATTAACGCCCGAAGAATATCTCGAATTCGAGCAGAAATCCGAAGAAAGACACGAATATTTCGACGGCGAAATCTTTGCGATGTCCGGCGCAAAGCGTAATCATAATGTTATTGCTTGGAACGTCGGCGGCGAGCTGCGTCAAAACTTGAAAGGTAGAAACTGCGAAGCCGTATCCGGCGGATATGCGCATTTTTGTTCCTGAAACAGGGCTTTATACTTATCCTGATTTAGTTGTGGTGTGCGGCGAACCTAAATTCAAAGACAATGTTTTCGATACGCTTCTTAATCCTGTTCTTTTAATCGAAGTCCTTTCCGAATCGACCGAATCTTACGACAGAGGCAAAAAGTTTCAGCATTACCGAAGCATCGAAAGTTTGCAGGAATATGTTTTAGTTTCGCAGGACGAAGCGAGAATTGAGAAATATGTGAAACAAGGCGACAGTTTCTGGATTTTGTCGGAAGCCGTCGGGTTGGAATCTGAAATAGAATTTTCTTCAATCGAATGCGGAATCGCGCTCTCCGAAGTTTATGACAAAATAGATTTCGCCGTTGAATAACCAACGCCCGCCAAAATTTAATTCGTGTTACGCAAAACGATTATTCGGGCGCGCTGTCGGCGACGTATGCTTTAACTTAATTTGAATGTCGAAAAAACGAAGCAGTTTTCAAACGAAAATCGAGTATTACGCCGCGCGCGCTCTTATCGGCGCAATCGGGTTGTTTCCGCTTGAAACGTCGATGCGAATCGGCAAAGGGGCGGGGAAATTTATCGGCTCGCGGCTCTCGAAACTGAAGAAAAACGGACGCCGGAATCTGGAAATCGCCTTGCCGAACCTGAGCGACGCAGAAAAGGAACGAATATTAAACGGAACTTTTGAATCGCTCGGGCGGCAGCTCGGTTTTGTTTCGCATTTCGGCGAATTTACGCCGGAGCGTGTGCGCGAGACGCTGGAAATCGCCGGCAGGGAAAACTTTGACGAAGCATACGCCAAAGGCACCGGAATTTTATTTTTCACAGGACATTTCGGCAGTTGGGAAGTTTTCAATCTGCTTGCGCCCGCGTTCGGACACCCGATGAATATCGTCGTGCGCCGCATCGATAATCCGCTTGTGGAAAACTTTGTGGAAAACCTGCGGACGCGTCTCGGCTGCCGGACTTTGGACAAAACACAGTCGGCGCGCGCAATGTTTCGGGTGTTGAAAAAAGGCGGACTGCTCGGCATTATGGCGGATTTAAACGTGCAGGAACGCGAAGGCGTGTTTGTCGATTTTTTCGGCGTTCCGGCTTCGACGACGACCGGAATCGCCAAACTCGCGCTTGCCACGAACGCCGCCGTGCTTCCGGCTTTCGCCGTCTGGAATGAAGCGAAGCAAAAATACGTCGTGCATCTCGAACCGGCGATTGAATACGAAAAAACAATCGATAACGGCGCTGACATAAAAACTTTAACGCAGGAGATGACACGTGTCGTTGAAAAATTCGTCCGTCAATATCCCGAACAGTGGCTGTGGATTCACAAGCGGTGGAACACCAGACCGAAAGGCGAAAAGAGTTTTTATTGAAATATTGAAATATTGAACAATGCGGCTTAATTCTCGACTGCAAAATTAACGTCGAAACCGCGCGGCGGATGACTGTTTGGTTTGTCAATTTGCCGGTTTCCGATAATCCACCGGGAAAACTCTCTGATGCCCTCTTCAATTTTCGTCTGCGGATTGTAGCCGAGCAGCGCGCGCGCCTTTGAAATGTCGGCAAACGTCTGCGGCACGTCGCCCGGCTGTACTGGTCGCCGCTCGATAATCGCGCGCCGCCCAAGATTTTTTTCCAGAAGTTTTATTAATTCCTTCAGCTCGACGGTCTGCGATTCGCCTAAATTAAATATTTCAAAATTCGTTCCGCTGTAATCAATCGCGGCGCGAACGCCCGCGATAACGTCGTCGATATAAGTGTAATCGCGTCGCGTCGTGCCGTCGCCGAACATCTGTATCGGCTTGTTTTCTAAAATCAAACGGGAAAATTTATGAATCGCCAAATCGGGACGCTGGCGCGCGCCGTAGACAGTGAAAAAGCGGACGCAGACGGCGCGAATGTCGTAGAGATGCGAATACGTGTGGCACAAAAGCTCGCCCGCCGCCTTGGTCGCGGCATACGGCGAAATCGGCTGTGAAACTTTGTCGGCTTCCGAGAAAGGAACTTTGCAGTTGACGCCGTAGACAGACGACGAAGAACCGAAAACAAACTGTTTGATACCGAATTCGCGAGCCGCTTCGAGCAAGTTGAGCGTCCCGCCGATGTTCGTATCGCTGTAAAGTTTCGGCGCGAGAAGCGACGGGCGAACGCCGGCGCGCGCCGCTAAATGCACAATCGCGTCGAATTTGTTTCCGAGAAAAACGCGCCGCAAACTTTCGCCGTCGCAAATATCGATTTCGTAAAGAGAAAATCGCGGGTTATCCAAAAACGGCGAGACATTGGCGCGCTTTATCGAAGGCGAATAAAAATCGTTGAAATCATCGACGACCGAGACGCGCCAAACGCCTTCGCCGAGCAGACGCTCGACCAGATGCGAGCCGATAAATCCAGCGCCGCCCGTAATTAAAATGTCTCTCTGTGTGTTCACTTGATAGGAAATTTTTGCGTAAGAAAAATCAATTCTGAAACCTCGGAAGATAACATAAATTGAAATTCCGGCAAAACGTCAATTTAAAAACCGCCGCCGCGCGTCAAAACGGTGAACGATTTCTTCTAAAAAGCCTTCGTATGTGAAAGTCTGTAAATCATAATCGGGCTTGAGTTTATACATCAGCGGAAGCGCCACGCGCCACGCCATCCAGAGCCTTTGCCGCTCGGTCAAGTCCCAGCGCCGCCGCAGAAAAGTTTCGACAACCTCGATTTCACATATCGTTAAAACGCTCGTGTCGGCTTGAAAATCCGTTCTCGCCTGAACACGTCGAAACGCGGCGTCGCTTACCGGATTTGAAAAGGTTTCGGCAAACGTCGGCGCTTCGTCGCCTCGTTCTCTGACGACGACCGTTCCGGCAAACACGTCGCCGACGCGCTGGTCGCGGCGGCTCGCGAAAATTGAAATCAGCCCGATTGAATAAATCGGCAGAACAAAACCGGGAACGGCGTCGAATATGCGCAGCAGATTGCGCGTCATTGCTTCCCAGAGCGTAATCGGGCGTCCGTCAGAGCGAATCACGCGCAGCTTCAAAAGCCTTTTTCCGGGCGTCTGCCCATTCCAGAGCCATTCAAACAATATGAAATAACCGGCGAAAATCAAAAAAATGACGATTATCAAAATGGCAATCGTCCATTTCGGCATTTCTTCAAAAATCGCCGCCGCGCCCGTTTCCTTAAACGCGCCGCCGAATTCGGAAAGGCTGAGAAAAACCCACGCCGCAATAAAAATCGTCAGATATTGAATAAAATGGTCGATTGCGACTGCCAGAAAACGGTTTCCGATAGAAGCCGGCGCGAAAGAAAGAAAAACTCTTTCGGGCGTTTCGATAATGAGATTTTCTTCGGTTTCGATAAAAGACTCGGACATAAACCAAACTGAAATCGCTCTACCGGCTGTTCGTTCTATTTTTATCACAAAGCCTTTTCAGCTTAACACGAAACGAATTGCCGCGAAAAAGCCAATCGTCGGTCAATCCGGTCTGCAGCAAAAAGATTTTTTCCGGCAAAGAGGAAACTTTTTTTGAAAATTGCCGATAAATATAAAAGCGTTTCGCGGAAAAAAAATTACAGACTTATTGAGAAGGAGTTGATATGAGAATCGATGACATATTCGGACGAATCAGAGCTGTTTCGCATCAAAAAGCAATTGAACCGGTCAGAAAAGATATAGCCGCGCCCGACAAAAATCCGGCGGTATTTAATGCAAAATCACACGAACAGAACTTCGCCGCCAAATACGCCGCCGTCAAACTTGGCTTTTGGAGAAACCCCGACAAACCGACGCCCGCGCCGCAAACACCGAATTTGACGAGTTCGGGAAGCGGCGCTGACACGACTTATAAAACGGGCAACCCGGCGCGTCCGAATATTAAACACGACAACGGTTTTCTGCAAAATCCGAATAATCCGAACGACCCGAACCCGATTTCGACCGTTCAGCCTTCGCAGGCGGATACTGATTATTACAATGACCAGCTGTCGCAGGTAAAATGGGCGCAGCGGATAGATAATTTTAATATTCCCTTCAGAGATGAAGACGAAAAGGCGCGGAATTTGAGCGACGGCATCGAAGCATATCGGCATTTTCTTGAAGGCGGCGGTGCAGACCGCACATTTTCTTACGACGAATTTGTTAATGACGACCCGTCCGGTCAGACGGTTTTGAAAAATGCGATTGCCGACACGCAGCGCGGCGCGGAAGATTTATACGGTCAAATGATTGCAAGAGACCCGGAATTGGCAGGCAAGCCGGTTACTTTTAGTATCACGAGCGGGACAA
Source organism: Pyrinomonadales bacterium (assembly GCA_038200355.1). GTDB lineage: Bacteria > Acidobacteriota > Blastocatellia > Pyrinomonadales > Pyrinomonadaceae. Next base: position 1,131 of record JBBPXZ010000050.1, on the reverse strand, counting down.
TTACCGTCGGCGGCAGCGATGCCTATCCGTATCCTGATACCGAAAACTGGCAGAAAGCCATCGGCGGGCATCCTATCTGGAACAGCGCGACAGTAACGGTTACGCCGCCGTCGGAGCAGGGCGGGAAACCGCAGTTTTCAATGAATTACACGCTTCACGCCGAAGACCGCTATAACTTTAATCCGGGACAGCAGGACATCGCAACCGGCGTGCCGGACGCGACGCGCGGCAAGCTCGAACAAACCGGACTGGCGCATCAATATACGCAGTATGCGACGCTTAATCGAGATGTTTCGTGGACGCAGGGCGACATTTCTGGAACAACGCAAACCGACAATTCCAACGGAGGACGTTAGATTTGCCGGATGTGATTTGTTAAAATTGACGCGATGCGAGACAAACCAAATTTTTCTTTTATGCCGGTTTTGATTATGTTTGCCTTAATAATGGCGGCTTGCGACTCTTCAAACAGCCGAGCCGTTAATAATACGGCTGTCAATAATCAATCGAACGCTGCTCGAAATATGAATGAATCAACCGCCCAAAACGTCGAAGTTAAAACCGATATTGAAAGTTTAGAAAAGCAAATCAATTTGCCGCTGCGTCCACAGGAAGTTAAATGGACGGCGGAGATTTTCGACAACTCGAAAGGCGCGGCGCCCGGTCCGACCGATTACCGCCTGACGGCTCTGCTCAAATACGACGACAAAAGCGCGGCGGAATTAGTGCGGAAACTCGAAACCGGAACGACGGAGAAATCGCCCGGAAACACGGACGTTAAATTTTGGTTTCCCGTTGAAGTAAAAAATGAAGCCGGGACTATCGACGGCAGGACATATCTCGAAGGCGCAAAATATCCGCCCGATGATTTTCTGCACATCCCATATCAAAACGGAAGTCTGATTCGCGTCGGAAAAACAAACTATTTTGTATTAAACCTTTTTTCGTTCTGATTTTGATAAATTATCCAACAAAATATGCAGTCATTTCCCTGGTCAGCTTGACAACATTGGTGCAAATTCTTAATCTTTAGATTCGCACTTCAAGGCGATATTCCGCAGTAGCTCAATGGCAGAGCATTCGGCTGTTAACCGAAGGGTTGTAAGTTCGAGTCTTACCTGCGGAGCCAAT
>JBBPXZ010000049.1:0-9767 GCA_038200355.1 Pyrinomonadales bacterium | reverse complement strand
TCAAATTGCCGTCATCGAATCCATCGAACAGGATTACGAAAGCAAAATTCATCTCGCCGTCGTTTTGGAAGACGATCCCGGCAGAGATTTGGGAATGATGCGGCAGCCCGGACATCGTTTCTTTTTCGCGCCGGAAGAAGTGGAGCCGATGCTGCCGAAAGAATTTGAGGAGATTGATTGATGATAGAGCCGCGCATTTTAATCGCGGGCATCGGCAATATTTTTTTAGGCGACGATGCTTTCGGCTGCGAAGTGGCGAAGCGATTATTTGAACGAAAGTTGCCGGAAAATGTGCGCGTGGTTGATTACGGAATTCGCGGTTTCGATTTGGCGTATGCGCTGATGGACGGTTACGACGCGACGATTTTTATTGACGCGACACCGCGCGGCGACGCGCCCGGAACAATTTATTTAATCGAACCGGATTTAGAAGAACTCGATAAACTCGACGCGCAGACGACGGCGATTGATACGCATAATATGAATCCGCTGAAAGTTTTGTGTATGGTCAAAACTCTGGGCGGCGAATTCAAAAAAATCTTTCTCGTCGGCTGCGAACCGCTTTTTACGGGCGAAGAAGACATCGGGTTTATGGGCTTGAGCGAGCCGGTCGAAGCGGCGATTGAGAAAGCGGTCGAAGTGGTCGAATCGCTCGTCGCCAAAATTTTAGAAGAAAAAGACAACAAGATTTTCGTCTAAAGAAGTTTGAATTTTAAGGAGAACAAAACAAATGGAACACAATGAAATGAGCCGAAAAGTTGAAATGGGAACGAGCGAAATCGGCAGAAGAGAAAGCCGACGGCAAATGACAACGGACGACGACGGCGGCGGTTCTTCGGTTGCCCTATTAGCCTGGAAGATTGTCGGCGGAACGGCTCTCGCTTTGGCGGTCGTAACGCTGGTTGTAACTCTGCCGGACATCAAGCGATATATAAAAATCAGCACGATGTAAGGCGGAGAAATCAAAATGAATATTTTTTACATTATCATCGGCGTAATTGTGGCACTCGCAGTAATCGGGATTATTTTAACTCTGCCGAGCCTTCTGCGATATATCAAGATAGGCAAAATGTGAGTCGCGCCGATTCCGAATTTGTGTTCGATGATTTGCACAATTTTTTTTAAGCCGCGTCTTCAAACGGGCGCGCGGCAGAAAAATGCTCTATGCCGAACGAAGCGGAAAATTTAGGAAATCGTTATCGAATTGACGCTTCCCGCAGCGAGTTCACGGTGCAGGCGTTTTCCGAAGGAATGCTCTCTTTTATGGGACATAATCCGACGTTTGCCGTCCGCAGATACGGCGGCGAGGTTCAATTCGATTCAGGAAATCAAAGCGTGGATTCGATGCTGCTGGTTATAGAAACGGAAACGCTCACGCTGCTCGACCGCGTAAAGGAAAAAGACGCGTCGGAAATCGAAAACGCGATGCTCGACGACGTGCTGGAAACGCGCCATTTTCCAGAAATCGTTCTGGTCAGTAAAGACATTAAAATGCGGCAGATAGCTCAAGCCACATATTTAGCCGAAATTGTCGGCGAATTGTCTCTTCACGGCATTACGCTGCGAAATTTGATTGAAGTCGAGGCGGAAATCAGCAATGGAGATTTACGCGCGCGCGGCGAATTCTGGCTGCGGCAGAGCGATTACAATATCGAACAATACAAGACTTTGGGCGGCTCGCTGAAAGTCAAAGATGCCGTCAAAATATCTTTCGACATCGCGGCGCAGGTTTAAAAAGGATGAAGGATGAAGGATGAAGGATGAATAAAACAAACGCTTGATAATTCTTATTCATCCTTCATCCTTAGTAAAGACTATGCACGAACTTTCAATCGCGCTGAGTATCGTCGAAATGGCGACCGAAGAATCGGACAAGCGCAATGGGGCGACGGTTGACGCGGTGCATCTGAAACTCGGACGGCTTTCGGGCGTGGTCAAAGACGCACTGCTTTTTTCGTGGGAAATCGCCTGTCAGGGAACGACACTTGAAAATTCGCGGCTTGAGATTATTGAAGTTCCCGTCCGTGTGCATTGTGAGAATTGCAAAACAGACCGAACGCTTGCAGAGATAAATAATTTTTCGTGTCCCGTCTGCAGCGAGCCGACACCGGAAGTTTTGCAGGGCAGAGAATTGGAAGTAACGGCATTGGAGATTATTGAATGACACAAACTCGCTTAGTTGAAGTCAGACAAAATGTGCTGAAACATAATGATGTTTTGGCGCGTGAATTAAGAGAAAGGTTTGAAGAAGCCGGAGTTTTCGTCGCCAGTTTCGTGTCGAGTCCGGGTTCGGGCAAAACCGCTTTTCTGGAAAAAACTCTGACTTTATTAAAAGAAAAATATCGCGTCGCCGCGCTCGTCGGCGATTTGGCGACGGAGAATGACGCGGCGCGTTTGGCGCGTTCGGAAGTTCCAGTCAAACAAATTGTAACCGGCACGATTTGTCATCTCGAAGCGCAGATGATTGAAAACGCGCTCGGCGATTGGGATTTGAACGAACTCGACTGTTTGTTTATCGAAAACGTCGGAAATCTGGTTTGTCCTTCGAGCTACGATTTGGGCGAAGCATTGCGCGTCGTGCTGATGTCAACGACCGAAGGCGAAGACAAGCCGCTCAAATATCCGACGATTTTCAACACGGCTGATGTCGCCGTGATTACGAAAACGGATTTGGCGGAAGCGGTCGAGTTTGATTCGCAAGCCGCGCACGCAAGCATTCAAGCCGTTCGTCCGGGAATGAAAATTTTTGAAGTTTCGTCAAAAACGGGCGCGGGAATGGACGAATGGCTGCAATGGTTGAGCGGCAATTTTAACAATCTAAAATCTAAAATCTAAAATCTAAAATTAAAAATTATGTGTTTAGCAATTCCCGGAAAAGTTGTTGATAAATTTGAAACCGACGGCGTGCAGATGGGGAAAATTGATTTCGACGGAATCACCAAAACCATTTGTTTGGCGTATGTGCCGGATATTCGCATCGGCGAATACGCGCTCATTCACGTCGGTTTTGCCATCGAAAGACTGGACGAAAAATCGGCTCTCGAAACGCTCGAAATGTTTCGTGAGCTGGGCGTTTTAGAAGAAGAACTCGGCGCGGTGCAGGAAAGTCCGCTCGCAGTTTAAAGGAGTAAAAAAATGAAATATGTACACGAATTCCGCGACCCTGAACTCGCAAACAATATCTTGTCTGAAATTCGCGCCGTAGCGACGCGTCCGTGGGCGATTATGGAAGTTTGCGGCGGTCAGACGCATTCGATTATCCGGCACGGCATTGACCAGCTTTTGCCCGAAAGCATCGAACTGATTCACGGTCCGGGCTGTCCGGTCTGCGTTACGCCGCTCGATATGATTGACAAAGCTCTGGCGATTGCGGCAATGCCGAATGTGATTTTCTGTTCGTTCGGCGATATGCTGCGCGTTCCCGGCAGCGAGAAGGATTTGTTTCGCATAAAGAGCGAGGGCGGCGACATTCGTACGGTTTATTCGCCGCTCGACGCGCTGAAAATCGCCAGAGAAAATCCCGAAAAGGAAGTCGTTTTCTTCGGCATCGGTTTTGAAACGACCGCGCCGGCAAACGCGATGGCGGTTTTCCAGGCGAAACAGCAAAACTTGAAAAACTTTTCGATGCTCGTTTCGCACGTTCTCGTGCCGCCCGCCATTCAAGCGATTATGGAATCGCCGACCAATCGCGTGCAGGCATTTCTTGCCGCCGGTCACGTCTGCTCGGTGATGGGCTACACGCAATATCCGCCGCTCGTCGAGAAATATAAAGTTCCGATTGTCGTTACCGGATTTGAGCCGCTCGATGTTTTAGAAGGCATTCGCCGCGTCGTCGTGCAGCTCGAAAACGGGCGTTACGAAATTGACAATGCTTATAAAAGAGTCGTTAATTTTGACGGCAATATTCCGGCGCAGACAATGCTGGCGGAAGTTTTCCAGACGACTGACAGCGCGTGGCGCGGCATCGGCATAATTCCGCAGAGCGGTTGGCGTTTAAGTGAAAAATACCGTGATTTCAATGCCGAAACAAAATTTGAAGTAACGGGAATAAACACCGTCGAATCGCCTCTGTGTCGAAGCGGCGAAGTTTTGCAGGGAATGATTAAACCGCACGAATGCGAATGTTTCGGCAAAAACTGCACGCCGCGCAAACCGCTCGGCGCGACGATGGTTTCATCGGAAGGCGCGTGCGCGGCTTACTACAATTACGGAAGGTTTACGGCTTCCGCCTGATTCTATTGACCGCAAAACACGCGAAAGACGCTAAAAAGCAAAAAGGCAGAAAATAAAAAATACGTTTAAGACGAAACCGTAAAATTTTCTTTTGATTTTTATTTCGCGTGTTTCGCGTGTTTCGCGGTTAAAATATTTATGAATGATTTAGATTTCAACGGTTGGACTTGTCCTCTGCCGCTTCGTGATTATCCGAAAATCGTTCTCGGACACGGCGGCGGCGGGAAGCTCTCGAATGAATTAATCGAAAATCTTTTTCTGCCTGCTTTCTCGAATGAAACGCTTGAAAAATTGGGCGATTCGGCAGCAATTAATTTGAACGGACTTCTGCAAAACGGTTCGCGGATTGCGTTTTCCACCGATTCTTTTGTGGTTAATCCGCTGTTTTTTCCGGGCGGCAACATCGGCGATTTGGCAATCAACGGCACGGTCAACGACGTTGCGATGAGCGGCGCAAAGCCTCTGTTTTTGAGCGCGGGTTTTATCATCGAAGAAGGCTTGGATATGGAAACGCTCGGCAGAATCGTCGATTCGATGAGCCGAGCGGCGCGCAAAGCGGGCGTGCGCGTCGTAACGGGCGATACGAAAGTCGTCGAGCGCGGCAAAGGCGACGGCGTTTTTATCAATACGAGCGGCATCGGCGTAATTTACGAAGGCGTAAATATCGCGCCGAATCTGGCGCAAGCCGGAGATGTCGTCATCGTTTCGGGCGAAATCGGTCTGCACGGAATTGCCATTATGAGCGTCCGCGAAGGCTTGGAGTTTGACGCGCCGATTCAGTCGGATTGCGCGCCGCTCAATGAATTGGTTAAAGAAATGCTTTCCGTGACAAAGGAAATTCACGTTTTGCGCGACGCGACGCGCGGCGGCGTGGCTTCGGTTTTGAATGAAATCGCCAAATCTTCAAACGTCGGCGTCGTTCTTCAGGAAAACAGTTATCCGATGCCGCGCGAAGTGCGCTCGGCTTGCGAAATGCTCGGACTCGACCCGCTTTACGTCGCCAACGAAGGCAAGCTCGTTGCGATTTTGCCCCGAAAACACGCCGACGAAATGCTCGAAAAAATGCGCTTGAACGAATTTGGCGGAAAAGCGGAAATCATCGGCGAAGTCGTCGCCGAACACGCCGGAATGGTCATCGCCAAAACCGGAATCGGCGGCACGCGCGTCGTTGATTTGCAATTGGGCGAACAATTGCCGCGCATTTGTTAGTTCCTTAAATCGAACCGCCCAAGGCGCGTCGTTAGTCGGCTAACATTGAAAATAAATTGCCGAATGATAATTTATGACAAGACGCAGATTAATTTGAAATTTTAACGAAGGTATTTAGAAAAAGTGAAACCAATATAGGCTTTCAAACGGACATCGAACCGAACAGCGTTACTTTAACGATTGAGTATGCCGCAAAATAATAGACATTATTTGAAATAAGATAGCTCATCAAGATTAGTAATATCAATAGTTTGCATTGGTTGTCGAAATGTCACTCGCAGATTGTGCAAACCACAGGCAATCTCCATCACCACATCCGATATGTTCTCTTTGGTCAATCTCAATTCGTCTTTGACGATTCGACATCGTTTCACTCCGCTAATCACATTTTCCACCACGATTCGCACTCGTGAAATAATTTTATTCAAGAATTTATCAATTCCCGTCAGTTCCTCTCCGCGCACTTTTTTTTGGCTGCTGCACCATTACTCCCCTCCGGCTGATAGCCTTGAAAACCCGTATCTTGCGCCCGTACTCGTATTTGCCGGATAGCTAATTTGACTCTCATCGGCTAATTTTTTATCGTGCTTTTTTCCTTCCACCGTCTCACTCAAATAAACTACCTTCTTCGTATCTTCATTGACCAATAGTAGATTTTTGTCCGTATGCGTTTTCTTTTTTCCGCTATACTTTGCTCTTTGTTTCTCATCATTGACGGGTCTTTGCAAAAGTCTTTCCGCCGCATCAAGACTCAAATTTGCGCCGCCTTCAGAGGCTTCAATTAACTTCGCCACTTCGCCGCCAACTCTTTCGGGTTTCATCCCTAATTCACTCAAACTTCTCTGCAACACAGGCAACAGCCGATGCACCCAATAATTGACTCGTCCTTGACTCAATCCAAATTGCAAACCGTGGAGGGTTTGCAAGGGAGCAGTTTTTTGATACGCAAGGATGAACAATAATTTGTCGCCCATGTCCGATAATTTTGCTTTTCTGCCACCTCCGCTCGCCCGTTGTTTTTTCCGCTTGTGCGGCTTCGGTTTCGGCTTGGCAGACAGGTCATACCATTTTTCAAAAGTCGGCAGCAACACTTGAAATTCTTCATCAGTTAGGCTTGTGACTGATAAAAATTCTCTCGGCTTCTCTTTTAACTCAATATATCTTAACATTTACACAGTTTATCTGATTTTTCTTATTTCAAATAATGTCTAATATACCGCCGTTGCCGAATCATCACGATTGCGAGATTTTAACCGGACTGACCGCCGGTAATGTTCCGCGCGACAATTCACTCGGACGCGCTCGCCGTTATCAAAAAGGCGGCAATATTTGGAAGCCGGACGACCGCTCGGACGGCATCTTCTTTTTGCAAAGCGGACAGGTCGTCATCGTTTCGAGCGACCGCGACGGGCGCGAAATCGCTTTCGGCGTTATCAAACCCGGCGAGCCGTTCGGCGAATTATGTTTCTGCGCTCCGAAAAAACGTTTTTTGCGGGGAACTTACGCCCGCGCCGTCACCGAAAGCGAAGTTCTCGAAATCAAGCTCGACGATTTTATGGCTTTTCTGCAAACGAGCCGCGATTTGATTCAAGCCTTCACTTTTACGTTTTGCTGTCGTCTGAGCGATTGTCACCGGCGCGTAGAATTTCTCGCCTATCGCGGCGCGGAAGAACGTCTGGGGCGCGTTCTGCTGCACATCGCCGCCACTCGCGGAAAGCCGAGCGACGCGCTTTCCGGTCAAACTGTTCTGCGGGTCAGCCACGACGAATTGGCGCAGATGGCGGCGATGAGTCGCCCGCACGTCACTGTTACGATGGGCAAACTGCGCCGTCGCGGTTTAGTGAATTATGAACGGAATAAACCTCTGACAGTTGACACGGAAGCCCTCAGCGTTTACTTAACGGGAATAAGCTCGACGTAAAAAGGAATTTATTTTTTGTGTCATTAGATTATTTGAAAAAAGCCGTTGCCGATGGCGACACGGAAAAAATGATTCGTTACGTGCGTCTTCATTTCGGCGACGGCGACGAAGCGGCGGGCGCGAAAGAAATTGACAAGGCGTGGATTGAAGCCTTAAAACTATTGCTCGACGTTCCTGAAACGAAGCGCGAATTTATTCTTGAGACTTTAGCCGAAACGGACGCGGCGACGCTGGCGCATCTTTTCTTTCACCTGCATTTTTATTTTGTCCGGCGTTCGGGAGAATGGATTCACGATGGCGAACTTTAACGAAACAAATCAACTGCGTCCCGGCTTGTGGGGAGTGGTCAACGAACGCTATCCGGGCGCGATGATTACGAAAACGGATTTTATTCCACTGGCGAAATTGAAAAAGCCGTTAAGTGAATCGCGTCTCACTTTCGTCAGCACCGCCGGAGTTCAGCCGAAAGATTCGATGCCGTTCGATACGGTTCATCCAATCGGCGATTACGCTTTCCGGCGCGTTCCTTCCGATTCAAAACCGACGGATTTGGAAATTCATCAACTCAAATATCCGACTGTCGGCGCAAAGCGCGATTTGAATGTTATCTTTCCGATTGAGCGATTACAGGAATTAGCAAAAGAGAAAGTTATCGGCGGACTGACAACGAATTTCTTTTCGTTTATCGGCTACAATATGGATGCCGAAAGATTGGAGCGAACGCTTGCCGAGGACATCGCCGATGCGGTCGAAGCGGAAAAGCCCGACGCGGTTTTGCTCGCGCCCGCCTGACCGATTTGCCATCAGAGCATCGCGCTGGTTCAGCGCGCCATTGAAAAAAGAGGAATCCCGACCGTCTCAATCAGCGTCGCTTTGGACGTAACCGAACACATTAAACCGCCGCGAGTGGTGTTTTTGCCGTTTATGATGGGACATCATTTCGGCGTGCCGTTTCACACGCGATTGCAAAGAGAAATAATTTTGACGGCGCTTGAGAGAATCGAACTAAGCACCTGACCAAATATTTTGCGGTATAAAGAAACTGTTTGAGCCTTAAAAAATCAGACTTTCAGTTTTCTAAATACCTCGAATTTTTTGTCCCCCTGCTTAGCTGAAGAAAGCGGCGACGTTTTTTATTTTCCGAAAACCTGGGCGCGGGCTCGAAAAGAAGGTAAGGAAATCGAGAGCCGATTAAGCGCGAACGAGTAATTTTATGACGGACAAAATCATCGTCGGAATCGTGCAGGCGAGTCCGATTTTTAACAATTTGGCGGCAAGCGTCGAGAAAGCCGTCTCGAAAATCGAAGAAGCCGCGAAACTCGGCGCAAAGCTCGTCGCGTTCGGCGAAACGTGGCGGGCGGGCTATCCGGCGTGGCTCGATTACTGTCGAGGCGCCGCGCTCTGGAATTACGAACCGACGAAGGAAGTTTTCGCCCGTCTGCGCCGAAATAGCGTCGTCCTGCCGGGCGCGGAAACGAAAACACTTAGCGAAGTCGCCGCTAAACACAAGATTGTTTTGATAATCGGAATCAACGAGCGCGTCGAGCAGGGCGCGGGCAATGGAACGCTTTACAACAGTTTGCTGACTTTCGGCGTGGATGGAAAACTCGTCAATCACCATCGCAAACTCGTTCCGACTTATACCGAACGGCTTGTCTGGGGACAAGGAGATGCGGCGGGACTCGAAGCCGTCAAAACCGATTTCGGGCGCGTCGGCGCTCTTGTTTGCTGGGAACACTGGATGCCGCTCGCGCGTTAGGCTCTGCACATTTCCGGCGAAGACGTTCACGTCGCAGTTTTCCCGACCGTTCACGAAACGCACCAAATTGCGAGCCGTCATTATGCTTTGGAAGGCAGATGTTTCGTTCTCGCGGCGGGCTTGCTGATGAAAGCGGCGGATTTGCCGGCGGAGCTTTTATCTGAAACGGATTTGTCGAAACTGCCGGAAAACCTTCTGCGCGGCGGAAGCTGTATCATCGCGCCTGACGGCAGTTTCGTCGTCGAACCAATTTTTGACGAGGAAACAATCGTCACCGCCGAACTTGATTTGACGCAGATTGATAAAGAGAAAATGACGCTCGACGTTTCCGGTCATTATTCGCGCCCGGATGTTTTTGATTTCGCGGTCAATCGCAAATCGCGCCGAGATTAAATCGAAAGCATTATGTCTTGAGTGCCGGTGATTTTAACCGCTATATGTTGATTCGCGCACAGACCGCGCAGCGTATCTCTGCCATAAATTTATAATTCGCGTTGAAATCTGAAATACGGGAGTTGTAAATTCGATGATTAAAAACGACGGTCAAACAATTTTGGTAGTGGACGATGTTGAAGAAACGCTCGACGGCATCAAAGAGATGCTCACGGGCGACGGTTATCGCGTTTATGCGGCGAGAGATGAGCG
>JBBPXZ010000048.1:0-35075 GCA_038200355.1 Pyrinomonadales bacterium | reverse complement strand
CTAAGTACAGGACAAAAGAAGGATAAACGTATTGTTTTCTTTCTTTTGTCTTTTCGTTGCGGAGTTGCTGAAAACCTGTTCCAAAGCGTCCAGTCCGACTCGGAAAATTGATTTGGCTCGCCGCCGATGTTTCTTGATTTTGATTGGCTTTAGCTGACAAATTTGCTTGCCGCAAAGCCACGACCAGCAAAGGGCGATTGCCAACAATCCAAGCAGCTTTTTCAATCGCTCCGAATCCTTCAAATGCGTTTCTTCCAATCCGACTCCGCGCGCGCTTCAAACAGCCGAACAGTGTTTCGATTTGCCATCGGCGGGCGTATTCCGCCAGCATCTGCGCGGACGGTTCATTGCTAATTAAAATCAATAATTCGCCATCCGCCCGCCGCCTGCCCGAAACGCAGACTCGATATTTGCCCCACAACTTGCGCCATCTGCGGCAAATCACGGCTTCTCCAACGCGCGCCGTCTGCAATAGTTTTCGCGCCTTCATCGCCTTGCCGCCCTTGTCGGTTAGCTCGTGATTCGCCTTGATTCGCAATCGATACGGGATTTTCTCTCGCGTCAAAAACTCCAACCACTTGAGGCTGGCAAATTCTCGGTCGGCGCAAACATAACCGATGCTCGCCAGCGGAAACAGTTCCAGGTAATCTTCAATTATTTGCTTTCGTTCTTCGTCATCGGAACAACCCTTTTTCTCCAAAAACCGCCACAATATCGGAATCGCTACTTCTTCCGAAGCAATCGCCAAAGTTAAGATATTGTGCCATTTTGAACCGAACTTCCATTCCGTTCGGTCAATGACAATGACATAGGGCGGTTTCACATTCATCAATTTGATGAGCAGATCAGCCAACTCTGCAAACGGCAAATCAAAGAATCGCAAAAAACGTTGAATCCGCTTGTAACTTGAGTCCGATGAAGCGCGACCACCAAATTTCGCCGCTACGCGCATCAGATTCACGTTCCGGGTTTGTGTTAAAGCAATCAGAAAAGCACCTAAAAACTTGATTCGCGCTTTGTTCCACGTTAGATTATCCTTCAAGGTTCGTTCCAGCAGCGAACTGTCAGTCATTGAGTTTGTTTCCTTTCAATTTTGTTTGGCGATAAAATTAAAAGACAAATTCAATGACTTTTCAAATTTCAAAGAACGTTTAACAAAGTTTTTGTCCTGTACTTAGGGGTAACGATAGAAAAACAAAAATTATTTGTTTAGACCTTGGATTACTTCATATGTTATGGCTTTTGATGAACGATGAAACCGGACGACTGACAATCCCGTTAACCGGGGCAGACATAAACCGATTGTTGCCTTCGCGCCGTGCCTGATCAAACGGCAGACGGAATTTCAAATATACATCTTCCATTTAATGCGGAGCGACAAATTTGTCGGAGAAATGGGGGACAGCATTCTGCGGCGTCGGATACTTGTCCATACTCGAGTAATCAGACAGGCGAGGACGGCACAATGAATTCGCCAGCGGTATCAAATCTGCGGAAGAGCCAAAAACTTGACTCTCAGTTGCCTAATTCAATTTTGCTTTTGTAACTGAAAATAAAGGCAGTTTACAGACGTTCTTAATTATCTTAAAATCCGAAAATGAAAAAACTTTTCGCTCTGTCTTTAGTGTTTGTTTTAGCCGCTGATTCTTACAGTTCGCCTTTAATTTTCCGGGTAACGAAACTAATTAAACCGAAGCAATTCTCAATAACGGGCTTGTCCGCCGACTTAAAGAAAATCAATTCGTTTAAGTTAATCGGCGGGAGCTTTGAAAAGTCGTTCAAACATTCAAAAATATTCGTCTCACAATCGGAAATTTATATTCCCGCGGACAGTCGCCATCAAGGTTTGAGCCGCTTCGACATGCTGCCTTTTACCGACCGGCGACGCGGCGACCCGGACCGCTACCGCGCCGTTAACCCGAATTATGTCAAAAAGGAAAACGGAAATTATTATTTTGTTTTAAGCGTGAAACCCGACACGCATTATTTCGACGAAAATCTAGGCGACAAAGGAGTTTTACCCGCCGCGAATGTCGAGGTTGATTTAACGCGGACGAAAACGGCGAAAACGAGCGATAATATAACCCGAAAGTATGTTTACGTTAAAGATAAAGGCTATGTAGCGGCGAGCGCGCTGACGCTCAAGCCGGGCGAAATTAAAGACGGGCGCTGGTTTCGGTTTCCGATTAAAAGCGGCGAACACCGGCTTTACGACGGCACCGGAATTTCGCGCGGCAAACTCGCCACCGATTCGGTCAGACTCAATTACGGACAAGTAAAAGAAATAAGCAAAGAAACTTGCTACTACGCTTTTTCTACGAAAATTATCGCAAACGGCGGCAAGGAAGCAATCGGCGCGTCGGGCTGGATAAAAGCGTCGGCGATTCTAGCGGGAAACCAGCCGCAATACGATGCCGCGTTCGTCGTGAAAATGCAGATGCCGACAAATGCGGGCGACATTTTTACCAGATATGAAATTACGGGCGGCAACCCGCAGGAAATAATCGGCAGAGACGAAAACGGCAAAACGAAATATAAATTTGGTTACGCGGGCGAGCGCGGCGAGTTCGTCGCTTATAAAGTTTTGCCGAAAGTTCCGCTCGACGGAAAACAAAGCATCGCCTCGACCGATTATCTGAAACGCGCCGACGCGGTGATAAATCTGGGTTTTAACGTTGCCGGCGTCAGCAACGACACATTCAGAATCGAGGGCGCGAATCGCCCGCTTTACTTTTACCGCTCGGCGGACAAAGATGCGACCGCCGTGATTGACCTTTTCTATCCGAAAGACAAAACGCACGACGGAGAAAAAATCGTCGGAAAAATGATTTTCGTTTATGGTTATGTCGATATTCGGGCGGGAAAACGCTGGGGCTGGATACCGCTCGACGCGCTGAAACCGAAATCCTGAAAACATCTCGGAAAACTCAAATTTTACTCGTGCAAAAAGTGTTTTCAGGCAATCCCGAAATGCGCGGCTGAAAAATTGTTCGTTGTTATTTTATCGCCTGCCGAAACGCGACTGGCGATAAAATCCGAAACAGTTAAAATTTCTCTTGACTTAAAAAACTGTTTGAGCATATAATTCGCATCTCGAACAAATTCCTGCTGTCCGCAAATACATTTTTTATAAATGCGAAAAATTGATTTAACCAGTTTCAATATTGCGACAAGCGATACCGTGCGGAACATCAACCGCCGCATTATTCTCGACCTGATTCGCACGCGTCAGCCGGTTTCGAGGGCTGATTTGGCGCGTATTTCCGGTTTGCAGCGCAGCACTATTTCGCTGATTACCGAACAGTTATTGACTGAGCAGTGGATTATGCAGGGCGCGCTCGGACACCTGCCGCGCGGACGAAAGCCGAGATTTCTTCACTTAAACGTCGAGCGCGCCGGAATCATCGGCGTCAACGTGCGTCCGTCCGGCACGACCATCGCGCTGGCTAACTTAAACGCGCAGTTTCTCGCGCACGAATCGTTCCCGACCGACGCCAATGCCGATGTTTTTATCAGAGACTTGTCCGAACGGCTGCGGGCGTTTATCAAACTTCACCGGCAGATTTATATCGAAGGCGTCGGCGTCAGCATACCGGGACGAGTCGATTCGATTTCAAAAAGAATCGTTTTTGCACCAAATCTGGGCTGGCGCGACGTTGATTTGCAAACCCCGCTCGAACGCGCGACTAATCTTCTGGTTGAAATTGAAAATGCGGCAAACGCCTGCGCTCTGGCTGAAATTTGGTTTGACAAGCGTTCCGACGGCATTCAGGATTTAATCGCCGTGACGGTTTCCGAGGGAATCGGAACAGGAATTATCGCTAACGGACAACTGTTGCGCGGCGCAAACGGCATTGCCGGAGAATTCGGTCACGTTTCAATCGACGAATCGGGTCCGCTTTGTAATTGCGGCAATCGGGGATGCTGGGAAGTATTTGCTTCAAACACGGCGGCAATAAACGAATATGTTAATGCCGCCGCGTCGAACGGAAATTCAAGAAGGCAAAATAATCAATTTGAAAGCGATAAACCGAGTTTTGACGATATTCTACATCTTTCGGAACAAGGCGACGCAAGGGCGATAGCAACTATTGAAAGAATGGCTAATTACCTCGGAATCGGGTTGTCGATGCTGATTAGCGGAATGTCGCCCAGTATGATTGTTGTCATCGGCGAGGTTACGCGGGTCTGGAAAAGAATCGAACCGATTATTAAAAAGGTTTTGAATGCGCGGCTGCAAGGATCGCTGATGGTAACGCGCATTATTCCTGCTGAAGACAGCTTGCAGCCGAGACTTCGCGGAAGTATGGCTTTAATTTTACAAAACCACTTCGGCGCACCACTAATTGCTTAAAATTATTAAGTAGCGAAGGGAATTGAGATTATCGGCTTAGGTATTTTGTTGTAGCCTTGAACTATATGTCATTAAAAAGGATTGTTATCAAATTTTACGGAGGTTTTCTTATGAAACGATTTGTTCACCAATTATTAATTTGCACGCTTTGCTTAATAGCAATCGTCTCTTCTGCAAATGCTCAGACTGTAACCGGCTCGCTTGTCGGTCACGTCGAAGATGCGAGCGGAGCGGTAATTCCCGGAGCGCGAGTGGTTATCACTGAAATTAATCGCGGCGCGAACCGCGAAATTGTTACTAATGACGAAGGAAATTATTCATTCGGCAGCCTTGACCCGGGCATCTATCGCGTTGAAATAACACAGGCGAATTTCAAAAAGCTCGTTCAGGAGAATGTGGAAGTTGCCATTAACACTACTGTCCGGGTTGACGGAAAATTAGAAGCGGGCGGCGTGTCGGAAACGGTTCAGATTGAAACCGAGCAGGTTCAGCTGAAAACTGACCGCGCCGATGTCAGCCAGCAAATCACCAGTGAACAAGTCGAAGAATTGCCGCTCTCGCCCGACCGCAATTATCAAAGCGTCCTCGAAATCACACCGGGTGTTACTGAAGCGGCGGCGGTTGGTTCGAGTTTCGGCAACCCAAACGGTTCACTCGTCAACCGCGTCAACGGGCAGAACGAACGCTACAACAATTTTCAACTGGACGGCACGATTAACAACCAGACAAACGTCATCTCGCAGACGGCAATCGTGCCGCCGCCCGAAGCGATTCAGGTTGTTGACGTTTCGACTAACGCCTATGACGCGGAACAGGGAAGAGCAGCCGGCGGCGTAGTCAACGTGCAGATAAAATCAGGAACCAACAGACTGCGCGGCGCGGCTTTTATTTACAACACTAACAGTGCTTTTAAGGCGCGCAATACGCTTTTGTTTGTCGAAGAACAGCCGAATACTAACCTAACCCAATTTGGCTTTGTTATTGGCGGACCGATTATCAAAGATAAAACTTTTTTCTTCGGGGATTATCAGAGAGGAACTGACCGGCGTGGTCAAAACGAGCTGCTGTCAGTTCCGATTGCTGCCTATCGCAACGGCGATTTCAGTGGCGCTTTGGGCAGTTATATTTGCGTTAGCGGAACAACAACTGTTCGCAGCCCGACGGCAGGCTGTCCAACCGGCGCGACGCCGGTTAGTGATACAAATTCCAACGGACAAACGGCACAGCGGCGAGACGGACAAATTTTCCGACCTTCTTTAACCAGCGCGACAACGCGCATCGCTTACGCGAACAATATCATTCCGCAAGCCGAATTCAATCCGGCGGCGCGTGCTTTGTTGAATCTCTTGCCGCTGCCGAATCTTCCCGGCGTAACGAACAATTACGAAGCAACCGGCACGTTTATCCAGGACCGTGATTCGTTCGACATTAAAGTCAATCACAATTTTACCGATAATACGACCGCATTTGTTCGATATAGTTTCTTCAAATCGCTGACCTCCGATTTGCCGGTGTTCGGCGACCTCGGCGGAGTAACGAGCAGCGGCGGCGCGACGGCGGCAATCGGTCCAGGCAGAAACGACAGCGTATCGGCAAACGTCACGCACGTCTTTAATCCGAAGCTGATTACCGAATTCCGTTTTGGTTACGTGCGCGTCCATATTACGGGCGATGTTCCTTCACAGGAAAATCTGGGCAATACACTTGGTGTTCCCGGAACAAACACAGGCGATTTTTTCACCGCGACAGGAATACCTCGAATCACTATTAGCGGTTATGCTTCTCTCGGCAACGCCGCGACGCTTCCGTTCGATATTAAAGAAAACAGCTACAACATCGTCAACAATTGGACGACCATTTTCGGCAATCACACGGTTCGTTTCGGCACGGACATCCGCAAATTGAGACTCGACAAATTTCAGGTTACGGGCGGTAACGCGACCGGTTTATATGCTTTTACCACCGGCACAACCGGGGTTGCCGCCGCTACGGGTCGTCCTGCTTCCAGCACGTCGAACGCCAACGCATTTGCCTCTTTCCTACTTGGAGTGCCTCAAAACGTGCGCCGCACGACGGTTGCTCAACTCGGCGGTTACATTACGCCGCAGTATTTCTTTTTCGCTCAAGACCGCTGGCAGGTTAACCCTAAATTAACGGTTAATTACGGTTTGCGATATGAAGTTTATCCGTATCCGAGCGGCACGAATCCGGGCGACCAATCGTATTATGACCCGGCGACAAATACGGCTTTAATCAGCGGTTACGGTCCGAATAATTCAAGTGTCAACGTCAAGACCGATTACGGCAATTTCGCTCCTCGTCTCGGTATTGCTTACCGACTCAATGAAAAAACCGTTATTCGCACCGGCTACGGCATCAGCTATGTGCCGATTACGGTTAATACTCTGGCGAATCAAAATTACGGCAGCCAGATTGATGTCTCGATTGCAGGAACCAACGCTAATTTCGCTCCGCGCGACGCAGCCGGAAACGCTATTACGCTTTCGACGGGAATACCGAATCCGGCGATTATTGATTTGACGAGCGGCGTCGTCACTCCGCCGAACAACGCGGTCGTCGGTGTCGTTAATCCAAACGCCAAACGAGGTTATATTCAATCATATAACTTTACAGTCGAACGTGATTTGTTCGGGTTTGTTACATCGGTTGGCTATGTCGGCTCGCGCGGGACGCGCCTGCCGGGAACGCTTAACCTTAATGCCGCCCTTCCCGGCGAGTCAACCTCTGCCCGCCCCTTCGCCAGACTTTACGGACGCACTGCCGATGTTCTGCTGTCGGATTTTATGCTCAGCAATGCTTATCATTCGCTGCAAGCCCGTGTTGACAAACGTTTTAGACAAGTTGGAGGCAGAATAACGGTCGCTTACACCTTCAGTAAATCAACCGACTACACCGATGCGTTCGCTCTGCAAAATGATATTGATATTAACGCCAACAAAGGACCGTCGAGTTTCGACCGGCGACATAATTTGGTCATCAGTCACGTCATCCGTCCGTTCGGCAAAGGCGGCAGATTGTTCGACTCAAACGGTTTGCGCCTGCGCGGATTATTCGGCGGATTTACTTTAAGCGGCATTTTTGCGGCACGAACCGGAACGCCGATTGACATTACCGGAACCAGTTTGACCAGCACAGTTGCGCCCGGCACGACCAATCGCCCGAATCAAACCGGCGAAGCGACGATTTTGGGCGGACTCGGACCCGGACAACTTTACTTCGATACCAGCGTTTTCGTTAATCCCGACCCATTCACTTTCGGCAACGTCGGGCGCAACAGTTTGCGCGGACCGGGCTACATTAACTACAACGCGACGCTGGCACGCACGTTTAGTATCCGTGAACGTTTCAGCATACAAGGACAAATGACGGTTTTTAATGTAACCAACACGCCGCATTTCAATGACCCGAGCGGCTCGTTTACATCCAGCACTTTCGGACAATCAACCAGTACGTTCGGCGAGCGCTCGATTCGTTTCGGTCTGCGGTTTTTGTTCTAAAAAATAATCGAGTTCCGCTTTCGAGCAAGAAGGCGGAACTCGGTTTGGCGGCTTCATAAAAAATTAAATCGTCTATTTAGGCATCAATGAAAATTATTAAAGTCAGAGAGAATCACGAATAATGAAAAATTGTTTTGTCCGGGTTTTATCGACAATCATTTTACTAACGCTTTACACGTTGACCGCCGCCGCGCAAACGGTTGAGGTAACTAATAATCAACCATTTCCCGTGCGGATGCCGCTCGAAATTCGTGCCGTTAATTTGCCGAATAAAAATTTGCGAACGGCGGAAGGAAAACCGGTGCAGACGGACGGCGAAAAGATGATTTTCATCGGCGATTTGCCCGCCTCGGCTGCCAAAAAAATTCGTATTCAAAACGGTTCGGCAAAGACTGCGAAAACGCTCGTTGTCAGCCCGACTGAAAATGGTATTTCGCTGAATTTCGCAGGCGCTGAACTTGGGCAGCTGTCGTGGCAGATTCTTTACCGAAACTCTAAACCGGAAGAATTAAAAGGCGAACCATATTCAACGAAAGCAGATTTTTCCGCGCGGTTTCAACCGCTTCAGTTTAAGTTTACGAAAATTTCAGAAGGGGCGCTTTTCGACGTTTGGCGCGGGGCGGCGGAGGACAAAGGCTTACGGCTTTCGATTGAAATGCGAGTTTTTCACGACGGTTTTCTTGATATGAATTCGGAATTCAAAAACGTCGGCGCGGAGAAAACCGAAAATGTCTATGCGGCGATTGTAACGCGCTGGCAGCAGCCGAAAACGACGGAACGAGCGGTTTGCTATGATTACCGAATCAGAAATTTAAGCCGGAACGATTACACAAATTTTCGCGTCGGCGAAAGCCGCAACTGGTATGTTCAGCGCGGCGTTGACTGGCTTCGCACGAATACCGCGGGCGGAACATCGGTTGCTCTGATGCACGATTTTTCGCAGAGTTTTACGGTTCATCAGGACGCGAAAGGAAAACGTCCGGCGCGCTGGGTCGGCGCGAATATTCCGCAAATCGGATACGAACTGCAAACCGCCGGTGATGACGTTTATCAATTAACGGAAATCGCGCGTTCCAACTTAAAATCTTACGCCGGGCGGCTTGAAGACAATCGACTAATGCCGCGCGGCGAAAGCGTCGATTTCACCTCGCGTTTCGTTTTCAGCAAAAATATGGTGACTGACGAACAAGTTGATAATGCTTTTGTCGCTTATACCGGTTTCGCCGAACAGAAGCAAACCGGCGACGAAACCGCTTATGAAATCGGCGTACCTTATACAAAGTTCGGCACGAATTATTTTCCGTATTCGACGCTCGGAGAGAACTTCGACATCAAAAAACTGCCGGGAATGGACAGAGACGCTTACTGGGCTTTTGCCGCCGATACGGTTAATAAATGGCAGCTTTTCGCCGACGACATTCGGCGGGATTTACGCATTGCGAAGACGCTCGGTTTCGAGCTGATTCGTCTGCACCATCTCGAACTTATTCAAGGCGTTGATAAGGCAAAACAGGTTGAATATCTTGATTTCTTTTTCGGCGAGATGCGGAAACTGAAATTAAAAGCGTTGATTGACGCGCGCATTTCCGCCGCTGACACCGCCGAATTAATCAGGCGTTACCGCGACGTAATTGACGGCGTTGAGGTTGATAACGAAGTTTTGATTTTCGGCATTAATGACGACGCACCGGCTTATTGGAATCGTGTTTACAACGCGGTTAAGGAAGTCGCGCCGGAGATTCCGGTCCACTTGACGGCGCACACGAATATGGGCGCGTTCGACCGTCTGCAAAAACTCGGCGTCAAATTCGATAAAATCGGACAGCACGCTTACACTGACGGACTCGATTCGATGCCGAACTCGCGCGATTTCGCCCTCACTTCGGGAAGTTACGGGCGGCGCAACGGCAAACCGCCGATTATCACCGAATGGAACTGGCGATTTTTGACGAGAATGACGCCTGAAGCCCGCGCTAAAGTTTATGCGCCGATTTTTGAAAACGTCTTAAAAACTCGCTCGATGCCTGTGATGTATCAATTTCAGTTTAACGAGTCCTTGGCGATGAATCCCAAAGTTCTCAAAGGCATCCGCCATTACGAGCAAATCTGGCTCTCGCGCCGTCCGAAACCCGAAGCGTTTGTTTTGTCGGGCTTAATCAATAAATACGGCGCGCCGACGCATCCGAACAAACTCGTCAACGCCGAATATTCGGTTGTTGAACTCAACGCGCGCGGCAACGGTACGGCGCAGTTTCGCATAACAAATACGAGCGGCAAAAATTTAAATCTCAAGGCGACGATTGAAACGCCCGTAAATCTAAAGGCAGCAATGCAGAATGCGAAAGACGCGAATCTGCGGCTCAAACCAAATGCTTCAACCATTGTCAAAGTCGCGCTTGAGGCATTGCCGACTGATAATTCGCCGCAGCCTTTACCCGGTTTTTACCACGTTTTTCTGCGGCTCGAAGGCGATGATAACCTGCTTCGCTACGGTTGGGCGGAAGCGCGTCTCACAGGACAGCCGCAAATGGATACCGCCGAAAAATCTGGCGTAGTTTACGGCGAAAAAGTTTTTGACTTTAACCTAAACCGCCCGCTTGCCGTCGTTTACGGCGACAAATCTCCGATTCAGGACGTGGAAACGGCTTCGGTTTTAGTCAACACAATTGAAAGCGCGACCGGCAGACCGGTAAAGATTTACGAATTAAAAGATTTACCGAAAAACGAACGCGCCGCGCTGATTCTGGTTGGCACGGCGAAAACCAATCAACTCATCGGCTTGGTCAATTCAAAAATTCCGGTAAATATCAGAAACTCCAAGCAATTTGCGGCGCGCTCGGGCGAAAATTCCGGCGAAGATTGGCTGATTTTCGGCGGTACTGACCCGCTCGAAGCAGAACGCGCGGCGATGGATTGGACGATTCGTTTTTGGAAATACGCCAAAGACTCGGCGGCGCGGCGCGTCGGATTAATCGAGAAAGAATTGCCGCTCGGTTTCGACCCGGCGCAGTTGCCTTAATTAATGAGCAGTAAGCGGCGAACAGCGAGCAGTTAGAAAAAGCGAAAGTAAAGAGAAGATGAAAATTACCGATATAAAAGCGACGACGGTGACCGTGCCTTTAGAAGCGCCTTTGCGTCACGCTAACGGTTGTCATTGGGGCAGATTTGTTCGCACGATTGTCGAAGTTGAGACCGACGAAGGCATCACGGGTTTGGGCGAAATGGGCGGCGGCGGCGAATCTGCCGAAGCCGTTTTCCGCCAGATGAAACAATATCTCGTTGGACACAACCCGGCGAACTTGGAAGAAATGCGTTTTCTGATTGCTAACCCGACCGCTTCGCTTTACAACAATCGAACGCAAATACTAGCCGCGCTTGAATTCGCCTGTCTCGACATTCTGGGACAGAAATGGAACGTCCCGGTTTATGAAATCTTAGGCGGAAAACTCCAGGACAAAGTTCCGTTTGCTTCGTATTTATTCTTTCGTTATGCAAATCCAAAGGATAAATCCGGCGAAGTTCGTACAATTGAACAATTAGTCGCGCACGCCAAAGAGTTAAAGGAAAAATACGGTTTTACGTCGCACAAATTAAAGGGCGGAGTTTTCGCCCCGGAATATGAACTCGAATGCTACAAAGCGATTGCCAAAGAACTCGACGGCGACAGTTTTCGTTTTGACCCGAACGCGGTTTTCTCGACCGAACAGGCGATTTGGTTCGGACAACAAATCGAAGACATTAAAAACGATTATCTGGAAGACCCGGTTTATGGTTTGAACGGAATGCGCCGAACGCGTGAGAAAGTGCGAATGCCGCTGGCGACAAATACGGTCGTCGTTGGCTTTGAACAGCTCGCGGCGAATGTTTTAAACACCGCTGTTGACGTGATTTTATTGGATACGACTTTTTGGGGCGGAATTCGCCAATGCGTCAAAGCCGCTAACGTTTGCGAAACATTTCAATTAGGCGTAGCGGTTCATTCATCAGGTGAACTTGGAATTCAACTGGCGACAATGCTTCACCTGGGTGCGGTGATTCCTAATCTCTCTTTTGCAGCAGACGCGCATTATCATCATTTGACGGACGATATTATCGAAGGCGGCAAATTCAAATATGAAAACGGCGCGATACGAGTGCCGACCGCGCCCGGTTTCGGGATAAAGTTAAATCGTGAAAAACTCCGCGAATATAGCGAATTATACAAACGGCTCGGCGGTTATCCTTACGATCAAGATCCTTTGCGAAAAGGCTGGACGCCGATTATTCCAAACAACCGCTGGGCTGACCAGACGGACGATCGCGCGCCGCGAATATCTTTTTAATCAGACGATAGAATTATTAGAAAATGAACAATTCAACAGTCAAACAATTTGAAAAAACAATTTCCGCTGACAGGGACGGACGCGACGGATTCGTTAAAAATCCGCGCGACGTTCAGGAGTTGCGGGGTCAGGTTGACGAGGTAATTTCCAATACGTCAGTTTTCGATTTGCACACGCATTTGTTCGCGCCTCAATTTGGAGCGCTGAATTTATTCGGCATTGATGAATTATTAAATTACCATTATTTGATTGCCGAAATGTTTCGTTTTTCGAGCGTAACGCCAAAAAAATTTTGGCAAATGAACAAAAAAGAGCAGTCAGATTTAATCTGGCAAACTTTATTCGTCGAAAATACGCCGATTTCCGAAGCGACTCGTGGAGTAATCAGCGTTTTGAACTCTTTTGGACTCGGTGTGCGGGCAAAGGATTTGAGAGAAGCGCGTGAGTTTTTCAGCGCTCAAAATACGCCGGATTTTATTGACCGCGTTTTGAAAATGGCGAATGTAACCGACATTGGAATGACGAACGACCCGCTCGACGAGGATGAAATAAAAGTTTGGAACAGCGATGAAGAAATCGATTCGAGATTCCATTCCGCCCTGCGACTTGACCGGCTTTTGAATGGCTGGACGGAAGCCGTGCCGCTGATAAATAAGCAAAATTACAAGGTTTCGGAAAATATAGACGAGCAAACAATTACTGAAACGCGCCGTTTTCTAAACGATTGGATTGCGAAAATGAAGCCGCTTTATCTGGGCGTTTCCTTGCCCGACGATTTCGCTTACCCGGAAGATTCGGCGCGCGGGAAACTGATTGAAAAAGCGGTTTTGCCGGTTTGCAGAGAACATAATATTTCGCTCTGCTTAATGATTGGCGTGCGCCGCCGAATCAATCCGGCGTTAAAATTAGCCGGCGACGCGTTAGGTCGAGCGGACGTTTCAGCGGTTGCGCGAATCTGCGCGGAAAATCCTGACGTAAAATTTCTGGTTACATTTCTTTCCCGCGAAAACCAGCACGAGCTTGTCGTAACGGCGCGAAAATTTAACAATCTGATGCCGTTCGGCTGTTGGTGGTTTCTAAATAATTCTTCGATTATCACGGAAATTACGCGCGAGCGTTTTGAAATGTTGGGTACGAGTTTTATTCCGCAACACTCGGACGCCCGAATTTTAGACCAGTTAATTTACAAATGGACTCATTCGCGCGCTTTAATCGCCGACGCGCTTTTCGAGTCTTACGCCGCGCTTTGGCGTGATGGCTGGCGCGTAACGAGAAAGGAAATCGAAAGCGACACGGAAAAACTTTTTTCGAGAAATTTCCGAAAATGGGTCGGAATTGAATAAATATCAATGAATCAAGCTGAAAATATTACGGATTTATCAAATAAAACGGCGGTCGTCATCGGCGGCACTTCCGGTTTGGGACGCGCGATTGCGCTTGGTTTGGCGCGTTCGGGCGCGAATGTCATCGCAACGGGACGGCGCGGAGGATTGGTCGAAGAAGTTGGCGCCGAAATCGAAAATGCTGGACGCGAAACTTTGCGAAAAACAGTTGACGTTTCAAACCGCGAATCAATTGACGCTTTGCGCGGTGCGATTATCGCAAAATTCGACGGCATTGATATTTTGATTAACGCCGCCGGGCGAACCGCTAAAAATCCGACCGCCGAGGTTTCCGAAGTGGAGTGGCAGGCGATTTTAGACACGAATTTAAACGGCACATTGCGAGCGTGTCAATCGTTTTACGAACCACTCAAAAAATCCGGTAAAGGAAAAATCGTCAATGTCGCTTCGCTCGCTTCGTTTGTCGCTTTTCACGAAGTTGCGGCTTACGGCGCGTCGAAAGCGGCGGTTTTAGCTTTAACAAAAAGTTTGGGCTGCGAATGGGCGGGAGACGGAATTTGCGTCAACGCGCTTGTTCCCGGAGTTTTTCCGACCGAATTGAACGAAAAATTATTAAACGGAACGGAACGCGGTCGCGAAATTTTAACCAGAACGCCGATGAAGCGTTTCGGGCGGGCGGAAGAGATTGTCGGCGCGGCGGTTTTTTTATCTTCGGACGCGGCTTCGTTTATCACCGGGCAGTCAATCGCGGTGGATGGCGGTTATCTCGCGTCGGGTGTCAATTCATAAAGAATTTGCCCACGAAACAAACGAAAAGCATGAAAAAGAAAATATGAAACCACAGATTTGCACAGATAAAGACCGATTTAAGAGAGATAAAATCATTTGCTCTTATCTCTCTTAAATCGGTCTTTATCTGTGAATACGCGAAGCGGGATGGTTAATTTTCTTTTTTGCTTGAAAAATAAGAGGGTAAATGGCTATAAATAACGCTTTTGAAAAGGCAAACGAAACAAAATCTTTGAGCGAAACGGGCGCGGAAGAATCGGCGGCGAGCGTCAGCGGCGCAACCGTCGAAGCATTAACCGAAAACAACGTCCGAAGCGGCGGAAATTTTCGCTGGGTAATTTGCGCTCTTTTGTTTTTCGCCACGACGATAAATTACGTCGACCGGCAGGTTCTGGGAATTCTTGCCAAGCCTTTGCAGCAGGAAATGGGCTGGTCGGAATCCGATTACGGATTTATCGCCACGGCTTTTACGGGCGCATACGCGATTGGCTTACTGGTTGTCGGGCGGTTGATGGATTGGCTCGGCACGCGCAAAGGATTTTCGTTTGCCATTGTTTTCTGGAGTCTTGCGGCGATGGGACACGCCTTTGCGCGTTCGGCGTTCGGTTTCGGCGTCGCACGATTCGCTTTAGGATTGGGTGAAGCGGGCAATTTTCCCGCCGCCGTTAAAACGACCGCCGAATGGTTTCCGAAAAAAGAGCGGGCACTTGCGACGGGAATTTTTAATTCCGGCTCGAACGTCGGCGCAATCGTCGCGCCGCTCGCCGTTCCCTTTATCACGGCGGCTTACGGCTGGCGTGAAGCGTTTGTTTTTACCGGCGCGCTCGGTTTTATATGGCTCGCCTTCTGGCTCTGGCTTTACCGCCGACCGGAAGAACACCCGCGTTTATCGAAACAGGAACTTGATTATATCAGGTCAGACGCCGCCGAGCCGGAAACGAAAATCAAATGGGCGAGCCTTGTTTCATATCGTCAGACGTGGGCGTTTGCCGCCGGAAAATTTTTCACCGACCCCGTGTGGTGGTTTTTCCTATTCTGGCTGCCGAAATTTTTGAACGAAAATTACGGGCTGACTTTAACGCAGCTCGGCGCGCCGCTGATTGTCATTTATGTGGCGGCGGATTTCGGTTCAATCGGCGGCGGCTATTTGTCGTCCGCGCTGATAAAACGCGGCTGGACAGTCAACGCCGGGCGCAAAACGGCGATGCTCGTCTGCGCTTTGTGCGTCGTGCCGATTTATTTCGCGGTTCACGCGGCGAATTTGTGGACGGCGGTCGCGCTGATAAGTTTGGCGACGGCGGCGCACCAGGGATTTTCGGCAAATCTTTACACGCTCGTCTCCGATATGTTTCCGCGCCGCGCCGTCGGTTCGGTCGTCGGAATGGGCGGCTTTGCCGGTTCAATCAGCGGAATGCTGGTGGCGTCCGCCGTCGGTCTGCTGCTTCAATCGACGGGAAGCTACACGCCCGTTTTCCTTCTCGCGTCGGTCGCTTATTTGTTTGCGCTCGGCGTGATTCACTTGCTCGTCCCGCGTCTCGAACCGGCGAAAATCGATGTCGCCGAAATTTAATTTTATGAATTACCGAAACGTATTTTTATTTGTCGCTTTATTATTTTTCGTATTTTCGACAAACCTCTTCGCCCAGAAAATCTCGAACGGCGTAATCAGGCTCGACGCGGGAAAACTGCAAAACGGCTCAAGCGTCGATTTAACGGGAAACTGGTTTTATCGTCCCGATTACGCCGTTAAAAGCGGCGAGAAGATCGAATCTTCCGCCGTCTCGAAAGACGATTTTACGGTCGGCGTTCCGCAGTTTTTAAATCCGATTCGCTGGTGGCTCGACGATTCGGAAAATTTCAAAAGAAGCGAAGCGGCGCGAATGAAAAAACTCGGTTTCGACACCGACAAAGCCGAAGAAGGCTGGTATAAACTGACGATTGACGCCGCCAAGATTCCCGCCGGTAAACGCGTATTTATTGAATTTGAAGGCGTGGCGATGAAGTCGAAAGTTTTTTTGAACGGCGTGGAATTAGGCAATCACACCGGAATGTTCAGCCGTTTCGCTTTTGATTTGACGCCAAACTTAAAAGCCGGAAAAAATCTGCTCGCCGTCTGGGTTTCGATGGAAAAAATTCCCGTCTCCACCGTTTCTCTGGGAACGGCTGTAACGGTAAATTTAACGGCTTCAAAAGTTTTAAGTTTGAGCAAAGGAATGTTCGGACCGCTGACGCCGGTTGACGACAATCGCGCTTACGATTTGCACGGCATCTGGCAGCCGGTTCGCCTTTCGATTCACGGCGCGGCGAAATTGGACGACGTTTATTTTGTGCCGACTTTGACGGGCGCGAAAGTCAACGTCGAAGCCAAATCGTTCGACGGAAATCAAACGGCGAACGTCAAAGCGCGTTGGACGGACGCCAAAACGAAAAGAGTTTTTGCCGAAACAAAAGCTCAAAGGATTCAATTAAATTCCGACAAATCGACGGCGACGCTCGAAATCGACAATCTGAAGCCGAAACTCTGGACGCCAGCCGACCCGAATCTTTATAAGCTGGAAGTTACGCTTGAGGATAACAAAGGAAAAGTTCTGGACAAATTCGAGCAAAACGTCGGTTTCCGCACGTTTGAAGCTCGCGGAAATAAACTTTATCTCAACGGCAAACCGTATTGGCTGCGCGGCGTCAATCACTTGCCGTATGGGAAAAATCCGTGGGATACGAATTTAGCGCGTAAACTGATTCGACAAATGCACGACAATAATCAACGCGTTACCAGAACGCACGCGACGCCGTGGAATGAAGCGTGGCTCGACGCGGCGGACGAAATCGGTCTCGGCGTGAGCGTCGAAGGCATTCGCCCGTGGGCGTTCGTCGGCAAAATCGGTGCGACACCGAAAGATTTATTCGAGCATTGGCTAATGGAAAACGCTGATGTCGTGAAAAGAATCCGCAATCATCCGAGCGTTTTAATCTGGACAATCGGCAACGAAATGCTTTTGAGAGACAACGAAAACGCCGAAAAATGGAAACAGCTTTCTGATGTCGTCAAGCAGACGCGGGAACTCGACGCGACGCGCCCGACCGTCGTTTCCTCGTCGTATCAGCGCGAACCGGCGCTTTATTCCAAAGTCATCGAGCCGAATAAAATCGACGACGGCGACATCGACGACATACACAGTTACAAAGGCTGGTATGCCGATTCGCCGTTCGTTACCGACTCGAATTTCGAGAAGGAAATGCGAAATTCAAAATGGAATCGCCCGTTTATCGGTCAGGAAATGTCAACCGGCTATCCCGATTTGGACACCGGACTTCCGGTTTACACCTACACGAAAAATCAGCGCTCGCCGCAGGCGTGGGTCGGCGTTCACTCGTATCCGGGCAGCGATCCGGCGATTTTTCTCGAACACCAGCGCGCCGTTACCAAACGCTGGGCGGAACAACTCAGATTTCAGCGCGCCGACAAAACCGCCGGTTTTATGCTTTTCGCCGACGAATGCTGGTTTCAAGGAAGTTTCGACGCGGCGAAAGTCAAACCTTATCCGGTCGTCGGCGCGGTGAAATACGCTTACGCGCCCGTCGGTTTGGCGCTGGAAACGGCGCAGCGGAGATTTTATACAAATGACGCGGTTAAGACTTCAGTTTTTATCACCAACGATGACGAGCAGTTTCGTGATTTTCAGAATTTAAGCGTTGAATTTTCATTCACTGACCGAAACGGAAAACAAATCGCGTCGAATAAATCGGGAAACCTTGTCGATTTGAAATATTACGCGACGGCGAAAGTTGCCGGGGAAATAAAAGTTCCCGGCAACCTAAACACGCGCACAAAATTAAATTTAATAACGCGACTTTTGCAGGGAAATACGGAAATCAGCCGCACAATTGATTACGTCGAAGTTTTTCCGAAACCGGCAGCGAATAAACTTCCGATAAATGCCGCAGACGTTTCGCTCGGCGCGGAGATGACGAAACTCGTCGGTGAGAAATTTCAAAAAGTCGAACAAAGTATATTAAATGATTCGGTCATTTTAGTCGGCAAAAACGCGCCGCTCGACGATTTGAAAAGCGGCGGAAAACTTTTGAAAGCGGCTCAGAGCGGCTCGACGGTTATAGTTTTTTCGCCGGGCGCGAAATTGCAGGAAATTTTCCCGAACGATGTCCTGAGCGCCCGCAAGGTTACGGGCGAATACGCCGACTGGACGCCGGCGACGGGAACGCGCATTACGCAAAATCTCGAACCGATGGATTTGAAATGGTGGGCGCGTTCAAACGACTGGCGCGTTATGGTGGCGAGCGAAGCGCATCGCTTGAATCCGAACGGCAAAGGGCGCGAACTGATTCGTTTTATTCCGGCGCACGGCTATATCGCGCTTGACCGCGTTGCCGAATTTATGGCGACGACATTATTTGAAATCCCGGTCGGCAAAGGGCGCGTCTGGATTTGCGATTTCGATTTGGAAGAATCGATTGCAATCGACCCGGCGGCGCGCCTCTTTGCCGAAAACTTGTTAAATGCGGCGGCTGACCCGCATTCGACGCGCAAATTAATCAAAATGCCGACGCACGAAGAAATGCTGGCGGGAAAGAAACCGGAAGCGAAATAAAAGGTCATAGAAAACGCGATGAATCGTTTGCTTTTAAGCCTGATTTTAGTTTTATTTGCCGAGCCTTTTGCAGTTCACGCGCAGGAATTTTTTCCGCTCTGGGAAAAAGACAAAATGCCGAACTCGAAGGGAATGAATTTGAAAGACGACATTCGCAACGAGCGTATTTACACGGTCGGGACGCCCGGATTTTACGCGTTTTTTTCGTCCGTTCAGGAAAACAAAGGCGCGGCGGTTCTTATTTGTCCGGGCGGCGGTTATGAGCGGCTTGCCTATCAGATTTCGGGAACGCAGTTGGCAAAATGGTTCAATACGCTAGGAGTCGCGGCGTTTGTCTTAAATTATCGTCTGCCGAATTCGCCCGACTTGAAACAGAGAGAAATCGCTCCTTTGCAGGACGCGCAAAGGGCAATGCGCGTGATACGGGCAAACGCTGAAAAGTGGCGCATAAAACCGGACAAAATCGGCGTTCTCGGAACTTCCGCCGGCGGACATCTCGCGGCAAATCTGGGAACGGCGACTGAAGACGCGGCTAAAATCGGCGACGATTTGGACAAATTATCTTTCGCGCCGAACTTTATGATTTTGATTTCGCCCGTCATTTCGATGGGCGGATACGCGCACGCGACGACAAAGAAAAATCTTTTGGGCGCGAATCCGTCAAAGGAATTAACCGAAAAATATTCGCTTGAAAAACAGGTAACAACGACGACTCCGACGGCGTTTATCGTTCACGCGGCGGACGATAAAGCGGTCAATCCGCGCAACAGCCTGCTGTTTTACAACGCTCTTCTTGATAAAAACATCGGAGCGAGCCTGCATATTTTTCCGAACGGCGGGCATAATATCGCCGTGCGTAACAATCCGGGTTCGACCGCCGAATGGACGAATCTGTGCGAACTCTGGCTCGTTGAAATGAATTTTACACCTCAAATTATAAAATAATTCGTGAAATGTTTTACCTGATTCAAATGAAAAAAATAATTTTCGCCTTCGCTCTTCTGCTTTCAGGCAGTTCAGTTTACGCGCAAATCAAAGCGGCGACTTTCTGCAATCCGCTCAATCTCAATTACAACTTCACTTCGGTCGGAGGAACGAATCACCGGACGGCTGCCGACCCGTTGATTACGCTTTACAAAAACGATTATTACCTGTTCGCGTCGGCTTCGGGCGGCTACTGGTTTTCCGTTGATATGCGCGATTGGACTTTTGTCGAGCCGAAAGGTCTGCCGCTCGAAAAACCCGCGCCCGCGATTTTTATTGTCGGCGATAAAATGTATTATACCGCGCACCGCTTGAAAGAAGTTTACGAAACCGACGACCCGAAAACCGGCGTTTGGACGAAGACCGCTGACATCGACGAATATGCCGACCCGATGCTTTTTCTGGACGACGACCGGCGGCTTTATATGTATTTCGGCTCGTCGCTCGACGGCGGAATCTCGGTTGTCGAACTCGACCCGAAACAAAATTTCAGGGAAATTTCCGCGCGCGCGCAATTGATGAAAGCCAATTCAAACGAACACGGCTGGGAAGGTTCGGGCGAAGACAATTTGGGCTATATCAGAAACGGCGTCAACCGCGTCGAGCCGTATATCGAAGGCTCTTGGATGACAAAGCATAACGGCACGTATTATTTACAGTATTCCGCGCCCGGCACGATTTGGAAAACTTACGCCGACGGCGTTTATACGTCAAAATCGCCGAACAAAGATTTTGTTTATCAGCCTTACAGCCCGTTTTCCTACAAACCCGGCGGATTTATCGGCAGCGCCGGACACGCCGCGACTTTTCAAGACAAAGCGGGAAATTACTGGCGCGTCGCAACAATGGTGATTTCCGTCGCGCACAAATTTGAACGCCGTTTGGGGATTTTCCCCGCCGGATTCGATGCCGACGGCGTGATGCGGACAAATACTCGTCTCGGCGATTACCCGCAGTTTTTGCCCGGAACGGTTAAAAATCCGATTGATAAAAATTTGGCGGGCTGGATGCTTCTGTCCTTCGGTAAAAAGGCGACGGCTTCTTCGACGCTCGAAAATCGTCCGATTGAAAATGCTTTTGACGAGGACGTTCGGACTCTTTGGAGCGCCGAATCAAGCGCGAAAGGCGAATGGCTGCAAGTTGATTTGGGCGGAATTGTGGGAATTAATGCCGTGCAAATCAATTTTGCCGAACAGGACGCAAAGGCTTTCGGACGCGCGGAAAAGTTGTTTCAGCAATACACAATCGAGATTTCCGACAACGGCAGAAATTGGAAAACGATCGTCGATAAAAGCCAAAGTCAAAAAGACGCGCCGCACGATTACATCGAGCTTTCAAATGCGGCAAAAGCGCGGTTTCTTAAATTAACCAACTTCCGCGCCGCGAGCGGAAAATTCGCCGTCCGCGATTTGCGCGTTTTCGGAAATGCTTCGCGGGCGAAACCCGCCAAAGTCAAAAATTTTACCGTTCGGCGCAATCCGAACGACGGAAGAAAAGCGGTTTTAAATTGGCAGTCGTCGCCGAACGCCGACGGTTACACAATTCGATTCGGCATTTCGCCGAAAAAACTTTACGGCAGCTATCAAGTCAACAAAGAAAATTCGCTCCGTATGAACGGGCTGAACAAAAACGTCAAATATTATTTCGGCATCGAGGCGTTCAACGCGGGCGGCGTAACACGAAGCAAGGCGATAATCAGCGCGGAAAATTAGCGCGGTTCGGCGAAAAATTGAAAGTAATAAAGCATTGGAACGCTTAATGTTAAACGAAATAAAAGATGAGAAAAATACCAGCTAAAATCATTTGTATTTTGACGTTATTCGGCGGCGCTCTGTTACTGTCCGTAATTTCGGTCAATGTGATTTCCGCGCAAAAAATAACAATTGCCGAAAACGGAAAATCCGATTACTCGATTCTCGTTGGCAAACAAGCCGGTGAAGTCGAGCGTTTCGCGGCGACGGAACTGCAAAAGTATCTCGCGCAAATGACCGGAAGCCGAATTCCTATCGTCAGTCGGGCAAACGGAAAACCGTTTATCGCCGTCGGCAGTCAGCCAATTGCCAAGAATGTTGTTGTCGCTTCGCGCTACGCGGACGACGACAGTTACCGTCTGCGGAAAACGGGTAAAAACCTTTTCCTGAAAGGCGCGACCGCGCGGGGAACGCTTTACGCCGTTTATGAATTTCTCGAAAAGCAGGGCTGTGTCTGGTTCACTCCGGCGACGCCCGCTTTGATTGGTCATCACGAATTTGTGCCGAAGAAAACGACGCTTGAAATCGGCGCGCTCGATTCGCTCGAACGCCCGTTGATGAAATATCGCAAGTGCGACGGCGATATTGGAAGGCGCAGCAACACGGCGGCGACGTGGACGCCGATTCTCGAATGGGCGGCGAAACAACGCTCCAACGCATTCAGCATCGGCATTCGCGCGTATGAAGAAAACCGCGAGCAGCTCAAAACCGAAACGAAGAAGCGCGGAATGATTCTGCAGGTCGGGCAGCACGACGTGATGAATCGTTTTCTCGCCCCGAAAGAATATTTTGCCGCCCGCCCGGAATGGTTCGGAATGATTGACGGCAGACGAACGCTTCGCGCAAAGGGAAAAAGCGTAATTTTCGAGACCGCGAACCGGGAAGCGATGGCGGCTTTTGAAGCGAATCTGATTTCCTATCTGCGGAATCGTCCCGAAATCGACGTTTTCCAGCTATGGCTTTCCGACGCCGGTTTATGGTCGGAAAGTCCCGAAGCGAAAGCGCTCGGCGAGCCTGCCGAGCGAATGGCGATTTTTATTCAGCAGGTAACGAAATCTCTCAGAGCGGCAAAACTTAAAACGCGCGTTTCTTTTATCGCTTATTCGTTTTACACCGAACCGCCGCGGAATATGAATTTTGAACCGGACACGATTCTGGAATTTTGCCCGATAAATCAAAATCATCTGTATCCGCTCGACGATGCGCGCGCGGCGACAAACGCGAAATACTACGCGCAGCTGCAAAAATGGACGAAGCGTTTTCCCGGCGAGACGACGCATTACAGCTATTACGCAAAATTCAGTTGGCGCTCGCTGCCCGTCGTTTTGCCGCTGCAAATCGCGCGCGAAGTAAAAAACTGGCACCGGCTCGGCGAAGTCGGCGCGAGTCTTTACGCCGAACCGGGCAATTGGCTGGCGCTCGAAATAAACCACGCGGCTTTTTCAAAAGCTTTGTGGGAAGAGAATTTCGACGCAGAAAAATGGTATGACGAGTATTTAAGAGCGCGTTTCGGCGCGGCGGCAGGCGCGGTAAAACGCTACAACGCGCTCGCCACGGAAATCAGCCTGAAAGCCTTGATTCCGCAGAGCGAGGATAAAAAAAACAAACCGGATTTTCAGATTCTGATTGCCGAAGCGCAGGCGGCAATGAACGAAGCTGTGAAAGCGGCGGATACATCGGAAGCGAAATGGCTGGTCAATAAATTGGCTTGGCAGCCCGAATATCTCGCGCTTGCCCTGAAACTTCGCGAAACACAGCGTACCGGAGATGAAAAACAAACGACCGCTCTGCGCCGTCAAATCGCGGCTTTGATTGCTCCGCGCGCCAATGACGGAACGACGCTTGACCGCGGCTACGGTTATCAATTAACGCAGGAAGAGCCGGATTAAAATAGAGCGCACCATTCTAATTAACCCAAGTTGCCAGTTATGAAAATTTTGCCGGAGATTGCCCGCGAAATACACGCGCACAGACGAAAAATTTCAAAAGCCTTTTTTTATTTAGTGTCTTTTGTGTGTTTCACGGGCAAAAATTCTTTAAATCTTTTAACTGATAACTTGGGTTAATTACGGAGATTTCGATTTTAAAGATGAATATTTTAAGTAACAAACTGCCGGAAAACTACCGTTGGGATTTTCTGTCTCTGGGCGAGGTTCTGTTGCGTTTCGACCCAGAAAATGAACGTATTCACACGGCACGTTCGTTTCGTGTATTTGACGGCGGCGCGGAATATAACGTCGCCCGCAATCTGGCGAAAGTATTTAAGCAGAACACGGCAATCGTCACGGCTTTGGCTGATACCGCACTCGGCAAATTAGCCGAAGATTTTATTTTGCAGGGCGGCGTTGACGCTTCGGAAATTCTCTGGCGCGCGGCGGACGGCAAAGGCGAAAACACGCGCAACGGAATTTATTTTATCGAACGCGGATTCGGGCTGCGTTCGCCGTCTTCGTGTTTTGACCGAGCGAATACGGCGATTTCACAATTAAAAGCGGGCGAAATTGATTGGCAAAAAATATTCACCGAAAAAGGCGCGCGCTGGTTTCACACCGGCGGAGTTTTCACCGCGCTTTCCGAAACCACGCCCGACGCGGCAAAAGAAGCAATGCGGGCGGCACGGGAAAACGGCGCGATTGTTTCATACGATTTGAATTACCGCGATTCTTTGTGGAAAACGCGCGGCGGACGACAATCCGCCAACCGGCTGAATCGTGAGCTTTTGCCTTTCGCCGATGTCGTTTTCGGAGCGTTCGATTTTGACTCGAAACTATCGAATTTTGATGAAAATGAATTTCGGCGGGCAGCGGAAAAAATGTCGGCGGAGTTGCCGAATTTGAAAGCCGTCGTGTCAACCGTGCGTGAAGTTCATTCGGCGAGCCGCCACGATTTGAGCGCCGTCTGTTTTTACGAAAATCAAATTTATAAAGCGCGTGATTACAAAAACGTCGAGGTTTTCGATAGAGTCGGCAGCGGCGACGCTTTTGCGTCCGGTTTTATTTACGGTTGTCTGGCAGGACGCGATTTAGGTTATTCAATCGAGTGCGGCGCGGCGCACGGCGCTCTAGCAATGACGACGCCGGGCGACAATTCAATGTCAACTTTGGTGGAAGTCGAAAAATTAATCGGCGGCAGCGGTGGTATCGCTCAACGATGAGATACAAATGAAAAAAAGACAGGTTATCGAAACAATTAAACAAACCGGAATTATTCCGGTTATTCGCACCGATTCGGCAGACAGAGCGCAAATTATAATCGAAGCGCTGGTCAAAGGCGGTATCGACGTTTTAGAAGTAACGATGACGATTCCCGGCGCGCCTCAATTGATTGCCCGATTAATCGATCAGTATAAAGAAACTGCGATTATCGGCGCCGGAACGGTTCTCAATAAAGAGACAGCCCGGCAGTGTGTCGAAGCTGGAGCGAAGTTTATCGTCAGCCCGATTTTTAACGCGGAAATTGTTTCCTTCTGCAATCAAAATGAAATAACCGTGATGCCCGGCGCTTTAACTCCGACGGAAATCCACACCGCGTCGGAAGCCGGAGCCGATATAGTAAAAGTTTTCCCTGTCAGCGCAATGGGCGGAGCGTCTTACATAAAAGCCGTCAAAACGGTTTTTCCGCATATCGAAATGATTCCGACCGGCGGCATAAACTTGGAAAATGCAGTTGAATACATTAAAGCCGGAGCTTTAGCCGTTGGTATGGGCGGCGAGTTGACGAAAGGTAAAGAATCAATCGTTACTACGAATGCGCGAAATCTGCGGTGTGTAATTAACAGAAAATAAGTAAAAAAGCACGAACCAAAATATTTAGCCGTTTCTTTTATTCGTTGAATAAAATTTGCGGGTTTTTCTTGGCAATCGTCAAGAGCTTCAATGCCGCACCCGATGGTTTGCTGAGTTCCTGCTCCCAGCCTTGAACTGTTTTCACCGAAACATTTATATACCGGGCGAAAACACCCTGAGAGCATTTGAGCCGTTGCCGCAGTTCGGCAACTTCACTTCCCTTCATCTTCGGCAAAGGCTTTGGAAGTGTTGTCGTTCTTAAATCGTTTCTTTTGCCTTGCGCGTGCTCGAGCGCCTGGTTAGCCGATTTCATCAGTCGATTGAAATTATCCTTTTTCATTTTTCTTCTCCTCGTCGTTAATTAAAAAGACGTAAATCCATTATCGAGTTTTATTTTTTTTTTCAAAACTTTTTTTAATTTCTCTGATTACTTCGGTTAAAAGGTTACAAAGGGTCAAAATGTTTCATAGGATTTTTGTCAATTATTTGTGTTCATTAGCTTTATCGATTTTTTTTGGGTAGTGGCTCAAGAAAGAGAGAAAAGTTATACTCTCTTTTATGGTCAAACTAAAATGTTATCATTGTCAAAGCGAAAATCTTGTCCGTAACGGCAAAGCAAACAACGCTATTTCTGTAACGACTGCGGAAGGATGAGCCGTGATAATCCAAAACCGAATGGTTACTCTGCCGAAGAGCGTGAGCAGATTCTGCGAGCTTATCAGGAACGCTCCAGTTTGCGCGGTTTGGCTCGCACTTTCGTCGTGGCGCGCAACACCGTTTCGACTTGGCTCAGAGAAAAAAACTCTTGATGCCGGAATTGGCGGAAACGCTTGTTTTACCGGATGACGAACCAATTTTGGAACTCGATGAATTATGGTCATTTGTTCTCAAGAAAGCCAATAAACGGTGGATATGGATTGCCCTTTGCCGCCAAACGCGCCAGGTTGTCGCTTTCGTCATTGGCGACCGCTCGGCAGCGACTTGCCGGCGGTTATGGGAAAACATTCCCGAAGCCTTTCGGCAAGCGCATTGCTTTACCGATTTTTGGGAAGCCTATCAGTTGGTAATTCCGCCTGAACAACACGCGCGCGAGCGGAAAAGAATCCGGCGAAACGGCGCACGTCGAGCGCTGGAACAACACTTTACGGCAACGCCTGGCGCGGTTTGTGCGAAAAACGTTGTCGTTTTCAAAGAGCGATGTAATGCACGAAATATGTTTGTTTTTATTTCTGCATCGCTACAACAATGAATTAGCTCTCTCTTTTAATTGAGCCACTACCAAATATGAAAAATAATAATTCAAAAATTCAATTTGTCGTCTGCATTAAAAACGACGGCTGCGAGGATTTGGAACTTCGCAAAATTTACGAAGTTCTGCCCGACGAAAAGGCGGCTGAAGACGATTACATTAGAGTTGTTGACGAGTCGGGCGAGGATTATCTTTATCCGGTGGTTTATTTTTATCCGGTCGAATTGCCGCAAATCGTTCAGGAAACTTTCAGACTCGCGACTTAAGATGTCGAAATTCTTTTGATAAACCGACGAGCGGCGAAAGCGTTTCAGTTGACAAGACAGACGGCGAATTGATTTTGAATTTTTAGATAAAGAAAAAGGCTACACTTCAATTACGCGCAGCCCTTTTTCATTTGCAAATCACATTCCTTCCTGCATTCCGCCGAGCCATTTCGGGTTTTTCGCCGTTCCGTCGAAACGCGAATCGGTTTTAAATTTCTCGAACTTTCCGGTCATCGC
Source organism: Pyrinomonadales bacterium (assembly GCA_038200355.1). Taxonomy (GTDB): domain Bacteria; phylum Acidobacteriota; class Blastocatellia; order Pyrinomonadales; family Pyrinomonadaceae. Next base: position 7,870 of record JBBPXZ010000048.1, on the reverse strand, counting down.
CGCCGACTTTGTTTTATTCAACAGCGCGGTCATTTCGCTGCTTGTCAGCGGTTTAAAGTTTTTAGCGACGGTAAAAGCCTGTTCGAGAATTTCCGGTTTTTCGATGCCCGTGATGACAACTGAAGTCGGCAGGCTTAAAGCGTAATTCAGACATTCGAGCGGCGTAACCGTTTTGCTGTCTAAAATAAACGGGTCGCCCATCGATTTCATTCCTAAAATGCCGGTTTTTCCGGCGACTAGTTTCGGCAAAACCTGTTTTTCAAACGAGCGAAAGTGTGCATCCATTACGTTTAGCGGCATTTGCACCGCGTCGAATTTGAAGTTGTGAGCGGCGGCAACTTCCAGCATTCGCAGGTGAACGAACGGGTCTTTGTGTCCGGTAAAGCCGATGTAGCGAATTTTTCCGGCTTTTTTCGCGTCCGTCATCGCTTCAAACGCGCCGCCTTCGGCAAAGATTTTGTCCGGGTCTTCGAGACGGATAATTTCGTGAAACTGCATCAGGTCGATGCGGTCGGTTTGCAGTCTTAAAAGCGATTCGTCGATTTGTTTCGCCGCCGATTTCTTATCGCGCCCGTCGATTTTCGACATCTGAAAAACTTTGTTTCGATAACCGTCACGCAAGGCTTTTCCGGCGCGGATTTCGCTCAAGCCGTCGGCGTAATCCCAGCAGTTATCCATAAAAGTGATGCCGCGGTCGATTGCCGTCCGAATCAGTTTAACGGCTTCTTCGTCGGTTTTCGGCTTACTCAAATGAAAACCGCCCATTCCGATAGCTGAAACTCGCTCGCCGGTGCTGCCCAAAGTGCGGTAAATCATCTCGCCTTCGAGCGTCGTTTTCGGTGTTTCAAAAGTTGTCATTTGATTTGTTTCCATTGAATTTTCAGCCGCGAATGTTTTGTGCGTTATTGCCAGTGCGCCCGCGCCGAGAGCAGCTTTACCGATAAATTTTCGTCTGTTCATTAGATTTTCATTCCCTTTTGTTCGTTAATTTCGAGTTTGCCCGATAGAAAATTATAAGCTCTGTGCGGAGAAATAGTCTATATTTTAATGCTGAAACAGGCTTTAAAATGTTCAACATAACTTTTATGTCAATCAGTAGTTGGAAATTAAAACCTTCGCGTTACTTTGCGTTACTAATTCTTTGTATCGCAAAGGAACGCAAAGTAGGAGGCGTAGGTAGTGGCTCAAGAAAGAGAGAAAAGTTATACTCTCTTTTATGGTCAAACTAAAATGTTATCATTGTCAAAGCGAAAATCTTGTCCGAAGAGCGATGTAATGCACGAGATATGTTTATTTTTATTTCTGCATCGCTACAACAATGAACTTGCTCTCTCTCTCTCTCGATTGAGCCACTACCAACCGTTTATTACCCCTTTTAATGCCAAATGCTTTTATTGAAGTATAAAGTAATTAATCAAAATAATAATTTAGCAAATTTTAAAAACGACCGTTTTTGAAACGGACTTAGATATTGGCACATTAAGAAAAAGAAACCTACTATCTGCCGAGTTCATTGCATTTGTATAAAATTTTCTATGGTTATGGCATATAAATTGTTTCGCAAAGTATTTGAATACAATAAAACGAATGAATTTCAAACACTTTCATACATTCGTTCTAAATGATTTCAAGGAGATTTTATGAATAAGCAATTACAGGGTAAAAAGGTGGCGATTTTGGCGACGGATGGTTTTGAACAAAGCGAGCTGCTCAAACCTCGACAGGCGCTCGAAGATGCAGGAGCGACGGTTTCCATTGTTTCTCTCGAAGCCGGGGAAATAAAGGGCTGGAACGAAAATGATTGGGGCGAAAAAGTTACTGTTGATTTAACAGTTGAACAGGCAAATGCAGAAGACTTTGATGCTCTACAACTTCCGGGCGGAGTTATGAATCCGGACAAGTTGCGAGTCAATGAAAAAGCGGTTGCGTTTGTTAAATCATTTTTCGATGCCGGTAAACCGGTTGCGGCAATTTGCCACGCGGCTTGGACTTTGATTAATGCCGAAGTTGTCAGAGGCAGAGAAATGACTTCTTACCCGCCGCTTCAAAAAGATTTGGAGAATGCCGGAGCGAAATGGGTTGATAGGGAAGTGGTTGTCGACAACGGTTTGATTACTAGCCGCAGCCCAGACGACATTCCCGCATTTAACAAAAAGATGATTGAAGAGTTTGCGGAAGGCAAACACGATAAACAGATGTCTGCCGGCTAATTTGCTTGGCATTACAAAACAATTAAAGAGGCGTGAAATAAATTTTCGCGCCTCTTTTGCTTGTTTCAAAAAGCCCGGATACTGTTGTCGAATTCATTTGAGATGATTTTACCTTTATAATCAGGCTATTCCAACAATCATAAGGAGCAATGTTGCCATGAGTCTGAAACCTTCTATTATTGAACCGGTTCCCGAGCAAACCGTGCGAGTCGCGCGAGCCGCTTTTCCGAAAGGCAATCTTTACATTTCAATCCGCGATCAGCTCGGCACTTTGTTTGAAGATGCCGATTTTACTTCTCTATATCCGAAACGAGGGCAATCGGCTTTTGCGCCGTGGCGATTAGCATTGATTACAATCATGCAGTTTTTGGAGAACCTCTCCGACCGCCAAGCCAGTGAGGCGGTGCGTTCACGCATTGATTGGAAATATGTTTTGAGTTTGGAATTAACCGATGCCGGCTTTGATCATTCGGTATTGAGTAATTTTCGTGAGCGTTTAACGGTCGGCGGGCAATCGGCTTTACTGCTTGATCGCGTAATCGAGATGTTGCGGGAAAAGAATCTTTTGAAGGTTCGGGGCAAACAGAGAACCGATTCAACTCATGTGCTCGCCGCGATTCGCGTGATGAATCGACTGGAACTGGTAACTGAAACAATGCGTGCGGTATTAAATGACCTGGCATCGGTTTCACCGATTTGGCTGGGTTCGGTGGCGGCACCCGAATGGTTCGCCCGATATGGAGCGCGAATCGAAGACACGCGTCTGCCGCGCGGCGAAGCGGCACGCGAGGAGTTTGCCCGGCAAGTCGGAGTGGACGGCTTTCATCTTCTCGAACTTCTATCTGAGCAAATGCCTGATTTGTTAAAGCTTGAAGTAATTGAAACACTGCAAAAAGTGTGGGATCGTCATTACACACGAAATGAAGAAGGCAAAGTCGGCTGGCGAAAAAACGCCGATCTGTCGAGAGCGGCAACTGCAATTGAATCGCCTTACGATATTGAAGCGCGACACAGTAACAAACGCGAGCTTTCCTGGACGGGCTATAAAGTTCATGTCAGTGAAACGTGCGATGCCGATCTTCCGCGCCTGATCACTAATGTTCTGACGACAGCGGCGACTGAACAGGATGTTGCCTGCACCGCCGCAATCCATCAGTCACTAGCGAAAAATCGTCGATTGCCGGGGCGGCACTTTGTCGATGCCGGTTACGTCGATGCCGCTCTACTGGTGGAGAGTCCTGCTCTTTACGGCGTTGAGTTATTCGGACCAACACGCCTGAATCCGAGTTGGCAAGCCAGAGCCGGCGGATATGATCAGGCGCAGTTTCAAATCGACTGGAGTAATCAAACAGCTGTTTGTCCGGAAGGAAGGTGGAGTGTTTACTGGTATGAACGGCAGACCAAAGAACGATATTCGCGGCGTGTGGTAACAGTCAGATTCAAACCGAAAGATTGCCGTGATTGCTTGAATCAAAGTAAATGTGTCAAAACCAAATCCGGTGCGGCACGGTCTTTGAATCTGCCGCCCCAACCGCTTTACGAAGCATTGGAGGCGACTCGAAATCTGCTGACCACAGAAGACGGAAAGCGCGAATATCAAAATCGAGCCGGCATCGAAGGAACGCTTTCGCAAGCCGTACGGCGCGGCAGTTTTCGTCGGTCGAGATACCGGGGACTGCAAAAAACTCAGCTTCAGGAGATCGCCACGGCGACGGGCATCAATCTGTTAAGGACAATCAACTTTTTGAATAATCAACCAATGGCAAAAACCAGAACTGGATTTATCAATCGTTGCCGGAAACAAATTAAAAAACGGCGCGATTAAGTTTAGAGAATTTGCTCAACAAATGGTTGACGAATTCGGCGAGGGTTAAGGATTTCCCGGCTAGCAAATCGCCGATCCCCATTCGACGGAAACCAGTTTGCCGTTTTTGAAGTTAAAAGTTGCACCTCCGTATTTGACCTTGATGAGTGAAGATGCGCCGCAGCGTGAGCATAGCTTGCGCGAAATCTTTAACGGCTTGCGGTGGATGATTCGCACCGGCGCACCGTGGCGGCTGATGCCGAACGATTTGCCGCCGTGGTTTACGGTCTATCAGCAGGCGCAGCGATGGCTCAAAGCCGGAGTGTTTGAAGCGATTGTCAATGATTTGCGGGAGTCCGCGCCCCGAATTGATTTGTTTACGGGCAAAGTAAAAAGCTGTGCGAACTCAGCGTTTCGGGCAATATAAAATCAAGAAACTTCTTGCTTATCAAATACGAATCCTGTTGCTGGCATCTGGAAGAATTTCGAGTTGCAAAGAATTATTTTGGAACTTCGACAATCACTTTATTTGCCCAGAGCAGTGACCGGTCGTAGTTTTCGGCGTATGTTTTCCACATAAACTCTTTATCGAGTGAAATTTTTTGGTTGAATACCTCTTTGCCGTTGACGATTATCCTAACCGGCTGACTGAAATCGACCATCACCGGATGCAGGTTGACGGTCAGTCGAGCAACGCGCGATGACGAGGACGGCAGCGGCAGGGGCAGCGGCGGATCTCACTGCATCTGCCTGCGGCTGCTCGAAGAGAAGCGCGACCGCCTTTATGCTGAATACGAAAATCTGCGCGGCGAGCTGCGGCTAAGAGCGAAGGGAAGCAGCAGTTTTAAGCGCACGCTAATCCAAATTCTTAAAACCGGCAATAAGCTGCGCGCCATCAAAGAAGTGATCGCCGAGATACGAGAAGTCACCGAGGTTGCCATCCCCGCGATGATCCCGGTGGAGATAGCAGGCAGAACGATGTACCGTTTAAGCGAGGATACTGACCGCCGCCGGAACTGCGCGGGCAAGATCCCGTATCAGACCGAAGAGGAAGCAAAAGAAGCGGTCATTAGAATGATGGAGACGTCCGGCAAATCATTCTAATGACCGCTGCCGTCACTGCCGCGCTCTGCATATCGGGCATTCGGCGACGGCATAAGAGAGAGAGGGAGGCGGCAGTTAATATCTCAATTTGCGGATAAACTTACCGCATAAACCACTCTTTTGACCGATACAGGCGGAAAGATTATTCGTCAACCGATCATATATATTATGGAAAAAGACCGCACTAAGAAAAACTTAAAAATCTGGAACATTGCTCTAACCGGCTTTTTGATCGTCGCGATTGTCGCAACGCTTGAAAGATTTGAGAACGGCTCGGACTTTTTCCCCGTCTGGCTGATTGTTTTGTGCTGGATTGCGGTAATAGTAATTTTGCGGCAATTTAAGATAGTCCACGAGTCCGAATTTCCGCCCCCGCGGCGCATCTCACGGCTCGAATTGAAGATTATTATGGAAAACCGGAAAAAGAGCGAAGAGGAAAAGGAGAAGCAATGGCGCCGCAATTGGGAACTCGAAGAAGAAGCGGAGGATTTAATCGCCCGGCTGTTTGCAGAGAAAGAGATACCGCTCATTCAAACTGAGCGCGACCGCGGCGGGCATCAGGACGGAGGAGACGCTTATTCGTTCAGCGAGCCCATGTCTTTAACGCCTGATGATTTGTATAAATTAAAATCGAACCGCGTTATCTCAGTCGACATAAAGGGGCGCGGCGGCGTCTTATATCTGCACGGGTATTCGAGCAGCGGCGGGAGACTGCTTTACACATTACATAAACCGGCAGCCGGCAAACCCGGCGATGCCTCGCCGCCGCCGGTCGAGACCGCTCCCGCTAATCAGGACGAAGAGGAAAAAGACAGAGAAGGCTTGCCGCCGGAAAATAAAGCGGATGCTTTTATCCGCCGGTTATGTGCCGCCAAAGATATCGGTCTTATATTCGGACGATCCGCCGGTTCGGGTCACGATCCTTCGCCGGAGACGTGGATATTCGATAAACCGATTCCTTTGACCGCCTCCGAGCTTTACGCTCTGACACTAACCGAAGATATCGAAACAGTCGATACCAAAATGGGTGAAGATAAGATCCTCTACGCTCACGCTATATGGCGCGCCGATTGGGTTATTTACCGATTTGAACAACGGTAAATCCGTAGGCGCGCCCTTCTTAGGAGACTTTGCGTAATTGTTTTTGCCAAATGACAACAAACTTTAGACAAAAGCAGCGATTTCAACAACTTACGTTACTTTTGTCCTGTACTTAGGATTATCCGGTTAAAATAATTTCCGTTTCCACCAGTTTTCGGAAATCCTGAAAAATAAATTCAACCGTCATAAACATTAAGATATTAAGTATTTACGGCTTTGGAGGTTGCTTGTGTGGGTTTATCGCACGTTCCCTCCTGTACGTCCAAAATCGTTGACACGCGCTTTTTGTAGTCGTAAATTAAGACAATCGGGATGCTGAATTATGGTTAGCCGAACAATTATGATTTGAGGTTTGAATTATGGAAACTTTGAAATTAGTGGCACAAGCAATTTTTGTTAAAGAGACGGCAAACGTCGGCTCAAAGTTTCTGCACAACAAACGCATTACTAAAACTGACGAGCAAAGTTTAGGTCTAGCGGCAATCGCATACGTTCTTGTTAGTTTGCCGTCGAATCCTCAAAACGGTCAACTGAACAGTTAGATTGCTCGAGCAATAAGAACTGCTGCAAGCTGCGTTATATCGCTAGTTGCACCATCCTTCTTTATGGTAAGTCTGCCGTTAAAACGCTGCCGTCTAAAGAGGCTTTTACTTTGATTCCGTGTCCGGCAAAAAAATCGGCGTCGTCATAATAGACGCTTACGCTGTCGTCGCCTTCGTCGAAGCTGACCGATTCCATTTTGATTTGTTCAGCAAAATTTTCTTCAGAAATGCTTTCGTCCGATTCGCTCCAAGTATCGTTATAAAGTTCGGTTAAGTTTTTAGCGGCGGCGTGGCGAAACTCTGCGTCCTTTGTTTTCAACAAACTTAAAAAGTTTTGAAATTGAACCGGCAATTTCTCAGCTTTGTCGAGATACACTAAAATTTCAACAGATTGACCCGGAGCAAATTCCCACTTGCCTTCATAACGATTAAAGTCATCGATTTTCTCTAGTTTCCCGATTGTCGGGTCAATTATCGCATTTGCCACTTTCTTTTCTTCTTTTAACAGTATTGATTGAAATTATCCCGCTAAACTCGGCTCGGAGATTTCACCGTTTGAATCAATTACGGTTGTAATCGAGTGTCCCCAAAATAAATCGCCGTCTTCATAAAAAAGCTCGGCTTTGCCATCTTCGGCAAAAGATATTCCTTCTAATTTTATTTTCTTTATGAACTCTTCTTTACTAACCGGAGTTTCTGGATTCCAAGTTTCATTATGCAAAGTGAGCATTTTTTGAGCTATCGTTTCTCTTACCTGCAATTCGTTACTTTTCAAAAAATTAAAAGTTTTTCTGGATTGGTCAGAAACTTCCTCTTTTTCGTTTGATTCAAGAGTAAATTGCGCTTCTACGCTGCCTAAATCAACATTTCCAACCCACTCATTGCTTTCATCGCTCCAAAGCAAATCTCCCATAATTGCGTCTGTAATTTTCTTTGTTTCCATATTCGCTTTAATTCCTAGATTTTGACTAAGTACAGGACAAAAGTAGCGTAAGTTGTTGAAACCGCTGCTTTTGCCTAAAGTTTGTTGTCATTTGGCAAAAACAATTACGCAAAGTCTCCAACCCGATTCGGAAGATGCTCTTTTCGGGTCTTCCGTGCTTCTTGAT
>JBBPXZ010000047.1:0-27141 GCA_038200355.1 Pyrinomonadales bacterium | reverse complement strand
CTTTATTTTACAATAGGGCGGCGGTTTCCCGATTACGGCGTTCTTCAACCAATTCCGACAAACCGTTTTTATCGCTGAAATCATACGCTTCCCACGTTACGACCGGAGTTTCAATAAAGTTTTCGGTCGGCGGCGGGGAAGTGGTTCGCCATTCGAGTCCGGGCAGCAGCCACGGGTTATCGCCGGCGATTTTTCCCTTAAACAGCGAATAACCGAGGTTGACTGCCGAAATTATTACTCCGACCGCCAGAACCGAGGCTCCGAGAGTCGAAAATATATTCAGAACCTGAAATTCAGGCGGATAGGAAGCGTAGCGGCGCGGCATTCCCATATATCCGAGAATAAACTGCGGAAAGAAAGTTAAGTTGAATCCGACAAAGATGACTATTGCCGAAATTTTCCCCCAGAACTCCGAATACATCCGACCGAAGATTTTCGGAAACCAGAAATACAGTCCGCCCAAATATGCCGAAACGCTGCCGCCGACCATTATGTAGTGAAAATGCGCGATGATAAAATAAGAGTCGGTTAAGTGAACATCCAAACCGAGCGCGCCCAGAAAAAGTCCGGTCATTCCGCCGATTAAAAAAAGTCCGATGAAAAACAAAGCGTAAAGCATCGGCGTGTCGTAGGAAATCTGACCTTTGTAGAGCGTCGCCGACCAGTTAAAGACTTTGATAGCCGAGGGAATCGCCACGACCATCGACAAAAACGAGAAAATGAGGCTCGCGTAAATCGATTGCCCGGAAACGAACAAATGATGTCCCCAGACGAGAAAGCCGAAAACGGCAATCGCAATCGAAGAAAAAGCGACGAATTCGTAGCCGAAAATCTTTTTGCGCGAAAAGCTGGCAATTACTTCCGAAACGACGCCCATTCCGGGCAGAACCATAATGTAAACCGCCGGATGCGAGTAAAACCAGAACAGATGCTGAAAAAGAATCGGGTCGCCGCCGATTGCCGGGTCGAAAATTCCGATTTTCGCAATGCGTTCGAGGGCAAGCAGCAGAATCGTGATGGCGATAACGGGCGTGCCGAGAACCATCACTAATGAAGTCGCATACAGCGACCAGACGAAAAGCGGCAATCTAAACCAGGTCATTCCCGGAGCGCGCATCGTGTGGACGGTAACGATAAAATTCAGTCCGGTTAAAATCGAAGAAAACCCGGCGATAAAAATTCCCAAGCCGGTCGCTATGACGTAACTGTTGGAAAAAGTCGTCGAATACGGCGTGTAAAAAGTCCAGCCCGTATCAACTCCGCCCTGCATCATCGCCCAGACGCCGAAAGAAGCGCCCGCCATATACAAATACCAGCTCAATAGATTGATTCGCGGAAAAGCCAAGTCTTTAGCGCCAATCATAATCGGAATCAGAAAATTGCCCAAAACCGCCGGTATCGACGGAATCAGGAAAAAGAAAACCATTATGATTCCGTGCTGCGTGAAAACTTTGTTATATGTGCCGGATTCAAGTAAATCGCTCGCCGGAGTCAAAAGCTCCAATCTGATGAGAGCGGCGTAAGTTCCGCCGACGATGAAAAAGAACGTTACGCCCACCAGATAAAGAAGCGCGATTCTTTTGTGGTCTTTGGTCAAAAGCCAGGATTTTATGCTGAAACCGTCATTTAAATAATTTTCCGCCGGATAAATCTCATCCGCCGTTTGAATTTTGTCAATGGTAATTTCCTGCTGCATCTCGTATTTCTCTCTAAATTTTCTATTCGCGTTTTTAATTTTCAAACAGCCGGCAATCGCCGTTTATAAAACCTGAAAATTAAAAACAACGCTCCGATGCCGATTATCGCCGGGGCTTCCGCGACACGCAAAACCCTGAGAACCGCCAGACCGTATTTTCCGCCTTTTTTCAATCGGAGAAGTTTTCGGACAATCTTCCGTTTGATTAAAGCCAACTTCTTTTTCTTATTTTAATTTGTCGGGCAGGATTGAGTCTTGTAAAAAATTGCTCAATTTGTTGTCTCTCAAATAATTTGAGAGACACAGCAATCCCATACGGAAAAGAGCGGTCGAAATTAACGGAAAACCAACTTTTGTTCTAACGAGCTTCAGGAAACTTCCGGTCATCAGGACGAATTTTGTGTCTACTCGCGTTTGACGCGAGAAATCGTCCGGGCGTGATGCCGACGTAGCGTTTAAATTGTTTTGAGAAATGAGCCTGGTCGAAAAAGCCGGTCGCCAGAGCGACTTGAGTAATTGTCGAGCCGCCGAGCAAAAGCCGCCTGGCTCGCTCGATGCGAATTTGCGTTTGATAAGCGTGCGGCGGCAAACCCGTTTTCCTGCTGAAAACCCGCAGGAGATGAAACGGACTTAGAAAGGCGATTCGCGCCAACTCGTCGAGCGTAATATTTTGGCAGGCGTTGGCGCTGAGATAATTGCGGACGCGGGCGACCGATGCGTTTTCATTCCCGATTTTGCCGTTGTTTATTCTCGAATCGGCGTGTCTTGTCAAAAGGTCGTTCATCGCCGATAAAAAAAGGCATTCCCGTTCAAGCGGCGAAACCGAATTTTCCAATGCGCGATGAAGGCGCGCGATTTGCCGCGCCAGCAAATCGTCGCGGACGACCGTTTGGGAGAAAAACGGAACGTCCGAAGATTTTCCGGTGATTTCCTCGCGCACCTTTCTCAGCAGTTCCGGTTTAATATACATAATCCGAAACGTCCAACCGCTTTTGTCAGCCGCGTGACCGTCGTGAACTTCCAACGGATTGATAAGCATAATATCTCCGGCGGCGGCTGTCTGCTTTGTCCCGCGATAATCGAAAACATCCGCGCCGCTCTCAATTACGCCGACGGCGTAGGCGTCGTGAAAGTGCGGCGCAAAGGAAAACGTCAGATATTCGGCGTAGAGACATTCCAAATCGCCCGCGCCGCCGTCTGACCAGTATTTTGTAATCTCCCTTCTTTTTTCCTTCGCGCCGCCTGCCATAACTGTCTTTTATCGAAATCAATCCGCAGAAAAATAATTCTAAAAATATTTTATCAAAAATTCGGAGCAGGAACACTTTCAAACCGCTTTGGTTTCGGCGAAACGGCGCGTTAATCTTTTCGTTAATTTCCTTTTGTTCGGGCGAATGATAAAAAATCACCGGGCGACGAATTTGAGCCGTATCGTTCCTCTGCCGGTTCAAAGTCGTCGGTTATCACGATTTAAACCGTTACGGTATTTTATCGACTGACTTGTCGGATGTTCCCGTCGCGCCTGTCTGTTCGTTTGCCGCCGCTCTGACGATAAGAGCAATGCCCGCCGCGATTAATCCGACAACGGCGAGCGGTTTGGCGATGGTGATAAATTTTCGCGCCGGCGTTCCGTATTCGAGATTGTGCTGTCCCCAGCGCTGAAACTCTTCATAAGCCATAATCGCCTGCCCGCCGATATTGGCGTCCGCGCCCAAACCTTTCATCAATCCGGTCATCGCGGCGCGCAAAACCGGATGACCGGATTGATGAAAGGTTTGGGCGCGAATCATTTTTATATTCGCCCGATTTAACGAAACGCGCCATTCTGCCCAAAAGGTCAACGGCTTCGCGGACGACCGATAAAACTCTTTCCGGCGAGCGATGTTTTTCGCTCGTGTGAGCGACGGCAACCACCGATTTTTGCAGGTTTTCCATATATTTCAAACTTCGACTTTAAGGCGCGCCGCTTCGTTCGTAATTTCAAACATTTCCCCGTGCGGAACAATCGTAATCTGCCCGTATTCCTTGAGCAATTGGCGATAAGCGTCGGCGACGGGACGCGGTTTGCGGTTTAAATCATACAAGCCGCACTCGTTGACGTTACCTTTTTTTTCGGCAAGTCCGATGTCCCAATCAATCTGGTCAATAAGGCTATACCACGTAAAGCCCAGCACCGGAACGCCGTCTGAACGCATTCGCAAAATGTTTATCCACTGTTTCCAGAGCCATCTCGGTGCTTCTTCCGCATCAAAAACATTGGTTTCGGTGTGCATTACGGGTTTTCTGTAACGAAGATAATAATCGTGCGTGATTTGATACCAGCCGAGAACATCTTCGGCAGTCGAAAAACTTCCGTCGGGCAATTTAATTCGTTCGTTACGCCCGTAATAATCGTTGCCCATAATCTGGTATCCGGGCGGCTCGCCGACCATAAACCAATCGTATTCCTCGCGCGTTAAACCGTTGTCCTGCAAATAATGGCAAATGTCCGCGTCCGGCGGATGCGCGTAAAGAAGGTCGAGCGCAATCAGCCGCTGTTTATTGAAAAGTTTGGTTTCACTGGATACGGCGGCGCAAGCTTCGTGCAGAAATTCAGCTGATTCCGATTGAACAATCACGCAGTCGTTGCGGCGTTTGGCAATCTCGTGCGTGGCGAGAATGCTGGCGGCAGCCGTGTGTTTTAGCGCATTGACAAAGGCGCGGTCTGATTTTAACTGCTCGTTCCACACGCCGTCTTTTGCAGAGATGCGCGCCGTTACATAAATCTCGTTGACCGGCGTGTAAAATCTCACCCACGGATAACGAGACGCAACCGCCGCCGCGTAATCGGCAAAGTGAACGGGCAATTCGGGATTTTGAAAATCGCCAATCCAATCGGGAACGCCGAAGTGCATCAAATCCAAAATCGGCGTCAGCTCCAATTTTTTAATCAACGCCATCGCTTCGTCGGCAAATTCCCAATCGTATTTGTCTTTCGCCGTATTGATTTTGTAATACGGCAAACCGTAACGCACGACTTTCAAGCCCAAATCTTTTATAAGGTGCAAATCTTCCGCAAAACGCTCGTAATGACCGCATTCTTCCAGAAGGTCGCGCCGAATTTTCCCGTTGTTTATCGTCGGATACGAGCATTCGATTCCGGTGGCGAACATAAAATTTCCCGGCTTGCCTGTCGGCATTCCGCTGCCGTCCGTCCCGCGCCCGCCGCCGAACTCGTCGCCCGCGTAATCGCCGTCGCCGCGCTCTTTTTTAATAATGTCGAGAAATCCTTTTTTCATATTATTTAATTTGCCACAGAGAACACAGAGTTCACTGAGAAAACAAACAAAAACTTAAAGCTGCCGGTTTTATTGCTGATTACTTTATCAATCTCTTTCTCCCTCTCTGTGTTCTCTGTGGCTAAATTTGTTTTTCTAAAAATCTATCTGCCGTCCGCAGCGCCAGAGCCATAATCGTCAGCGACGGATTGACCGACAGCGAGCTTGGGAAAATCGAGTTGTCGCAGATATACAGATTCTCAATATCGAAACTCTGCCCGTTTTCGTTGACGACCGAATCGCCCGCGTCGGTTCCCATCCGGCAAGTGCCGACGATGTGTGCGCTACGTTGAAACGTCCACGTTTTCCGCGCACCGGCAGCTTGCCAAATCTCGCCCATCAATCGTTCGGCGTGCGCCGTCATTTTTTCCTCGTTCTCGCCGTATGAAAAATGAACGCGCGGTTTCGGCAATCCGCGTGCGTCTTTTTCGTCCGCCAACTCGACGAGATTATGCGGATACGGCAGACAATCGCCGTGAATGTTAATTCCGGCGGTGTGATTGTAATCCCGCATCCACGAGCCGAGTTCCGCGCCCCAGATTTTTTCGCCGCGGGCAAGCTGCGAAACGTATGTTACAGGCATCGCGCCGATTGACTGCAAAAGATAGCCGCCCGCGAAATCCGCGTTAAAACGCTTTTGCGGGCGATGCGTGTCTTCGGAAATCAAACCGCCGGGAATACCTTTGTGCGGGTAAATTTCTTCGTCAAACACGCCCCAAACCTGCACGCCCGGATGCGCCATAAAATTCTTACCGACTTGCCCGCTCGAATTTGCCAGATTGTTTATCAAAAGCAGCCGCGGCGTTTCGATTCCGCCCGCGCAGAGGAAAACATTTTTGCACAATTGTTTTTTCGTTTCGCCGTTCTGCGAATAAACGACCGCTTTGATTTTTCCGTTTGAATCAAATTCAAAACCCGTTACGAAACATTCCGCGCGAATTTCCGCGCCGTGTTTTACGGCAAGCGGCAAAAAGGTTACGTCCATCGAGCCTTTCGCGCCCGTCGAGCAGCCAGCCTGACAAAAACCGCGATTCGTGCAAGCCGCCCGCCAGCCGATTTCTTCCCGGAAATATTTGCGGGAAAGCGCCGCGTTTGCCGCCGGAGAGATTTGAATGTCCAATTTCTCACAGCCGCGCTGCATCAGTTGCGCCGCACCGTTTAAAGGCAGCGGCGGCAGCGGATAACCTTTTTTTCGCGGCTTGCCCCACGGATACGGCGTCGCGCCCGACACGCCCAAAAACCATTCAATCTCGTCGTAATACGGTTCTAAATCTTCAAAAGACAAACACCAATCGCGCCCGACGCCGAATTCGGAAAAAATCCGAAAATCGTCAGCCTGCGGGCGCGGCGTGTAAGCCGTAAAATGCAGAGTCGAGCCGCCGACACCGCAGCCCGAATTATTCGCCCCGAAAGCCAGCGCGTTTTTGCCCGCGCTCAGCCGCTCGTCCGTCCAGAAAAGTTTGCTCTGCTCGCGCTCGTCGGTGGCAAACTGCCGGTAATCAAAATCCTTTCCCGCTTCGAGAGCGACAACCTTCAAACCCGCTTGCGCCAAACGTGCCAGAATCGGCGCGCCGCCCGCGCCCGTGCCGATAACAACTGCGTCAACTTCATTTTGGAATTCAGATTTTGGATTTTGGATTTTGCTTTCTCGTAATTCGCTTCCGCGACTTTGAACTTTGAACTCTGAACTTTGAACACCAATCACGTCGTGTTCGTTCAATCCGATTTTTTGCCAGCCGTGAGCGTCGGCGAAACCGATGTAGCCGATTTCCTCCTGCGCGAGCGGATGAGCGTAAAAGATTTCGGCAAATTCGGCGAGCAATTCTTCGAGAAAAAGCCGGGAATTAAAATCTCGCCAAACTTCCGAATTGATTTCGCCGCGTCTAACAAATTGCAGAATCTCGTTCCGCTTTTCGATTGTCAGCGATTGAAAATCGCAGTCGAATTTCTGTTCGGCAATATCATTTAATCCGCGCAGCCAGCGGCGAAAGGCTTCGCCGTCCGGCGGCATTTTCGCGTAACGCCAGCCGTTTCCGGTGTTTTTATCGAGCCGTTCGTCAATCTCGCCCGGCACAAAATCGAGCGGAACAATCTCTGACGGCGCGAGAATCTCGCAGACGGCTTTGAGCGCTGCGTAATCCCGCGCGTCGAAAAAGCGCGGCGCGTAATTTTCGCCCGCGTCGAACCTTTCAAGCAAAACTTTTCTGGTCGGCTCGGTAACCCAATCGGTTTCGAGCAGTGCGCGGACGCTTCCGAACGGATATTTTTCCATCTGCATCACTTTTAATCGCTCGACAATTTGCCGCCCGTAACGTGAACCAGACTTCCGGTCATAAAACTTCCATCGCTCGACGCGAGCAAAACAAACGCGGGCGCGAGTTCTTCGGGCTGTCCGGGACGCGCCAGCGCGACTTCGTAGCCGAATTTTTCGATTTCTTCAATTGGCATCGTGCCGGGAATATTCGGCGTCCAAACCGGACCGGGAACAACCGAATTAACGCGAATTCCCTTTTTGCCGAGCGATGTCGCCAGCGACTTGGTAAAAGAATGAATCGCGCCTTTGGTCGCCGTGTAATCAATCAAAATCGGATGCCCCGTCAAACCGACAATGCTTCCGGTGTTGACGATTGAATCGCCCGCTTTCAAATGCGGCAAAGCTGCCTGCGCCATAAAAAAGTAAGCGAAAATATTCGTTTCAAACGTCCGCCGCAGTTGTTCTTCGGAAATATCTTGGATGTTTTCCTGCGTTTTTTGATACGCGGCGTTGTTGACCAGAATGTTCAAACCGCCGAATTCCCTGACGGTTTGCTCAACCGCATCAAAACAGTTTTGGCGAGAGCGAACGTCCGATTTAATCACCAGACATTTGCCGCCGTTCTTCCCGCACAAGCGTTTTGTTTCCCGCGCGTCCTCGTCGTTTTCGTTATAAACGATGGAAACGCTCGCGCCTTCCTTGCAAAACGCGATTGCGACGGCGCGTCCGATGCCCGAATCGCCGCCCGTAATAATCGCAATTTTTCCGCGCAGCTTTTCCGCCGCCCGGTAATTCGACAAATCCGAATCCGGCTGCAATTTCATCTCCGATTGCTTTGCCGGATACGGCAGCGTTTCGGCAAACTCCGGCATTTCCTCAGCCGTCGGTCGTTGTTCCTGTTCGTTGTTCATACGTTATTTCTCCTCGTAATTTAGACAACCCGATTGTTCTTTATCAATCAAACCGCCGAAAAATACACAAACGGTATCGAATTCGGCTTCCGGCTTAATGTCCGCCGCGCGAATTGATTTACTTTGACTAAATGAGATTTCGGTTACACTTTTTTCGCGCTTCCGCCCGCCGGTTGTCCCGATAAGGAACTCGGCGCGTCCAGATGCGCTCCGTCGTCAACGCCGACGCCGAGACGTTCGACCAGCTCGCCGCCGAGCCAGCCCGTAAAGAGCGCTAATGCGATGCCGGCAAACGAGCAGACGAGCGCGAGCGTTCCGGGCGCGCCAGCCATTTCAAAGCCGCTTCCGCCGTCGCGCCGCAAAAGCCAACTGACCAGAAACAAAACGACGACCACGATGTTTCCGCCGCCGTGCAGAAGTCCGATTGATTTCGCCCGCGTGTTTGCGGGAATCGCAATCCAATCAATCGCGCCCGGAACGGCGGCGGCGAGTCCGCCGATAACGCCTGCCGCAATCAGCCAGAACGAAATCGCCGCCCATTGTTCCGCGCCTGTGGCGAGATAAATCACGTCGAAAATCACCGCCGTCGCCAACAGTCCGAGCGGAAACACGATTAAAATCGGGTGTATCGCGTGTCCGAATAATTTTGCTTTGCTTTCCATAATTTTTTTCTCCTGTTTAAGTTCAAATTGTACAGTTCAATATCATTACATCGATGTAAATTCTTCTTCCGGCACGCCGATTTCATAATTTCTGTCGCGGGAACTCCGACGCAGCAGGGCGGCGAGCGACAATCCCGCGCCGACGAGCAGCGCGCCGGCAATCAGCGGACGCAGCGAAGCCTTTGTATAAAGGCTTGTTTCGGCTACATATCCGGGATAGCCGCCGCGCTCTTCCAGTTTGCTAAGCGGATTATACAATCCGTCCTGACGCGAAGCGGGCGAAGGCGTGTCCGACTTTTGTATGTCGAACAGCGCCGCTTCCATCACTTTGTCAGTTATTCGAGGCGCGTATTTTCCGGCGACGGAAAGCGCTTTGCCGCCCGCGCCGACGAAAACATCTCTTTCCGGCTGTTCGGCGCAGTGCAGAATGGCTTCGGCAACAGTTTCGGGCGCATAGACGGGCGGCGGATTGAGCGGCTCGACCGGCATATAATTTTTCGCGTGTTCCCGATACGGCGTATCAATCGCGCTCGGCTTGATGAGCGTTACTGAGATTGGCGCGTCTTCTTCTTCGAGTTCCATTCTAAGCGCGTCCGTAAAACCTTTGACCGCGTGTTTGGAAGCGCAGTAAGTTCCCTGAATCGGTATGGCGCGGTCGGACAAAGAACTGCCGATATTGATAATCGCGCCGCCTCGCTGCTTCAAATGCTCCGCCGCGACGCGCGAGCCGTGAACCAAGCCCCAGTAATTGGTTTCAAAAAGCTGACGGTGGTCTTCCATCGAAACATCCAGAACGCGCCCGTAGATTGAAACGCCCGCGTTATTAATCCACGTGTCAAAACCGCCGAAACGCTCAATCGCCTTATCCGCGATATTACGCACATCCGCCTCTTTTCCCACATCCGCAACCACATAAATCGCTTCGCCGCCTTTGGAAACCAGCTCGTCAACAAGCCTCCGCAGCGTTTCTTCACTTCGCGCGGCAAGCACGAGACGCGCTCCGCGTTTTGACGCCGTCCGCGCCGTTACAAGCCCGATTCCGCTCGTCGCGCCGGTAATGACTATAACCTGTTCATTCAGCTTTTTAAGTTGGATATTCATTGCTCTAACTTACGCCTCCTATTGTTAAAAGCAGGAAAATTACCGCTCATCATTAACCTCCCTGCTCTTTGCTCGTCTTAAGAAATACTCAAGTCCGCCGGCATTAATCAGCCCGAAAACTTCGATGATTCGCGCGGTAATCGGTCTGCCGAAAGCGGATGAATAATGCTTTAAATTAATATGATGCCTGCTTATACTTTATTACGCATCTTTGATCGCCCGCTGCCGGTTTAGAACAGCCCGGTAAAGCTCTTGAATTTCTCCAAAATATTGTCCGGGTCGCCGCTCAATCGGTCGGGCGAAGGAACGCGATTGTTCCTGATTAGCTCTTCCCAAACCGCCATCTCTTTGTCCCGGTTCATTCCGGCAACCGCTAAAATTCTGTAATCTTTAATGTAAAAAGCTAAAAAATCCTGTCGTTTAACATCGCCTTGAATAACGATTCGGTCCCAGTCCTTCGCGTGTCCGACATAGCGCAAATTCACGTCGAACTGCGTCGTCCAGAAAAACGGAACTGCCGTAAAAGCCGAGCGTTTGCCCGCCATATTGTGCGCCGCCGTTCTGCCCTGCTGCATCGCCGTGCGCCAATGTTCAATGCGCGTCTCTTCGCCCGTCCGCGCGTCCGGGAAATGCGCGATGTCGCCCGCCGCGTATAAATCTTCGGCAACGCGCAGAAATTCATCGGCAATTACGCCGCCGTCTTTGTTCAGTTCAACGCCTTTCAGAAAATCCGTCGCCGGTTTCACGCCGACGCCAACAACGACGAAATCGGCTTCGAGCCGCTCGCCGCCTTCGAGTATGACGGCTTCGACTTTTTCGCCGCCTTCAAAACTCTTAACACTCGCGCCGAGTTTAAATTTAACGCTTTTTTGCTCGTGAATGTGCTGAAACAATTTCCCGATTTCCGCGCCGAGAATTTTTTCGAACGGCACTTTTTCCGGCGCGACGACGGTTACATCGCAGCCGCGAATTCGTAAACTGCACGCCGTTTCCATACCGATAAAGCTCGCGCCGATGACAACCGCGCGTTTGCCCGTTTCGGCGGCGGCGATAATCGCGTCGGCATCTGAAAAACTGCGCAATAGAAAGACGTTTTTCTGCGCGTCGAGTTGGAATGGAAGTTTGCGCGGCGTGCCGCCCGTTGCAATCAGCAAAGAATCGTATTGCAGACTTTCGCCGTCTTTAAAGGTGATTTTTTTCGCTGCCGCGTCAATCACCGCCGCTTCTTTTTCGCACAAAGTTTCAATGTCATTATCGGTGAAAAAGTCGTCGGCGCGAAGCGGAATCCAGGCGGGTTCGGCGTGTCCCTGCAAATAATCCTTGCTCAGATTCGGGCGGTCATACGGCAGGCGATTCTCGCGCGTAATCATCAAAACGCGCCCCGCAAACCCGTCTTCACGCAAAGTTTGCGCCGCCATAAATCCCGCCGCGCCGCCGCCTAAGATGACGAATAATCTCTCGTCCTTCGCGTCGCGTTTCGTCATCGGCGGCATTCGTCGGTCAGGCGGATTTCCGGGCAAATTAACAAAGATTTGGTCGCCTTCGATTTCCAGATCAAAACTCGGCAGCGAATCAAAGGCGGGCGGTTCTTCAAAATCGCCGGTTTTGACATCAAAACAGGCGTGATGCCACGGGCAGACAATGCGGTCGCCGCTTAAGATGCCTTCAACCAGCGGCGCGCCGTAATGCGGGCAAGTCGCGCCGATGGCGTAGCATTTGCCGCGGACGCGAGCCAGCAGAATTTTTGTTTCGCCCGCTGAAACTTCCTTCATTTCGCCGTCCGCAATTTCAGATACTTTCGCCACCGCGATTTTTTGTCCGTTCATAATAATCCTCCGGTAAATCTATCAAATGCCCCATTCGCTCGCGCTTGGTTTTCAAATAACGCGCCAGCGTGCGGTAAAATTTGATTGGAAGCGGCACACGCTCGACAATCTCCAACCCGCAATTTTCCAGCACACGGATTTTTTCGGGATTGTTCGACATCAAGCGGACGCGGCGCAAACCCAAATCGCGCAGGATTTCCGCGCACTGTTCATATCGCCGCGAGTCAACCGCCAAACCCAGCTGCTCGTTTGCTTCAACCGTGTCCGCGCCCGCGTCCTGCAAAGAATAAGCGCGAATTTTGTTGATAATTCCGATGCCGCGCCCTTCCTGCTGCTGATAAACTATCGCGCCGCAGTTCTCTTCGGCAATTAGTTTCATCGCCGCTTGAAGCTGCTGCCCGCAGTCGCATTTAATTGAACCGAAAACGTCGCCCGTCAAGCATTGCGAATGAATCCGCGCGAGCGTCGCCTTTTCCGCCTGCAAGATGCCGCGCGTCAGGACGACAAATTCCTCGTCGGAAACGAGCGAGCGATAAGCGATGACGCGAAATTCGCCTAACCGCGTCGGCAGGCTGGCTTCGGCGGCTCGCTCGACAGTTTCTCGCTCGATGTTATTCAGCGCGTTCTCTTTTGCGTCAGCCGTCCGCGCCGCTGAAAAATGTAAATCGTCAAACACTTTTTTTCGCTCCTTTCTCTTGATTTGAAATTTCCTGCTCCGTCGGTTTTTCTCAAAGATACAGCATTTTTCTAATAAGTCAAGAACTTTTTTGACTTATTGTATTTCTTTAGAAAAAAAGCTAAACTCAAATCCGGGGAAACGATATGAAAGGAACGAAATTCGGGCAGAATTTTTTTGAATCGACACGCGGGCAGGTGTTGGGACTTTTGCGCCGCGGAGTCGGAACGGTCGAAGATTTGTCCGTGCGGCTCGGGCTTACCGACAATGCCGTGCGCGCTCATCTCACGACTTTGGAGCGCGACGGGCTTGTCGAGCGGTGCGGGACTCAGCGGGGCTTGCGCAAGCCGCATTTTAATTACGCGCTCACGACGGACGCCGAACGGCTTTTCCCGAAAGCGTATTCGACTTTATTTAATCAATTGCTGGCGATTTTAAAACAAAGAATCACGCCGGAGGAATTTGAGACGATTCTCGGAGAAGTCGCCCGTTCGCTCGCGTCCGGCAACACGC
This sequence comes from Pyrinomonadales bacterium, assembly GCA_038200355.1. Classification (GTDB taxonomy): domain Bacteria; phylum Acidobacteriota; class Blastocatellia; order Pyrinomonadales; family Pyrinomonadaceae. The sequence goes on along the minus strand of JBBPXZ010000047.1, from coordinate 14,185 downwards.
CCGAAGAAAACGAAACGGTTGAAAGCCGCGCCGAAAGAGCTTTAGCCGCATTAGAATCAATGGGCGGCGCGTCCGCTCTTAAAAATGAAGACGGCAAATTGGTAATCCGCAGCGTGACGAGCTGCCCGTTTGACATCACGGTCTCGCAGCACCCGGAAGTCTGCCGTCTGGCGGAAACCTTTTTGTCTGAAGTAACCGGCTTGAAGGTAAAGGAGCATTGTTTGAAAGGCGAACATCCGAAATGTTTTTTTGAAATTATCGAAGATAAAAAAGCTGAATTTAACGGTTAGCTCAAGCCCACCGGAATGCCGCCGGTAAAGACGACACGAAAAGGATTTGATAAAAATTTGAATAAATTCTTATCAAAAAAGTTTTCGACCGGCGATAGCGTCAAATTAAGTGCAAGCCGTCTGCCCGCAGACGTGTCCCGCGCCGTCAATGTCGTTGTCTTCCCCGAAAATCTGCCGCTCAAACTCGATTGCCTGCGGAAACAGCACGTTATTTTCGAGGTGAATGTGCCGGTGCAAATCTTTTTCGAGGTCTTCCAGCCCGAAATAAAGCGCGCGGAAACTCGGACAAGCGTCTTCGGGAACGGCGTAATCAGCGGTTGTTCGGCGCATCAGCCGCAGAATGTCGCCCGTCGCGTCGTGTTCGGTCATCATCATTCGGACGGGATTTTTGACCGTGCCGAAAGGCGGGCGCGTGAACGACGAGCTGTTTTTCGCCGTCGCTTCCAGATGTTTGATATAAGGGAAAAGTATCGCTTCTTCCTTTCTGAAATGCGGCGTCAGCTCATCGCACAACCCGGCGAAAGATTTTTGCAGCTCAAAAAGATTACTGTGGGATTCGCCGTGTTTGCGACAGACTTTTTCCATTAAAGGCACAAGGCGTTCTGTTTCTTTTCGCGTAAAAACGTGGTGTTTTTCGACGATATAATCGGCTAAATCCGAAACGCCTTTTCGCTCCGGCGCTTCTGAATCTTCGAGCGAGGCGTTTAATATTCCGGTTATCTTTTCGCCGACAACGTGCGGCGCGATTCCGGCGGACTGGCAGGCGTCGCCGAAGGCGCGATTGCCGCCGCAGCAGTAGTCGATTTTAAATTCCTCAAAAATGCGCGTCGTTTGCGGAAATTCGACGGCGATTTCCCGGATTGTTTTGTTATAAAATTCCTGATTCATCATAAAACCTCCTGAGTTTTGATAATGTTAATAAGAAGTGTCTGGACATTAAAGCTGACGGGCAACCGGCAGATTCGACCCTGCCCGTTTTGTTTAGTGAGAATACAGGCTCTCTGCAATCGAGAGACTTTTATTTGAGTTTGACGCGGCGATAAACCGCGCGACCATTTTCGATTCTTCCTGTTCTCCGGTGAGCGGGGCAAATCTAAATTTCGCTTTGTCTTTGCCGATTTTAAGAAATATCTTGAAGACGCTGTGTTTTTTCCAGACACGCGTCGATTCGTCGTCTAACTTGATTTTATCGACATTGACGCTCGAAGTTTCAAACGTATGCGCGTTATTGTCCGACTCGAATCGTAAAGCGTCCCGCGAAATATAGAGCGAGCCGGTGCAGCGGTCGGTGAACTTTCCGTTATCGTCGTGGAAAACACGAAAAACCGCGCTGCCGCCGTTTAAAAGCGATTCCCGCATAGATTTTTCCGCCTCGGGCAGATTATTGAGTCCGTAAAGATAAACAAAACCGAGCATTTGATAAGCCGCCGGATTTTTCGGGTTTATTCTGGCTGCCGTTTCCAGAAAACGCACGGCGCTCTTCGGGTTTCTCTGCTCTTTGTATGAATAAATCGCCTGACCGAGCAAATCATCGTAGCTCGGCGCAGCGGGTTTATTTCTGCGGATTATATTACTTTTTCCGGTTTTCGCGGCGCTGGTGTCGGTTTCCGCGGGCAGGCGCGAATTATTTGAGACGGCTTTTATTACTTCGGGACGCGCGCCGGCGGCGACAAGCGCTTTTCTGGTTTCCGGCGTCAGACGAAAATCGACTCCGTTGGTGTTGATAATGGTTACAATGTCGGCGGTTTGCAGCTGTCTCGAACGGATAGCCTGCACGAGCCTGGCTTTTTTGACGGGCGCGCCTTTATACTGAGCAATTAAATCACCGCCCGTTATTAAAATTAAAAAACAAGTCGTCGTAATTTTAATAACGCTTCTGTACGCGTTGATTGTAAAAATCGGGAATTTCATTTTTTTTACAATTTCCTTATTTATCCGCAGATAAAAGTTATAAGACTTCAGATGCCCGTCAGAATTTTTTCAGCGCGGCGAAGGCGTTCCGCCTTAGATTCGCGAGTTTCCTTTTTCTTTATTACCGCGGGCTCCGGCTCAAATTTTGATTTGGGCTGAACGACATCGCCCGGCGTCGTTCTGGCAGTCAAATTTCGTGCTTCGTCATATTCCGTTTTGATTTCGGCATCCGGTTGATTTTCCGGTTCTGCTGCAACGATTTGTTTTTCATTTTCAGCCTTTATTTCAACGTTTTGCCGGTTCACCGTCTCGTTTTCGGAAACGATTTTTTCACCTCGGAAAAAAACGAACTGCGCGGCGAAATGTAAAACGATAACGGCGAAGATGGCAGCGCCCGTCAGTATCGGTCGGGCGCGCTGGCTGACCGATACTGACGGCTGTATCCGATTCGGCTTTAACCTTTTTTCTTCTGCTTCGTCGCCGACTTTTACGGGAAATCCTCCAGACCGGGTTTTTAATGAATTCGCCATTATTTTCAGATACGCCCGTTTCGAGACGGCAGGCTGTAATTTATCGGATGGCAAATTCTCCTCTGAAGATGTTTCCGGCACATTCCTGATTTCGTTTTCTGCCGCCGTCTGTTGTTTTCGAGCCAGCGAATGTTCGTCTAAAAGCCGTTTGACGACTGCGGAAAGTTTGCCCAAATCAGTTGGTTTAATCAGGTATTCATCGGCTCCCGCTTCGGTCGCTTCGGCGACGGCGCTCGGCTCCGCCGTCGCGGAAAAAAACATTACCGGCGTGGTTGAATCGAACCGGCGAACACAGCGGCACAATTCGACGCCTGAGATTTCAGGCATCGAGTAATCAAAAATATAAAAGTCAAATCGCTCTTTGACAATCAGGAGACGCGCGTCTTTAGCCGATTCAGTTGAAATAACCGTGCAAGGCAGATCTGAATTCTGCAGCAAAGCACGAACTGAATCGCACAAATCTTTACTATCGTCAACATACAAAATACGGCTGGGTATAGACATATTTTTTACCTCGCGGTCGAGAATTCGAGTCTTTCTCTGAAAAAAGGAGAAATGTAAATTTATTTACAAAATAAGTTTAAGCAGGGATTAAACGCCCGGCAATAAAAACAACGTTTATTTTGACCGTGTTTAGCTTTTTCAATCATTTATGATAACACACACACGAATAGATGACGATAAATTCGGAATTTGACAAGAAGAATCATCCGCCCGATTACGACAAATTACGTTTTAAGAATATTTTGGCTGTTCTTAAATATATGCCGCCCGTTACCGCTTAAAGAGTTCCACTGGTGCGAGAATTGCTTTATCAGCTAACAAATAACTAAGACTGTTTTAAAAACGAACAGACTCGACATTCCAGGAAAGGTCGTTTGTCGAATTTGAATAAGATTGGCATTTAACACGGTCAAAGCCGCCCGCAATTTATTTCGATGCGACAGATGAAGCATTTTCGACTTTCAGGAAGAATTTTTTTTTCTTGAATATTGTAAAAGTGTCAATTGACAAAGAAAATTAAGAATTATTTTGAAAATATACCGAAAAGATAACGATTAAGAGGAAAAACAATGCAGGAAACAGAAGTTGAAAAACGCTTTACCGCTTTAGATGCGAACGAAAAATCCGACAATTATAACTTTGAACATTTCAAAACGAAAATCCTTCTTGGCGACGCGCAGCGAACCGTCGAGGCTCGCGGCATCAAGCCGGGCGAGATTGCGCCGGATTTGGAGCTGCCGCAAATCGGCGGCGACTCGATTCGACTAAGCGATTTGCGCGGAAAACCGACGATTCTCCACTTCGGTTCATACAGCTGACCGATTACCGCCGGCTCGGTCGAGCCGCTCAAAAAACTCTTTGAGAATTGGAACGCGGAAGTTAATTTCATTGATGTCATCATCCGGCAGGCGCATCCCGGACCCGGCGCAATGCCTTATCGCAGTTTTGGACAGAAAATGCGCGACGGTGAAAAATTTAAAAGCGAAAATGACGTTCCGTATCCGGTCGCGGTTGACGACCTTCAGGGAACGGCGCATCAAGTCTACGGCGGACTTGCCGACCCGACTTATTTGATTGACGCGGACGGGCGCGTTTCCTTCTACAATATGTGGACGCACGCGCCGACTTTGCACGGGGCGATTGAAGAACTTTTAAATCAGGGCGGACGCGGCGTGGTCAAAGGCGGAACGCACCGGCAGCCGCACCTTCTGGCGACGATTACGGACGGCTGGAAGGGCTTGCGAAAAGGATTTCCGCAGAGCGCGGTTGAACTCGAATTATCCGCGCCGGGAATGGCGAGCGGTCCGTGGCTCGGCTATCAGATTCGCCCGCTGCTCGCGCCTTTTACGCTGCGCGGCAAACCGCTTCCCGTGCCGGTCAAATTCGGTCTGGCAGTCGGCGCGGGCGCGCTGCTCGCGCTCGGCACACGAGCGTTAATCGGCAGAAATAAAGATTCGGTTTAAAGCGAAGCCGGTTTCCGGCAGGGAGCGAGAGCGGTAAATTCTTATTTCAAAACAAGCCCGGAGAAGTGGTTACGTTTGGATTCGGAACACCGAAGCCGGTCAGAGAAATGGAAGCAGCGGGTGAAATTGAGCGCGTTTATCACGAAATTATGTTTTGAAACGGGATAAGGAAAAGAAATGAAAAATGAAATGACCCGAACATTGACCGGCGAGCTGGAGCCGCAGCAGTTGCGGCGGGAACTTCAACGGGGAAGTTCGGACGATTTACGGCGGCGGCGCGGGATTATCGGTTTGTCGCTCGTCGGAATGGCGGCGATGACTGCCGTTACGCTTTTTCAAACGGGCGTGGTAAGGCATCTGCCCGACCCGCCGGTTGACGGCTTCGATTCTGACAAAGTTAATTCGTCCGATACGGCTTACGCGCTCGGTGTCCCGGACGGCGCGCTCAGCTTAGCGAGTCTTGCCGCGAACATTCCGCTCGCCGCTTTCGGCAGGGAAAATCGTGCTGAACAGATGCCGCTCGTGCCGCTCGCCGCCGCGGCGAAAGCGACCGTCGAAGCCATCGTCGCCGGCTGGTATTTTTATCAAATGCCGACCAAGGAAAAGGCTTGGTGCGGTTACTGTATCGTCGGCGCGCTGACAAATTGGGGCATCGCCGCGCTGACCTTGCCCGAAGCGAAAAAAGCGTTGGAATCGCTTATCGAAACGGATTAAGTAAGATAAATTCTTCGTTTGAACTTCGCGCCGCGTGAGTAAAGATGACAGCTAAAAAATTTTTTCAATTCCTGAGCGTTCCCGTATCCCTGGGATCTTTTGCCGCGCTTCTTTGGCTCGAAACCCGTCGCCCGCTGCGCGATTCGGTTGAATCGAAAACGATTCGCACGGGCAGGAATTTGGCGGTCGCGGGATTGGCGGCGGCGGCGCTGCATCTTTTTGAAAATCCGGTCGTCGCGCCTTTGACCGAATACGTCGAGCGGAAAAACTGCGGGCTGCTCAAACTCGTTCGTTTGCCGAAATGGTTGGAAACGATTTGCGGGGTTGCGCTGCTCGATTACACTTTATACGTCTGGCACGTTCTCACGCACCGCGTCCCGTTTTTGTGGCGGTTTCACCGGGTTCATCACGTTGATTTAGACCTCGACGCTTCGACCGCCGTCAGGTTTCATTTCGTCGAGATGATGATTTCCGTCCTGTGGCGAGCCGGACAAATTCTGCTCATCGGCGTTTCCCCCACTTCGTTTGCCGCGTGGCAGATGTTTTTGTTTCCTTCGATTTTGTTTCATCATTCCAACGTCAGACTGCCCGCCTACTGGGAAAGAAAACTTCAAAAGTTCGTCGTTACGCCCGGACTGCACGGCATTCATCATTCGATTGTCAAAGACGAAACCGATTCCAACTGGTCGAGCGGTTTGACGGTTTGGGACCGGCTGCACGGGACTTTGAAAACCGACGTTCTGCAGGAGGAGATAATCATCGGCGTGCCAATGTATCGCCAATCGCCGGAGGTCGCTCTGCCGAAAATTTTAGCGATGCCGTTTGGAAAGCAAAAACCCGATTGGTAATCGGCGGAAACAAATATTTATTTTCTGTTTGAAAAATCAAAGTAGAGTTGAACACGGTGAAAGCGATTCGTAAAAATTGCCGCCTGCGTTGTTACCGAAAAACTTCGGCGTTGGCGAGAAGCCATTGAAAAGTGCGCGGCGCGATTTTTCGAGACGTTTCATTCTGCAAAATCTCGTCGCGCAAACCACGTAAATCGTTTGGCGCGTCAATGTCATACCATTCGGGAATTAATTTTAAGTTGATTTTTAAGCGCTCGATATTTTGCGTCGCCTGCTCGAAGACGAGCGGTGAACTCCATTCGATATTATCGAAAAGACGCGGCGGAATTCGCCGCCGCAAGCCGATTAAATAAAAACCGCCGTCCGCGGATTTGCCTAAAACCGCGTCCGTTTTCGTTTCCAGAAATTCAAACGCCTGCCCGATAAATTCGATTGGAAAAGTCGGACTGTCCGTGCCAATCAGCACAACATTTCCCGCCGAATTCCGGCGAAAGGCGAACTCAAAAGCGTCTGACATTTTTTCGCCCAAATCAGCGCCGCGCTGCTCGATTGTCAGCAGATGTTCAAAAGACAAATCGGCAAAATAATCTTTCTCGCCGGCAGGCGCGAAGGCGACAATCAGTTCACTGCACGCATTCCGCGCTTTATGAATCGTGTCGAACAGAAAGGCTTCGGCGAGGAATCGGCATTGTTCGGCGGACAGAAACGGCTGCAATCTGGTTTTGACGTTTCCCGCGCGCGGAACTTTTGTCATAATGATAATCGTTCGGTTCATAATTTAACCCGGAAAAATAATATTATGAGAACCACGCGAACCGAATTCAAATTGCCGTTAAAGATTTTATGAGTTATTACAATGAAGAAGATTTAGGCAGATTCGGCGAAATCGCCGAACATAAGCCGGAATTGTTTGAAAAATTTATGGCGTGGTATCAGGCGTGTCAGGACGACGGCGCGCTCTCGAAACGCGAAAAGGCTTTAATCGGGCTGGCGGTTTCGGTCGTCGTGCAGTGTCCGTATTGCATCGACGCTTATACGCAGAGCAGTCTTGAAAACGGCTCGAATCAGGAACAGATGACCGAAGCGATTCACCTGGCATCGGCGATTCGCGGCGGCGCGAGCCTTATTCACGGCATCCAATCACACAACGCTCACGACAAAATTTCGATGTGAGTTTTTTATCCTTTTATCAATTTATCAATGCAAACAGAATTCATTCGGATAAACAGACGAGACGGCAAGCCCGCGCTGCCTGCTTCGCCCGTCGGTTTTGACGAGAAATTAAAATCGAGCGGCATCGAACTGCTCGCCGGCAAAACCGAAATCCTGCAGGTCAACGTCGGCAAACTCTGCAATCAGGCGTGCCGTCACTGCCACGTCGATGCCGGTCCGAAACGCACGGAAATTATCTCGCGCGAAACCGTCGAAGCCTGTCTGCGCGTTTTGCGCCGGCATCACATTCCGACTCTCGACATCACCGGCGGCGCGCCCGAACTCGTTCCCGATTTTCGATATTTTGTGATTGAAGCCAGAAAGACCGGCGCAAAAGTTATCGTGCGCCACAACCTGACCGTGATGTTCGAGCCGAATCAGACGGATTTACCCGAATTTTTCGCGGAAAACCAGGTGGAAGTCGTATCGAGTTTGCCGTATTTTCTTCAGCAGCAAACCGATGCGCAGCGCGGTGCGGGCGTTTTCGAGAAATCCATCGAAGCCGTCAGGCGTTTGAACGCCGTCGGTTACGCCGCCGGGAACACGAACTTAATTTTGAATCTCGTCTATAATCCGACGGGCGCGTTTCTGCCGCCCGCGCAAACGGCAATCGAAGCCGACTTTCGCCGCGAATTAAAAAACCGCTACAATCTTTTTTTCAACAATCTTTTCACTATCACGAATGTGCCGATTGCGCGTTATCTCGATTATTTGCAGCGTTCGGGAAACGAAGAAAAGTATATGCAAAAGCTCGTCGCCGCGTTTAATCCGGCGACTGTCGAAAATTTAATGTGCCGCAATATGATTAGCGTCGGCTGGACGGGAAAACTCTACGACTGCGATTTTAACCAGATGCTCGAATTGAGCGCCGCCGCCGATTCGCCGCCGACGATTTTCGATTTCGACCCGGAAAAATTGGAGTACCGCCGCATCGCAACGGCGAATCATTGTTTCGGCTGCACTGCCGGCGCGGGTTCAAGCTGCGGCGGCGCGGTGGCGGCGGCGTGATAAACGCTTTATCAATCGGCGAACAATCGACGCCGTCCTGAGAGCTGGTCGGAAAAGTCTCAAGCCAGTCGCCTGACTAAAATGCTAATCGTCGAAAGATACGACATCGCTTCGCTGCCTTCCGCAGGCTTTTCGTATTCTCGCGTCAATCGTCGTGATTGAATAAGCCAGCCGAAGGCGCATTCCGCCAGCCACTACATAAAAAATCGTATTCAAAACTTGCGCAATATCTAATCGCGGTCTGCCAAAGCCGCTCGACACGGGCAAAAGCCGTTTGATAAACTCAGCTTGCTCGTCATAAGCTGCCTGGATACTTCTGTTGTTTAGTCATACCGAAAGCCTAACTGACGATACTTTTCAGACTGGCTCTGAGATTGAAAAGGCTGCCTAAGAGATAAAATCTTAGTTATCAGAAGCTTTAATAACTTCATAATTTTTCTATTCTCGGCGAGCAGCCTTTTACGGGTAAATTTGCAAAAGGGCTGCAGGAGACGGCGCGGAGTTGTTGCCCGCATTCCCAAAATTTAAAACTATCAGAAAAAATCTTGCCCCATAAATAGATTCTGAGGCGTTTTTCACACACCAGCCTGACCACGGCACTGGTAATTTTAAGTCTTGTATGAAAAATCGAACAAAAAAACCAAGTTACTTTTTCAGCGCGTCCCTAATGGATTTTGAATGTTTGTCTTTTTTAACCGCCAGTCTCTGCACGTAGATTTGCGTCGTTTTGATGTTGCTGTGTCCCAACGCTTCCTGCGTTTCCGCCATTGATTCCGAATACTCCGAGACGATTTTGGCGAACGTATGCCGTAGGCGATGAATATGAAAATGTTTGATTCCGGCTTCGATGGAGTAAATTTCCATCCGGCGCGCAAATCCGTGCGAAGTTAAACCCGACTTGTCGGTTGAATTTGCCGCGCCTTTATCGTGCCGCAGCCAGAGCGGTTCGTCCTTGCCGAAAATCTCCGTTCGATTGGTGGCGGTGAGGTAATCGGACAAAGCATTTTTGGTTGTTTCGTCGTCGAGTTCAAAGTTGAGGAAAAATCCGCCTTTGACGCGTGCTTTAATAAAAAATCTGCCGTCTTTTATTTCGATGCTGTTTCCGCGCAAGCTGATAATCTCGGCGCGCCGTCTTCCCGTAGCCACATAAAACTGCAAAAGGGCGTTGTCTCTCAAATGAACCGGCTGCCGGGCGGCGGCGTGACCCGCGACGACTTCGAGCAGCCTGCCCAGTTCTTCGCGCGATAACGCCTTGACGCTTTCCGATTGAAAAGGCTTTCCGGCTTTCGGCAAAGAAACTCGCGCCGGATTAATCGGAAGTAGTTTCATCATTCCGACTTCCGTTCGCAAATATTCAAAAAACTGCGCGAGCGACGAAATTCGATTATAAATCGTGCCGTCAGCCAACTTTTGCGTTTTCAAACTCCGGCGCCATTCTTCGACATCGCCGGGCAAGACCGCTTCAGCCGATTTTCCGCAAAAATCAAAAAAATCGAAAACGGCTTTCGATTTATCGTTGCGAACGTCATTACTCCGTTTCAGAGACGGATTAACGGTTCGGGTCAGCCAGCTTTCGACGACCGCGTTGACGTCGAGCGCGAGCGTAAAATTCTCCGCGCCGGACACTTGTAATTCTTCGGAAGTTGCCACAAACGAATTTTAGCGGAGATTTTCCCAGAAATCAAGATTACACATTTTGCTCGAATGTGTAACCAAGCCCTATTTAACTGCTAATTTACGAAATTTGGCTTGTGCAACAATAATGCCAATATTGAAAATACTAACTCTTATATTAATATTGGCACTTAAAAATATAGCGGCATTGAATTAACTTACCTCCTTCTATATAATTTTATCCATGATTGCAGAAATGACCAAATTAACAAATGGAAACCGCGTTGTTATTCCAGCAGCGATTCGTAAAAGTTTAGGCCTACAGCTTGGCGATGCCGTGACACTCGTTTTGGATGATAACGGCGAAGTCCGGCTTCTGACGCATGCGGAAGCTGTCCGACAGGCGCAAGCCTTAGTGCGGCAGCATGTATCGAAAGAGCGCAGCCTGGTCGAAGAGTTATTAGCCGAACGCCGGGAGGAAGTTGACGGACGATTAAATAAAGATGATTAAACATGTAATGGATGCCTCGGCTGTTCTGGCTGTATTAAACAGTGAGCCGGGTCAAAAAAAAGTAATTCCAATTTTAATGGAATCTGCCATCAGCAGCGTAAATTTAACCGAAGTCGCCGCCAAACTGATCGAATCAGGTATGGATCAAGCAAGCGCACAGCTTGCGGTTGCGGTATTAGGGATCGGGGAAATCCTACCCTTCACCGAGGAGTTGGCGTGGGAAGCAGCGAGGCTTCGACCGCTTACCAAACAATACGGGTTATCGTTAGGCGACCGCGCTTGTCTTGCCCTCGCAATTAAGTTAAAGGTTCCTGCCATAACTGCTGATAAGGAGTGGTCAAAGCTGAAGCTGTGCAAGGTAATTGTAATTCGATAAGCCAAAATTGAGTAATATACATAACTTCAAGTTTTTCACGATCTCTTCGTGCTCTTTTAACTTGATTCATATTAATGGATTGAGTTAAAAGAATTGTTTTTTTACACTTAAAATTCAGAAGTTAAAACTCAACAAAATTTAGTGTTAAACAAGCTCAATTTTTAACGGTTTTTTGACACCCTTTTCTTCTAATGTTCACCTGTCCAAAAACCGGTTGAATTTTCAATTATAAAATGCCTTCAAAGATTGAACTGAAACACTTGGCTTTGCTCCGACCAAAAAGATTACTTTTTGGACACCCCCGCGCGGAAGAAGCCGTGCGCGGCTCCCCGTCGCCGAAAGCTGTTGGATTGACGGCACAGAACCTATTGAACAGATTCATCAGAAGCAAGGCGCAGGTGCTGCGGTTTATGACCGACTTTAAAGTTCCCTTCGATAACAACGGTTCGGAGCGCGATTTGCGAATGCTCAAACTCCAGCAAAAGATCGCGGGCTGTTTCAGAACAACCGAAGGCGTTCAAACTTTCTGTCGGGTGCGATCATATCTTTCATCGGCGAGAAAGCAAGGGAGAAGTCTGCTTGCGGCAATCGAAAGCACTTTGAAAGGTAAACCGATTGCATTGACCATTTAGCGGCATATCTGAATAGTTACGCCATTTTCTTTCAAACGAATTAAAACCAAACATCTTTTTTGGTATAGAAATTGCTCAACATAAAACAATCAAAAGGTGAAATGTATTGAAAATAATAGTTTTACTTTCAAACGAGCAGGGGAGGGCAGGAGGCTACATTGAAAACGAGTGTAGCCTTTTCATTCATCTGCTTGGCGGCTTTCATAGTTAAAGGCAATGTTGTTACTGAATAATGAAACTAACCAAATAACTATTGCTCGGACGATTGATCGTCCGATACTTCAACGATTGGCTCAGTCGGATAAATCCGCAATTCAGGATTGTATTGATAAATACGGCAGTTTGATTTGGGCATTTGCCATAACGAAAACCACTTCTTTGGAGGAAGCGGAAATTCTGACGTTAGAAATTTTCAAGGATATTTGGAAATATGCCGAACGCTTCGACTCAAATAGATGTGATGAAACGGCTTTCATTTCCGTAATTGCACACCGGCGATTTACCATTCATTAACAACAATAAAATAATCTTGAATCATTCGGAAAGGTTGCTGAACTTCTAACTTTGCAACATTTTTCGCTGTTCAAAAGATGTAAAGATTGACTGTAATGTTCTCAATTACAAAAATCTACCTGAATAGTTACCGAATAAAACCTAAATTCGGGGTGCGAGACTCAGTGCCGAGCAGCAACACGGAAACCTACCGCATCGTCTCTGGAACGAGCGCGCAGAAAGCGATTCTCAAACGGCTTTATATTTCTTCGACTTGCCTCAACTGTCCGCCGCAAAATAAGATTAAGGAATAGAAATAATCGGGAAGATAATTATGTCCCTTCAATATCTTAAAGAAGCGGTCGCAGCAAACGACACCGAAAAACTGATTCGCTATGTGCGCCTTCATTTCGGCGACGGAAATGAAACGGCGGGAAGCAAAGAAATTGATAAGGCGTGGATTGAAGCGTTGAAACTGCTGTTCGACGTGCCGGAAACAGACCGCGAATTTATCCTGCAAACTCTGGCTGAAAAAGATGCCGCAACACTGGCGCATCTTTTTTTTCACCTGCATTTTTATTTTGTCAAACGATCAGGAGAATGGATTCATGACGGCGAACTCTAATAATCGAAACGATGGTTCAAAACAACTGCGTCCCGGTTTATGGGCGACGGTCAACAAGCGCTATCCGGGTTCGATGATTACCAAAACGACCCGCGTGCCGCTTGCTCGTTTGAGAAAACCGTTAAGCGAATCGCGTCTGACATTCGTCAGCACCGCCGGAGTGCAGCCGAAAGGGACTTTGCCGTTTGATACGGTGCATCCGGTCGGCGATTACACTTTTCGGCGCGTGCCTTCCGATTCAAGACCGGCGGATTTGGAAATTCACCAGCTTAAATATCCGACCGTCGGGGCAAAGCGCGATTTGAACGTGATTTTTCCGATTGAACGGCTGCAGGAGTTAGTTGAGGAAAATTTTATCGGCGAACTCGCCACAAATTTTTTCTCGTTCATTGGCTACAATATGGATGCGGAAAGATTGGAGCGAACTTTAGCCGAAACAATCGCCGAAGCGGTCGAAGCCGAAAAACCGGATGTAGTGCTGCTCGCGCCCGCCTGACCGATTTGCCATCAGAGCATCGCGCTCGTGCAGCGCGCTATTGAAAAAAGAGGCATTCCGACGGTTTCCTTGACGGTTACGCTCGACGTTACGGAACACATCAAACCGCCGCGAGCCGTTTTTCTGCCGTTTATGATGGGACATCATTTCGGCGTGCCGTTTCACAAACAACTGCAAAGAAGAATTATTCTTGAAGCGTTGGATTTTCTAACAATTGCCGATAATAGCGGTGATATAAAGATGCTGCCCTTAAAATGGGCTGACGAGCGAAAGGAAGGAAAGGAAATCGAAAGAAGATTAAACTTGGAGGATTAAGCGAGAGTTAGGGTTATGTCTAAAACTGTTACCGTCGGACTTGTGCAGTCAAGCCCGGTATTTATGAATCTGGAAGCGAGTCTGAGCAAAGCCGTCGCACAAATCGGCGAGGCAGCCAAACAAGGAGCGCGGCCCGTCGTTTTCGGTGAAACGTGGCTTGCCGGCTACCCGGCTCGGCTCGATTACTGCCCGGAAGCTGCGCTTTGGAATTATGAACCGACCAAACAGGTCTTTGCCCGCCTGCGGCAAAACAGCATCGTCATTCCAAGTCCCGAAACGGAACTTCCGGCAAATGCCGCCGGAGAAAACTAAGGTAACGGTTGTTATCGGCGTTAATGAAAGAGTCGAGAAAGGAACCGGCAACGGGACTCTCTACAATAGTCTGCTGACTTTCAGCAGCGAAGGAAAACTTGTCAATCATCATCGCAAGCTGGTTCCGACATTTACCGAGCGCCTGGTTTGGGGACAAGGCAACGGCGACGGGCTTAATGCCGTTGACACGCCGGCGGGAAGAATCGGCGGTCTTGTTTGCCGGGAACATTGGATGCCGCTTGCCCGCCAAACAATGCAATGAAATGGATTCTGAATAAAAACGGGAGGAATTATAAATGACGGATGCAGCATATATTTCAAATGTGCGGATT
>JBBPXZ010000046.1:0-42326 GCA_038200355.1 Pyrinomonadales bacterium | reverse complement strand
GTTCCGCTGTAAATTCTGACAAATGAAAGCTGACCTAAATGCTTATCAGCCATCAATTTGAAAACCAAACCTGAAAACGGAGCTTTTCCGTCGGCTTCACGTGTTTCAATAGCATCGGTTTTCGGATTCGTTCCTTCGATTGCGGGAATATCGAGCGGGCTGGGCAGATAATCGACAACGGCATCGAGCATCGTTTGAACGCCTTTGTTTTTGAAAGCCGAGCCGGTAACGACCGGAACGATTTGCATCGCCAGCGTTCCTTTGCGGAGCGCGGCGCGAAGTTCGTCTTCGGTAACTTCCTCGCCTTCGAGATATTTTCCCATCAAATCGTCGTCGATTGACGAAACCGCTTCGACCAATTTGTCGCGCCATTCTTTGGCATCGTCCATCAAATCAGCCGGAATTTCGGCAACTTCATATTCCGAGCCTTTCGTTTCGTCTTTCCACAAAAGCGCTTTCATCTGAAGCAAATCGACGACGCCAAGAAATTTATCTTCAGCGCCGACCGGAATCTGCAAAGCGACGGCGTTTGCTCCCAGACGCGTGATGATTGAATCGAACGAACGGTAAAAGGACGCGCCCGCGCGGTCTAATTTATTGATAAAGCAAATACGCGGAACACCGTATTTATCGGCTTGACGCCAGACAGTTTCGGATTGCGGCTCGACACCTGCAACGCCGTCGAAGACACAAACTGCGCCGTCCAGAACTCTAAGCGAACGCTCGACTTCCATCGTAAAATCGACGTGTCCCGGCGTATCGATAATATTGATGCGGTATTGAATGCCGCTGCGCGTCCAGAAACAGGTAGTTGCAGCGGACGTAATTGTAATTCCGCGCTCTTGTTCCTGCTCCATCCAGTCCATCGTCGCCGTTCCTTCGTGAACTTCGCCGATTTTGTGCGAAACTCCGGTGTAGAACAGCACGCGCTCGGTCGTCGTGGTTTTACCCGCGTCGATGTGCGCCATAATGCCGATGTTTCTAAATTTGTCTAAACTAATGTTTGCCATTGTTAATAGGTATTAGGTGTTAGGTATTAGGAGTTAGGTAAAGAAATTCTATAACCTATAAACCTGTTTCCTAAAACCTGCCATTAAAATCTGTAATGCGCGAAAGCCTTGTTCGCGTCCGCCATACGGTGAACTTCGTCTTTTTTCTTGACCGAACCGCCGCGATTGTTGGTTGCGTCGAGCAGTTCGCCGACTAATTTGTCGGTCATCGTTTTTTCGTTGCGCGAACGGGCGTAATTGACAATCCAGCGAATCGCCAGAGTGTGGCGGCGGTCGCGTGTAACTTCCAACGGAACTTGATATGTCGCGCCGCCGATGCGCCGTGATTTAACTTCAAGCGCCGGAGCAACGTTGTCAATCGCTTTCTTGAAAACTTTCAGCGCTTCTTCGCCCGTTTTTTCGGCGAGCGCTTCCATCGCGCCGTAAAAAATCTTTTCGGCAACCGCTTTTTTGCCTTCCCACATAACGCCGTTGATAAACTTCGTTACCATAATGCTGTTATAAATCGGGTCGGGCAGAACTTCTCTTTTTGCTGCAACTCTTCTTCTTGGCATATTTTTATAAAATTACGAATTACGAATTAACAATTACGAATTTATTTTCGCTCAACCGGCGTAACTCGTAATTGCCTACTTTTTACCTTTAACCGGCGCCGCGCCTTTCGGACGTTTCGCTCCGTATTTCGAGCGTGATTGGTTGCGATTGGCGACGCCGCTCGAATCGAGCGTTCCGCGAATAACGTGATAACGAACGCCCGGCAAATCTTTGACGCGTCCGCCGCGAATCAGAACAATCGAATGTTCCTGCAAATTGTGTCCGATGCCCGGAATATAAGTCGTAACTTCGATTCCGTTGGTCAGGCGAACACGCGCCACTTTGCGAAGCGCGGAATTCGGTTTTTTCGGCGTCTGTGTATAAACACGCGTGCAAACGCCGCGTTTCTGCGGACTTGCCTGCAAAGCCGGACTCGCCGTTTTATACTTAACTGCCTGGCGACCTTTTCTGACTAATTGATTAATTGTCGGCATTCTCTTTCCTTTTAATTAAAAACCGTAAAGGCGTTTCTCAAACTGAAAACGAAAGTAACTCCTGCACCTGCCTCTTACCGAAACATTTTCGGCAGTCAGCGCAAGCGGTTACATTTGCACACTATATTAAATTGTTTAAAAAATTCTCAGGGAATATTTTTACAAATGAAAGCGCGTTACTTCGATTCCCTTTTCAAAAACTTTTCTGTGGCGTGGCTTTTTAATTTAGATTAGCAAACGTGAAATCCGTAGATTTTCGATTTGCCCTAAACGCTGGAGCGTTTTCTCTATCGAAACCCGCGACGCTTAGTTTTACGCCACAATAATTGTTTTCGTATTTAATTAATAACTTAAATACGCTGCGCTTTCAAGCAGACAAGTTTTGTTTTCACTCCACTGTCCGCAACAGACGAAATGTCCGAAACTTCAGAATATACGAATTGCGAAATCGTTTGTCAAGTGAACCTTTGCACAATCTGGATTTTGCTTGTAATATTTTCCTCTTTACGGTTTACATAAAAACTTTTTTGAGACAATTCAATATAAACGATTCGAGGCTCTTATATGAACGACAAATACACCGAACTTTTAGACCGCTTCAGCGAAAACGATTGGCTGCAAACTTTAGAAAGTCTGCTTTCGGACATTCACGCCGTTGACCGAAACGCGACGCAAATCTGGTTTCGCTTTTATCCTTTGGAACTTTTCAGAACTTTGCAGTCGGCTGAAAACAAAGAAGAAACCATTCAAAAATTTGTAATGCAGGGCGATTACGAGTTAAAGGACCAGATTGATTCGTCGCACAAATTTCTCTACGGTCATCGTTACTGGACGGACGTAAAACAGGCAATCGAAACGCGCGTCGAGTCTTTTAATGATGAAAATATTGATTTGGCAGCCGAAATTAAACAGACTGCGCAAAGCGCAGCCGAAAAATCGAAAACCGACAAATCACTATTGGTTGGCATTACCGCCGTCGGTTTAATGACACTCGTGCAAGCCGGATTCGATGCGTTCAAAAATGCGAAAGGCGCGATTGAAAAACCGAAGGGATTACTCGCCAAATCGCCCGACCAAATCGTCAAAGAACGCGCCAAAGAAGGTTCGCAGGGCTTGTTCGGATTCTTAAAAACGGTCGATAAAGAATTTACCGTAGTTTATGACGAATCGGCAGGCGACGGGAAATTCAAAACTTTCTACGATGAAGAATTAGCTTCGGGCGCGGCGCGCGACCAGTCGAAAAACTGGCTTGCCAACGATGCGCGGTGCGGCGAAGGCGTCATTCCGGTCGAATGCCGTTCGGCGGCGTGCGGAACTTGCTGGGTTGGAATTTTAGGCGGCGCGGAAAAGCTGTCGGACGTTTCGCCGCGCGAGCGAAAGCAGATGAAGATTTTCGGCTACAGGCAGGGCGACGACGCCAAACCGATTTTGCGGCTGGCGTGTCAGGCGCGCGTCGAAGGCGCGGTTTCAATCGTTATTCCGCCGTGGAACGGAGTTTTCGGCAAAAAGATTTACGGCGGCATTGAAACAATCGAACTTGAACCGGCGACGACTTCCGCCAGGAAACTGCGCGAAACGATTGCCGGCGCTACCGAAAACCAGTAAGAGTTTATAGAGTTTGTAGAGTTTGCAGAGTTTGTGGAGTCGGCAAATTTTTGTATTTTGCCGCTCTGCAAACTTTATAAACTTTACGGCTGTAATCAATAAATATTCATAAACTCTATGAACTCCGCGAACTCTACATCTATAAACCCTACAAACTATTTCCCGCCAATCGCGCTTGTCGTCATCGCCGTTCTGCTCTGGAGTACGGGCGGCGTTTTTATTAAATACACGACGCTCGACGCGTTTTCGGTTAATGCCGGACGTTCGCTTTTCGCGGCGATTACGGTTGCGGCTTTTACGTATAAAAAAGGTTTGCGGCTCGACTGGTTCACGTTTCTGAGCGCGCTGATGTATGCCGGAACGCTTTCGTGTTTCGTCTACGCCAATAAAAACACAACCGCCGCCAACGCGATTTTCCTGCAATACACCGCGCCGATTTATATTCTGATATTGTCGCCGTTCGTCTTGAAGGAAAAGTTTCGCTTTTCCGATTTGATAACGGTTGCGGTTTGTCTCGCCGGAATGAGTTTGTTTTTTCTCGAACCGCAGAACGACGCCAACAAATTAGCGACTAATATTTTCGCGGGAAACATCGTCGCGCTTGCGTCCGGCGTGTTTTTCGGGCTTTATATTTTATTTCTCCGCCATCCGAAATCGCTCGCGCAAAATCCGGCGGTTTCGGTTTTCTACGGCAATATTATAATCGTTCTGCTGATGCTGCCGTTTATTTTGAGTAATCCGCCAGCCGAAGTTAAATCCAACGACGTCTTCGCCATACTTTTTCTCGGCATACTGCAAATCGGCGTCGCGTATATTTTATTTACCGGCGGCGTCGCAAAAGGCGTGCGCTCGCTCGACGCAAGCATTATCGGCTTTATCGAACCGCTCTTAAATCCAATCTGGGTTTTCCTTTTCATCGGCGAGCGTCCGAGCGTCTGGGCGATTTTCGGCGGCGCGATTATTATTGCCGCCGTCGTTTTTCATACGATTAAAAATAACGGCAAACGGTAAATGCCGAATGCAAAATAGAAAAAATTTATCTTTACATTTACTATTTTCCGCCTTCTTCCCTTTTGACTGCCGTATTGATAAACTTATCGAATACTTTCAAAAGCGCGCGGTTATCGCTCGTTTGTAATTTTAAATTTAATAAACATCTTTGGTGAAAAGAATATTTTTTTGGAGAAAATTATGGCTGAATTAAATATTCCGGCGAACGTCGATAATACCGAGCTGGTTCGTTGGGTTACGGAAATGGTTGAGTTGTGCAAACCCGACGCGGTTCACTGGTGCGACGGCTCGCAGGAAGAATACGACCGGATTTGCGAGGAAATGGTGCAGACCGGAACATTCATTCGTCTGAACGAAGAAAAGCGTCCGAATTCGTTTCTCGCCCGCTCGCATCCGTCGGACGTGGCGCGTGTCGAAGACCGCACGTATATCTGCTCGCTCGCTAAATCCGACGCGGGACCAACCAACAATTGGATGAATCCGAAAGAGATGAAAGAAACTCTTTCGCCGAAATTCGACGGCTCGATGAAAGGCAGAACGATGTATGTCATTCCGTTTTGTATGGGTCCAATCGGCTCGCCGATTTCGCAGTTCGGCGTGCAGGTTTCCGATTCGCCGTATGTCGTGGTCAATATGAAACTGATGACCCGAATGGGAACGAAGGCGCTCGAGGCGTTGGGCGACGGCGATTTCGTTCACTGCTTGCATTCAGTCGGAATGCCGCTTGCCGAAGGTCAGCCGGATGTCGCGTGGGCTTGCTCGCCCGACCCGAAAGATAAATATATCGTTCACTTTCCCGAAGAAAGATTGATTTGGTCTTATGGTTCGGGCTACGGCGGAAACGCGCTGTTAGGCAAAAAGTGTCTCGCCTTAAGAATCGCTTCGACTTTGGGACGCGAACAAGGCTGGCTTGCCGAACATATGTTAATCGTCGGCGTCAAATCGCCGGACAACCGCAAAACTTATGTCTGCGCCGCGTTTCCGTCGGCGTGCGGAAAGACGAATTTCGCAATGCTCATTCCGCCGAAACCGTTTCAGGAAGAAGGCTGGGAAGTAACGACCGTCGGCGACGACATCGCCTGGATTAAGCCGGACGAAACCGGACAGCTTTACGCTATCAATCCTGAAGCCGGATTCTTCGGCGTCGCGCCGGGAACGAATTACAAAACCAATCCGAACGCGATGGAGACGATAAAGGAAAACACGATTTTCACGAACGTCGCGCTCAAAGACGACGGCGATGTCTGGTGGGAAGGAATGGACGGCGACATTCCCGCGCACGCGATTGACTGGCAAGGAAACGATTGGACACCGGACAGCGACAAAAAAGCCGCGCATCCGAATTCGAGATTCACCGCGCCTTCGATTCAATGTCCGGTCATCGACGAAGATTTCGACAACCCGAAAGGCGTTCCCGTTTCGGCGTTTATGTTCGGCGGGCGCAGAAACAGCGTCGTGCCGCTCGTTACCCAATCGTTCAACTGGGCGTTCGGCGTCTATGCCGCCGCCACGATGGGTTCGGAAATGACAGCCGCCGCGTTCGGCAACGTCGGCGAAGTCCGCCGCGACCCGTTCGCGATGCTTCCCTTCTGCGGCTATCATATGGGCGATTATTTCGGACACTGGCTCGACTTCGGCAGACGCATCCCGAATCCGCCGCGCATCTTTTCGGTCAACTGGTTCAGAAAAGACGCTGACGGAAATTTTCTCTGGAACGGTTTCGGCGACAATATGCGCGTTCTCAAATGGATTGTCGAACGTTCCAGAGGCGAAGCGGCGAGCATCGAAACGCCTTTGGGCTGGATTCCGCGCTACGAAGACCTTGATTGGCGCGGAATGGAAGATTTCAAGTTTGAAGATTTTGAAAAGGTGATGAGCATCGACCGCGATTTGTGGATAAAAGAAATCGCGTCGCACGACGAACTCTTTTTCAAACTCTACGACCGTCTTCCGAAAGAAATGACGTTCATCCGCGAGCTGCTTCTATCAAGTCTCTGGCGCGCAACCGTCGGCGAGGAAACTTTCAGAAAGTCGAAAAAAGACGAAGTAAAATCCGAAGTCTTCCGCACCGCCGAACCGACCGCGACCGAAACAATGAAAGCGGCGTCGAAAGCCGAATAGCTTTTAACACAATTTAATTGAAACGGGCGGGGCTTGTCCTCGCCCTTTTAATTTGTGAAGGTACGGCGCGCAAGCAAGATGCAGAAACTTTCGCGCTTTATCGATGAAACCCGAAGTTAGAGTTACACGAAGTTTTAATATTTGAAAACGCGACGTGTTTGTCCTGTTATCGAAGATGACGAACAATATAGCCCGGCAGGAATCGCCGGGAACGCAGCAGTCAGGTTGTCCGCTCGCTGAAAGCGAGCAGCAAATCACAAATTTGATTCTGATTTACGATAAAGCCGAAAAGCAGACCATTACGGATGCCGAATTGCACGATTTGATAAAAATCATTGATATTCAACTAAGTTTATATTAAGCTGTGGCTGTTTTTGCCCGGACGAAAATCGTTTCAGTCGCGGCTGAATTGATGACAGGCTGCCTTGTAACGATTTTAGTCGGGGTTATGAAGATATTTATCGGAGCTGAAACGATTTTTATCGCGGCTCAAGTCGATTTAGTCGCGGTTGAAATGATTATACGAACGAACGAAATAGATTTAGCCTAGCCTAAATCAAGTTCAGTCGAGGCTGATATTAATTTAAGGAGAATATAAAACTATGCCCAGACAGAGAAAATCGGCGACGAAGACGTTGACTGACGCCGACGAACGGCTTGCTAATTTGAAATCGATTGACCCGGCGCTTAATTTGGGGACGGGTTTGACGAACGCGATTTACGAAGCGGCGATTGCCGACGCGAACAGCAAACTGGAGATTTACAATCAAACGCTCGCGCTCGCCGACGCGCAGTTGAACGATTTTACGGCGACTGAGAAAATCGTGCAGGATTTATCGGTCAGAATGCTGTCGGGCGTCGGGGTTAAATACGGCTACGACAGCACCGAATACGAACAGGCGGGCGGCACGCGCAAGTCCGAGCGGGCGCGCCCGACCAGAGCGCCGAAGAATACGCCGTAGATTTTGCGCGGATTGTTTATTGAAAGGCGACCCGAAATCGAGTCGCCTTTTTTTATATTCGACGGCTGAAGTTTTATACTGTTTTTATAACGGTTATGAACAAACACAAACTCAAACAAAAACAGAAACTTCTTAAACGAATCGACAAAAAGAGCGGCGGTTTTCACGTTTATCGCTCGGTCGATGAAAATCTGCCGTTCGCGTTCTGGGAAAGATTGACCGACGAGCCGATTGGCGACGGAAATTTTAATGACCCGGCAGCCGAAATCGGTCAGCGTTATTTTTATAAACTTACGCAGGTTGACGCGAGCGGCGGCGAAAGCCAGCCGATTACGCCGCAAACGACTTTTACAGACCACGCCGGAAATGTTTCAAAGCAAAATCCGCTCGCCGATTTCGCCGGTTACAATATGTATCGCTCGATTGACAAAAATGTCCCGCTCGAACAATGGGAACGCCGCAACAGCGAACCGATTCCGACAACCGAATACAAAGACGAAGGCGTCGAATCGGGCGAGATTTATTTTTATTACGTCCGCGCCGTCGATTCAAAAGGCAATGAGAGCGCCGCGTCGGAGATTATTCGCGTCATCAGAAAATAAAAGCAAATCCGCCGTCAATCAATTACCGGATACGGGCTAATTTTTTAGAAAATGAAAGAAATTTTCTTAACGAAAAACAAATTTATTATGACATCGAAAATTAACTTTTCACGGGCGATGTATTTTAAGCCGTTCGCGTTTTCATTGTTTCGAGACGATTCGATTGGCGGAGGAAACCGGAATTACGATTTGAATGTTGAAAGATTTGTTGACGAAACGGTTGATTACAGCCGGATTCGCTGTCCGAAATGCGAATGGCAGCCGACCGCCGCGAGCCGCTGGTTCTGCGCCGACGCCGATTTTCCTGAATTTTATTTCAACGGCTGCGGCACGATGTGGAACACGTTCGCAACCGGCGGCGTCTGTCCCGGCTGCGCGCATCGCTGGCGCTGGACATCTTGTTTATCGTGCTACGGCTGCTCACGGCACAAAGACTGGTATGTCGAAAAACAAGATTGACGGCGCGGCGCTTTTGCCCGCGGCAATTCACCGAAAACACATTCAGTATTTCAGCCGTATGCGCTAATATATTTTCATCACTTTGTTTTTAGAAGAAGGACACTCGAACAATGGAAAGATTTTTAGGAAAATACGCGCCGTATATTTACGCGCTTCTGCGAATTATCGCCGGTTTTCTGCTCGTCTGGCACGGCTCGCAGAAACTGCTCGGTTATCCCGCGCCGAAACAGGCGATGGCTTTAAGCGGTATGATGGCGGTCGCCGGTACGATTGAGTTAATCGGCGGCTTGATGATTATGCTCGGACTTTTTGCGAGCGTCGCGGCATTTGTTGCCAGCGGAATGCTGGCGGTCGCTTATTTTATACAGCACGCGCCCGGCAGTTTTCTGCCGCTCACAAACGGCGGCGAGCTTGCCGTCATTTACTGTTTCGTCTTTTTGTATATCGCCGCGCGCGGTTCGGGCGCTTTGAGCATCGATTCGCTGATAAGAGGAAACAGCGCGGAAACGGCTGAACGGATTTGAACGGACAAACAAAATTTCTAAAGAGTCATCTAAATTTCAAGAGGAACAAATATGAATACAAATTATCAAACCACATACAACCATCCGGTCGCCGACGCGCTGCCGGAAGAGCGCGCGAGTTTTATACGCAAAACTTACGCGCATTTAGCGGGCGCGATTTTGCTGTTCGTTTTAATGGAAACTTATCTGGTTACATCCGGCGCGGGGCTTCGGATTGCCGAAACGATGCTCGGCGGAAACTTTTCGTGGTTCATCGTTTTAGCGGCGTTTATGGGCGTCTCGATGCTCGCGCAGTGGTGGGCGAATTCGCAGACTTCCAAGCCGCTGCAATATATGGGCTTGCTGCTTTACACGGTCGCCGAAGCGATAATTTTTCTGCCGCTTTTGTTTATGGCGGCGGCGCGCACCAACAGCGGCGAGATTTTCGCTCAAGCCGGAGTCATTACGCTCAGCTTATTTGCCGGTTTGACGGCGGTCGTTTTCTTAACGCGCAAGGATTTCTCGTTTCTCGCGCCCGTTTTGACAATCGGCTTTTTTCTCGCGCTCGGCTTTATCGCGGCGAGTCTTTTGTTCGGGTTCAGTATCGGCAATTTATTCGCATTTTTGATGGTCGCGCTTGCCGGCGGCGCGATTTTGTATAATACATCGAATGTTTTGCTTCATTACCAGACGAACCAGCACGTTGCCGCGTCGCTTTCCCTTTTCGCCAGCATCGCGCTGCTTTTCTGGTATGTTCTGCAAATCATAATGGGTTCTTCGCGCCGGTAATTTAATCGGTTAACTTGCAGACATCCCCGCGGAGTGATTATCTAAAAAGATAATCACTCCGCGTTTTTTTCGGCGGAATGTTTAATCGATTATGAATTGCGAGACTGAGCGAGCGATAAAATCCTGACGCGAGCCGGCAGTTGAAAGCTGCAATCTTCGCGCTTTCTTTTCAATATCGATTTTAACTTCTCGTTTGCGGCTTACTTTTTTTATGAAACCGAAGTTGTCTAACCGGCAATTTCAGGATATTTTTAAACGCGAGTAGATTTCCTTTGCGCGTCGTTTTGTAAAGTATGTTAGAATCCAGCAATAAACACTGCGTTTAAGCATTTAGTTTGAAGTTTCAAAGTTCTTCCGATGCCTTTTTCGGTTCTTTTCCCAGACTGTTACTGCATAATATTTAATTTCAGAGCGCGCAGTTTAAGGCAAATTCGTGCAGTATAAGTTGAACACCGGATGGTTTCGGTTAATTAATCTGTAACAAAATTCCGATAACTTCGGTAGTGTATTTAAAACGATAAAGAGCGCTGAGGCGCATCACGCGAGAGCAATTATGAAAATCCTGTTATACAATCCCGACAACGGCATAACCCGAAATTTTATGCCGCATCTCTGGATGTTTCTACTGCAAGCACTGACTCCGAAAGAACACGAAGTAATCCTGATTGACGGCAACGCCAAAGCGATGTCCCGCGAAGAACTGGTTCAGTATTGCAAAGACGAAAATATCGGTCTGGTCGGCATCGGCGCGATGACGCGAATGATTGCGCGCGCCTACAAAGTCGCCGACGCCCTGCGCGACGCCGGAATCAAAGTTGTGATGGGCGGACCGCACGTAACCGAATGTCCCGACGAAGCGCTTGGGCGCGACGGCGGAAAACGCCACGCCGACGCAATCGCGCTCGGAGAAGCCGATGAAACGTGGGCGCTGATGGTCGAAGACGCTGCCAACGACTGCTTAAAAGAAGTTTATCAGCCCGAAACCGACGACAAAGGCAACGACAAAAAACCGAATTTACAGCCGTATCCGCATATTCCGTGGGAAACCCTCGACCTTGACCAATTCAGCCTCGTGCCGTCATATTTGAAACCGCATCTGGCAAAATTGGGTGAAGGCTGGGGCAGTTTCCACGTCGTCCCGATTGAAACCGGGCGCGGCTGTCCATACGGCTGCGAGTTCTGCACCGTTACCGGATTTTTCGGCGACTCGATTCGTTTCCGCTCGAACGAAAGCGTCATCGACGAACTATTGAGACTGAAAGAACGCGCCAAACAGGAACGCGGGCAAATTGCCGTTTTCTTTATCGATGACAATCTCGCCATCAACAAAAAGCGCGTCAAATCTTTGCTCCGCGATATGATTGCGGCGGGCGCTCAATTGCCGTGGGTCGCGCAAATCAGCGCCAACCTGCTCGGCGATGAAGAACTCGTCGATTTAATCGCCGAATCGGGCGGCAAATGGGTTTTTATCGGAATGGAATCGATTGACCCGCAGAATATGGCTTCGGTCAACAAAAACTTTTCAAAGCCCGGCGATTATAAAGAAGTTCTCGACCGTCTCGCCAAACGAAATATCTACGCGATTACGTCGTTTATTTTCGGAATGGACAACGACACCGACGGCGTTGCGGCGCGCACCGTCGAGCAAATCGAAAGCTGGTCGCCCGGACTTCCCGTTTTCGGACAATTGACGCCGTTCCCGGCAACGCCGCTTTACGCGCGTCTGGAAAAAGAAGGCAGATTATCGCGCCCGAAACACTGGCTTGAATTCGCGCCGTTCGTGATGGCGCACACGCCTTTGAAAATGACGATTGACCAGGCGAGCGTCGAAACCAGATACGCGTGGTCGCGCTCTTACAGCCCGGAAAGAAACGCCGAAGCGCTCGAAATGATAAAAGACGCGCCGCTTCAATACCGTATCAGCCATCTGGTTTCAAGGCTTTTCTTTCGCGGAATCTACTTTCCGCAAATGCACAAACGCGATTGGGCGAAAATGGTTTTTCAAAACCGCAAACCGATTTACGGCTTGGTTAAAGAAAGCGTTTCAAAATATCGGGCGTCCAAGCGCAACAAACAAACTCAAACGGTAAGTTCGCCGACGACTTAGTGAAAACAAGTGATAGATGATAAGTGAAAAGTGAAATACAAAAATCTTGTATTTCACTTTTCACTTTTAGTTTCTCGCTTTTCGCTAAAACGGCGATTCATCGTCCGCGTCGAAAACGATTCTTTTCTTGATTTTCAGCTGTCGTTCCTCGCGCAAGTCTTCAGGCTCGATTGCCTGCAGCGCCGGATTTCCCTGCTCGTCCTTCATCAAAATCTCGATTCTGCGCTCGGCTTGATTTAGTCTTTCCTGACATTCGCGCGAGAGTTTAACGCCGTCTTCAAAAAGCTTGAGGCTTTCTTCGAGCGCCGAATCGCCGTTTTCAAGGCTGCGAACAATCTTTTCCAATTCCTGGAGACTCGCTTCAAATGTTTGTTTCTTTTCAGCCATAAATTATTTAAAGATTCCGTTAAGTTCTTTTATCAGATTGTTTAGATTCTCGACACCGAGCTGTCCGCCGGCTTTTGCGATTCCGCCTTTGTTTGCCGCCAAAATAATCTGCTGACCGATTTTTTCCGCGATTCGGCGCGCAAGTTCCTCGTCCCTGACGCCTGAGACGCGCCATTTTTCGCCGTCGCGTCTCATTGTCAGACTCAGCGGGCTGTCCGGCAGCCTGCTGCTTACAAAAGCCTTATCGCCTTCTTCGGTTATTTCCAGATACCTTTTCGCGCCCAAAGCGATTGCCCAGAACGGCACGTTATTAAATTTCTGCGTTTTATCCCGAATCAAATCGGGAATTTCGGCGCGCGCGCGAATTTTAATGGACGGCAGAAGCGGTGCGGCGACCTGTTCGACTTTAGCAATCGTCGCGGGCGAAACGCCGCGCCCGTAAAGCTCGACGGCTTTATCCGTAATCTGCGGCATAAAATCATCGACAATCGCGCCGGCGTCAACCAATTCGTCAACCGTTTTCCGGTCGCCCCGCCGCGCCGCGTCAATCAGCAGTGCCAGCGAATATTGCGGAGTCGTTTTCAAATGCCGCCAGTAAAAATAACTGCCGACCGCGCCCGCAGCCAAAACGACAATCAGAAAAATTCCCAGACCTTTGAGAAATTTGTAAAAACCGCCGCGCCTTTTCGGTTTTTGATAATTGCCGAATTCGGGCGAACCCGCGGCTTCCGATTTTTCGGTTTCGATTTTTTTCGACTCGTTTAAATCGACGACAATACGCGACATCAATCTTTCTCCACAAACAAAACTTTAGCTTCCAGTTTGCCACGCGCCAGCCGAATTTTCACGTTGTCGTTCGTTTTTACATTTTCCGCGTCGCGCAGAATCTCGCCTGCATCGGTTTGCACAATCGAAAAACCGCGCTTCAAAACCGACAGCGGCGAAAGCGCGTCGAGCGACGCCATTTTTATCTTCAAACTTTCGTCTTTTGAATCGATAATATCCCGAATCGCCGACGTTTGTTTCTGACCGAACAGCGCGAGCCGCGTTTTCTTTTCATTGAGTTTTGAAGCCAGCTTCAAAGGCGAAATTCGATTTGTCAAACTTTCAAGACGCCGTTCCTTATCCTTGATTTTTTCGGTCAGGACATTGTGCGTCCGCGACTGCAAATCTTCGATTTCATACCGCCAATCTTTAATTTGCCGCGGAAATTCGGTAAATGCGGACGACAACGCCGATTCTCGCAAACCGGCGCGCGACTGAAGGATTTTATAGTCAATCAATTGAAATAAATCCTGTCTTTTCTGCACGATAAACGCTTCGATTCTATCTTCGGATTCGGCGACGATTTCGGCGGCTGCCGAAGGTGTCGGCGCGCGCCGGTCGGCGACTAAATCGGCAATCGTAAAATCTGTTTCGTGTCCGACGGCGGAAATCACCGGAATCTTCGAGCCGCTAATCGCCCGCGCCACGCGTTCCTCGTTAAACGCCCATAAATCTTCGCTTGAGCCGCCACCACGCCCGACGATTAAAACGTCGAATCGCTCATCGCCGCTTGCCGTTTCGTTAAATATGTTCGCTGAATTTATCGCCGCTTCGACTTCTTCGCCCGCATATTCGCCCTGCACACGTGTCGGAATCAAAGTAATATGAACCGTCCGCGTGCGGCGCGAAAGAACATTCAGAATGTCGTGAAAAGCCGCGCCGTTCGGACTCGTTACGACGCCGACGCGACGCGGGAAAAACGGCAGCGGGCGCTTCAATTCTTCATCGAATAAGCCTTCCTTAAAAAGTTTCGCTTTTATCTGTTCAAAAGCGACCTTCAGCGCGCCTTCGCCGACGGGCTGAAGCGATTCCACGAGCATTTGATATTCGCCCTTCGGCTGATAGACGCTCAATTTCCCGCGCACGCGAACCTGCAAACCGTCAAACGGCTGAAACCTGATTCGCGTATTACTTCGCACATAACACGCCGCTTTCAACTGTGAATCACCATCGTGCAAAGTAAAATACCAATGCCCGGAACTCGCCGCGACAAAATTTACAATCTCCGCTTCAATCCAAACCGAAGCGAAGTTTCGCTCAAGCGCGCCCTTAACCTGCTCGTTTAATTCCGAAACCGAAAGCGGACGCCGTTCTCCTTCGTCGAAAAGCGAATTTAAAAGTGAAGATTTCATTTTTCTTTCGCCGTCTCCGCGTGTTCGAGAATTATCGTAAATTTGTTTGCTCTCGCTTCTTCAAACAGCTTTTTAATCAAATTTACTTTCGACACTTCAAGCGCATTTGTTTGAAAAAACTTGGCGATTGTTTCATCGCCCTGGTCAGAATTGGTTGAACCGGCGAGCTTGCTTGATGTCAGACGAATAACGGCTTTTCCGGCGACCGGATTTTTGCCGACGCGGACGTTCTTCAGGTTCGTGTAGACCATCATCTTTAAAAGTCCGTCCTTGATGTCGTTTTCGCTTGGCAGTATGGCGCGCTGGCTGTGTTTGGCTTCGATGAGGAACAGCGTTTTGCCTTCGACGCGCGTTTCGTCGCAGGTGAAATAATACTTTCCGCCCGCGAGATTCGTAATCGTTACGCCGCCTTTTGTATCGGTCGCGAGCGCTTCTTTCGGCTGGATTGATTGAAGTTCGCGACTTTGACCTCTTCGCGATTTGGCACGTGAGAATTCGGCGAAAGCGTCTGGATTTTCGGTTAGTTTTATCAATTGGTTCAAAGCGGTTTCGTCGTGCAGATAAGTTTTCGTCGTCCTGGAGATTTCGCGATAGGAATCTCTGGCTTTCTCAAAGACGTTTTTCAAATTTTTCGATTCCCTTTCATTCCACTCACGCGCCGTTCCCCGGAAGGCGAAAATTTCGTTCAGCTTTGCCGCGACATACTCGCTGTCGAGTTTCTGCCCGGTAATCTGGTCGTTTCTTTTTGGATTTTTTGCCGCGTTTTTGTAATAAGCAAGCACGACGTGAACATCGAGAAGGCTCATCAGCGAAATCGTGTCCCACTGCAAAAAATCGCGCTCACCGCCCAAACCTTCATCTTTTAAAACCGGAATAACCGTAACTCTTTTCGGGTATTGAAGCGTGTCGTACACTCTTTCATACGGATACGAGCGAGTTCTTTTCGGCGAAATCCAGCGGCTGACGGCGATCTTTTCAGTTTGATTCGACAGAACAAATGCGCCGCTCGATGTGTTTATATCGAAGCTTTCGAGTTTGTATTCGCGCAGATTATCGCCGACAAACTGCCGGTAGATTATTTTTTCGACTTCGCCGGTAATTGTGTTTATCTGCTGATTTGCGAACGAAGTTTTTTGAAAAATCGCTTCCCGCAAAGGCGCAAAGCTCGCAAGGAAATTCGGAGCGGCAGGAAAATAATTATTGTAATTTGCTTCTTTCGAGTCTTTTGCTTTCCTCTGCGCGCCCGGCGAGTTTTGCGGGAAATTGTTTTGTTTTAATTCCGACGTTTCTTTTGTCCGAACTTCGACAACCGAACCGAGTTTGACGAACGAGTTTTCACGATTAACCTTTACCTTCAGGCGCGGCGAAGCCAGTCCGTTTCGCGTTTCGGCTAAATCAGAACGAAAAGTTATGGTGTAAGCCGTCCGCAGTTGAACGACAATATCTTCGTAAGCTTTTTGAATCTGGCTCAATTGACTAATCGGATAATAAACGCCGCCGGAAATCTGCGCCAGCCTCTCGCCTTCGCCGCTCGCTTTCGTCGTCAGAGACATATATTTGGCGCGCAGCGGGTCGAGCGCCGCAGCCGAACCGCTGACCGCCGTCGAAGCAATCAGCCCCGACGGAACGTACAGCGGATAAACGAGCGCGCCGCTTTCCTGTATCGAGCCTAAAAGCGAATCGAACGGCAGGAAAGAGCGGTTGTCGTCGCCGTCGGTCAGCGCGACAATCGCCGTTCGCTCGCCTTTGAGCGGGCGCAGAGTCTCGGTCAGCGTGTAGCCGAGCGCGTCGTAAAACGCCGTTCCGCCGCCGGCATCGAACGTGTCGAGACTTTCCGAAAGTTTTCCCTTATTTGCGGTAAAAGCCGATAAACTTTTAACGTCTTCGTTGAAAATAATGACGGCGATTTTGTCGTTCCGGTCGGCTGTTTCGACGAATTGACGGGCGGCTTTACGGATAAAATCGACGTAATCGTCAACGCTGCCCGAAACGTCGAGCAGCAGAACCAGATTAAACGGCGCGGTCGCCGACGCGACCGAAACGATTTGGCGCTTCTCGCCGCTTTCGCTGACCTCGAAATCTTCGGCGCGCAAATCGGCGATTGCGCGATTATTCAAATCCGTAACGCGCGCTAAAACCCGTTTAACTTTCGCGTTCGGCGCGTTCGGCGCGCGTTCGGTTTGACGCAGAACCGGCTCGCGTTTGAGCGGCGGCAGAGTTTTCGCGTAATCGCCGAAAAATTTCGGGCTGGCGCGGCGAATTGCTTCGGTTAAATTGCCGTCGCCGCCGCGAATAATCGCTTTTGCCGCTTCGGTCAGCGGTCGCTCGCGCAAATCCGGTGAAACTTCATTAAGCGGAACGTTCAGCAGAATTATGCCGCGCGCGGTCGTAAAATTCAGCGCGATTTGTTCTTTGTCCTTTGTCTTTCGATTTTTGTTTTTTTGTTTTTTGTTTTTTAAGTCTTTATCGTCTGTCGGCTGCGCGTCGGCGGCATTCGGTGCATCGCTTTCTTCCGCCCTTTCTTCAATCTCCCGTTCTCCCGTTCTTTCGTTCGCCTTTTCTTCAACGGAAATTCTGCCGCTGACGACGAACTTGCCGCCTGCCTTTTCCTTTACTTTTTCAAGTTCGACATCGCTTAAAAAACGCGGGCGCGATTCTGTCCAGACAAAATCATATTTGAGATTTTCGAGCGGAACGACGGCGGCGATTGTGCCGGTTTCGGTTTTGGCGGCGGCGGACGCGAGACTGCCGGAAAGACGAATTTCGCCCGCGCCGGTTTCGACGCTGACGCGCATTCGCGCGGGAACTTTTAAGATTAAGTTGACCTGTAATTTCCGATTCGACGGTCGGACGAGAATTTGAAGACGATTGTTTTCAAAGATAATTTTCAAATCATCTTCGCGAACGTTCTCCGCCGTCAAGAAAACTCTTTCGATTTCCTTCGGAGCGCTCGCGCCGGTCGCATCTTCAGGTTGGTCGGACGATATTTCGACGCGCCCGTAAAGATTTACGATTTCAATTGTGCCGTCTGCCGAAAGCGGGAAATCACGCTGTAAGATTTGTGCCGAAACATCGGCGGCAAAGAAAATCGCAAGAAAAAGCGCGTAAATTTTCATAATTGTTAGTCGTAAATCGTGAACCGGCAATCGTCAATAGATTTTCGATTTTACCAAGTTATGTTCGGAAACCATAAATAGTAAAGAGATTTCGATTTTTTGTAAGTTTCTATTTAAAGCTGTTTCAAACATACTTTTTGAGATGGGCTGCAACGATTTACGATTCACTATTTGCCTGTTTGTCCGATGCGCCGGCGGATGCGTTTTTGCCAGTTGCTGCGCGGGCGGTCAGCTTCTTCAAACTGCGCGAGCAAATCCCGCATCGATTCGCCGCCGACAAGCCGCGTTTTTACGTAAAGCAGAGCGATGATAATTGAGGTGAGCGACGCGACCAGAATCAGAAATGGCAGCATTAAAATTTCCGTCGCCGTTTTTTGAATCAAACCGTTTATGCCGCCGAGCTTCGGTTTTTCGTCCGCATCGTCGTTTATTCCTATAACCTTTTCGTTTCCGATGGTTACCTGTATTCCCTTACCGCCTTTGTCTTTTTCTTCGGCGCTTTCGGTTTTGCCGGATTGCGTGATTTGCTGACCGACGGTCGTTATTTTGTCTTTCGTATCGGAAAATGATTTGACGGTCGTGGCGGCGAAGAAGCCGATTAAACCGTTGATAAACATTGGAACTAAAAGCATTACGGACATTGCCGCGACGGTCGTGCCGAGCGAGCGCATCACGAGCGTTTTCGAGCGCTTCAAAGCTGCTCGCCCGCGTAGATTCTCCATCATCACGACGGACGAGACCAGAGCGAACAAAACGTAAAGAACCGGAAAGCCGATTAAACAAACGAGCAAGCCGAGAAAAACTAAAATCGTGCTTAACAGTCCCGTTCCGGCAAGGGCTTTCCATTTTTTCCGCGCCGCCTGCAAAGCCGGACGCAATTTGACCGGACGCAGCGGCATCGCCAGAATTTGAATTACAATCCAGGTCGTCGTTCCGATAATGAAATGTCCGCAGAAAATTCCGATAAACGACGTGCCGAGCGTCAAAATACCGCTCAGCCACGAACTGGTATTGCGACTAATCGCTTCGCCCGCATACAGAGAAGTAACCGTTACTTTCAGAATCGTAAAAACGATAAGCGGCAGATAGAGCAGAATCGCCAAACTCAAAAATTTCGGCAGATGCTGGCTGTAAATCGTCAGCGCGCGCTGCAGAAGAACGCCGATGCCTTCGGATTGCGCGCGCAGCTCCGAAGCGAACGCTTCCGCCGTCGGCGGGCGCTCGTCCGGGTTTTTTGCCAAAGACTGGTGAATTATCCTTTTAACCTTTTTCGGAACTTTTTTGGCGTCGAGCGCGGGCGGTGCGCTTTCTTTATGAGCGGTCATCACCGCCGCGAAATCGCCGCCGAAAGGCGTTTTGCCCGAAAGCATCTGGTAGGCGATAACGGCGAGACTGTAAATGTCCGAGCGCGGCGAAAGCTTTTCGCCTCGGCACTGTTCGGGCGACATATAAAGCGGCGTTCCTAAAACCGCGCCGACGTGCGTCAACTCGCTCGTCGCTTTTCCGTTTGCGGATTTGCCGGTTTCCGCGTCGATTGAATCGCTCGTTTCAAACGGCGCGGACATTAGTTTCGTGCCAAGGTTTTCTTCCGGCAAAATGATTTGTTTCGGCGCGGGCAAAATCGCCGTGCCGCCTTCAAAATCAAACTCCGCCGGTCGAATCGAAGTTCCGGGTTCGGCGGCGGATAAAATTTTCGATTCGGGCGGCAGCGCCATTGTCGCTGCTTCACCGGCAGCGGTCGAATCGACCTTTTCGGCAATTGTAACCGCCTGTTTATTTTCGGCGATTGTTTCACGGCTTTGGAAATTCGGCGCGGCAGCCGCGAAATAATCGTGCGGCGCGCCGCCGTCCCCGGTCGGAACAAATTCTTCGAGCTTGGCAATGCCGAAATCGAGAACTTTGACCGTGTAGCCGCCGCGCTGGTTCGGCTCAAGCCAGATATTATCGGGCTTCAAATCGCGGTGAATAATTCCCTGTTCGTGCGCCTGCTGAACGGCTGAACAAATCTGTTCCAGAATATCGAGCGACCAGGCGAGCGGCATTTTCTTCTCTTCTTCGAGAATTTCGCCGAGCGTGCAGCCGTCCAGATATTCCATTACAAGATAGGCGACGCGCCCGAATCCGGTGTCGGACAAACCGAAATCGGTTACATTGACGACGTTCGGATGCCGCAGTCTTCCGGCGGCGCGGGCTTCGCGGCGAAAGCGTTCGACAAATTCCTCGCGCTCCATAAACTGCGGCGCGATAATCTTGACCGCGACGGGGCGCTCCGTCCCGATATGCGTCGCCATATAAACCGTTCCCATACCGCCGCGCCCCAACTCGCTTTCGATTTTATATTTATTGTCCAGCGTCCGCCCGACCGGAGATTCCAATTTCATACGGCTTTTGTCAACTTTTCGATTTTCGCTGCTGCGAAAGTCTTTACGGCTCAGATAACGGAATTGTTTTAGAAATTAAATCCACAGCGATTTTCAGCTGGATGAATCTTTTGTGCAGAAGCCCGTGCGGAACGCGCTTTTCAGTTTTATTAAAGACGAAGCCCGGCTGTTTCTGTCAGATTTTATGATATTACGCGTCTTAAATTTTCCTGTTGATTCCGCAAAAGTCCTTGTTATTCTCTAATTTAAAACCTCAGAACTTCCGCCCGCTCAAGCAGTTCGCCGGGCAAATCTTCTTCCGGTTTCGACGTAATGTAAAATGTATAACTATTTTCGTTTTCCGCAAAGATTTCTTCGAGCGCTTCGTCTGAAAACTCCGTCGTCCGGTTAAAATCCGGTTCAATCGTCGCCAGACGTTTCAGGCATTCGTGAAGATGCTCTCTGCCGACGCCGGACGCGCCCGGTTTATCGTCGATTATCAAACGGATTTCGGATTGTTCTTCAGTGAAAAAGTGGAGCAGAGACGCGGTTTTGCCGACGCCCGATTCAAAGCGCGGCGACGCGGGCGCGGTTCTTTTTCCCTTCTGTTCTTCTTCGATTCGGTCGCGCAGAGTTTTTTTCTTTTCGGCTTCGTCGGGCAGAAGCCGCGTATCGAAGATAATGCGGACGCGTTTGTCGTCTTCGGCGGAGAATTCGCGGATAATCAAACGGTTCGAGCGCGCCGTCGCTTTCCAATCGACGCGCCGCAAATCGTCCATCGGCTGATAATCGCGCAGCGCGAGCAAATCCTGTCCGAGACCCTGTTTATTGGCGGCGAATTTTCCGACTTCGAGCGGCAAATCCTGAAGTTCTTCCTCAATGGGCGAAATTTTCGGGAAAATTATGATTTCAGTTTCCCGCGCGGCTAACCTCCGGCGATGTCGGAAGAAACCGAACGGAAATTTTGTCGAGAGTTCAAAATCCTTAATAATAAAACGCCCGCGAAACGGAAAAACGTGTTCGGCGCGGCTCTCGACCGAATCGCGGCGCGGAACGTGAAGAAAATAATCCAAAGTGTGTTTTATAACCGGCGGCTTGGCTAATCTGTTCGCCATTATCGCGGGCAGAAGTTTTTTAATTTCTTCCGCCGCGACGGAATCTTCGCGTTCCTTTCCGCGCACTTCGGCGACGACTGAAAAAGTCGGAAACAGCCGCTTGCGGTTTTGCAGACTGACTAAAATCGGCGTCGGCTCGCCGGCGAAAATAGTTTCGGGAAAACGCATTTTCACGTCCATTTTTTTCAGACAGCAGCTGCCGATAAAAAATCCGACGACAAGCGACGAAGACAAAAAGGAAAGTATCAGAAAAAGTAAATTGTTGCCGGTGTTCCAGGCTGAGAAACCGACGACGACGACGAGTCCGAAAACCAGCGCGCCGCCCAAAGTCAGCTCGAACGGCAGGTTTATCTGCGAGGCTTCCGTTCCGGCGGAGCGCGCCAGCGGCGGAACGATGAAAACAAGAATCAGCAAAACAAAAACAATCGAAATACCGGCGGCGATTCCCGCCAGCCGCACGCGCCCGTTATAATTCGCCCAGAGCGTCAGCGACGCCAAACCCAACCCGCCGCCGACGACAAAAACGCCGAGCAGTATATTCCGCAAATCGCGAAGCCTGAAAAATTCCCTGAACAGATTCGAGTTCATAGAGTTTGTAGAGTTTGTAGAGTTCGTCGAGTTCGTCGAGTGAAGGAAATTCCTTCTACTCCACAAATTCTATAAACTCTATAAACTAAATCGGAACATTCGTTTTCTGCAAAATATCGCGCAAAACCTGTTCGGCTTCAAAACTGCGGCGTTTCGGATTGGTGTTTCTCGTATTGACGATTAAGCGATGAGCGAAAACCGGCAGAACAAGACGTTTGATGTCGTCGGCGATGCAGTAGTCGCGTCCTTCAACAAGAGCAAACGCCTGCGCCGAGCGAAACAGCGCCAGAGTTCCGCGCGGGCTGATACCGAGTTCCAGAGCCTCGTTTTCGCGTGTCTGCGCCACGATGTTTAGTAGATAATCAACCAACGCGTCGTCAACGCGAACATTTGCCGACAATCGCTGCAATTCTAAAATATCGCTCTGGTTCATTACCGGCTGGACGAACTGCAAAGGATTGGCGCGCTCGCGGTCGCGCAGAATATTTCGCTCGTCGGCTTTATTCGGATAACCGATGTGCAGGCGCAGCATAAAACGGTCGAGCTGCGATTCGGGCAGCGGATACGTGCCGTGATGCTCCGCCGGATTCTGAGTAGCGACAACCATAAATGGCAGCGGCAGCGGGCGCGACACGCCTTCGATGGTAATTTGTTCTTCCGACATCGCTTCGAGCAGCGCCGATTGGGTTTTCGGCGTCGCGCGGTTTATCTCGTCGGCAAGCACGATATTGGCGAAAATCGGTCCCGGTTTCCATTCAAAATCGCCTTGCCGCTGATTAAAAATCGAAAGCCCGATAACGTCCGACGGCAAAAGGTCGGACGTGAACTGTATGCGCTGAAACGACAAATCGAGCGCCCGCGAAAGAGCGTTGGCGAGCGTCGTCTTGCCGATTCCGGGAACGTCTTCGATAAGCAGATGACCTTTGGCGAGCAGCGCGACGAGCGCGAATTTCACCGTCTCCGATTTGCCTTTGATAACCGTTTCAATCGCCGCCTGCAATTGCCCGATTTTTTCGTTGGCGTCGAACCTGACCGGCGCACTCTGGACTGCCGTTTCCGTTTCGTTTCTTATCCAATCTCTCATTAGTTTTTCTCAAAAACACAAAAGCCGAATCTATTCTACAAAATTTACCTGTCCGTCTGCACGATAAAAATAAAAAGACTGCTCAGGCTTATAAGATGTTCGAGGCGGCAAAAAGTTCCGAAAGTTTTTCCGCCGGCAGTTCATTTATGTTATAAATGAATAAAATTTTGAAACTTCTTTTCTTCGCTTTCGTGAAAGAAAAGCGAAAGGAGACAATTTAATCTTTATGAAAAATTCACGTCGGAAATTTAAGAATCAGCTGGGATTTAACTTGATTGAGCTGATGATTGTAATCGCAATTATCGCCATTTTAATTGCCATCGGCATTCCGGCTTATCAATCGATGATTAGAGCCGGCAACGAAACGAGCGCCGCGCAGACGATGGGAACTATCCGCACCTGTCAGGTCAGCTACGCCGGAAAACATCAAGGAAAATTCGCCCCCAATTTTGCCGAGCTTGTCAAAAGCGGCTGTCTCGATGAAGACAAATTCAAGGGCGACCCGCCGGTCATCAACGGTTACATTTTTACGATGGCGGCAAACGACCCGTCCGGCACAAAGCCGGCTTTTTACTCGGTAAACATAGACCCGCAAGTCGGCACAGGCGTTCAGGCAACCGGCAACCAGCACTTTTATTACGATTCAACTCTGGGCGCGGTCAAAGCCACCGACGAAGACCGTCCGGCAAAATCCGACGATTCTTCTATGTAAAATTTTAACGGAAAGTTATCGGGAATGTATGTATAAACGGAAAATGGATAGTTTTATACAGCAAAATCCCTGCCCGCTTAGCTCAGTGGTAGAGCGCTCGTTTCACACGCGATAGGTCAGCAGTTCAAGTCTGTTAGCGGGCATATCAAAATAAAAAAGACGCTCCTGAAATTTCAGGAGCGTCTTTTTTGTCGATTGCCGGTTGTTTGACAGAATTTAATCTTTCGTTCTAAAGAAGAAAGACATCGGCGGCTTTTTTCTGCGTTCTTCGTTTTTGTGGTCGTCTTTCGGTTTATCTTCTTTCGGCTTGTCTCTTTCTCTGCCGACTACTACAACCGGCGGTTCTTGCTTTGGCGGCGGCTTTCTATTATCTCTCTGCGCCGATGCCGATACGGAAACACAAAAAATAAAGGCGACTGCAAGTGATATTTGTTTAAGGATTTTCATCATAGCTTTTCCTTTTCCTAATCGAATGTTGACGGCACCGGGAAAGGTAAGAATTATGCCGCTGTTTGATATGCAATATCAATGCCAGAAAGGTTTTCCCGCTCGTAATCCGCGCATTCCTTATAAAACACCTTTTCGACAAATACGATACATCTGTAACGCATTACGTTTTCCGTCAACTTTACACGAAACCGTAAAACGCTTCAGTCAACTTGGTTAATCGACAAACGCGGCTTTATAAAATATTAACTTTACGTTCATATCTGATGAATATTTGCTTAAAAAGTTTATAATTATTTCAAATGAACGACAAAATAAACCAGACATCGGTGCGCCTGAATCAATTTCTCGTAGTAATCGCTACGGCGGTCGTCGTTTTTGTAAATTATTTGGGCGGAATCGGACGCATAAACAATAAAGCGCCCGACGTGGTTTCCGACAAATACCCGACGCTTTTAACGCCTGCTGATTATGCTTTCGGAATCTGGAGCCTGATTTATATCGGACTGATAATTTTCACCGTTTATCAGGCGCTGCCCGCGCAAAAGGAGAATCCGCGTTTTCGTAAAATTCGTTCGCTATATCTTATAAACTGCGCGGCAAACTGCGCGTGGATTTATCTCTGGAGTTACGAAATGATTTGGGCTTCTCTCGCCGTCATATTCGTGATGCTCGGCACACTCGTTTTGATAAATTCCAACCTGCAAAACAAAAACGACCCGGCGGAAACCTGGACGACGCGCGTTCCGTTCGGACTTTATTTCGGCTGGGTAACGGTTGCGACCGTTCTTAACTTTACCGTCGCGCTTGTATATTCGGGCGTCAAAACATCCGATTCGATTACAAGAATTCTGGCTGTAATTCTAGTCGGCGCGATTGTGATTGCGGGCGTCGTCGTTCGTCTGAAACTTTCGACGGCGGCATACGCGCTGGCAATCGCCTGGGCGCTGACCGCGATTGCCATTAAACATAATACCGAAACGATGCTCATTATTTCGACCGCGTTCGGCGTAATCGCGCTCTTGATTGCGGCAATTTTTCCATTAACTCAAGCAACTCAAACTCAAAAATCGCCTTAATGAATAACGGGAAAATCTGTGTTTCAGTCTGCGCCGAAACCGCCGACGAATTTATCGGAAACATCAAACGCGCCGAAGAATCGGCGGACGTTATCGAACTGCGTTTCGATTGTTTGAAAGAAAACGAGCTTCAGACGGCTTTGCGGCAAATACAGAATCTTGCCGTCTCAAAACCGATACTGGCGACATTTCGCCCGAAAGAACAGGGCGGAAAACGCCGTCTGACTTTGCGCGAGCGAATAAAATTTTGGGAATCTTTTCTCTGGAATAACCAGCGTAAAGATTTATACGTCGATTTTGAATTTGATTTGCACGGCATTTTCAATCTCAAATCAACCAAATCAATCGTCTCATTTCACGATTTTTCAGGCAATACTGACAATTTAGCGGCAAATTATAATATTTATCAAACCTTAACAAACGCCGACATATTAAAATTCGCCGTCCGAACCGACGATATTACGGATTCAGTTTGCGTCTGGGAATTACTCGAAAAAGCCGAATCGGATAATAAACAAATTGTTCCGATTGCAATGGGCGAAGCCGGAAAATGGACGCGGATTTTAGGTTTAGCGTTTGGCGCGCCGCTCACTTACGCCGCGCTCGATGCCGGACGCGAAACCGCTCCCGGACAAATCACGGCGCGTGAAATGGCTGAAGTTTACCGCGTCCGCGAATTAAACGAAGATACGGAAATTTACGGCATCATCGGCAACCCGGTTTCACATTCTTTGTCGCCGCAAATGCACAACGAAGCATTTAAGTTTCACGATTTAAACGCCGTCTATATTCCGTTTGAAGTAAAAAGCCTTGACCAATTTATAAAGCGAATGGTTCGCAAACAGTCGAGCGAAATCAATTGGAATATAAAGGGTTTTTCCGTTACGATTCCGCACAAACAGCCGTTAATCAAACATTTAGACGAAATTGACGAAACGGCGCTGAAAATCGGCGCGGTCAATACTGTAAAAATCGAAAACGGCAAACTTTACGGTTTCAACACCGATGCGAATGGTTTTATCGAGCCTTTAAAGACTGCTTACGGCAATTTAAAAAATGTAAAAGTCGCAATTTTAGGCGACGGCGGCGCGGCGCGAGCGGCGATTTACGCGCTGAAAAACGAAGGCGCGATTGTTACGATTTTCGCGCGTAATCCTGAAAAAGCCGAAAGTCCGGCAAAAGAATTTGAAATTGAATTGAAAGAACTCCCGAAAACCGGAAACCAAATATCGAAAGCCGATTTTAACCGTTTCGATATTGTCGTCAACGCGACGCCTTTAGGCACGAAAGGCGCGCTCGAAAATGAAACGCCGCTACTTGCCGGACAAATGGAAAACGTTAAATTGGTCTACGACTTAGTTTATAATCCGTTTGAAACAAAATTTATCGGCGAAGCGCGAAAAGCGTCCGTTCCGACAATCGGCGGCTTGGCAATGCTCGTCGCACAGGGAATGAAGCAATTTGAAATCTGGACGGGCAAAACCGCGCCGTTGCGCGAGATGAGCACCGCGGCTTTGCGAAAGATGGAATAAACAAATGAACGAAAGATACAGCCGCCAGATTTTATTCCGCGAAATCGGCGCGGGCGGGCAGGAAAAACTTTTCGATTCGAGAGTTTTGCTGGTTGGCTGCGGCGCGTTGGGAGCGTCTCACGCCGAAATGCTGGCGCGCGCCGGCGTCGGAAAAATTCGCATTGTTGACCGTGATTTCGTTGAGTTCACAAACTTGCAGCGGCAAACTTTATACGGTGAAAGCGACGCTCGAAACAGATTGCCGAAAGCCGTCGCCGCGCAAAAACGGCTCGCCGAAATCAATTCCGACATCGAAATCGAGCCGATTGTCGCCGACGTAAATCGCTCAAACATCGAAGATTTTATAAAAGGCTGCGATTTGATTTTAGACGGAACGGATAATTTTCAAACGCGTTATCTGGTCAACGACGCTTGCGTAAAGCGCGATAAAATCTGGATTTACGGCGCGGCGGTTTCCGGCTACGGCGCGACGATGACCGTTATTCCGCACAAAACGCCGTGCCTGCGCTGCATTTTTGAAGAAATGCCCGGCGCGGCGAGCGCTCCGACGTGCGAGACGGCGGGCGTTATTATGCCGATTATCTCAACCGTTTCCGCCATACAAGTAACCGAAGCATTGAAAATTTTAACCGGAAATTTCGGCGCGCTGCACCGGAGTTTAATGCAAATCGACATCTGGCGGAACGACTGGCGAAAAATTAAATTGTCAGAGCCGAACGCGGACTGCGAAACGTGCGGAAAAGGAAACTTCACGTTTTTGGACGGCGAAAATCAAGAGCTTTTCACGACTCTCTGCGGGCGCGACGCGGTTCAGATTCTGCCGCCGAACGCGACACGAATTGATTTACCGGCGCTTGCCGAAAAACTCGCTAATATTGCCGATGTAAAACAAAACGAATATTTGATTCGCTTAAATGTTGACGAATGCGAACTGACGATTTTTCAGGACGCACGCGCAATCGTTCGCGGAACGGACGATTTGGCAAAGGCGCGCTCGATTTACGCGAAATATATCGGCAGCTAAAAGTCTTTCATTGGAAAATGGATAATGGATAATGGACAATGAAGAAATTGTTTTCACATTATCCATTTTCCATTTTCCATTTTCCTCAGCTTTTGCTCTCAAATACCTTCGGCTCGACGAGAATTGTTTTAAAGCTCGACAGGCTGACGAGTCCCGGATTCGCTCCCCTGGGTTTATTGATAAATTTCTTCTGCGTGTAGTTGACCGCGACTTTGCTTTGCGATTTCGCGCTGCTGAAAAAAGCGGCGATTTCGGCGGCTTCGAGCAGAGTTTTCTGCGGCATTTCCTGGCGATTCGGATTTCTGACGACGACGTGCGAGCCTGGATAATCCGCCGCGTGAAGCCATAAATCCAGCGATTTGGCAACGCGAAACGTCAGAAAATCATTGTCTTTCGCCGTCTTTCCGACCAGAATTTCAAAACCGTCCGAAGACGTGTAACGCCGCGCGCCGCCGAAACTTTCCGCCGGTCTTTCCTTAATTTTAACCGTCAGCTTTTCCGGCTTTTCGTCCAGAAATTCGGCGACGATGTTTTCGTCTTTTTCTTCGACGGCTTTGTCGAGACGTTCCTTCCGCGCTTTGAGGTTTGCGACTTCGGACTGCGAAATTGTCAGGCGTTTTGAAATTTCTTCGAGCGCGTTTCTGGCTTTCGTGTAACGCTTGAAAAATTTTTCCGCCGCGTGCTGGAGCGTTATATTTTCGTCAACCTCGATTTCAACCGTCGGCGTATTTTCGTCGTAATAATCGGTTACGAAAACTTTACCGCCCGCGCGTTTTGCGTTTGCGATATTCGCCAGCAGCAAATCGCCGAGACGTTTCCAGTTTTGCGCGTCGCCGTGATTTTCAAGGTCTTTTTCGAGTTTTTTGATTAGTTTTTCGCGCTTTGAAATTTCCTGTCTGAGTTTCGCCTGCGCCGCCTGAGCTTTAACGCGAAATTTTTTCTCGATTTCCTTTTCCAGCGAATCGGCGTCAAGCGCTTCGGACAAAGTTGCAAATTCACCTCGCGGGAAACTTTCGGCGTCATCGCGTCTGCGTGTTTCCGCCGTTTGAAGCGCCGGCGGCTGGTATCGTCCGGCGATTTCCTGACCGTCGCCGAACGTGTCGCGGCACGCGTCGAGAATAAATTCTTTTCCGTCGAGCAGAAAAAGATTTGCCGAGCGTCCCGTTAATTGTGCGACGAGCGTGTAATTTTCAATTTGTCCGATTTCGTTCCGCGCCGTGAAATAAAAGCGCAGAATTCTTTCGTTTTCGATTTTTTCGATTTTTTCCAGAACCGCGTTCGCCAGTCTTTTTCTTAAAAATAAGACAAAAGAATTTGAGCTACCCGTTTGCTTTTCCAAATCGCGCAAACGGCGCTTTATCAGGTAAATCGCGGGCGCGGAAGGCTCGACGCTGACAAATAAGTAACTTGAATCATTCAGACGGAAATCAATCGCCAGGCGAAATCGCGCCAGTGTAAAAATTTTGCCGAACTTTTGTCCGGTTAAAACGGATTCGAGTTCGGCACAAAGTTTTTCTAAAGTTTTTTCGTTCACCTGGAAAGGTTTCTAGTTTTCCCTGACGACCATTGTTCCCGAAATCAAATCGTGAGCGGCGCGTTTTTCCGGGTTGAAAAGCATCGTTAAAAACCCGACGCCGCCGCAGACGAGCGACAAAACATAAACCGCCGAGCTGACCGCCGCCTGATGCATCGTCGGATAGTTTTCGCCGTCGATGTCAACGACTTCGAGCGAGAAAATTCGCATTCCGAAAGTTCTGCCGTAAAATCCGGTTGTCGTCGTCAGGTAGATAAACATTACGATTGAGCAGGTCGCCATAAAAGCCAGAAGTCCGGTGAACGTGAACCAGTCGCCGCCGGTCAGCATAAACGGCGCGAGCAGAAACAAACTCAGAAATCCGCCGATTATCAAATCGAAAATCCCGGCGTTAAAGCGCATCGCGAAAGGTGCGGCGTCTTCAAATTCTCCAAAATGGTCTTCAGCAGAAACTATTTCTTTCGGTTCGGGCGATTTAATTGCGATTTCCTTTTTTTCTGCCTTTTTAACTTCGACGACCGGCGTTTCGACGATTTTTGCAAAGTTCGTCGAAGCTTTAACCGGCGCGGAAAGCGGCGGCAGCTTATTCGTGTTCAAATCTCCGCTGTCGATTTTAACCGGAGCGGCAAGTTTCGGTTTGTCGGCGAAACTTGCCGGCGCGCCCGGCGCGATTGTCTTCGCTTCCGTTTTTGCTTCGGCTTCCGATTGCTTGGAGGCGATGTAAAAAGGAAAATTTTTATTTGCCGGACGCGACGGCGAAGCAACCGGCTCAACCGGCAACGCTTCTTCGACCAGAAATTTCTGACGCGATTTTTCGATGCGCGCAAGAGCGCTGCTCAGAGTCGGATTTTTGACGCGCGCCGGTTTTCTATCTTCAACCATATCGATTTTAAGCGCGTTCGCGCCGCTGGTCGCAGGTTTCGCCTGACGCGCGGACGCGGTTTTCACCGGCTGCTCCTTTTGCTGATTTTCCCGGTCGTTTCGCTGGCGGACGGTGTTCTGCAATTGCAGACGCCATTCGGGAACGGACGAATTTTTGCTGTGAAATTCAACCAGAGTCGGGCTTGTCGGCTTTGTGCCGAGTTCGGAAGTCGCCGACTTTTCAAAAGTAATGGGAACGTTTTTCGGAGATTCGGAGACGGCGGAAATGTTTTTCGGCGAATCGAAAACCGGCGGCAAAGATTGATTCGCTTTTTCCAGAAGCTGTGCGGGCGGCAAATTCAGACTGCCCGACGCCGGTGAAGTTTCTTTAACTCCGGCGTTTTCAAGTTTTCTTAATTGTTTTGAAACCGATATTTTTGAC
Organism: Pyrinomonadales bacterium; assembly: GCA_038200355.1. Lineage (GTDB taxonomy): Bacteria > Acidobacteriota > Blastocatellia > Pyrinomonadales > Pyrinomonadaceae. The sequence continues at coordinate 11,671 of JBBPXZ010000046.1, read as the reverse complement.
AAAACTTCGGCTCTGACCGAATCGTTCATCATCGCGCCGCAGCTCGGACAAATCGATAAATTAAAAGCGTTATTTCTATTGCAAACGGGACAATTCATAATTTTGAAAAATCGACAAAAATTGCGGGATTAGGGAAAAACTCGAAATGTGTGAACTGTGCAGATAGTATCAGAACTTACTTTAAGCAGTCAATAGTAAATGACAGCGAAATAAGAGATTCATTCAGACTCTGAGTTACAGGGTATTATCCAAATTATTTTATTGTTTATTTGAAAAGGGCGAATCCGAAATCCAACACTTACAAAGGCTGTCTGCCCGCGAAACCGGTTTCCGAATCGTGCCACCATTCGATTTCGTCGCCTTCGCCCAATTGCCAGCAGAGGAGAACAACGCGCCCGTCGCGCATACACGGAAAGTCTATTAAACCGCGTGAATAATCCTTCAGCTGAATGCCGCATTCGTGCAGCTCGGTCGTTATTTTCCCGACTTCATAAAGCGCTTTGACATAAATCGCGCCGCTCTCGAAACCGCCGCCGCCGAGCGAAGCCGAAGCCGCCGCCGACTTTACGGATTCGCGCAGAGACGCGAGCAATTTGTAGCGCGCCTGAATGTTTTCGAGTTTCCGGCGCACTTCAGGCAGCAGTCGATTGGCTTCGTCAACGGTAAAAAGTTTCATCTCTCGTCTCTGACGCGCACCAAATCGGAAAAACTTTCTTCCGTTTCGTCTTCGGCATAACTTTGTTCAAAGCGAATTTTAGCGGGAATCTGTGGAAAATTTTCACGGTCGCCGCCGCGTATTATATCCGACGGTAATTCTTCGGGCGGAACGAACGACGGAATATCATAGCTTTCGCCCTGTGAAATATCTTTGCGGACAAGCTCGGCAATATCGCCCAAATCGATAAAAAAATCGGCAACGTCAATCAGACGCGGCGCGGTGTTGGAACGAAAACCGGCGACTTCGACGCGGCAGCCTTTGTAAGCGACGGCGTTGAGCGCATAGACGAAATCTTCGTCGCCCGAAACCAGAACCGCCGTGTCGTATCTGCCCGCCAGAGAAAGCATATCGACCGCGATTTCGACATCGAGATTCGCCTTGCGCGTGCCGTCGTAGAATGTCTTCAGCTCCTTTTGAATAACCCGAAAACCGTTGCGCCGCATCCAGAGCAGAAATCCCTGCTGGCGTTCCGCGCCCGCATCGACGCCGGTGTAGAAAAAAGCGCGAAGAAGTCTGCCGTCGCCTAAAAGCACGCGCAGAAGTTTATTGTAATCGATGTCTATATTGTGAAAACGGGCGGCGTGAAAAAGATTGTTTCCGTCTATAAAAACCGCCACGCGCCCGCGATGTCCGAATCGCCAGGACGAATTAGTCGCCATATCAAACTGCATTTATTAAACCTTCTGTATAAAAAATTCTGATAATCGATACGGCAGTTGAAATCGGCGAAAAACGAAATTATAAAAGATTCTTAAATTAGATGATGACAAAATTCAATGTATAATTTTTCAATAAATCAGCGGTTTTTAAGTGTCAGTATTTCAATATCCGCAAAATACGGATAACAAATCAAGTTAAATTATTTTCGTTTTCCAGGTAAAGACGACTGCCGTTTGATATTTATAATAAGTATTTATAGTGTGCCTTTCGCCGTTAAATCGGTCAAGCGAAACATATATAAAGATAACCGCGTTTCGTCGTATAATCAAAATCTATGAAAAAAAGGACGGGAGAAATAATTTCCGGCGAATGGTCGAACGATTTGCCCGTTCAGGCTGAAAATCCGGCGTTTAACCGGAACGAATTGGTCGATTGCGGAGAATGCCGGCGGACAAATCCGCCGACGCGCTCGAAATGTCTTTACTGCGCCGCGCCGCTTCCCGTCTCCGGCGAAGAAAGCAGATTTTTCAAACCGGATTTACGTCAGCTGGAGATTTGGGAAAAAGGATTTAACCTGCTTGTTACGGGCGATTCGGCAAAATTTGAAGAATCGACGCTTGCAGAAATTTCTTCGATTGTGAAACTGGAAAAAGAAGCTTTGCGGGAAATTCTGGCGTCGGCAAAACCGCTGCCCGTCGCGCGAATCGAAACCGAAAGAGAAGCCGAAATCATTCAAAAACGATTCAGAAAGTCGGGCGTCGAAACGGAAATTCTGCCCGATGAAGTTTTGAGTCTGGAAAAATCGCCGCGCCGTCTGCGCTCGATGGATTTTTGGGACGACCGGCTCGTTTTGATACTTTTCAACTCGGACGAAATCGCCGAAATCAAATGGGAAGACGTTCGTTTGATTGTAACGGGCGCAATTTTCGAGCGAAAAGTTGAAGCAACCGAAACACGGAGCAAAAAAGGCGAAAATAAACTGCTTGAAACGAACGAAACGGCTTCGGACGAAAGTTTGTTCGATATTTACTCGAAGGAAGACCGAATCGGTTACAGAATCGCGCAAAACGGTTTTGATTTTTCGTGTCTCGGCGCTCGAAAAAGTCTTTTAGCCGTCGAGAATATAAAAAAACTGGTTATCGAACTGTCGAAGCGAGCGCCGGAAGTTAAAACGGTTGAAGATTACCTGAAGGTTCGCTCGCTTCTGGCAGGCGTCTGGCAAGTCGAAGAAAGAACCGACTCGCAGGGCTTAAAGCGCGAAAGTTTCGGCAGCTTCAATCTTGGAAACGTAACGACTGTCAGCAACGCCGCCCAATTTACAAAATATTCGAGACTTCAACGGCATCTCAAATGAAAAATTCCAAATTCAAAAATCAAAATTCAAATTTTAAGAGTGAAGATTCCAGATTCAAAAATCAGAATTCGGGTTCAAAAATTGAAAATTCGAGAACGAAAACCGACGCCCGAAAACCCGGATTTGAAAATCGGAAAACAAATCCACAGCCGACGGCGGACAATCCGGCTTTTATTTTCGGAGTTCTGCCGGTTTTAGAAGCCTTGCGCGCTCAGAATCGACGCATCGAAAAAATTCTAATCGCCGACGGCGCGCACGAAAAACGGCTGCACGAAATTCTGATTTTAGCACGCGAAAACGGCGTTCCGTTTCAAAAAGTTCCGCGTCCGAACCTGGCGAAATTTTCCGTCGAAGCTGTTAATCATCAGGGCGTCGTCGCCTTTGTCGCGTCGGCTGATTACGTCGAATCAGACGCGCTTTTCAATGAAATCACGGGCGGGGAAAATTCTCTGTCCGTGATTCTCGACGGCGTGGAAGACCCGCGAAATCTGGGCGCGATTTTGAGAACGGTCGAATGCGCCGGCGCGAGCGGCGTTTTTATTCCCGAACGGCGCGCCGTCGGTTTAACCGAAACGGTTGCAAAGTCTTCGGCGGGCGCGACCGAATATGTTAAAGTGGCGAAAGTCGCCAGCGTCAACCGCCTGATTGACCGGCTGAAAGAAAAAAATGTCTGGATTGTCGGGACTAGTGCCGACGCCGAAATCGATTATACGGATTGGGACTGGACACGCGCTTCGGCGCTGGTTCTGGGCGGCGAAGGAAAAGGCTTGCATCGCCTGACGGCGGAAAAATGCGACGTTCTGGTAAAAATTCCGCTGCTCGGCAGAATCGAATCGCTGAACGTTTCGGTCGCCTGCGGCGTAATACTTTTTGAAGCAATCCGGCAGCGCAGCCAAAGTTCAAAGTCCAGGGTTTAAAGCTCAAAGTTACAATTGAATAATCGACTTTGAACCCTGAACTAAAAAAAACTATGTTTTGTCCAAAATGCGGAACGCAAAATCCGGATAACGGAAAATTCTGCCGCGCCTGCGGAACAGACCTGACGGCTGTTTCCGCTGCTTTGGCTGGCAGGCGAAGCAGTGAAATGACTGATTTCGGAATAGTGCAGCCGGTTCAGCCGATGCAGCTGCGGGACAAAAAAGGAAAATCCGTCAACTGGGAAAGCGCGATAGTCAAGCTGTTCACCGGATTTGCATTTTTAGTCGTCTCGATAATTCTGGGATTTTCGCAGATGGGCAGAGGCTGGTGGTTTTGGATGCTGATTCCGGCTTTCTCGGTTCTCGGCGGCGGGGTCGCGCAAATCGTTCAACTCAAAAAAACCGCCGCCAATACCGCTTCAGCTTCGCAGTTTCAAATGTCTGGAAGCGACAATCCGCCGCTCAATCAAGCCGATTTCGCGCGCGTCGAACAACTTGTCAATGCGGGCAGAAAAATTGAAGCGATTAAAATTTACCGCGAAGTTTCCGGTCGCGGTTTAAAGGAAGCAAAAGTCGCCGTCGAGCGAATCGAAAGCGGTCAAAGGCATATTGATTCGCCGATTCAGGCAGCAAATCAATACGTTAAGCCGCAAAAATCGATTTACGACACGGGCGAATTTCCCGCCGCACGAAGCGTAACCGAAGGCACGACCAGACATCTCGAAATCAACAACGAAGGCGAAACGATGACTTTGCCGCCGGAGAATCAACAATAAAATTGTCGGAGAGCAGACATCCTGCCCGCAATCCCGGCGCGCTCGAAAATTTACCAATTGCCGATGTATCTTTATTTTCTCACCGTGACGCTATTGCTTCCGACGTTGCCGTTGACATCGAAAACACGCAGGGAAATCGTGTATTCGCCGCTTGTTTTAACCGGAATTTCAATCGTGTAGAGTTCCTTTCGCGCGTCGGAAATTCCGTCGGCGGCGTAGACCGTTTCCCAATCGCTGCCGTTGACGCTGTATTCGGCGCGCGTCAGAAAACTCGCCGCGTCGCTCGCTTCAAACGTAACACGCGCCGAATCGCCGTTTATCAGCGGCGCGCCGACGGCGGAAACAGTCGGCGGCGTGTTGTCAATTTCAACCGCTTCGCTCGAACGCTCGCCCGAAAGACTCAAACCAACCGGATTCGACGGCGAATCTCTTGCCACAACCCGAAAAACATACTGCCCGTCGGTCAAAGCCGCGCCGTCGATGGTGAAAAAGTTATCGCGCAGATTTTGGCGAAGCGGTTTGAAAGCCGCTTCGTTCGTCCGCCGGAAATAAAGGTCGTATTCGAGCCGGTCGCCGTTGCGGTCTTCGGCTGTCCATTGCAGGGCGCGCGCGCCGCGCTGGTATGCGCGGCGCGGCGGAACGACGACGTTCTGCAAGCCGAAAAGGGTTATGTCGAGACCGGAGTTTTCGATATTCGGGTCAATCTGAACCGGCGGAGTCGAGAGTAGCCCGACGCCGGTCGGCAGAATCTGAATCGAGAGAACTTCCGGCGCGATGTTGCGTCCGAGGTATGAAACATTTACTTCATTGAGAGCAGTCGCCGCGTCCGCCCGGCTTTTCAAAATCGCCCGCCATTGCAGATATTTCGCCTTCGGACTCGCAACCTGCGCGCCCGTTTTATCCGAATAGACGGCGCTCCAATCGCTCCACGTTTCGTTTGGTTTTCCGGTGTTCCCGCTCCTGGTCTGAAGCGCGACCACGCCGTTTGAACGCCACCAGATTCTGCCCCACGCGGCGCTCGTTTTGGCGTCCAAAACAGTCGATTCGTAAGTTCCTTCGGCTTCGGTTTCCGCTCCGAAACGATAAAGTTTGCCTTGATTGCTCGAAGTTGCGAAAACGTGATTTCCCTGATTGAGAAGCGTCGAGATTTGTCCTTCGTCCGACTGCAAAAGCAAAGTTTCGCGCCCGTCATTCGTTACCGAATAAATTCTTCCTTTGTCGGATGTTCCCAGAAACGCGCCGTTCGCGTTTGGATTGGCGGCGACTGAAAACGCCGTAACGGTCGAGGAACTCCAGATAACGTCGCTGCCGCCGTCCGGCAGAATCCGGTAGACGGCGGATTTTGCCGTCGTTAAATCATAGCGGCTTTTTGCGGGCGGCTCGGCTGTCGGCATTTCGGTCGAAGTAATAACCGCCGTTACGGTCGCGCCGTCGGCAGTCGTTCCGGTAACAGTTCCGGTATTAGCTTTCGACGCCGATGCCGCGTCGCTTAAAGCCAGCGCGTAGATTGAACCGTCGGCGGCGACGGCGATGTCGTGAATTTCCCGCAAAGCCGAATCGAGCAGCGCGAACGGTTTGCCGTCGGGCGCAAAGCGCAAAACCAGACCGCCGCCGTCCGTTCCGGCGTAAAGATTGTCCTGTTTGTCGTGCGCCAGCGAGATGATGTGCGTTTCGCTCGTATCGAACAGCAAAGAAGTTTCCGGTTTGGCATTCGCCGCTTTCACTTTATAGATTCTGCCGTTTTCGCCCGTTCCGACGGCAAGGCTGCCGTCGTTTAACACTTCCAGAGACCAGATATATTTCTCTTTCGGCTCGAAATAAACTTCGACGCTTCCGGCTGTCGAAATGCGGTAGACTTTACCGTCGGGCGACGTTCCGGCGTAAAGCTCGCCTGATTTTCCGACTGCCAGCGCCGAGACATTCAGCTCGTTCGTACCGGCGAAAAGCGTTCCCCTGCCCGCCGCATCGACTTTATAAATTTTGCCGTCGCCGCCCGTTCCCAGAAAGACACTGCCCGAAGCGTCGGCGGCGCTCGACCAGACGTAAGACTGTTCGGCATTGAAAATCTGCGCAAGGCGCGGCGCGAGTCTGATTTCGCCGGTTTCCGTAACCGAGACGCCGCGCGCTTCGCCTTTCAAAACTTCGGCGCGCGTGTCGATTGACCAGATTTGCGAATCGACGGCAAAGGCGGAAAACGTAAAAGCTAAAATAAAGAAAGCGGCGGCAAATGATTTTTTCATTAAATTCGGATTGCGCGATGCAAAAATAAAACACAGATAAATTAAAATATCTGTGTTTATACGCGAAAAAGACGCGGTTGGTTTTATAAGATTTTCAAAAGGCTTCAATAAACGCGAATCAAACGATTTTGTTATTGATTGACGACTTTTTCGACCGTTTCCTTCATCTGACCGACGACTTTGCCGCCGCCGCCGAGAAACATTCCGGTCAATTTGCCTTCACGGTTGATGAGCAGACTCTGCGGGATGCCCTGCATCCGCGTAATTTTCAGGAATTCGCCGAAAAACTTTTCGTCGGCGTAACCGAGCTGATAGTTGAGCTTCATAGTTTCGGCAAACGCTTTTATTTCTTCGGCGCTTTCTTCGTCCGTGTCGAGACCGATGATTTCAAAGCCGTTATCCTTGTATTTATTCTGCATCGCGACCAGTTCCGGCATTTCGGCGCGGCACGGTCCGCACCACGTCGCCCATAAATTGACCAGAAGCACTTTTCCCTTTTTGTCTTCGAGCTTAAACGTGTTTCCGTCAATGTCTTTTATTTCAGCCTGCATAATTCCGGCGGGCGCGGGCGGATAATCATTTTTAGCGACCGAATCGGCAGCGGAATTAACGGCGGAATTTGTATTCTCCGCCGCGCTCTTTGACGTGTCCGAACCTGAACACGCGAAAAAAACGGACAGCCCGATGCTTAAAGCGACAAAGACGGCAGCATTCTTAAATAAATTTTTCATTAAACCTCTTTCGATAAATCTCTGCCGAAGCGTTCCGGCGGCATTAACGGATATAAAGAGATTATCATTAAAGCAGACGGTTTTAAAATAAGCAGCGGCGCCGGAAGTGCAAAGACGGCAGCTCCGACCGATTGAAAGGTTTTCTGATTGTCGCCGGAAAATCTTAATCGCCGGTAAAGTTAATTTTAACCGCGCCGTATTTTCAGACGGTTTTCTAAAAGTTCTGATTCGGCTCGAAGCTGTATAAAATAGTATGCAGGTCGCCTTCGACGCCGACATCTTCGATGCTTTTGACTTCGGGCGAGAGCGACGTGGCGAGCATCGTCAGAACGTAGCCGTTTTTCAAACCGTTGCGCGCGGCGGGAATGAACAGGCGTCTGCCCCACAGTTTTATACTTTCGCCCTTGGCGGTTTTGCCCGCGCCCTCGAAATTGACTTCATACGCGCGCCAGCCGTTATTGACCGTTTTCTCGCCTTCGGAAACCGTTTTATAATTCGGGACAATCGACTTCAGGGTTTTGTTGGTTTCCCTGACGAGCGCGGGGAAAAGTTCTTTGTCGGCTTTAAATGTTCCTTTACTGTCGTAATAACTGACGAGCATCTGCTCGATGGGCGTTCCGGTCGGCGCGTTTTTCGAGATGTCCAGAAAGTTGTTCTCGGCATCGTTTTGCTTCCAGCTTTTCGGATAATAAAGCGAGAAGCCGAGAAAATTTTTCGCCGCTTCGCTTTTCAGAGCCTGTTTTGAATTTTCAAAATAAATCGTCTCCGGCGGCGGCGGAAGCGCGCGGGAAAGCGGCGGTGATTCTATTTCGCCCGTTACCGGCGACGGCTGACGGAGAGTTATATCTTCTTTTGCCGGCGCGACAGGATTGGCGGCGGGCGGCGTTTGAACAAGCCCGGCTTCATCCGGGCGATTATAAGCGTAATATCCCAAACCGAGCGCCGAGAAAATCACAACCGCGCCGAGCAGCGACATAATCGCCCGGTTTCTTCCGGCTTTCGGCGGCGGCTCCGCCGAGCGCTTTTCCCAAGCCAAACCCGTCGTCGCTTTCACGCCGTCGGCTTCTTTTTCGACGCGCGGCGCTGAAGTTACGGAATCGGCGATGTCGTCGGCAGGCGCGGCAGGTTCGGATACAGGCGAACGCGGCGGCGAGGGAATTTCTGAAAAACTCGTTTCGGATTGTGAAATTTGCTCCGGCGCTTCCGGTTTCTCGTTTATATTTATGTTTTGGACGGCTTCGGTTTCGCCTGCCCAAAGCGCGCTGGTCGTAATAGCGTTAAAGAACGCGTCGCCGAAGTCGCGGGCTTTCGGGTAGCGCGCCGTCGGATTAAAAGCGAGCGCTTTTTCCAGAATCTCGTCAACCACCGGCTTGATGTCGAGACGCAGATTGGTCGGCAGCAAAATTAAACCTTCGCGCTGTAATTTAAGCAGAGCGCCGGCTGACGGGGCGTCAAACGGCAGACGGTTGGTCAGCATCTGATACGCGATAACCGCCAGTGAATAAACGTCGCTGGCGGCTGTCGCCGTTTTTCCTTCGAGCTGTTCGGACGATTTGTAAGACGGATTTTCCCTGTGAACCTTTCCTTTCGAGACGCCGAAATCAGTCAGTTTAACTTGTTCGACGCCGTTTTCCGACACGGGCAGAATAATATTTTCCGGTTCGAGGCTGCGGTGCAGAATGCCGTTCTGATGCGCGGCGCTCAGGGCGTAAGACGCCTGGCGGATGATTCGCGCCGCGCGCAGGGCGTTAAACTGCCCGGTTCGATTGAGCATATCTCTGACCGATTCGCCCGCGACGTATTCGGTTACGATAAACGGTTTGCCTTCGGGCAGTTCGCCCGAATCGATAACGCTCGCCGCGTTCGGATGATTAAAGTGTAAAAGCGAGACGCGTTCTTCGGCGAAAATCTTACGGGTAAAAGGGGCGTCGCCGTCTTCGTCCATTAAGATACGAATCAAAACCTTTTTGCCGTCGCCGATTTTGTCCTGTGCCAGATAAACGATATTCGATTCGCTCTGCCCGATTTTTTCGGTTACAAGGTATCTTCCCTTAATAATCTGACCGACGAGAATGTTTGTATTCCGGCGCGTTAGGGCGTCTCTGCCGCCCGGATTTGTTTTCCGGTCGCCGAGCTTTGCCTGGCTGGACGGTATTTCGTCCGGTCGAACGATGCGCGGCAGAGGCTTTTGAACCGGCGACTCGACAGTTTTTTGAAGCGGCTGCGCGATTGGTTTTCTAACGGGCGCTTGAGTTTCGGTCGGCAGTTTATTTTCGGGTATGTCGTCCGGTTTCGATTCGTCTTTGAAAATTCGGCTGGCTGCCGGCGGGCGAAAAACCGTCTGCGGCGGTTTATGCGATTTTTTATTTTCAAATGCCGAAGCAGCTGAAAGAATGTCGCCCGTTTCGCCCGTTTCGGCGGCAGCGCGGCTTAAAACATTGGCGAAAACGCCGCCGGTTTGATTAAATGCATTGCCGGCGGACAGTCTCGGCAGCAGCCGCGCGTTGTCGGCGGCGCAAAATCTCCGTGTTCCTTCTTCGTATGTCTTCTGGCATTTCGGACAATAAAGCATAATGTTTTCAGCTTCTCCGGCAGATGTTTAACTTCGGTATATGAATAATCGGTTTCGGCGTCAAGCCGCGTTGAAATCAACTGTTTCGCGCTCTGGCTAGCTTGTCCGCCAAAATCGTTTTATCGGCGTCGAGTAAAACGGCTTGCTGATAGACGCGGGCGGCGTCCTTTTTTTTCCCGACGCGCAGAAAGCCGTCGCCGACCTGTTCAAAATCCTGCGCGAGCCGCTTCTTCTCGTTTGCCGAAACCATTTTCAAAGCCTTCATCAGATATTTTTCCGCGTCGAAAAACTTTTCGCGGCGCAGAAAAAGCGCGCCTAAAAGCGAATAGGAAACAAACGAATTCGGGCTGACATCAGCGCTTTTTTTCAGAACCTTTTCGGCTTCCTCAAAACTGCCGCGCGTGGTCAGGGCGCGACCGAGCAAGTTGAGCGCGGTCGGGTTTTTCGGGTCCTGCCGTAGTGCCTGAAGCAGAAGCTGTTCGGATTCGAGATAGCGCTGCTGCGACTGCATCACATCCGCCACCAGAATCATCGTCGGAACGTCGGCGGCAAGCCGAATCGCGCTTTGATAAGCGGCGGCTGATTCGTTCTTCAAACCTTTCCGGCTGAGAAGCCTGCCCAGATGAGCGTAAGCGAGCGCGAAATTCGGTTCAAGCTCGATGGCTTTGCGATAGACGAGCTGCGTTTCGCCGTCGATTACGCCGCGCAGTTCGAGCGCCGCGCCCAATTGGTCGAAAGCGACGGAGCTGGTCGGGTCGATAGCGATTGCCTGCCGCGCTTTTTCTTCGGCTTCGGCGTATCTGTCCGCCAGATTCGTATCGCTTATCGGCTGCGTCAGCACGAAACTGAGAGCGATATACGCTTCCGGGCTGGATGGTTCGAGCTGCACGGCGGCTCGGTAAGCGCGCTCGGCTTCTTCCCATCGCTGCTGGTCGCTGTAGAGATTTCCCAAACCATAGACGGCGCGCGAATCTCCGGTCGCCAGACTTTGCGCGCGCAGGTAAGCGCCTTCGGCTTTGACATATTCGCGGGCGTCGCGGGCGGCGTTGCCTTCTCCAATAGCTTTTTCAAAAAGCTCGTCGTAGACCGGCTGCGCGGGCGGAATCGGCTGCGCGACCTTTATTATCACGTCATTGAGCGGTTCGGTTTTCGGAATTTGTTTTGCAGGAGGCTGTTTGTCTTTAGCCGACGAGCCATTTTTTGCTTTACCGGCGGCGACGGCGGTTTTCGGCGGAATCGTTCCGGCTTTCTTCCGCGCCGCTGGAACGACGGCTTTAGTCTTCGGCTTTGAAACGATTTTGCCGCCTGCCGCAGCTTGATTTCTGACCGGCGCGGTTTTCTTTGCCGCCGCCGCTTTCTTCGGCGCGGCTTTCGCGCTTTTCGTTTTCGGACTCGGCGCGTTAAAAAGCGAGTTGGTGCTTCCCAAATCCTGCGCGCAGACATTCGCCGCCGTCAAAACGAAAAACGCCGCCGTCAAAACGAATCCGTAAATCTTTCTGTTCACAAGCATAAAAATTTCAAACCTACATAACCTGCATTATCGCGCCTTGCCTTATAAGTGTTCGCCCGTTCCGAAATCAACTTTGCCGCCGACTATAGCCAGTCGTAATAAGCCCGGAATTCCAATAAACGAAGCAATCGAAGAGAGCGTGTAAATACGAAAATCTCAGGCAGCCAACCGGACAAGCTCGGACGCTTCCGGC
>JBBPXZ010000045.1:0-36828 GCA_038200355.1 Pyrinomonadales bacterium | reverse complement strand
TTGTTTTGTGTTAGAATAAACAAAAAATTTCGGAGTTCAAACAATGAAAAACATTCAGATTTCGCGTCCCGAAACCGGCGAATTTGACGCGTATTACGAAAGATACGTGTCGCTCGTCCGGGACGGCGATATTATTTCGACGCTGCAAAATCAAATCGCGGAAACGCTCGGCATTCTCGGCGCAATCGACGAAGAAAAAGCCGTTTTTCGATACGCGGAAGGCAAATGGAGCGTTAAGGAATTGCTCGGACACATTATCGACACCGAACGAATTTTCGCTTACCGCGCTCTAAGAATCGCTCGCGGCGACGCGACGCCGATTGAAGGTTACGAGCAGGATGATTACATTAAAAACGCTGAGTTCGACAAGTGCGATTTAGCCGATTTAGCCGAAGAATTCACGCTCGTCAGAAAATCTAACGTGTTGATGTATCAAGGCTTAAGCGAAACCGCCTGGCATCGGCGCGGCGTTGCGAATGATAAAGAAATCAGCGTCCGCGCGCTTGTTTATATTTCCGCCGGACACGAACTTTATCACGTTAATATTTTGAAAGAGCGCTATTTAACCTAATGAAATTCGACGCGATTATTGTCGGCGCGGGCGCTGCCGGACTTTTCTGCGCGATTGAAGCCGGAAAACGCGGGCGCAAAGTTCTGGTTCTCGAACACAACGCGCAGGTCGGACGCAAGATTTTGATTTCCGGCGGCGGGCGCTGCAACTTTACAAATCGCGGCGTAAAAGCAGAAAATTTCGTTTCCGAAAATCCGCATTTCTGCAAATCCGCGCTCTCGCGCTACACGCCGCAGGATTTTGTCGAACTCGTCAAAAAACACAATATTCCATTTTACGAAAAAAAGCTCGGACAGCTTTTCTGCCGCGAATCGGCGCGGCTGATTGTCGAGATGCTTCTTGAAGAATGCCGAATCGCGAAAGTTGAGATTCGCACGAATTGTTCGGTTAAGAATATTGAAAAAAGCGATGTTTTTACGGTTGAAACAAGTCAGGGCGTTTTTGAAAGTAAAAGCGTCGCGGTCGCAACCGGAGGACTTTCGTTTGCGAAAATCGGCGCGACGGATTTCGGTTACGGAATTGCGAGACAATTCGGTTTGAAAATTGTCGAAACGCGTCCGGCGCTTGTTCCGCTCGTTTTTGCAAAAGGCGCGGGCGATTATAAAAGTCTCGCGGGCATCTCGCTCGATGCGATTGTTTCGTGCGGAAAAGCGGCGTTTCGGGAAAATATTCTGTTCACGCATCGCGGTTTGTCCGGTCCGGCGATTCTGCAAATCTCGAATTACGTGCCGGAAAATAAATCTGTTTCGATTGATTTGATGCCGGAGAAAAGCGCGCTTGAATTGTTTGAAAACAACCGCGAAAATCGCCGGACGCTCGATAACTTTTTGAGCCGGTTTCTGCCGAATCGCTTTGCCGAAATTTTCACGGAAAGAAATTTTGCAAACAAACCCGTCAATCAATTAAGCAAAAAGGAAATCGAAAAAACGGCGGGGACGCTCAACGACTGGCGCGTCGTTTTCGGCGAAACCGAAGGTTTTGACAAAGCGGAAGTTACGCTCGGCGGAGTTTCAACCGATGAGCTTTCGTCGCGGACGATGGAAGCGAAAAAGGTTTCCGGTCTTTATTTTATCGGCGAAGTCGTCGATGTTACCGGCTGGCTCGGCGGCTATAATTTTCAATGGGCGTGGGCGTCCGGCTTCGCGGCGGGACAGGTTTTGTAAAGCTGAAGACGCCGCGTTATCTGCAAACAAAGCCTTTTTTACCGCGCCGGATAAAACATTTATTCGTTAAGTGTTCAATTCCAGAAGTATTCAATTCCAGAACTGAAGCGACTTTTAATTTGCCGCGCCGGATAATCTTTCCGGGTTTTCGTTGATAAATATTTCCGCCTTTGCCGGTTCGAGCGGTTTTGAAAAGAAATATCCCTGCCCGTATTCGCAGTTTAACCGTCGAAGCTGTTCGAGCTGGTCGGCGCATTCGACGCCTTCGGCGATGACTTTCATTTTCAGATTCTGCGCCAGTCTGATGATTGTGTTGACGATTTCCCCGTTTTCCTTATTTTCCATCATACGGCTGACGAACGAGCGGTCGATTTTCAAATAATCGACGGGAAAACGGTGCAGGCAGCTTAAGGAAGAATAGCCCGTGCCGAAATCGTCGAGACTTATCTCGACGCCGAGCGCGCGCAGGCGGTCGAGCATCGCTATCGCCATCTCGTTATTTTCCATAATATGACTTTCGGTAATTTCGAGCTTCAGACAATTCGGGTCGAGTCCGGTCGCCTGGAGCGTCGCGGCGACTTGTTCGGCAAGGTCGAGTTGTAAAAACTGCTTGCAGGAAAGATTAACGCTGACGACCAAAGACGCGGCTGACGGGCTAATGCTCTGCCAGCGGCGCATCTGGCGACAGCTTTCGTGAAGAATCCATTTTCCGAGCGGCAGAATAAGGCGATTTTCTTCGGCGACGGAAATGAATTCATTCGGCGAAATCAGTCCGCGCGTCGGGTGATTCCAGCGGACGAGCGCTTCAAAACCGATTAGGTTGTTTGTTTCGAGATTGATTATCGGCTGATAATGCAGACAAAATTCTTCGCGTTCGAGCGCCCGGCGCATTTCGGTTTCAAATTGAAGCTGCATCGCCGCGCGTTCGTGCATCGCCTGGTCGAAGACCTGATACTGCGCTTTGCCGTTCGCTTTGGCGTGATACATCGCAATATCGGCGTCGCGCAGCATATCGTCCGCCTGCGTGTGTCCGGCTGTGCTGAGCGCGACGCCGATGCTGGTCGTCATAAAAATTTCGCCGCCGCCCAAATCGAACGAGTGTTTTAAATCGTTCAGAATGCGCTCGGCGACGAGCAGCGCTTCGCCCGTTTCGGACAATTCGGCGAGCAGAACAACGAATTCGTCGCCGCCGAGACGGGCGACCAAATCGCCGCCGCGCACGCAGGATTCGAGACGCCGCGCGATATATTTCAGCAGCCTGTCGCCTTCGGCGTGTCCGAGCGAATCGTTGACGACTTTGAAGCGGTCGAAATCGAGAAACAGCACGGCGTATAAATTACTTTGCCGGCGGCTGCGGCGCTCGATGGTTTTCCGCAGGTGATGCATAAAAAGAGCGCGGTTGGCGAGTTGGGTCAGCGGGTCGTGGAAAGCATCGTGAAGCAATTGTTCCTCGGCGTTTTTGCGCTCGGTAATGTCTGTAAAAACGCGCATCGAGCCGGTAACAGCTCCGTTCGTATCGGTAATCGGCGTGCCGCCGACAATCGACCAGAGCATTTCGCCCGTTTTTTTCTTTAAGCGCAGCTCGTGGCGGCTTGACGCGCCTTTGCGCCTCTGCTGGTTGGCTTCGCTGACAAAACGGCAGCCTTCCTCGTCGAACAACACGTCGAACGTAACTTTTCCGAGCAGTTCCTCGCGCCTGTAGCCGGTCATCTCGCAGAAACGGGCGTTGACGAATTCGATTACTTCGTCGCTGTCGACCTGAAGCAGCGCCTCGCTCATATCTTCGAGCAGAGCGCGCAGCTTATGCTCGCTTTCGCGCAGTTCGGCAACGGCTTTTTGTTTGGTTTGCCGATACTGGTTTTTCTCTAAAACGTTTATAATCGCCGGAGGCAGCAGTTCGAGATTCGATTTCAGAATATAATCGGCTGCGCCCTGTTTCATACATTCGACGGCGACTCGTTCGGTCAGCGGCTCGGTATATAATATAAAAGGAATGTCGATGTGAAGTTCCTTGAGCAGGCGAAGCGCGTCGAGCGCGTTTATCTGCGGCAGATTGTAATCCGACAGGATAACGTCCGGCTCAAATTCATTTACCGCTTTGAGAAAATCTTCCTTATTATCGACACGGCGGGCTTCAAACGACAGTTGCGCCAGCCGAAGCTCGGCTAAAGCCGCTTCGACATCGCTCATCAAATCTTCGAGAATAAGAATTCGGGGTTTCTTAATCATAGCTCATCGAAATTTTTCGTCCGTCGGAGTGTCGGCGGATGCCCGCGCTCCGACAAAGACGTTTTTACATTCAAAAAAACTTTAATGTCGATTGTAACCTGAGTTTTTACGGATTAAAGCGCCGACTGTTAAAATTTATCGGGCAGGCAGCTCATATTTTTATCATTCGCCGGAAAATATGTCAATAAAATCAAGGCTTAACAGCTTTTCTTAAAAAGGGCTTCGGGTTTTTTGTGAATAAATCGGACGTAAAAAATTTGCCCGGCGCGGGATATTTGACCGCTTTGGGCGGCGTGGCGATTGTCGCGTCGGTTCTGACGCCGTTCCGCGAGCAGACGAATGTTACGACAATTGCGCTTTCGCTTTTGCTGGTAGTTTTGCTGGTCGCAACGGTTTTCGGAAGCCGCGCCGCGCTTTTCGCCGCGTTTCTCGGAGTTTTATCGTTCAACTTTTTCTTTCTGCCGCCGTATCACACGCTCTCGATTTCCGAATCGCAGAACTGGGTCGCGCTGGTTGTTTTCCTGATTGTCGCCGTTACGGTCGGACAGCTTTCTTCAAAAGCGAAACGGCGCGCCGAAGAAGCCGAAAAACTTTACCGGGAATTGCAGACGGCGTTTGAAAAAGCGAGCCAAGCCGAAGCTCTCAGACGAAGCGAGAAACTGAAATCGGCGCTGCTCGACGCGGTTACGCACGATTTGAGAACGCCGCTGACTTCGATTAAAGCGGCGATTACAATGCTCATCGAAGAACACGAACACGATTCGATTCACGTAACGCTCGAACGCGAAGGACGCGGCGAGCTGCTCGAAGTCATCGACGAAGAAACCGACCGTCTGAATGATTTCGTCCAGTCGATGGTAGAGCTTGCGCGTCTCGAAGCGGGCGAATTTTATTTGCGGCGAGCGCCGACCGAAGCCGAAGAAGTAATCGCAAACGCGCTGCACCGAACGGAAAGACTGCTGGCGAACCACAAGGTCGAAGTCGAGATTGAAAACGATTTGCCGCCGCTTTCGGTCGATTCAAAAGCGATTGCCGAAGTGATTTATAATCTGCTCGACAACGCGGCAAAATACGCGCCCCGCAATTCAGGAATTAAAATCGAAGCGAAACTCGCGGGCGGTAAAATTCAATTTTCGGTCGAAGACGAAGGCAGGGCGATTGCCGAATCGGAGCGCGAAAAGATTTTTCAAAAGTTTTACCGCGCCGATAAAACGACGAAAGGCTTCGGGATG
This sequence comes from Pyrinomonadales bacterium, assembly GCA_038200355.1. Taxonomy (GTDB): domain Bacteria; phylum Acidobacteriota; class Blastocatellia; order Pyrinomonadales; family Pyrinomonadaceae. Next base: position 31,633 of record JBBPXZ010000045.1, on the reverse strand, counting down.
GGTCTGGCAATCGTGCGCGGAATCGTCGAGGCGCACGACGGCAAAATCTGGATTGAGACGGGCGAAAACGGCAGCCGGTTCGTTTTTAATTTACCGCTGAAATCGAATGAATGAAACAAACAAAATTCTCGTAGTTGACGACGAAGCGCAGATAATCCGCGTGATGCGGCGCATTCTTTCGGCTCATCAATACGAAATCCGCACGGCGAGCGGCGGCGAAGCGACGCTCGAAATTTTTCGGGACTGGCAGCCGGATTTGATTATCACCGATTTGCAGATGCCGAATCTCGACGGCTTGGAATTATGCCGCCGTCTGCGCGCGATTTCCGCCGTTCCGATTATCGTTTTGTCCGTCAGAGACGACGAAAAAATCGTTGTCGAAGCGCTTGACGCGGGCGCGGACGATTACGTCAAAAAACCGTTCAGCACAAACGAACTGCTTGCCCGCGTGCGCGCCGGACTGCGCCGCCAGCCGGAAAAATCGGCGAATTTAATCGAAACCGGAGATTTTTACGTCGATTTCTCCGCGCACAAAGTTCTCGTCGGAGGCGGCGAAGTTCACCTGACGCCGAAGGAATTTGAATTGCTCTCTTACCTGGTCAAACATCCCGATAAAGTTTTAACTCACTCGGTTTTACTGCAAAAAGTCTGGGGAAATTATTACGCCGAATCGCCCGAAGCGCTGCGCGTTCTGGTCGGCTCGCTGCGCAAGAAAATCGAGCGTGATTTTTCTCACCCGAAATACATTCTGACCGAGCCGTGGATTGGCTATCGATTCGTCCCGACACCGAACCAATCGTAAAAACACCGGCAGATAACGTATCGAAAGCAAACTTCTTTGTTATCGAAACGCTTCGGGCGCGAACGAATCAAACTTATCCATATTCAACACGTTGCCGAACTTCGGTTGCGCCGCTCGGAAGCAGCGCGCGGGCAGGATTGTCCGCGCTCACGGTTCTTATATAAAAAATCTTTTCCCCCTGTCTGTCTGCCGATTTTTACAAAAATTTTATAAAACTCTTACGCAATCTTTATAAAGTTTTTCGTAATCTGATTAGACGGTAAAAATCAATTGCCGAAATCTTTGTAAAAATGAGTTTGACGTTTTATGGAAAATCTATTTACGAGAGAATATACGAAATCAGATATAGAAAAACCCTTTGTTTTCAATAAATCAATCGCGGCAGGGAGCGCGATTGCCGCCGGTTCGCTTTCAATTTTAACCGGCTTGATGATTTGCCTGATTTCCTGTTTCGACACGACAAACTTTCACGGCTTAGAAACAATTCTGCCCGTCTCCGGCATCGGACTTTTGATATTGGGCGTTCATTTTCTCGATTTAATCGAACGGGAAAAGAGACATAAAAGAATTGTCTGTTACCAAAAATACGGTTTGACGATTAAAAGATGCGGCAAAGACGAACTTATTCACTGAAAGCTCAAAGGAGAACTTTCGGAAAATTATCTTTTATAAACCGCTTTATCACCCGCGCTCCTACATTTCTTTTTATCGCTGAAAACCTCTGTTTGAAAGGAAAAAAATATGCCTGAATTTTTATAACTTTTTTATAACTTTTCCTGTAATCTGGTTTGTTGTTGAAAACTTATTGCCGAAGTCTTTGTGAAAAAAGGCACGGGGGAACCAACTTTTTGGGGCGAATCGTTTTTTTACCGAAACGTAGAACATTCCATTGTTCAAGCCCGACAGCTAACTCCGCAGGCACGATGGAAAAGTGTTGATAAAGTTTAATTTTATTTTAATGGAGCCGCCTGCACATTTATTGTGTAAGTGCGGCTTTCTATTTTTGAAGGGCAATTATGGAAGCGGCAAAAAATCGCGAAGATAAAAGATTTAAAAATTGGCTGATGCAGGGCGTTCAGGAAATGGAAGGTCCGCACGAAAAGGAAGGTCATCATCAGCAGCATCCGTGGTGGAAAGTAATGTGTCTGACGGGCGTCGATTATTTTTCGACGCTCGGTTATCAGCCGGGCATCGCGTTTCTGGCGGCGGGCGTTCTCTCACCCGTGGCGACGTTTATTCTGATATTATTGACGCTCTTCGGCGCGCTTCCGATTTACAACCGCGTGGCGACCGAAAGCCCGCACGGGCAAGGCTCGATTTCGATGCTCGAATCGCTCCTCTCGCGCTGGAAAAGCAAGCTGTTCGTTTTAATGCTGCTCGGTTTCGTCGCCACCGATTTCGTTATCACCATCACGCTGTCGGCGGCGGACGCCTCCGAACACATTATTCATAATCCGTTTATCGAAGAACACGTCAAATTTCTCGACCACCCGATTCCGATTACGCTCTTTTTGATTTTCATTCTTGCCGCCGTCTTTTTGAAGGGTTTTAAGGAAGCAATCGGCATCGCGGTTGTTTTGGTGCTGACTTATCTGGCTTTGAATCTCGTCGTCATCGCCACCGGATTTTATCAAATAGCTTTGCACCCGGAACTTTTAACCGATTGGAAAAACGCGCTCTTTACCCAGACAACCATTTCCGGCGCGACCGAACCGCGCTCGATTTTTCTGATAATCGGGCTTTCGCTGCTCGTCTTTCCCAAACTCGCGCTCGGTCTCTCCGGTTTTGAAACCGGCGTCGCGGTTATGCCGCTGGTTAAAAATCCGCACCGCATTTTAAGCACGAAGCGCCTTTTGATGGCGGCGGCGCTGATAATGAGCTTTTTTCTGATGTGCAGCAGCCTTATTACGACGATTTTGATTCCGGCGGCGCAGTATGAAGAAGGCGGAAAAGCGCGCGGGCGCGCGCTGGCTTATCTGGCGCACGAACATCTCGGCGAGTTGTTCGGAACGGCTTACGACATCAGCACGATTTTAATCCTATGGTTCGCCGGCGCGTCGGCGATGGCTGGACTCTTAAATATCGTCCCGCGCTATCTGCCGCGCTACGGAATGGCTCCGAATTGGGCGCGCGCGACGCGTCCGCTGGTGCTGGTTTTCGCCACGATTTGCTTTGCCGTGACGATTTTTTTTGAAGCCAACGTCGAAGCGCAGGGCGGCGCGTACGCGACCGGCGTTCTGGTTTTAATGACGAGCGCCGCCGTCGCCGTTACGATTTCTTCGTGGCGTCGGGCGCAGACGATGAAATGGGCGTTTCTGGCAATCTCGCTAATTTTCGGCTACACGACGATAACGAACATCATCGAGCGACCGGACGGAATCAAGATTGCTTCCCTGTTTATTCTCACCATTGTCGTCGCGTCGTTCGTCTCGCGCGCGCTGCGTTCGACCGAGCTGCGCGTCGAGAAAATCGAGTTTGACGCGCTGGCGAAAGAATTTATCAACGAATTAGCCGAAGGCGAGCTGCGCATCGTAACCAACCGGCGCGAAACCGGCGACGTCGAAGAATATCGCTTTAAGGAACACGAAAAACGCGTCGATAACCATATACCGTCGAGCGACCCGATTTTGTTTTACGAAATCGAACTCGGCGACGCGTCCGAATTCAAAGGCAAGCTGAAGATTCGCGGCGTGGACATCGGCGGTTATAAAATTCTCAGAACGCACGCGCCCGCCGTGCCGAACGCCATCGCCGCGCTTTTAATGCACCTGAGAGACAAAACGGGAAAAATCCCGCACGTTTATTTCGGCTGGAGCGAAGGCAATCCGATTTCTTACTTAATCAGATATATTTTATTCGGCGAAGGCGACACCGCGCCGGTTACGCGCGAGATTCTGCGGCAAGCCGAAGAAGACCCGGAACGCCGCCCGAACGTTCACGTCGGCGGATAATTGATATTTTTTCAACCGAATTCGGCGGACGAGTTTTTTTAATCGAAGGCACGCAAATAATTGTTTGCGTGTCTTTACGGAAGAGTTATCTTCCGCGCTCGAATTGTTTATAGCCTCTGCCGGATTTAAGCTGTCTTCAGGCAAATAGACAATCCGGGCGGCGTTCAAAGACCAAAAACCAAAATGATTAATTAATACGGCAACGGTTTCGCCGACTTCAGTCGGCGACTTCTCCGGGCGTATCTTCGTCCACGACAAATCAAACATTTTCCAGCTTCGGATGGCTTTGACGGCTCGCTCAAAAACATCACGCCCGAAACAACGAAAAATGTCGCGGGACGATTAAACGATTACCTCGACCAATCCGTTCCGCCGCTGACCGACGCCGATTCGCTCAATCAATGACAATTTTTTGGTTTTTCAGCCGACGGCGGAACGCACGGCGCGGAACTTTTGCGGATTATTTCTCTTCTTTTTTTCGCTTGTTCAGCTCGGCGATTTGCCGGTCGCTGACGATTTCGCCGTTAATCGAATACCAATTGGGAATTCCGAGTCGGCGATTTTCCGCTTGTGCGCGGCGCACGACGCGGTTGCCGATGCGCTCGATTTCGATTGCTTTTCGCAAAGTTTCCTCGCTTACCGTTCGGTCCGATTTGTCGCTCCTTTCATTTCCAGCCATTGCAGATACCTCGTCTCATCAAATATTATAACGCCTTTAGCGTCCACCGAAGCCGTCTGCTCGAACGAATCTCCCGTGTTGAAAAATAAATTCCACTCGTCAGCCGTATTTTTATAACCGTTCCAAAAATTACTGTTTGAACGCGCGAAACGCCGAAGCACGTCCGCATCGAAAACGCCGTGTCTGCCCGCCGCTTTCAAGTCCGGGTAAATCGCGGCATCCGTCTCACCGGAAATAAGCGGTAACCACCTGCTCAAGGACGTTGTGCGAGCTATTGGTTTTTATCTCAATCTTTTTGACGCCTGCCGCCGAATCGATTAGGCTTGCGACGTTGCCGGTAAAAAAATCGTCCGCCGCATCCTTTTCGGCAAGCTCGGCAAAAACGGAAGTGTAGGCGTTTTCTTTTCGGTCTAAATTCAAAACGGTTAATTCGGTAAACGGCGCGTCCGATTTTTCAATCGTTTGAGAATTTTGATTTTCGAGAATCGCCCGCAAAAATTCGGCATCGTTCGTCAAAATCAATTCGCTGCCGCGCACGGCGTAACACGCGCTTATTCCGAGCATCGGCAACCGAAGCTCGCGCCGCATCGCGCCGTTTTCGTTTTTTGTTTCCCACTTTAACGGCACGCCCGCCGCGGAAATCGTCGTTTCTTCGGAAAACTCCTTTGAGATTGCCGCCTCGAACGCCGCTCGATTAAAATCGCCTGTCGATGCGAGATGAAAAATCGCGGCGCGGTCGAACCGGACGAAAAGCGGCGCGGGCAGAACTTTCGGCTCGGTAAAAGTCAGAATCGCCTGGGCGTTCGCCGGTTGGAAAAACTTTGAGAAATCCTGCACCATCTCCCGTTTTTGAACCGTTTCCTGTTCGTCCGTCTCGTCAATCGTTTCATCGAATTTTTCGCTCAGGTAATCGTAATCGCCGCCCGAAGAATCACTCGAATCGCTGAACGAAGAGCCGTAAAAACGTCGATTATCTTCGGGCTTTTCTTCACGTTCGCGGCGGTCGAAAATCGTATTCCGAACCGCTTCGTCGAGCGTTTTTTTACCGGCTTTCCGCAAGCGGTAAAACGGAACGTCGGCGGGCAGAAGCGAAAGCGTTTCCGCAGCCTGCGCCCGTTCAATCGGCGAAGCATCGACGGCTTTGTCGAGCAAAAACCTGCGCCGCTCGACGAATTTTCCTTCTTCGATTGAAAAATCAAAAATTCCGGCGTGAATGTTTTTCAAATTTTCGTGGTTCGGCATCAGCCAGTAGCGCTTGAAATGATAATCCGCGTTCAAAGCCGTTTGATTGACCCAAACGGTTGCGAGGCGAGGCTCGATTTGTTCGCTCAAAGCGGCGAAAAGAGGCTCGTCAGCTAAACGATTTTTGGCTTGCTTGCCGCCGATATTGCTCAAAGTCTGCGCCAGCAGCTTCTCGCTCGTCGCCAGAACAAAACGACCTTTCACGCCCGCGAAAATCAATTCCTGCTTTTGCCTTCCCCTATCGGCTTCGACTTTCGCGCGGTAAATTATCGTGCCGTCGTCGAGCGTTTGTTCTTCAAAATTATTTTGATTTTGCGCGAATTTCGTCGCGGCGAAAAGCTCGTCCGAGACGGGCGCTATAAAGACGAATTCGAGTTTCCCGATGTCGTAAATGGCGACGGCGGCGCGGTTATCGGCTAGCCCGCCGACGGTTTCCAAATCAATCGGAAAACCGCTCGCCGCGCTGAATTCTTCCCAGCGGCTCGCCAGTTTCAAGCCGAGATGACGATTCTTGAACGATTTGAAATTCTCGCTTTCCGCGTAATTTCTCTTGAAATCCGATTCGTTCCAAAATTTAAGAAGCGCGGGCAAATCGGCGATTTGAACATAGACGAGCGCGCCGCGCGGAAAATCTTCGGCGGGTTTGAAAGCGCTTTGTCTGCTCGCCGAATAAACCGCCAAAGCGATGGACGCGACGACTAAACTTGAGATGAAAAATTTTAATTTCATAACTTCCTCGTGTTCTCCAAATCAACCGTAAAATCCGTCGCGCGGCGGTTTTTTCCGTCAAGTGCATTTTGCAGATTCGCAATTTTTTCGGCGCTCCCGCCATTTGATTTCGCTCGTTCAAATTCGATTGCCTCTTGAAAATCGCCAATCTTTTGCGCCGCTTCTGAAAGCGTTTGCAGTAATTGGTCGGACCTTGCCGCTTTGTCCGTCGCGGCGAGTTTGAGCGCGGCGAAAGGTCTGTCGGTCGAAGCGTAAAGTTTGACGAGTTCCTGACGGGCGGAAGTCTCCGCGTCTTTGTCGGCAACTAAAGAATTTGTGAAAAATTCAATCGCCGCACTTGCGTGTCCGCTTTTTACGGCGAAAAGTCCGTTATAAAACTGCGAAAACGAATCGAATCCTAGATTCGGTATTTCCGCGTTTTCGCCCGCCTCTACCAAAATCATCCGCGCCTGCCAGCGCGCCGGGCGCAAAGAATTTCGGTCGTTTATAACTTTGGTTAAAAGATTCGCCGCGTCCGTTTTTTCGCCCGTTTGCAGAAGAAATTTGGCAAGCTCGATTCGATTATTCGCATCAGCCGGATTTGTTTCGAGCAGTCGGCGGCGAAAACGAATTGCCGCGTCGCGCTGCCCGAACTCTACCGCAATTTCGGCGGCGAGTTTCAGCGCTTCTGCTTGTTGATTTACCGAATCGACTGTTTCGGTTTGCGACAATTTTGCTGCGTCCGCCGTTCGCGCTTTGACCGCTTCGAGCGAAGCGATTTCCGCCAACGCCGTTTCTTTTTTCGCCTCGTCGCCCGCCTCAATCATCAATTGCAAAACGCGCACGGCTTTTTCGATTTCGCCTTTTTGGAAAAACGCGCGGGCGAGTCCGACAAAATTCGCCGCCTCGAATTGTTCGAGCGCGAGCATTCGGGCAAAAAACGATTCGCTTAATCGCGCCGATTCCGCAATCCGTTTTTCTTCCTTCAAAACTTGCGAGACATCATTGAACCGCTCGACGCTCGGCGGTTTTATATTCGTCGCCGAATCGGAAACGGTAATGCCGACGAAGCGTTCAGCTTCCGCAGAATCAAATTTTCCGCCGCGAATTTGCAGACGAATTTTCGCCAGCCGCAGCCAATCGGGACACGCGTATCGCCCGCTCAAATCCTTTTCGATTTCCGCAATCAATCCGGCGGCTTCGGCGTTTTCGTGCCGCTCGACGAGCAACGCGAGATACGATTTCCGATGCTCGAAACCTTTATTTTCCGGCTCTTCAGTTTTGTAATCGTTCTCCTCGTCATAAACCGATTCGGAGTCCTGCTTCGTCCAAACTCTTTGCGCGACGGACGTGAAATTGTAGTTGTAATCGCTCGTTTTTTCGCTGCGATTAATGAGCAATTTGTAAAATTCGCTTTGCTCGCTTTTAGCAATTAAATTTTCTTTGACAATCATTTCTGCAAGCGACGTATCGGTCGGACGCGTCCGCAGAATTTGCAGAAAATACGCCGATTTTTCCGCTTCGTCAGTGAAAGATGCGGCAACACTACGAATCAGGTTTTGAAATTCCGGCGAATTGTCGGCATCGCTTCCCGCCAGAAATTTGACGATAACGGGCGGCATTTGCGCGCGCGCTTCTTTGCTCAAACCGTATTTTTCGAGCGTCTTAAAATAAACCGACGCGCTTTGGATTTCGCCGTCTTCCAAAACTCGCGCCCAAATTTCTTCCGCGTAATCGCGTCTTCCGATTTTGTAATACGCCGCGCCGAGCGTCGCCGATTTTGATTTATCGTCAACCGCTAAATTTTCCGCCTCGATTGCCAGACGCAAATGCTCAATCGCGTTTTTCAGTTGGTTTCTTTCGAGATAAAACACGCCGAGCTTGAATTGTTCTTCAGCATTATTCGGCTGATTTTCCGTCATCGCCGCCAAATATCTGTCGGCTTCGGCAAAGCTGTTTCCGCTTGCGACGACACGCGATTTTTCTTTTTCCGCGAGTAGTTCGCCGTATTCGCGCGTCAACCTAAACCAATCGTCGCCAATCAAAAACCGCTTTTTGTCAGGCGTCTGCCGAATCATCTCGCCGATTGACCCAAATTGCAGCGCGTCGCAAAAATAACATTCGGCATCGTCGCCGAATTCTCCAAAGGCGAGCGACGTTTCGGCGTTTCGAGCAACCGTCCAAGCCTGCGACAAACCCGCATTTTCTATCGCAGCGTGCGCCAGTTCCGCTTCGCCCGCGCCGAGCAGAAAATTAATCAGTTGTAATTGATAACGCGAAGATTTTTCGGTCAGAGATTTTAATTCGTCGCGGTTTTCGGCGCGGAGAATCTCCAAATATCTGGCAACATTGGCGTCGTTTGAAGCGGCGATTTTCTCCGGTTTCCAATAAATTATTCGCAAAACCTCGAGTTCCTTTTCCTTGTCGCCGACGAGCCGCGCGGCTTCGGCTTTGAGCGGCAAATAATCGCCGCCGTATTTTTCGAGCGCGTCGAAAGTTTTTTGATACGCGCCGCGCTCGTTGTAAAAATTGACCAGATTTTGCAGATAAACTTGTCGGTCGCTCGCCGCAAACGATTCGTTTAATTTCTTCAACAAAATCGCTTCTTCCAAATCGCCGAAACCCGCGCGGCGGCTCAAATCCTGAACAAGCGAAACGGTTTGATGACGGTCGCCCGCGCCGGAAGTTTCGTTTATTCGGCGGCTCAAATCTTCGTGCAGATTCGCCAGCTCTTCGTCGGTCGCAACCGTTTCGGCAATCGTCCCGACCGCTTCGACCAGCGCGCCGTCGAGCGTCGAAAGCCGCCGCCGCGCCGCGCCCGCATCCGTCGAGTCGTCCTCGTCGGCAATCGCCGTCAGTTTCCCGCGCAGCATCCAAAGCCGCGAGTCGATTCGGTCAAGCGGTTCTTCATCACGAATCGTCCGAACGTAACCGGAAACGTCAGCCGCTTTCAAATCGTTTTCGAGCGGGTTTTCGAGCAGTTTGTCGAACGCTTTTTTGTAAAGCTCGCGCGCTTTTTCGCGTTCGGTGTTTTCCAATTTCGCGGCTTCGGCAAATTGGTCAACGGCGATTTTCGGTTTGTTTTCGGCGGGCAGTTTTGCCGTTTCCGCTTCGATTTCGCCGAATCTTCCGGCGCGTTTTAAGATTTCGATTTTCTTTTTTACATATTCGGGCGCGTCGTTCGTCAACTCCAAAACCGTGTCGAGATTTTTCAACGCCTCGCCGAAATCGCTTCTTCGCGCTTCGATGGCGGCGACTGCCAAATAGAGTTCGGGCATTTCCGGCTGGTTGACGATTGCGGTTTTGTAATTTTTAATCGCGTTCTCCGCGTCATTGTTCGCCTCGTAAATTCTGGCAAGCACGACGTTCCAGCGATAATTTTTAAAGGCTTCGGCGGCGGTTTTTTGGTAGTAATGAACAAGCGTGTCCGCGCCGCCGTAACGCTTCACATAACGAATCGCATCGTCGGTTAATTCTTCGTTTTCCGGCTCGCGGTTGATGATTTCGATGTGCTGCTCGACTGCCGATTTGTAATCTTTGAGCCGCGTAAAAGCGTCAATCATCGGCGCGCGCAAGTCCGCAATTCGGTCGTCAAGCTCGCGCCGGTCGGCATCGGTTTCCTTGAGCGCCGCAACCGTTTCGGCAAAAGTCTTTCGCATTTTCGCCGCGTCGTTTCGCCGCACAAAGACGCGCGCCAACTCGTCGAAAACTTCGGTGTCGGCTTTGTCCCGCGTGTGCAGTTCCATCAAAATCCGCTCGGCATCGTCGAGCCGGTCGAGTCGAATAAGGCGACCGGCGAGTTTATGCGCCAGAGCGTTTCGATAACGCCCGCGACTTTTCGGCAAGGCGTTTTGCAGAGCCGCAACCGCTTCATCGTCGTAACCGAGCCGCGAGTAGAAATCCGCCGACTCGTTTAGAACGCCGTAATTGGTCGGGAATTTTCGGACCAGCTCCGAGACGACGGTCTTCGCCCGCGCGCGGTTATGATTTTCCTCGTAACTTCCGGCAAGCTGAAGGCGAAATTGAATCGCCGAACGCGCGCTTTCCGTCGTTTCGGCGAGACGTTTCAACGCGGTTTGCTCGCCCGCTTTTGCGTCTTCCGAACTGTAGACGGAGCGTGCCGCTTCGAGAAAATTTTTATCACGGCTGCGACCGACTGCGCGATTCAAAACGCTTGCGGCTTTATCGTTTTGTTTGATTTTGAAAAGAAATTCGGCGTAGCCCAAACTCAAAAACGAATCGTCTTTTCGCTTTGCGCGTTCAACGGAAAAAGCCGCATCGATAATTTTCAGCAGTTGATTTTCCGCCGGTTTCCGTTCGATTTTTTCGCCCGTTACGCTTTCTTTCGCGGCTGAATTTTCATTCGTGTTATTCGTGTTATTCGCGGCTAATTTTGCCAGTCGCTTTTTTGCTTTCTCCTTTTGCGTTCCGTCTTCGTCGTCGCTTGCGTCGAGCGCCTTGATGTATTCGCCGACGGCTTCGCGCTCTTTATGCTGCGCCTCAAAAATCGCGCCGGTTTCAAACGCGTAAAGGGTGTCGTCGCCGCGTTTCTCGCGCAAAATTTTTATCGTCCGCAGCGCGTCGTCGTATTGAAAATAATCCCAGTAGGCGGTCGCCGCGTCGAGATAAACTTCGTCGTCGCCGCGCGCCGTAGAAATCAATTTCTCCCATTCTTCGCGCGCGTTTTCGTAGTCGCCGAGTTCGGCGGAAACTTCGCCGCTCATTGTTCGATACGCTGCGGATGCGGGCAGAAAATCGGCTTGCGATTTTGAAATCGCTGCTGCTTCCGCCAAATTCTCGCGGTTTTTCTGACCGAACGAGCGCGTAAAATTTAATAATCGTTCGACAAATTCCGGCGTGCTCGGGTAAATTTCGTTTAACTTCCGATAAGCCGCAACCGCGTTTTCAAAATCGGAAAGCCGCGCCGAAGCGTCGGCGCGAAAAAGCTCATAAATCGTGTTTTGATTCGTTCGCGCCGCCTGCAGATAATTTCTCAGCTCGCCTTTTTCGGCTAAATTATCCAAAAACAACTCGCGGATTTCTTTCGATTCAAAATAATATGCGGCGCACAACTGTCGCCAATCTTTTTCCCGGTCATACGTTCTGTAAAATTTCAATAAACCTTCGACAAAAGCGATGTTATGCGGAAAACGCTCGTGCGCCCGCTCGTAAAGTCGCACATATAACTGCCGTTCAAATTCTTTCCCCGACATCTTCGCGCTCGCAAACTGCGCGAGGTAATTTTCCGTTTCCTCGTCCGTTAATTTCCCAATTAAAGCGGTCGAAAACGCGGCAAATTCGTCGTCTCTTTTTTCGCGCAAAAAGAACCGCGCCAATTTATCCTGCCAGCCGCGCGACTGAAAACGCGCCAGCGCCGTTTTATAAATTTGCAGCTTTTCTTCGGTCAAATCCGTCTGTTCGAGCCACGTCAGACGCCCTTCGTAAAGCCATTCTTCGTCTCGATGTTTGGCGATTTCGTTCGAGTAAAGCTCAAGAATCTCCGCCGTTTTCTTTTCCCCGGCGAGCGAAGCGACGAGTTTGCCCAAAACTTCTTCATAGGTAACAAGCGAATGTTTTCGCGTCAGGTAATTGCGGAAAACGCCGTCCTGCTCGTTGCCGCCGTAGGAATAATTATTGCCGCCGGACGAACTGAAAGAAGATGCCGGTTTGCGCGTGGTCGGAATGTTAATGCCGTCGTTTCGATTCGCTTTTTCGTCGCCGACGGAAATTGCCGCCGCTCCGAATTTAAAATTGTCGAAACTTTGCGCGTCGTCTCGCGTCTGCATTTGAAACGGCGTTCTCTGTTTGCCGAGATAATCCAAAATTTTCTCGTAAGTTTCGCGCTCTTTTTCCGGCTGTTTGGCGGCGACAAAAGCGTCGGCTAATTTCAGCGCGACGCCCGCGTAATCGTCCGCGTTTTCGTATCGCGCCGCAAATTCGCTCAAGGTTTTTTCGGCGATTTCGGTTTCCCGCGTCGCCGCGTAAAGTCGCACGATGTCGAGATACATTTGCGCCGTCTCGTTCGAGTTCGGAAATTCTTCCTTGTAAGCGAGAAAAACGCGATACGCGGCGGCGCGGTTAAAATATTTGGTCGCGCGCGCTTCCTGTTCTTCAAGCCTTGTGCGCGGATTCGTGTCCGAGAAGACGAGCGACAAAATTCCCGTCGCAATTCCCGGATTCGTGTCGGCGCTCGCCACGTCTTCATAAAATCGCAAATCGCCGCGCGTCAAAGGCAATCGCCGATTTTCCGCGTCGGAAAACATCTCGAAAAGCTGATAGAGAATTTTCGCGCGCATTTCTGGATTCGTCTTAAAATCGTCGCGTAAATAGAGCGTGTAAAGAAACCGCGAAGCCGAATCAGGTTCGTTTTCCTTGAGCAGAAGCCGCGTCGCCGTAACGAGTTCGGCGGTCGTCCAATTCTTTTTTGCCTGTTCGAGTTTTAAGATTACCGGCGCGATTTCGTCGTTCCCGTATGCGTAATCGTGTTTGCGGTAAAGCGCGAGCCGAACGCCCGCGTCGAAATCCGCCGGATTTCGTTTGAACCGGGCTTTCAGTTCCGCGCCGTATGCGCGCAGGCGGTCTTGATTGCTTAAAAATTCGTAAAATTTATCGGCTTCCGCGTCCGTCCAAAGCGGATTAAACGCCGCCTGATAAACCGCTTCGGCTTCTTTCGCTTGATTGGTTTCGAGCAGAATCTCGATTTCCTTTTCGAGCAAAACGCTCGCGCGTTCGGGAAACTGAGCGTTAGCTTGACGAAGAAATTTCAGCGCTTCGGCGTAATTTTTTTCTTCCGCGAGATTATCGACGAGCCGCTCAAAAACCGTATAAACATTCGGATTTTCTGCGGCGACGGCGGCGTAAAAATCCGTTTGCAAGTATATCTGCAAATCGTGAACGCGCGCCAAATCAATCAATTTTTCAAACGTCGCGGCGCGTTTTTCAGCATTAGCCGAAAAAAGAATTTTCCGCAAAACTTCGGCTTCTCGTTCAAATTCGGCGCGGCGGTCGTAAAAGGCGGCGAGCGTTTCGTTTTCTGAAAAATCGATTTTCGCCAAATGAATCAAAATCTTTTCCGACTCGGCAAAACGCGAAAGTTTCTCGTTTAATTCGGCGAGCTTTTCGAGAATCTGCCGGTTGTCCGGCTCATTTTCGGCAAGCCGCGCGAGATTTTCCCGCGCTTCGACGGTCGGCAAAGGCACAATCGCCCACGCGCCGAAAAACTCCTGTTTCGTATAAAGCGCGTCTTCGATTTCGCCGCCCGCATCTTCGGCAGAAACTTTTTCTACAAAAGGCGGAAACCCGCGCGTCGGCAAGGGTGTAACTTCGGCATTCGAGGATAAAAATAAAGAAATACAGCCACAAATAAGCACAGATAAACTCAGATATTTTAAAGATTTCATCGTGTAAATCCCACTTATTTTATTTGAATTTTTTCGTGTTCTTTCGTGTTTGTTCGTGGCTAATCTTATTTTCATTTCCCCAAAACCTCAATCGCCAATTCCTCGGTCGTCTGGTTGTGCGCGAAATCTTCCGCCGCGACCGTCAATGTGTATTTGCCCGAAACTAAGTTTTCAGGAATTTGCAGCGCGCCGACGTTCGCTTTTTCCTTGCTCGACCAAAACAATTGAACGGGCTTCGCGCCATAAATGCGGGCAATTAATCGATTCGTGTCGCTGTCAGCGGAGACTTTCAGATTTACTGTTTCGCCCGCGCGAAATGTTTGTTTTTCGAGTGTGATTTTCACTCGCGGGGCGCGACTATCCACGACGAAAGTTTTTTCTTCGCTGTAGCCGTTGCCATTTTTGTCGGTCAGTAAAAGGCGGCATTTATACGTCCCGTCCGCCATCCAGACGGGCGCGAGAAAGCGCGTTTCCCAGACTTTTTCCGATTCGAGAAATGTGAGCGGCAGCGTTTCGCCGAACGGCAGAACGGCGAAAACCGCCTTGATTAATTCGTCGGTTTTCACACGAATTACGGGGTCGCCCGGCTGAATCAGGCGCGGGCGAAGCAGAGCGCGCGGCGCGGCAAGGAACGCCGTGTAATCGGTTACGAATTTGTATTTTTCCGACAGGCGAATAATTTCCGCGATATAATCTTCGCGCTCGCCGTTCTCGTTCATCGCCAGCAGAAGCGCGTCAACCCGCGCCCGCGCCCAAACTCTCGGCAAAAATGCGTGCGTTTCGTCCGATTCCGGCAAAGCGATTTCGCTCGAAAGATTGATGTTTTCCGCACCCGTCTGCGCCGAAAAACTAACCGTTTGCGTTTGCGGCTTTTTATAACGCCCGACGAACGAAACGTTCGAGCCGAAAAACGAATGGTCGCCGCTTGCGTAAACGTCGTAAAAATTGGCATCGGGCGCGAGCCGCAAATTTGAAATGTCGGACGCGCCGATTTTTTCGAGAAAAATTCCGAGCTTTAAGCCGATGTCTTCGGTTTCCCGCACCCGGTCGAAATAGCCGTGCGTCTTCCGGGTCAAATTCTGCAAAAGTTCCGTATTGGCGTCCGCGCCGAGAGCGAAGGCGAAAAGTTTGACGTTTTGATTTTCAAAGACTCGCTCGATTTCCTTCGTCTTCATTGTTTCCAGCGTCGGATTGGCGTCGGAAATAAGCACGATTTGCCGCTCGCCGTTTGAAAATTTTCCCGCCTGCTCGATTGCCGTTTGCAAACCTCTTTTCAAATTCGTGCCGCCGCCGAGGTAAGAATTTTTGACAAACGCTATTGCTTCTTCGACGTTTTCCGCGCTTGCCTCGACGGGCGCGGCGGCTAAAATGTCGGCTTCGTCGCCGAATAAAATCAAATTAAATTCGTCTTCCGGCGCGAGATTATGCAGGAAAAAATCGACCGCTTCGACGGCGCGCGCCAGCTTGTCGCCATACATCGAAAGCGAAGTGTCGAGCAGCAAAACGACTCGTTTCGGCTGGCGCGTCTCGTCGATTTTTTTTGCAAAAACGACGCTTGCTTGGAAAAATCCGTCCGCGTTTTTGTCGGCGAGTTGCGGGTCGCGCAAATCGTAAGCGGAAATCTGTTCGGGCGCGCGATATGCAACGACCGACAACCGATTTTCCGCCGCGTTTATTTGATAATCGAACGAGAAATCATCTTTCAATTCGACGTTCTCGGCGTGAAAGTCGCCGACGAATTCATTCGGCTCGGACCTTGAGATTTGCAGCGGATACGGCGAATTTTCGAGCGAAACGGGCGCGAAATTAAAATCATTCAAAACGCGAATTTTCAGACTAAATTCGCCGACCGTCTGCGTTTCGCCGTAAGTGGGTTTCAAAGGAAAAGTAAAATGCGACGCGAGATTTTCAATCGGCAAATCTTCGGTGTATTCCATTTCAAGACGCTTTGTGCCGAACGAGTTTATCGGAAAGATCTTCGCCGAAAATCCCGTCGCGCTTTCCGTTTCGTCGGTCGTCTGCAAAATGCCGGGGTCGGTTTGCGCTTGTTTGATTGATTCGTAAATTCGATTGGCGCGCCGCCGTTCCATCATCACGCCCGGAATTCTCGCGTCGCCGTCCCAGACGGCGAAATCGGAAATCGAAGATTGCCGCGGCAGGGCGAAAACGTATTTGCCTTCCAAAGTTTGCGCCGCGCGGTTGTCGAAAATCTGCGCGACTTTGACGAGCGCACGCTGGTTGTCAATCGTAATTTCGACGTTCATCTGGGTGAGGGCGAGAATTTTCGGATTCGGCTTGTTCTCGCCGGTCGGAATCAAAACGCCGGACTGCGCGGCGGCGAGCGAGAAGATTAAAAAGACATTCACCACGGAGACACAGAGGACACGGAGTTTTTTTAGCCGCGAAAACTGCGAATTACAAACCAAATTTCTATTTGTGTTATTCGTGTTATTCGTGGCTAAACCATCTTTAAATCTCTGTGTTCTCTGTGTCTCTGTGGTGAATACTTTCATTCGCTTTCTCCCGCTGTAAAATAGCTTTTATCAATCCGCGCGATGCCGTTCGCCGTTCCGAAATAAATATTTTCTTCGTCGCCCGCGATGCTCATCACGGTTTCCGACGGCAAAACTTTTTTGATTGTTTTCCATTCCTGTGTTCGCAAATCTAAAACGCGCGCGCCCGTCAGAGTTCCGACATAAAGCCGCTCACCGTCGGCGAAAATCGCGTTCGGATTGACGGTGAATTTTCCGGTTTCGGCTTCAAACGAATGGATTTCGCCCGAAGGCAAAAGCTCGAAAACGCCGCCGCCGTATGTGCCGATAAAAATTCGCTCGTTCGCCTGACAAAGCGCGGTTACCCAATTTGTCGTCAGGCGCGAATTTGAATCTTTGAACGTGCGCGCGACGCGGTTGTTTTCGATTTCCGCCAGCCCGCCGAGCGTTCCGGCGTAAAGTTTTCTGCCCGCTTGCAAAGTCGTATAGACGCTGTTGTTCGGCAGATTTTGAACGGTCGAAAGAACGCGGATTTTGCCGTTTTCCCGAAACGCCAAGCCTTTCGCCGTCGCCAGAGCCGCGCCCGAAAAATGCGTTACCGAATTGCTCGGCAAGCCGTCATTGCGCGTTACATTTTCCGCCGAGAAATCGCTTTTGAAAATTTGCAGACCGCTCGATGTTGCGGCGGAAACGGTTTCGCCGCTCGCCTGCAAGAAATTGATTTCGCGCACGGTTTCCGATTCGATATGTTTGAGCTTTCTGCCGCCCGCGCCGAAAACGTCGATGCCGCTCCGAAAAGTTCCGACCCAGAGATTCGCGCGTTCGTCGAGCGCGAGAGCCGAAACAAAATTGTCGGTCAAAGAATCGTTTTCCGGCTGCGTAAAAGATTTTATTTTCGCGTCGTTTATCTGGGAGACGCCTTGATTCGACAGGAGAAAAAGTTTTTCGTCTGCCGCGACAAGACGGGCGTTTCGCAAATTTCCATCGCCGGAAAATTCTTTTGTCGCGTTATCAAAAGTGAAAATTTCGCCGTTATCTTTGGCGAGAAAAATTTGATTATTCTGCAAAACCAAACCGGAAAGCGCGGGCGAAACGGCGAGCGTATGAAAGGTTTTATCTTGCAAAACACCGAAGCCGAAATCGGTTGCGACGTAAAGATTCTTGTCTTTTGAAACAACGCCGACGACACGGTTCGACGGCAAGCCTTCGCCCGTTCTCAAATGCGTCCAAACGTCAGCTTCGTAAATCCATAAACCGTCGTCGAAAGTTCCGACGACGAGTTTTCCCGCTTCTTTGTGCAGACAATTTATCGCCCGAATTCTTTTATCGTCGGCTTTGATTTCCGTGAAATTATTGCCGTCAAACTCAAGCAAACCGCCTTTGAGAGTTCCGACGAGCAGTTTTCCGTCCGATGCCGAAAACGCGGTTACGGCTTGCGCTTCGCGGTCGGTGAAAACATAGTTTTCAAATTTCTCGCCGTCGAAAACGACGAGATTTTTCGTCCGCGTTCCGATGAAAAGTTTGTCTTGAAAAACGACGAGCGCGGTCAAATCGCTTTCCGGCAAGCCGTCCGAAACGGTGAAATGTTTTACGAGTTTTCCGCCGTCCGAAAATTCGGCGAGTCCGCCGCCGGTCGCCGCGAAAAAGAAGCCGCGAAATTTTACGAAATCTGTGGTCGCGCTTGAGTTTTGCAGAATTTGAATTCTGTCGGAGAGTTGAGGCGTGAGAACCTTTTTTTCAAAAGGCACGCGATTTTTTTCCTGTTGGCGGGCGCGTGTTTCGGCGAGCGTTTTTTGGACGGAATTTTTGACGCGAAGAATTTGTGAGACGACGCAGTATAAAACTATTGCCGCCAGACCGATAAGGAGAATTTTTTTGAACGCTAATCGCATAACTTGAAAGCGATTATCTGCAATTAAAAGCGGCAATTTAACGGGTCAAGCAACGAAGCCGGAGAGCGTTAGCGCGGGCAAAGGCGTGTGGATTTCCACAGTTTTATTTTCGCCGCGAACAAACACGAAAGAATACGAACAAAAAGCGAAACATTTTTCGCAATATATTTACCGTAATTTAAATCTATTTTGCTTCTGCTTTTTGAGTTTTCTTTTTTCGTGAATTTTCGTGTTTGTTCGTGGCTAATTCATTTCCTTAATTGAAAAACATTTCCGCCGTTTTCGCCTTTTCGCCAATCAACTTCGGCATCAATCAGCGCGGCGCGTGATTTGATGTTGGCGATGCCGCGCCCGCTCGCGGCGTTCTCAGCCGGATTGAATACTGCCGTGCCGTCGTCGCAAACGGAAATTGTAAATTCGCCCGCGTCGGAGATTTCGATTTTCATCTCGATGGTTTTCGCGTTTGAATGCCGCTTTATATTGCTCAAAACTTCCTGAATGACGCGGTAAACCTGCATTTGCGCGTTCGGCGGGAAATTTAATTTTCCTTCCGAATCTTCGGCGGCGGAGAATTTATAATTTTGCGTCGTGTGCTGAAGCAGAAATTCGAGCGCCGGAACGAGTCCGACGTTCTCCAGAACCGACGGGCTTAAATCTTCGCAGATGCGGCGGATTTCCGTCGAGACCGATTCGATTTCGCGGCGAAACTCATTCGTGTCGGCTGAAAACTCGTCCGACATCAGCATCAGATTTCTCAAATCGGCGAGCGTCTGGTCGTGCAAATCACGCGCGATTCGCCGGCGTTCGCGTTCGGCTTCGTTTGCCAAATCGAACCGCGCGGCGGCAAGCTCGCGGTTTTTCAGCGCGATGCGGCGACGTTCGATTATCGCCCAAGCCAAACCGATTAGAGCCAGAAAAAGAAGAACGCCGAGCGCGGTCGCCGTCAGCGGAAACGGCGCGCGGGCGACGGAAAAATTGACAATCAAGGGCGCGGACGCGAGCAAATCTTTATTGAAAGCGCGCGCTTCGATGCGGTATTCGCCCGCCGCCAAATTCGCGGGCGCAAACTGCGCATCGTTCGATAACTTTTTATTAATAATTTCGCCGTGTCCGTTTTTGAGCAGGAAAGCGTATTGAAATTGTTCGGGAAAAGTGCGGCTGCCCAAGCCCGCGACTTCGACGAGCAAGGAGTTCTGCGGATATTCGAGATTTATCGTTTCGGTTAATTCTTCGGCGTTATAAAGGCGCTGGCTTAAGACGCGCGTCGGAATAATCTGCGGCGCAATCGCGTTCGGCACGTAGCCGACGACGCCGCGATTCGTGCCGACGAGCAGATGATTTTCGAGCGGCAATAAAGCGAAAATCTGCTCGGACGGCAAGCCTTGTTCGGCGGTTAAACGGGAAAAGAGCCAGCCGAAATCATTATCAAGCCGAACGTGAACGAGTCCGCCTTTAAGCGTCGCTGCCCAAACGTCCGCGCCCGTTACAATCGCGTCGCGCACGTCCTCGTTCGCAATTACATTTTGCAATTCTCCGTTTCGATAACGAAAAAGCCCGCGCTCGCCCGCGAACCATAAATCGTTTTCCGCGCCTTTGACGATTTTCCGAATCGCCGCGCCGCGCAAAGCGTCGAGCGCGTTTTCCGGTTTCAACGTTTTGCCGTCAAAGAGAAAAACGCCGTCGCGTGCCGTGCCGACCCACAATTTTTCATCGCCGTCGGCGAAAAGCGCGGTCGGCGAATCGTTCGCCAAAATTTGCGCGCCTGTTTCGACTTGAACGACGCCGCGCCCGAAAATCGCCGCGTAAGATTTGCCCTGAAACGGAGCGACGGCGCGAATGTCGCCCGCTAATTTCATTCGCCCGTCGAAATCGAAAAGACCGCTCGGCGTCGCCACGAGCGGTTGTTTCGCCGCATCTTCGCCGACGGCGTAAACGGTTTTCGTTGAAAAATTTCCTGTTTCCAGCCAATTTCCGTCGCCCGATAAAAATAATCCGCGATTCGTTCCGGCGAAAATTCGCCCGTCGGAAGCGCGGAAAAGCGTCCGCACGAAATTGGCGTTCGGGTTTTCCGAAACCGTCTGATTAAACGGACTCGACGCATCGTAGCGGCAGACGCCGCGATTGGTGGCAATCCAGAGAACATTTTCGCGGTCTAAAAAGAGCCGGTTAATCGTGTTGGAGCGAAGCCCGCCCGCCGTGTTTTCAAACGTGAAGTGTTCGATTTGGCGCATCCCGCGAAAATAAAATATCCCGTTTTTTTCCGTGCCAGCCCACGCGCCGCCGTTTTCGTCCGGCTCAATTGCCAAAACATTTCCGATTTGCGCGCCGATTCTTCGCAAATTGCCGATGTCCCGAACGGCGAAAAATCCGCTTCCCGCTTTTTCCGAATCCGCGCCGAGCCAGACGTTTCCCTGTTTGTCGCTTTCAATCGCGTTGACGAAAAACGGGCGCGGGCGGCTGAAAGTCTCTAAGGTTCGATTGTTTTCGACGAGAAGAATGCTGCGGCTGCGCGTTCCGGCGACGATTTTGTCGCCGATTGGGGCGAGGCTTGTAATCTTTAGCGGCTGCCCGTCGCTGCCAAGAAGCGTTTCGGACGGAATTTTTTCGATTTGAAAATTATTTTCGCTCCCTTCGACGAGTTTGAAAATCACGCCGTTTTCGGTGGCGAGAAACTTGTCTGCGGCAAACAGAATTGCGGTTACGCTATAGTTTTTCGTTTCTTCTATTCTCTGAAGTTTTCCGTCTTTATACCGAAACGCTCCCGTGTTCGTGCCAATCCAAAGCGCGCCTTTCGCGTCCGATTCGAGCGCGAGGATTTTGTTTGAATTGACATCGAGCGCGACCGAAGAAACGCGCCGCCCGTCGAAACGCGCCAAGCCGTTGTCGGTGGCGAACCACAAAACGCCGTCGCCCGTCTGCGCGATTGCCCGCACGTTGTCCGACGGCAAACCGTTAAAAAGCGTTACCGCGCCCCACTGGTGAAAATTTTGCGCCGGTTGGAGTTGCGGCGGCGCGTCTTGCGCGGGTGTGAGAAGTGGAAGGAATAAAATGAGAAAAACAAAAAGAGATTTAGCCACGAACAAACACGAAATAACACGAAAAATTCTGCAATTTGAAAAGCGAAATTTGAAATTATATTTGCAGATTTTTTCGTCCGTGTTCATCTGTGTTTATCTGTGGTTACATTCTTCTTTTCTTCCAGAAAACGCCGCCGGTCGCGTTCAATCCACTCGGCGAGTTCCGTTTCGGCTTTTTCGAGTTCGTCCGCATTTATCAGCCCGCGTTTTAAGGCTTCAAAAAAAGCGCGCGTGCGCGGATTGTAAGCGAATTTGTCGAAGGCTTCGTCCGATGTGCCGCCGGAGTTTTCGGGAAAAAGTTTTTCGTATAAAGTTGCCAGACGGCTTTCGACGCCGCGCTGCGACAAGCTGCATTTGCGGGCAATCGCCCAGTTCGACAAGCCGAGCGCGAGATAGCGCAGGGCTTCGGCTTCAAATTCGGTCAGCAGCGGTCGCTGAAAAGAATCCTTAAACGCCGGGTCAATCATATCCGCGCCGTCTTCCAAAACGGCGGCGACGAAACGCAGAAAACGCGGCTCGGCGTTGTTTTTATGGATAAAACCGTAAGTCGGCGGCGGCTCGACCGAGCGGACGATTTTGCGAATCTCGTTGATGTAAATCTCGTGCGGAAACTGCGTCCAGAAAACGATTCGCGCCTCTCGATACTCGCGCCAAACGGCGCGCGCCGCTTTGACGCCCGACATTTGCGGCATCTGAATATCGAAAATGCAGAGCGCCGGGCGATGTTCGAGCGCGAGTTTCACAGCCGCGCTGCCGTCCGCCGCTTCGATGACGGGAGCGTGCGCGGGAAATTCGCGCGCGAGCAGCTCGCTCAAATACCGCCGCTGCGCGCTGTTGTCTTCGGCAATTAATATCGACATCGGGTTGATATACGAGAACGCTTTTTGATTTGTCCGGCAAACGGATTATTTATGAACTTTAGACGGTTCTAATCGTCGTTCTAAAAAGATTAAAATGCGGACTTTCAATTAGTTTATGGCTCGTCCGCCGAATTTCTCAAATATTACACGAAGAAAGCTCAATTCGACGAGATAATTTTTTCGATTGTTTGATTTTAATTTCTACACATTTTTTGATTTTTGGAAACCGCCGTCGCTGCTATAAGATAATAACGATTAAATTGCGGGAATCCGTTTACAAACGAAAAAGATGCTATTGACCATTTCAACCGTTCACCGACCGGCAACCGATTTAGGCTTTCTGCTGCACAAGAATCCGAATCGCATTCAGACGTTTTCGTTGAGCTTCGGACGCGCGCAGGTTTTCTACCCCGAAGCGACGGCGGAGAAATGCACCGCCGCGCTTCTTTCGGCGAAACGTTCCCTGGCGCGCTGCGCGAATTCGCGCTCGGCGTCTTTCGCGTAAAGTCATTTTGACTGCGAATAAAATCCTTGAAGAGAATTTGCAAAACTCGCTCATAGCCGCAAGTTCTGCCGTAACATCCGATTTTTGTAATCGTAAACGAGAAGCCTGCCGCAGTCGTCGGCGACGGTTAGAAGTTTTCCGCTCGATTTAACGGAAACATTTTTAGCCGCTTCCAGCACAATCGCCGCAATCAAAGTTCCGCCGCCGAAGAAAACATTTACAACCGCCTGGTTTTCCGAGTATCCGGTTAAAACCGCGTATTGATTATAAATTTCCGGTCGATTCGTTCTCACGGTTTCCGGCGGAAAATCGAAGCGGCGGGCGAGATGTTCGTGGTCGAAAATGTCGGCGTAAAAGCGCGGATGTTTTGTTTCTTCGTCCAATTGCTGCATTATCACGACCGAATAACCGCCTTCGGAAATGTTCGCCGAGAATAAAACGCCGTCGCCCGCCGCCGCATCGAGCCAGTTTCGACGGTTGCGGGCGCGCAGAGTAAGTCCGGGCAATTCATACCACCACGTTTCAAAGCCTTTAGCGTCTAAGGTCAGAAACTTCGCCTGCTTTTCCGAGCGCACGACCGAATGAACCGCGCCGCCGACATCGGAGACGCGCCAGAGAGCTTCAAAATTTTTATGGTTGGCGTCGATGGCGTAAAATTCGTCGTCGATGCCGACAAACCACGTATTGCCGTCGAAATCAGCGGCGAAAGCGTTTATTTTCCGGTCGCACCAATAGGACGCGCGGCGTTCGACGAAATCAATTCGTGCGAGTCTGAAAATATCTCCGCGCGCGGCGAGCGCAACGGCGCGGGTTGCGAAACTTGAGACGACGAGTTTATGCGCGGGCTGGTCGAAATAAGCGATTTGCCGATTATCGCCCGCGAGTATTTTGATGCCCGCTTCGCCGAGAGCGACGGCAATTCGTCCGTTCGGCAGAACGCACGCATCGTAAATTTGACTCGCGCCTTTATCGGCGGCGGAAATCGTGATTTCAAACAATTCGTTCGGCGCGGCGCTGCTCGCCGTTGGCGAAAAAGTGGGCAAATCCGTCCGCAGCGCATTGTCTTTCGCCATCACGACTAATTCACGAAACTCTTTCAATTCGAGAGTGGGCGAAACGTTTTCCGCCGCGTCGTTTGAAATTTTTCTGATGAGCGGGCGCAGCAGGACGCGCAGCTCGTCGTTGATTTTCTGTTTGAAAACGGCGCGCGCGAAGGCGGCGCGCTTCTCGACCGCCTCGAAATCTTTTCCGCTTAAAATTTCCCGAAATTTTTCCTTTATCTCGTCAAAGTTTTCGGGAAACAACATCGTTTTTCGGGCGAGCATCCGCGCGGCGGGCGCGCCGCCGAATTCGATGGTTTTCTCTATCCAGCCGACGGCGCGCGCCCTTTTGTCTTCGAGCTTCCAAATCACATCGACCGCCGCCGGAAAGTTGCCGCTTCTCGCCAAAGTTTCTGCCCAAATTTCGCGCAGTTCCGCGCCCGTTTCGGAATTTTCTCCTTCGAGTTTCGTAACGGCGTATTCAAAACAGTCGTGCAGAACGGCGAGCCGCACGGCGCGCGCCTTTTCGCCCGCGAGAAACCATTGGCGAACGACGGTTTCCTTCGGCAGACTGCGCGCTTCGGCAAGCTCCGCCGCGACTCGGTGTTTGCCGTGTCGAGCGAGAAACTCGACGGCTTCGTGATTGCTTTTCAGAAGCTCTGCCAGCACGAAAGACGCTTCCTCGATTCTACCCTGCGCTTCGAGCCTCTCGAAAGATTGACGGTAAAGCTGCCGGAGACGCTCAAACCATTCGGCTTCGAGATTAATGGAAGAGCCGTTCGCGTTTTGCCCGAAACTGATTTCCAAACGAGAGCGCGGACTCGGCGCGAAGAGCGCGGTCGGCTTTTCCATCATTTGCCGCAGAGCCTGCATATCTTCGAGCGGAATCGCGTATTTCAAGGCTTCCGCCAAGTCGCCACGCTCGAACTTTTCCATCATTTCCGTTAGGTATTTCGCCTGCCGCCGCCCGAAAAATCGCGCCATCCGCATTTCGATGACGGCGCTGACGGTCAAATGCCGCAGACGATTATATGCTTTCGAGAAAAAGCCCGGTTTGGTTTGTGCGAAATTCGGCAGGTCGTTCGCGTCCGATTTCGTATAGCCGCCGCTTTCGCCGTTTCCGCTGCCGGAAGCGAAAAGGTTTTTCAAGCCGCCGAAGACGGACTCGAAAAAACCGGCGAGCGAACTGCTCGCGCTGCCGCTAAAACCGTTCGCGTTTCGAGCAGCGGAATTTGCATCGTTACTCGCGCGAAGTTCTTTGAGTTTCGCCAAAATCTCATTGAGCTGCGCGTCCGCCTGCGGCACGCTTTTCAAGTTTTCGCGCAAATTCAAACCGGCATCGGAAACGGTTTTCATAACAATCGGCGCGGCGGCGACATCCGCGCCGAGCGTTTCGGTTTCGACGATTTTCAAATCGCTTACATCAAACCATTCGCCGACGTTTTCCGTTTCTAAATCCTGTAATCGAACCGTTTGGATAAAGCCTTTATCAAGCAAAACCAGACATTCGCCCGCGTCGGCAAAGTTTGATAAATCCTTTTTCTCTAAGGGGAAAGCCGACAAGATTCCGCCGTATCGAACAAACGGCAAACCCAAACTTTTGCGCGTGTCGGTGCGGATGGCTTTCGGTAAATGAACGATTAAATCGCGGTTAAAGCGAAAAATCCGCGCCCCTGCCGTCCACAAAACAAGCGCGCGGCGACGCATTTCCGCCTCGGACGAAATTTGCGCGGACAGCAGAAACGCTTCCGCCTGAACGGTTCCGCGATGCGTCAGATTTTGCGGGACGAGTTTTTTCATCCGTTTTTTAACCGCCGATTGTCCCGATTGGAACGCGGTGCGTCAGGGAGAAAATCACGACTTTCCCCCGTTCGGTTTTGTAGGCGCAGACCGGACTGCGATGACTGAAAACGATTTTTACAATCTCTTCTCCGGCGGTGAAAATCTGTTTGTTGTATTTCCCGCCCGTATTAAAGTTGAGCGTCCGGCGATTTTCTTCGAGTTCGACCAGTCCAACTTCCGGCGAAAAGCTCGCGTCTTGAAAAACGCCGACGACCGTGCCGCCCAAAGTCGAGTCGATGTATTTTGCGCCGCTCGCCGTCAGAATTGCGAAATGATTTTCCGCGTCGCCAAGCGCGAGCAGACCGAAAACTTTATCCGCCTTTTGAATGCCTCTGCCGAAGAAAGCCTGCGTAACTTGAGCAAACGGCAATTCTCTTTTTTCTGTTTTCTCGCCGTAGGAAACGATGTGCGTGATATTAGTTGAAGTTTCGCGCCCGACGAAAACGAATCTTTTATCGAGCCGCGCTGCCGCTAAAACATTGGTCGCGTGTAAAAATGCGTGTCCTACTAAATCATTTTCTCTCAAGTTTTGAGTTTGACCGAGCAAGAAAAGATTGTTCTTTGCGTCCGTCACGGCAGCTTGAGGAATGGGCGAATGTGGAAAGCGTAAATTATAAACGGGCAGCAAAGCGTTGTCGCTTTCAGGCAAAACAAAATCAGTTTCTCCGAGCGAGTAGCTTCCGGCGGGCAATTTAAAGTTGCCGTGTTTCGGGTAATCGAGCCGCAGATGTCCAGCTTCATCGAGCGAAACGGTGGCGACGGATTTGCCAAGTCGTCCGGCGGCGAGCAGGATTTCATTGTCGCGGCTCGAACGGTAACGGCGCGGATTGCCGGCGTCGGCGTTCGGCGAATTCGGCACGGAGATGTAAAGCACCGATTTCGCATCGCCGCCGCTGCGAGCGAAGATTTTTCCGCCGTTGTCGTCGAAAAAGAAGCCGCTCAAGTTTCCCGCGATATTCGCCGGTTCGGGCGGCGCGTAAATTTCAAACGGATTTCGCAAAAGGCGCGTGCAGACGGATGCTTCCGGCAATTCCAGAACCGTTTCCTTCGCCGCCGCGCCCGACGCCGATTTGATTGATATTTGAAGCTGCCGCGCGTTCGGCACTAAAACGTCTTCGATTGATAAAACGGAAAATCCTTTCGCCTGCTCGAAACTTTTCAAGTCCGGCGCGCCGACGAGCCACACATCCGCCGCCGTTGCCGCCGCGTCCAACTCGTTTAATTTTTCGCGCCATTTTTCGACGTGTTCCGCCGTCGCGTCGTGCGCGGTTCGGGCGGCGAGCAAATTAAGGACGTTCGATTCGGTAACTTCGGCGAATGTTTTCAGTTCGGCGTCCTGCAAAACGCCCCACGCGAAATTAGCTTTAGCGGATTCGGCGCGGCGCGCCAGAACAATCAAAGCGGCGAGATGCGCGACGCGCGGCGTTCCCGATTGGTCGCTGCCGGCGTCAAAGAGCGCGACGGACATTCGTTTCGCGTGGGGCGCGACGCGCGCTAAATTCAAAAAAAGATGCTCGCCCATCGCGGCGCGGCGCACGAATTCTTCGGGCATTTCGTCGGCGAACGCGAGTTCGGAAAGCAGCAGACGCTCGTAAATGCCGCGCCTCGTTACGCCGTCGTAACCGTTCGGCTCGCGGTTTGAAATCTCTTCGGGCGAGCGCAGCGGCGCGACGAACGGCGCGAGGAAGCGCGCCATCGCGCCGAGCGCGAGGCTGATTTCGTCGGGGAAAATTTGAAGCTGCCGCGCCCACGGCGCGAGCGCGCGGGGAAGTTTCATCGGTTATTCTCCAGCCAGATTTCCAAAGCGCGGCGCGATAAAATTTTCGCCGCGCCGACGGGAACGAGTCTTTCGGGCAGGACGACAAACGGCGCGAGCGGTTTGAATTTTAATTTCAATGTCTGTTCAAATAATTCGAGCGGTATATTCGGCTCCAAAGTCGTCGGAAGGAGCGCGGCGGGCAAGCGCGCGTCGCGCCCCAAATAAATCGCGCCGTCCACCCACGGCAGATTTTCGCCAGCGCCTGCAAGGAAAATCGTTTGTTTTCCGCCGACGCCTTGAAAACTTTTCAGCCGCTCGTCGTCGAACGATAAAAGGCTTTTCGCCAACGAAACAGCCGCGCCGCCGAACGCAATCATCGCGGACAGCGGAAGCGGAACGTGGCGGTTTCGCCATTTTATTTTTATCGGCGCGGCACCAGTCATAAAGCAGTCGGTCGAGAAATTTCTTCCGCGTTCGTTCGGTTGACCGCTTCCGGTTGGCTTCCGAGAACTTCAACTATGCGGGCGCGAATCTCGCTTAAATCATCGGAAATCGTTTCCGAATTAAATCCGGCGTCAATCTCACGGGCAATCCCTTCGAGTTTCAGCTGCCACGCCGCCGCGTTTTCCGCGTCTTCCGCCGCCGGACGATTGTCGAGCGTTTCGCGGGCGGAACCGGCGATGCGCGCGGCTCGCGCTTTTATACCGAGCGACGCTTCTTCCGCCGCGAACGGCAGCGTCCGGTTTTCGGTGTTCGCCAAAAGCTCGTGCAGAATGTCTCGCGAAAGCGATTGCTGTTCGCTCGTCGGCACGGCATAAACGAGCGTCCATAAATCGCTTGCTCCAGCTTCCAATCTGCCGTCCAAAATCGCGGCGGTCGCGACGAGCTTTTGCATTTTGACGGCGCGGCGGTCGGAGATATTCACACCGGCGTTGCGAAGCAGACGAACGGCTTGGGCAATTTGCGGGCGCACGTTTTTAAGCTCGACCGCTCCCGCCATTTCCGCAAGATAATCGATGTCTTCGATGCTCGCCTGATGGACAAATTCTTTGCGAGCCAAATCCCAGCCCACTTCGAGGAGGTTTTCGAGCAGCGAGTCGGGAACGGGAACGACGAACAGGCGCACGAGAAAACGGTCGGCGAACGCCGCCAGCGATTCGTCTTCGGGAAGGGCGTTCGACGCGCCGACGCAGACGCGCAGCGGGCAAGTAATTCGGGTGTGTCCGCGCCGGAAAACGCGCTCGTTCAAGATGCCGAGCAGCGTGTTTAAGATAGCCGTCGAACCCAAAAAGATTTCGTCGAGAAAAGCGATTTCCGCTTCCGGCAGCATCCCGCTCGTATCGGTTTCGACCGTCCCTTCTTTGAGTTTTCCTAAATTTACGGGTCCGAAAATCTCGCTCGGCTCGGTAAATCGCCCCAAAAGGTATTCAAAATAATTGCCGCCCGAAGCCTGCGCCATCCGCCGCACGGCTTCGCTCTTCGCCGTGCCGGGCGCGCCGATAATAAGGACGTGTTCGCGCGCGACCGCCGCGAGCGCAACCAGCTCGACGAGCGTTTCGCGCTCAATCAGATTCCGGCACGCCTCTTCGACGGCTTCGCGCAAAGCCTTGACCGATGTTTCCAATTTCGTTTCGTTCATTAAATTTTTCGGTGTTCGCGGGAGCTTAAAAGATATTTCGACGACATATAAATCCGTCTCAAGAATATACGGATTCTCCCTAGAATTAAAGACGCTCTGCGATGCGGATATTCTGAAAAGGCTATTTTCGGTTGGCGGTCAATTTAGGAAGGAATTGTTGCTGAATACAGCAAAAGCTGACGGTAGATGACAAGATTCGATTTCCAGTTGAAAAAAGAAAATTCTAAAAACTCGAAAAAAGAAGAAGCATACGAAATTCAATTTTCCTAAGAACATTGAACTTTTCCCGTAAAAGAATGCGCGGACAATCTTTTTTATTTGATTTTTCGGGCGATTTGGTCGCCGTTTTGGTGAAGCGTCAGGCTTTCTATTTTTCCGTTCGCGCCGCGATTGAAAGTTAATCGGGCATCGACGATTTTGTAATAAAACTCATTTTCCGCCGAAGCGAAAACGCGGACTTGCGGCTGATTTGTCAGTTGCGCGAACAGTTTGTCGGCGCGGCGCGTAACGGTGAAAACCACATTGGGCGCAAGTTCGTAACTGCCGACGTATTCGCCCAAAGTCTTTTCGGCGACGGCGACAAACGGTTTTACTTTCACGAGCGGCATTGTCTCGTCGAGAAAATGAAAGCCGATGTCGTCAACCGACTCGGCGGTGTTCGACAGGACGACGATGCCTTTTTTCCGCGCTCTGTTGACGCCGGCAAAGGAGCGAAAGCCGCCCGTGCCACCGTTGTGCCAGACGATGTTGCCGGAAGCGGCGGGCAGAATGTGCCACGCCAGACCGATTTTCATCTGTCTGCCCGCGTCGCGCTGCGGTTTGTGAGCGTCGTTGACGGGAAGCGACAAATCGGTTTTCCACCAGCCGACGTTCGCGCGCACGAATTTCGCCATATCTTTCGCCGTCGAGCGGAGCGCGCCCGCGCCCTGGAAATTCAGAAAATCCCAGTTTGAAATCGCCTCGCCGTTTTCGTCGTAGCCTTGCGCCATTCTCGCTTTTAAGACAGATGAAAGCGTTATCGTCGTCTCGTTCATTCCGAGCGGTTTAAGAATTCTCGCCTTCACTAATTGCTCGTAACTCATTCCGGCGCGAAGGCTTAAAATGTGTCCGAGCAAGCCCATTCCGAAATTTGAATACTCATACTTTGCGCCCGGCGCGCGCGTCAGTTGATAGCCCGACAGAAAGTCATACATCTGCTCGACGGTGTAATCGGCATACGGATTCTTCCAGTCTGCGGGCGCGAAATTCGTCGGCAAACCGGGCAGCGCGGAAGATTGCGTCGCCAAATCGAGCAAAGTTATTTCCTTTCCGCCGAACGAAGGAGTTTTAACGGCTTTCGGCAGATATTTTGAAATCGGGTCGTCCAAAGAAACTTCGCCGCGCCGAACCGCTATCGCCAGCAATGTTCCGGTAAAGGTTTTCGTAATCGAGCCGATTTCAAAGACGGTGTTTTCGTCCGCGTTTTTCGCATCGGCAGATTCCGAAGTTTTACCGTAACTTACGAAGCGCGTTCCCTTTTCATCGACAACGGCGACGACGATTGACTGACTGGTTTTGCCGACCGCGACGCGCTCGCGCAGAATGCCCGCGATTTCCTTATCAATCTGCGCGCCTACGGTTTGAAAAGCCGTCAGCAGCAGAAATAGGGTGAGTAAATGTTTCATAAGAACTGCGATTATATTCTAATAAATCGAGATTGTCTCAATGCTTTAGCGCTAAAATTCAGAGTTTAATCGGCGTCAGTTTATACCCGCGCGCGCGCAGAAGGTTGACGACGCCTTTTTTGCCGCCCAAGTGAGCCGCGCCAACGCCGATGAACGACGGTTTAACTTTTATGTTTTTCTCGATGACGGGAATCCACGCGGCGTTTCGCTCGTCGAGCAGTTTCGTCTGCGAATTGCCGTCGGTTTTGAATTCTTTCGCCGTCAAATTGTAAACCTCGTCAGAGTTCTGCGTTAAATAAATTCGATACTGATTCATAAAATCGCCGAAGGCTTTCTCCGGGTTCGCCGCCATTTTATTTAGGGCTTCGATTTGTTTGTCAAACGGACGCCGCCATCTACGGAATGGGACATTACGACAAACCGCCGACCGACGACCCCGAATGGACATCGAGACTGATTAAATCAATCGTTTTCTCTACCGTTTTGTATGAAATACTAACCTTTGCCGCAACGGAAATTTATTTCAAAATCCTTTACGCGCCCGCGTTCATCGAACTGGAAGATTTACGCAGGCAACTAGATTCAGGCGAATAGCGCGCGACGCTTTCGACTAATTGATTTCAAAATTGCGTTGAGTTTTCTCTTCCCGAAAAAAGTCGTTTTCGGCGATTGAATTCCCAATTCGCGCCGGATGATTTAACGAGCCGCGTTTTTGTCCTTCAATTTTTGTTTGCCGAGCCATTTGTATAGCTTCGGGTCTGAAAAAGCCTTGACAAACGCGTCGTTATGATTGGTTTCGGCGTATTCGGTGTAATTGAAATTTTTGCCGCCGTTCTTCTTGAGCGCGGCGGCGATGTTTCTCGATTCCTTAACGGAAATCGATTCGTCCGCCGCGCCGTGAAAAATCCAGACGGGCGCGTCGCCTAATTTTTCGGCGAGCACCTTAAAATAACGACTCTCGCCCCAATCGGGAAATTTTTCGTCGAGAGCAAGCTGTGTCGCTTCGATTTGATAGCCAAAGCGGCTCGAAAAGTTTTCTTATCAAATCTTCGCCGCCGCGCGACGGTAAAACGGAAATGAC
>JBBPXZ010000044.1:0-39719 GCA_038200355.1 Pyrinomonadales bacterium | reverse complement strand
TTTTGAATCTGAAAATTTAGGCAGAAAATATATCGGTTTCGATATAAACCCGAAAATAATCGATTACGTTCGTGGAAAAATGACCGGCGATTTATATTTGAACGAGTTTTTTATCAAAGAATGTAATTCGCTCGATGCTGAACAAGTAAATTCAAATATCGAAATTGCTTTAGAGAAAGTGTCGGCTAAAAGCGTTCAATTCGTTCTAATGCACCCGCCGTATTTGGACATCGTAAAATTTACGGACAATGAAAACGATTTATCGCGCGTCGGCAATCTGAAAGATTTTACCGGCAAGCCCAGAATCGTTTGCGAAAATTCAAGGAATTGAAATAAATGAAAAAATTCGGCAGATACGATTTGGCGACGACGGCGTATCAGAGGTTTAAAGCCGATAAGACGGAAAACAGAAATCATCGAGCGACTGGAACATTCGAGTATTTACACGTTTTGGAAAAGTCGTAAATCGAGCAGGTTTTATTGTTGTTCCTGCTGCCGTTTTTTTATCTGCACGATGAACGATTCGACGACGCTCGCTTCGTCCGTATCGGGGAAAAGGCGCAGGAAATCTTCGTAGGCTTTGACGGCTTCGGCTTCCATTTTCGCTTTTTCGTAGGCGTCGCCGAGAAGTTGATAAATCGTAATCGCGTCGGGCGAAGTTCCCAGTTGAGCGGCGGCTTTTTTCAGGGCGGCGGCAGCGAGAATGTAGTTTTGTCTTTCGCTCTGGAAATCGCCTTCGGAAGCGAAACCTTCGGCTGTTTCCCTGTATAACAAACCCAAACCCGCGTAGGCTTCGGGCTGAAAGCCTTTGGCTTCGGCGACGGCGCGCTTGAAGGCGGCGACGGCTTTTTCTTCCTCGTTTTCCGATGCGTAGATTCTGCCTTCGACGGCGGTTGCTTCCGGGAAAACGGGACGCGCCTTTTTCGCGGATTGGACGGCTTTGAGCGCCGCTTCGGTTTCGCCCCGCGCCGATAAAACGCGCGCCAGACCGAGATTAGCTTCGGCATATTTCGGGCGCAGACTGATTGCTTTTCGATACAGCTCGACCGCTTTTCCTTTGTCCGTTTCCGATTCGGCTTGCTGAAAGGCGAGTTCGGCTTCGTCGGTTGTTTTGGTCAGAGAGATTTTTATTTCGCCCTTCTGCGCGGGAAGAAGATTTTGAATGATTTCCTTAAAACCGTTTGCGCGGACACGCAATTTTTTGACGCCGCCGGAGATATTTTTAAGCGTTAGATTCCCGTTTTCGTCAGTCGTGCCGTATTTAACGTCGTCGAGCCAGACAGCGGCTTTCGGTTCGGCGGCGATTGTAACGGTTCTGGCTGCGACGAGCGGCGGCGCGGCTTTGCGCGGCTGCGCGTGAACGGTAAATGTGAATAAAACCGGCAGAATTAAACTGAAAATGAATTTTGCGCGCATAATAATCGTTCCCCGTTTTTATGATTACGAAACGCAAAGGAGCGTTGCAGCCGAATGCGTGAACGACTTTTTCATCCACCTGAAACAGCATTATTTTTTATTCGCGCGCCGAAACGATTTTTGTCCTTTTCAAGCAAGATATTGATGAAGAAGCGGTTCGAGATTTTCAAAGTGCAGCGGTTTGATTAAAACATTTTTTGATTATCCGGCAGAGCCTGCTGATAAATTTCCAGGTCAAAACTTGATTTTTCCGCTCATCGAACTATAATTGGATATTCGTGGCAGGGTAGCTCAGCTGGTTAGAGCGCGGGATTCATAACCCCGAGGTCGAGAGTTCAAGTCTCTCTCCCGCCACCATTTTCTTTATATACACCCGGTTTTTTCGTTTTCTTCCCGCTTGCCGACGTGTTTTGCGGTTAAAGCTTGGCTCGTCGGATTTCACAATAAAACAGTTTTACTCGGCGCCTGCGATTTAAAATAAAAATATGTTTTAAGCGTCGTCGTCCTGTTTTTTTCTTCGGTCGAGCTGCGGCTGAAGGACGCGCTCGTAGCAATCGGGGCAGATGCCGTGGCTGAACTGCGCATCCGTGCGGTCGGAGATGTAGCCTTCGACGCGCTGCCAGTAGTCTTCGCCGTCGCGGATGTTTTTGCAGTAAGAGCAAATCGATAATATTCCCTGCAATTGTTTGATTTGCGCGGCGGCGGCTTCAAGCTCGCCGATGCGCTCCGCCAGCTGGCGCTGAAGCTCGACGGTCTTGAACCCGACTTTGAGGCGCACGCGGAGTTCTTCGCGGTTGAAAGGTTTTGTCAGGTAATCGTTAGCTCCGGCGTCGATGCCGCCGACGACATCTTCCTTTCTGTCATTTGCCGTCAGCAAAATAATAAAAGGCGGAGTTTGATTGGGCAGGCGGCGAATCCGGCGGCAAACTTCCAGCCCGTCGATGCCCGGCATCATTACGTCGAGAATCGCCAGCGGCGGCGCGTCCGCGCTTCCCAGAACCGCCAGCGCGTCGCTTCCGTTTTCGGTTACGACCGCCTGATAACCCCAATTTTTAATTGTGATTTCAAGCATACGGCGCGAAACCGGGTCGTCTTCGGCTATTAAAATGCGCATTCGTGTTTTCCCTTCTCTAACGCATCGAGTTCAAGGCATCGACAGCCCGCGTGAACTCGATTTCCAGCTTTTCGAGCAAAACTTTCATTCGTCCGGCATCGCCGATGCTCGATTCCATTCGTTCCAAAACCGCCGCCAGACGGCTCGCTCCGACATTGCCCGAACTTCCCTTTAAGCTGTGGCACTCGGTTTTAATCGACGCGGCGTCCGTTTCGGAAACGAACCGGCGGAGAGCGTCCAAACGACTGCCGGCGTCTCTGACGAATAAATCAATCAGCTCGACTATTATGTCCGTTTCGCCGGGCTGCTGGTATTCTCTGAAACTTTCGAGCATCGACGGATTTAAGATTTCCAGTTTATCGATTTCGGAAAAATCCGGCGTTTCAATCGTTTCGGTTCGGGAAGTTTCACTTTCTTCGGAAACTTTCCATCTGTCGAGCGTTTGCCGGAGCAAATCTAATTTAACCGGCTTGCTGATGTAATCGTCCATTCCCGCCGCCAGACATTTTTCGCGCTCGCCTTCGAGCGCGTGCGCCGTCATCGCGATGATAATCGTTTTTTTGCCGTCGCTCGCCTGCTGCCGTCGAATTTCGGCGGTCGCTTCAAATCCGTCCATTTCCGGCATCTGGCAGTCCATCAAAACGATGTCGTATTTGTTTTTTCCGACCGCTTCGACGGCTTCGCGCCCGTTGTGCGCTACGTCGGCTCGATAACCCAAATTCCGCAATTGGCTGAGCGCGACTTTCTGATTGACTACGTTATCTTCGGCGAGCAGAATACGCGCGCTCGAACGAATTTGTCCGCCCGGCGCGTCCGGTTTTTTCCCGCGCAGCGTGTGCTGTGTGATAAGCCGTCCGTTCGCCGCGCCGGTAATTTCACTTTCGTTTCGCTCGCCGATGACCGCCGTCAGACAATTGTATAACTGCGACTGACGAACCGGCTTTTGCAGATAAGCAGCAATTCCCGTTTCGCGCGCCGTCTGCCCGTGTCCGCGCTTGCCGTATGAAGGCAGCAGCACGAGACTGACCGGAGCGATAACCGAATCGGCTTTAATGCGGCGCGCTAAATCGAAACCGTCCATCTCCGGCATCATCAAATCCAGAATCGCGACATCGAAAGGCTGACCGGCGGCGGCGGCTGAATGCAGCAGGCGAAGCGCGGATTTGCCCGAATCGGCTTCTTCGGCAAGCATTCCCCACGAAGCGGTTTGATGCAGAAAAATGCTGCGGTTCGTCGCGTTGTCGTCAACAATCAGCACACGAACCGCATCGAGGCTGGCGGCGTTCAGCAGCGGCGTCGCCGTCGGCATCGACTGTTTTTCAAATCTCGCCGTGAACCAGAAGGTCGAACCTTTTCCGATTCGGCTTTCGACGCCGATTTCACCGTTCATCATTTCGACAAGCTGTTTCGAGATTGCCAGACCAAGACCCGTTCCGCCGTATTTGCGCGTCGTCGAACCGTCCGCCTGCGTGAAAGCCTGAAAAAGGCGGCGCTGAGTTTCTTCGGTAATGCCGATGCCGGTGTCGGCGACTTCAAAACGCAGCATTACATAATTGCCGGTTTCGCTCTGCCGGCGCACGCTGACGGCGATTTCTCCGTTTTCAGTGAACTTGACGGCGTTGCCGACAAGATTCATCAGAACCTGGCGCAGCCGTCCGGGGTCGCCCTGCAAATCGGTCGGCGCGTCGCTGTAGACCAAAGACGCCAGCTCGACTTCTTTCGACTGCGCTCTTTCGGCAAGCATCTCGACCGCCGATTCGACCGCTTCGGTTAAATCAAAATCGATTTTTTCAAAGCGCAGCTGTCCGGCTTCGATTTTCGAGAAGTCCAGAATATCGTCGATTATTTTCAAAAGCGCGTCGGCGCTGAACTGGATAGCTTCGGTAAATTCCCGCTGACCGGCTGAAAGCCCGGTTTCGAGCAGCAGCTCGCTCATCCCGATAACGCCGTTCATCGGCGTGCGTATTTCGTGCGACATATTGGCGAGAAATTCCGATTTAAGCCGCGCCGATTCGAGCGCCGCGTCTCTCGCCCGCTCGATTTCCGTCTCCATCATTTTCTGTTCGGTCGTATCGGCTATAAAACCTTCGAGCGCGATTAATTTACCGTCGTCCGAGAAAACGCCCTGCCCGCTCTCGCGCGCCCATTTTTCTTCGCCGTCCGCCGTCCGAATCCGGTATGTAATCTCGAAGGATTTTTTTTCATACACGGCAAGCTGCACTTTGCTCCAAACGCGGTCGCGGTCTTCGGGGTGAATCAGATGCGCGAAGGAAATATCTTTTCCGCCGGTTAATTCGGAAGGCGCGTAGCCGGTCAACTCCAGACTGCCCGCGCTGACAAACTCCATCGTCCAGTTTTTGTCATTGACGCACCTGTAAGCCATACCGCGCAGGTTGCTCATCAGCGTCGAGACAGTGCGCTGGCTTTCGCGCAGCGCGTCTTCGGCGCGCTTGCGTTCGATGGCGAGCGCAATCTGGTCGCCGACCGCCGAGAGCAATTCCAAATCGCTCCGGTTATAAGCGTTTTCGTCTTCATAATGCTGGACGACGAGAACGCCGATTATGCGTGTCGGCGTTCTGAGCGGAATGCCGAGCCAGACCGCCGGCGGCGTTCCGAGCAGCTCGATTTCGCCTTTAGCGACGAGTTCCCGAATCGCTTCGGTTGTCAACAGCGCCGGACGACCGCCGCGGAAAACATACGAAGTCAAGCCTTTGCCGAGCTTCTGCGGCTGTGAGGCGCAGTCGTATTTATCGGCGAAAAATTCCAGACCGAGCATCTCGGTTTTTTCTTCATAAAGCGCCACGAAAAAGTTTTCGGCGTAAAGTATCTGTTTAATCGATTGATGAACCGTGTCGAGCAGTTCGCCGAGATTCGATGTCGTGCTGACGCCTTCTATTATTCGGGAGATAACGGCGGCTTCGGCTTTGGCGCGGCTGCGTTCGGTTTCGTCGTGCGCCACGCAGAACATCAGCCGTTCCTGCTCCGACCAGTAAGCCGCCCATAAAACCGTAACGAGCGAGCCGTTTTTGTGCCGGTAGCGATTCTCGAAGTTCGTGGTTTCGATGCCGGACATAATGTTCTGCGCCGCTTCGTTTGTTTTAGCGACATCTTCGGGCGCGACCAAATCAATGTATTTCCGTCCGATTAATTCTTCCGGCTGATAACCCCAAACCTTAACGCACGCCGGGCTGACGGACGCGAATCTGCCTTCGTCGTCTATCGAACAGATAACGTCGAGCGCGTTTTCGACCATCGCGCGCTCGCGCCGCGCCGCCGATTCGAGCGCGTCTTCGGCGCGCTTGCGCTCGGTAATGTCGCGAATAATGCCGGTGTAAAACGTTTCTTTTCCGGCAGTCCAGCTTGTCAGCGAAATTTCCAGCGGAAAAACCGTCGAATCTTTTCGCAGTCCGTATAATTCGACGGTTTTTCCGATTACGTCCGATTCGCCCGTCGCGTCGTGTCTTTCCAAACCCGAATGATACGCGCCGCGATACACTTCGGGCATCAGGATACTGAGCGACTCGTTTAAGACTTCTTCGACGGTATAACCGAAAATACGCTCCGCGCCGCTGTTCCACGAAATAATATTTCCTTTGCCGTCGGCGGCGATGATGGCGTCGTTTGCCGATTGGGTAACGGAACGAAATTTTAATTCCGATTCGCGCAGGGCTTCTTCAATCAGGCGGCGCTCGGAGACATCCATCATCGAGCCGACCATTCGCAGAGGCTTTCCGCCGTCGTCATACACGATGCAGCCGCGGTCGGCGATAAAAGCGTAGGTGTCGTCGCGGCGGCGAAAGCGGTATTCGTCCGACCAGTTTTGCTCGCCGCTTTCGATTGCTTTGTAAATACTTGTCTCGACGCGATGTAAATCGTCCGGGTGCAGCCGACGCGTCCACGAATCGGCATTATCTCCGATTTCATCGGCGCTGTAGCCGAACAGCTTTTGGAAATTCTGATTCCACCACAAGCCGTTCGTCGTTAGATTCCAGTCCCAGACGACATCATTGGTCGCCCGCGTCGCCAGCTGAAAACGCTCCTCGCGGGCGCGCAGGTTTTCTTCGACGATTTTCCGCTCGTCAATCTCGTCGGCGAGCGTGGCGGCGACGACGGAAAGCTCGAAAGTTCGTTCATCGACGCGGCGCTCCAGAGTTTCCCGCAGCTTTAGATATTCGGCTTCGGTTCTTTTCTGGTCGTCAATATCGACGCACGTTCCGACCCACATTTCAATCGCGCCCGTTTCGCCTCTCATCGGCTGGGCGCGTCCCAAATGCCATCTGTAAACGCCGTCGGCGGCGCGCCTGAAGCGATATTCGATTTCGTAGTCGGCGCCGGTCGTAAAAGATTTTGTCCAGCGTTCTATACAGCGCGGCAAATCGTCCGGGTGAATGACCGGCTGCCAGCCCCAATCCCTGGTCTGCTCGAAGGTTAAACCCGTGTAGTCATACCACCGCCGGTTATAGTAATCGAGGTTTCCGTCAGCCCGCGCCGTCCACACAATCTGCGGTATCGCGTCCGCCATAAAGCGAATCCGCTGTTTTGTTTCCTCAAGCTCTTTGACGGCTTGATTTAATAAAATATGCATAACCGAAAAATGAATCTACGCGTTAACAGGTTAAAAAATTCGAGCGGGCAAGCCGGTTAAATTACCGCATTTGCTGCCGGGCTTCGACGCGCGTATCGCCGATGGCGCCTGCGCGTTCATAGATTTGGCAAAGCTCGGCGCGCGTCAGGTTCAGCGCCGCGAAACAATCGATGCCGGCGACTTCCGCAGTCGGTTCGTTCAGCTCCGCTCTGCCCGCTATTTTATCGGCGGCGTGAAGCAGAAGCGTCAGCGGATTATTGACCCGCATCGGTTCGTTATACATTTTAACGGCGGCTGTCAGTTCCGGCGGAAGTCCGGCGGCTTCGAGCATCCACCGGCTGATTTGAACCGAATCAAGACCGAAAATTTCAACCTGCCGCCGAAGCCGGAGTTTTTCGTCGTCGATTTTTTCAAGCTCACGCATTTCTTCGGGAAAAAGATTGCCGAGCATTATTTCGCCTGCCTCGTAAAGCAGACCGAGCGTGTAAGCTTCGTCCGGCTCGATGATGTCGGTGTGAGCGGCGAGCAGCTGCGCGACGACGGCGCGGCGAACGGCGCGCGCCGACCAGCCGTCGGATTTCGCGTCCGCCGACGGCAAACCGTTCTGTTCGATTAGCTGCCGCAGTTTCGCCTCGCCGAGAATCGTCATCGCCCGCATCAGCTGCGCCGTTTCCCCGCCGCCGTTCGTCGTGTTGGCTAATTTCAAAACGTCAATCGCCAGCATCGGCTCGGTCTTAAACTTTTGCAGCAGCTCGGCGGTCGATAAATTTTTCGTGTCCGTAAAAATACGCGACGGAAGCAGGCTCACACCCGTAAAGCCTCCACTTATCGCCCGGCGAATCCGTCCGATTGAATTTAATTCGGAGAAAATCCGCACTAAGTTTGGGTCAAACCGCTTTCCGCCGTCTTTCTGTAATTCTTCGACTGCTTCTTCGTGCGTCAGAGACTGCTCGAATTCGCAAGCGAAAGTCATTTCGCCGTATGCG
Organism: Pyrinomonadales bacterium; assembly: GCA_038200355.1. Lineage (GTDB taxonomy): Bacteria > Acidobacteriota > Blastocatellia > Pyrinomonadales > Pyrinomonadaceae. Next base: position 31,618 of record JBBPXZ010000044.1, on the reverse strand, counting down.
CGGGCGACGGCGACGACGCGCGAGAAAAGCGGAATCTGTTCGCCCGCCAGATTGTCGGGAAATCCGCCGCCGTCGAAACGTTCGTCCAGATGACGCGCCGCCAAAGCGATTTCGTCCATATCCGGCGCGCTTGCCAGCATTTGCGCCGCGCGCCCGGAACGTTGTTTGACGAGCAGATTTTCTTCGTCGGTCAGCGCGGAAGTTTTATGCAGAAGCTCGTCGGGAACGGCGATGTTTCCGGCTTCGTGCAGATATGCAGCCAGTTCGAGCTGTTCGATTTCTTCGGATCCCAAATCGAGCCGATGCCCGACCGCGACGGCGTAACCGGCGACGCGGCGCGCGCGATTATGGGCGTGTTCGTCCTTTAAGTCGAGTATTTCGGCGATTAACCGGACGAATGCCAGCCGCGCCGTTTTCAGGCGCGCCGATATACGTTCGTTGTGCAGCGTCAATTCGTGCTGTCGTTTATTGGTTTCGTAATGTTCGAGCGCGCGCGAAACCGTTTGCAGCAAATCTTCGTTGCTCCACGGTTTCGGCACGTATTTATAAACGACGCCGCTGTTGATAACTTCGACGAGCGCGGAGACATCCGTGTAGCCGGTTAAAATAATGCGAACCGTCTGCGAGCGCATCTGCTCGGCGCGCCTGAGAAATTCGATTCCGGTCATTCCCGGCATTCGCTGGTCGGAAATAATGACGGCGACATCGAACTGACCGAGCGCTTCGAGCGCCTCCATTCCCGAAGAAGCCGTAATCACCTGGTAATGCGCCCGGAAAAGCCGTTCCAGCAGCCGCAGATTCGCCGGTTCATCATCGACAATAAGAATTTTATGATTCATAACATTATTTGACTTGGAAGTTACGCGGTTGATAATTTTTTGCAGAAGCACGCACGCGCGTGAGTGTCTCTTCAATCGCCTCTGCGCTCTTACTTATCGTGCGGGCTTCCGCATTTTCACCGAGTAACTTCTATAACTTCTCGGTCGGTCGGTCAGCCGGACACGCATTTAAGAAAATCCGTCCGGCTGCTTATGTTGGTTTTCTTTATTTACGCGCCGCCCGCGTTCGGTTCGGTAATATTTACCGGAATCGTAACGATAAACGACGTTCCCGCGCCGGGTTTGCTCTTAACTTCGATTGTTCCTTTGTGCCGCTCGACGATTCCGAATGTGATGGAAAGTCCCAAGCCCGTGCCTTCGCCGACGGGTTTGGTCGTGTAAAAAGGGTCGAAGATGCGGTTCACGCGTTCGGGCGCGATGCCGCCGCCCGTGTCGCTGACGGTAACGGAAATCGATTCGCCCGAATGACGCGTAACGACGCGCACTTCGCCGCCTTTCGCGCTGACCGCCTGCGCCGCGTTGACCAGCAGATTCATCCACACCTGATTTAACTGCCCGGAGAAAGCATCGACCGGCGGCAGCTCGCCGTAATCGCGGACGAGCCTTATATTATCGGCGCTGTAGTAGCGCGAAAGCAGGCGAATTGTCGAATCGATGCCTTCGTGAACGTCCGATTTTGTAAATTCCGCTTCGTCCAGACGCGAAAACGTCCGCAGATTCTGGACAATATCGCGTATGCGCCGCGCTCCGTCCGAACAGTCGCCGATAATCGAAGTCAAATCTTCGAGCGAGGCGTGATAATCGATTTTCTCTTTAATAGCGGACGCGCCGGCGGCGACATCGGCGGGCAGAACCGCTTTGTCGTAATAATTCAGCAAATCGGTCAAGCCGTTGGTGCATTGGTTGAGAATATCCATATTCCCGTAAATAAAACCGACCGGATTATTCAATTCGTGCGCGATACCGGCGGCGAGCTGTCCGAGCGAAGCCATTTTTTCGCTGTGGGCAATCTGCGCCTGAAGGCGTTCAAGCTCGGCTTTGCCGCGCGCCAGCTCGGAATTGCGCGCCTCTAAATCGAGCTTGTATTGACGCGCGTTAAGAAGCAGCGTCCGCCGTTCGAGCGCGCGCTCGACCGTTAATTCCAGAACGTCCAAATCACACGGTTTTATCAGATAGTCGAACGCGCCGAGACGCACCGCGTCGAGCGCCCGCTGCGTCCGGTCAACGCCCGAAACCATTATGACCGCCGTGTAAGGATAATTTTCGATTATTTTGCGCAGCAGCTCGATGCCGGAAATGCCCGGAATAATTATATCCGTGATAACGACGGCAAATTCACTTCCGGCAAGGTAGCCGAGCGCTTCATTTACCGATTCCGCCGTCCGGCAGTCGTAGCGCGGCGAAAGACATTCCGAGAAAACATTACGCACGGATTCTTCGTCATCGACGATAAGCACACGCTCTTTTGCTTCACGGTCAAACGATAAAAACGAGCCGAACGGATTCTTCGTTTGCTGCGGAACAATCGGATTGCGCAAATTTACTGACATTTATTTGTAGTCTGGATTTTGAAATACAGCCGGTCGTTTCGGAACGGCTGCAAATGCGGCAGAAGTAACCGGAAAAACGAAAATTGGATTAAGAGGCTTTACGATTGCCTTTTCACAAGTGATTGTAACACAGTAAAATGTTGTTTTACAAAAATTTATTCAGCGTGAAAAAGATTTACCGCCTGAATGTCCGGCGAATCGAGTTTTTATAATATTTTAATGAACAGGCGAGAGATTTCCAGAAACCGGGAGTTTTCAGACCGCTTCGGCTGTCTTCTGCCGAATCCGATTCGTCAGCCTGCGTGTAAGGTTTATGAATCGAGCCGATTAAATTTTGAACCTTGACCGGCTCGCCGATTTCGCGGCACAGCGAACCGCATAAAGGGCAAAGTTTGACGCTTCCGCCGAACGACTTCGGACAGCTTTTGCAGAAAAAGCTTTCGCAGATGTCGCAGGCGTATGCGGTCGGCGTTTCCGTGTGGCGGCAGCAGAAATTTTCGTCCGGTTTAACGGCGATTTTGCCGTCCTCCGCCGCCGAATCGCCTGAAGCGCGCTCCAAAGATAAAGCGGACGAATCGTCTGAATCGCTTCGGGTAATCGAATGAACTTCTTCGCCGGACGGCTTAGAATCACCCGCGGAAAGCGCTTCCGAGCCGAAGAATTTATAAAGAGCGGGAACTTTTTCAGCCGGCAGCCAGCGCAAATCTCCGCGCCGGATATTGTCCGAAGGCAAAACCGAGCCTTCGGTAATCCATTGCCGCAATTCTTCGAGGTCGGCTTCATAAATCTGCCCCTGAACCTGAACCTGCCACGCTTTTTGAGAATTTTGCATTATTACATTTCAACCGTTCAACTTCGTTTTTTTGTAAATCAGGACTTTCTCAAAATGCGGAAACACGCACGTCAGTAAGTGTGTTATAAATGCGGAAACACGCACGTCAGTAAGTGTGTTCTTCGCTTCACGCTTGCGCCCTTACTTCGTGCGGGCTTCTGCATTTTGAGAAAGTCCTGTAATTTTTTACCTTTTTACTTTTTTACAGAGGAACAAGCCGCCGGTATTTTTGAACCGTGGAACGGGCGGATTGAAAATCAGCGCGGACGGCTGGGGAAAGCTGATATTTATTCCCGGGAAAACAATAATATATTTTAGTTGAGTTAAAATATGTTAAATCCCTTGTTCGTATCGCAACAGTTGTGCCAAAACATCGGCGGATTTTCTGAGGCTCGCGAATTGCTTTGTTTTCTTCGCCAATACCGCGGCGGGGGCAAGTATTTCGTCTCGAAATCATTCGATATAAAATCCGGCGGGGCATAATGGCAGCCTCATCTGCCGGGATTCGGGAATAATGCCGCACAAGACGTTTTCGCTTTTCTGATTTTTAATGACCCGTTAAAAATAGATTGACTTTTATTTAAGGCATTTGCTTAGATATTTTTAGATTTTTATAAAATCTGACCCCGGCGATATTTAAATGACGTTTTCGTATTCTTTCCGCGTTATATGAACGACAAAATTTTATTATGAGCGATACGAGCGCAGGAGCGGCGCGCATTTTAATTATTGACGACGAACCGCTAATCAGAAATCTGCTGTCCGAAGTCTTATGCGAGAAATACGACTGCACCGCCGTCTGTTCCGCCGAAGAAGCGCTTGAAATTCTCCGCCGGGAAAATTTTCAACTCGTCTTAAGCGATATAAATATGAGCGGAATGAGCGGGATTCAGATGGTGCCGCAGGTTCGCGCCGCCGCGCCGCAGACGGTCGTCGTGATGCTGAGCGGCGAGAATACAATCGACACGGCAATCGAAGCGATGCGCGCCGGCGCGTTCGATTACATTCAAAAACCTTTCGCGCTCGAACACGTCGAAGCGGCTGTTAAGCGGGCGCTCGAACATTATTTTCTGCTCGAACAAAAGCGTCTCTACGAAAATCATCTCTCCGAACTGGTCGAGCAGCGCACCGAAGAATTAAATTATCTGGCGTATCACGATTCTTTAACCAATTTGCCGAATCGCCATCTGTTTGAAGACCGGCTTTCGCAGGCGGCGACGCTGGCGCGGCATAATCGTCAGATTTTAGGCATACTTTTTCTTTCCGTTGACAGATTCAAGGCGATTCAGGACACGCTCGGTCATACTTTGGGCTATCAATTGCTGAAGAAATTCGCCGCTCGCCTGGAAGAATGCGTCGGCGAAGGCGCGACAATCGCCAGGTTTGAAGCGGACGAATTCGCCGTTTTGCTGACACGCGTTGATTCAACGCAGAATGTCGCGGAAATCGCCAACAGTATTTTCGAGGCGATGAATCTTCCGTTCCCAATCGATTCGCACGAAATGTTTATCAACATCAGCGCCGGCATCAGCCTGTTCCCGGACGACGGCGCGGACGTTCAGACTCTGCTGAAAAACGCCGGCGTCGCTCTCTCGCGCGTCCAGGAACATGGCGGCAGCGCCTACCAGTTTTTTACCGCCGATATGAATGCTCAGGCGCTCCGGCGGCTGACGATGGAAAGCAATCTGCGGCGCGCCCTGGAGAGAGAGGAATTTGAAGTTTATTACCAGCCGAAGGTAGATACGACATCGCGGCACATCGTCGGAGCCGAAGCACTTCTGCGCTGGCGGCATCCCGAATCGGGAATAATTTCACCGGCGGAATTCATACCGCTTGCCGAAGAAACCGGCTTGATTATGCCGATTGGCGAATGGATTCTGCGCACCGCCTGCGCCCAGAGCAAAGCGTGGCAAGCCGAAGGTTTCGACATTCATTTATCCGTAAATTTATCGGCGCGGCAGTTTCAGCAGGAAAATCTTTTGAAGACGATAACCGGCATTATCGGGGAAACCGGTTTCGATTCGCACTGTCTCGAATTGGAAGTAACCGAAAGCTCGATTATGGATAACGCCGAATTTGCCGTAAAAACGCTGAACGAATTGAAAGCGACAGGCATTAAAATATCAATCGACGATTTCGGAACCGGCTATTCTTCGCTCGGCTATCTCAAACGCCTGCCGATAGACGTTTTGAAAATCGATAAATCTTTTGTTCGGGACATCGCCGCCAACCCGGACGATATGGCGCTGGTTATGGCAATCATCACGCTGGCGCACAATCTGCGGCTGAAAGTGGTTGCCGAAGGCGTCGAAACTACGGAACAGCTCAAATTTCTGCAGCTGCTTCAATGCGACGAATGGCAGGGTTATTTATACAGCAAGCCGGTTCCGGGAAAGGATTTCAGAAACCTGCTGGTCGAAGGCAGCAGACAATTTTAACGGTTTTTCCGTTCTGACTTTATTTTGCGGAACACGCGTGTAAGCAAACGCGCATTTCTCCAATACTTACGCGCGTGTTTCCGCAAAAAAAATGAGAAGCCTGTCTTTATTAAGCGCTAAAAACTAAACCGCATTTGCAAATCAACGCGCCGGTTGCCCGCCGCCTGCGCGCCGCCGCCGCGTCCGAATCCGCCCGCGCCGTTTATCGATGTGCCGAAGCGCGGCGAACTCAGGTTGCCGACCGGCGTGCCTTCGTTCGTGTTATTGAGCAGATTTTGAATGTTGACCGACAAATTAAGATTGTAACGGCTTCTGGTTTCCGCGTTCCCTTCTCTGCCATTTCCGCCGCCTCGCCGCCCGCCGCCGCCTCGTCGCCCTCTATTAGCGCCTTGTCCTCCGCCTGCCGCGCCGTCGGCGGAACCGCCGAACCCGAATGCTTTGCTTATTCGCAGATTAACTACTGAAAAACTCGGACCCGTTACGTAATTACGCGGAACGATGATTTGTCCCGGTTTCGGATTAACGTCGAACTCGCCGAACGGCGTAACACGTAAATCCGCGGTCGTCGTTCGCTCGTCGGCAAACGCCGGACGCTCGTTAAATAAAGTGTCGCCGTTGGCGTCGCGTCCGGTTGTGATATTAAAGGGACGACCGGAATTGACGATAAAAATCGGATTCAGACGAATGCCGAACGGCAGCGCGCTGATTGTTCCGAACAGCGTCAGACGATGGCGCGTGTCCTGCCCGCTGCGCCCGTATTCGCCGCTCAAATCATATTGATTGACCGGAAAACTGCCGAGTCCGTCCGAGTCGCTTTTCGCGCGGTTGAGAACGTAATTCGCCCGAATCGAAAACTTTTGGCTGAAGCGATTGTTGACGCTGAAAATAAGCTGCTGCTGGTCGAAGCGTCCCGTCGATTCGTATTGAAAAATATTTCCTTCGTTCGGAAACGGGAAAACGCCGCTGTCCGCCACGCCCGGCACGAATGTTCCGGGAAGCGGCGCGTTGATGTTGCGCGTGCGAAAGACGTTTCTGGTTTGCGCGTTGATGAAATTTACCGAAAACGTCGTTTTATACGGCAATTGACGCTCGAAGCTGAGCGCGGTTTGAACCGTGTAAGGCGTTTGCAAATCCGCGTCGCGCCGCCGGACGGTTTGACGAACCGCAAAAGCGGTGAGCTGTTCGGCGGTCGGCACGTTCGGAAACGAATCGAGAAAATCAAATCCGTTCTCGGTAGCGGTCGTAATAAGAAATTGCTGCTGGTTGACGCCGTTAAATCTTAAAGTCTGCGAAATCAGCGATTCGTTGAAATTGTTGTAGAAAACGCCGATGCCGCCGCGAATGACCGTTTGCTGCCGTCGCCGATTTCCGGCGGAATCGCCCGATTTCGGAGACCACGCGAAAGCGACGCGCGGCGCGAAGTTTAATTTGCTGTCGATGTTGTTCTGCCAGTCGTAACGCAGACCGAAGGAGAGTGTCAAATTCGGATTGACGCGCCAGTCGTCTTGTATAAACGGACTGAAATCAGTTTGCGAATAGTTAATTTCCGGGTTGCCGCCGGAAACCGAAAACTGCGTCGCGCCGCCGCCGCGCGCACGAATCTCCGCCGTCGAAAGTCCGAGTCCGCGAAGAAGCAGCGTTCGGCGGTAACGCTCTAAACTCGTTATTTGGGTAGTTACTAAAGCTCCGCTCTGGTCACGCACAATCTGATTACCGGCATCGAGCTGCGGAGCGATTCCGCCGCCGAACGTAAAGGTTCCGGCAAAATTCTGCTCCGACGAATTATCGACCCACGCCGAACGAAGCCGCGCTCCGGCTTTCAGCGAATGTTTTCCGAGCGTCCACGACGTAAAATTTTGCAGCTCGATGCGGTCTTCGTTGTTGAAAGAGTTGCCGATTTGCGCTCCGCCGCCGGTAAAAGCGTCGAGAACGCGAATGGTCGGCGCTGATGTTCCGCCCGACTGGTCGCGCCGGTTGCGAATGTATTGAAAACGCGTCTCGTTGATAATTGATTTATTGATAACGGACGTTTCCGTCAGTTGAACCGTGTGCTGCGTCGTGTCGCTGTTATACGCGCGGGACGCGAGATTTGTGCCGCCGACGCCTTCGTTTATCCGCTCGCTGGTTTCAAACGTGTAACGCGCGACCAGCGTATTGACATCGTTTATCTGCCAGTCGAGGCGCGGGCTGAAAGTCGTCCGGCGCGCCGGCGACAAAATGGTTTGATTAAAGAAAATCGGGTTGAATGAAGCGTCGAGAATGTTCGCCGTGATGTCGTCGTTGTCGTCAACGTCGCGCTTTTGGAAATCGAAAAAGAACGATAATTTTTTCGAGATAATCGGACCGCTCAAGTTGCCGCCGAACCGCCGCGCCTGATACGGAGCGCGAACCGGCGCGAACGAAGAACGCGAATTTAAGCTCTCGTCATTAAAATTAAAAAACGCCTGCCCGCGAAATTTATCAGTTCCCGGTTTGGTGAAAATCTCGATGCGCCCGTAGCCTAAACGGTCGTATTCGGCTGAAAACGGATTGCGGTTGATGCGAATTTCGCGGATTGATTCTTTCGGCGGAAGTCTGCCGCCGGTGAAGCCGTCGATATACAGCTGCCCTTCGTCGTCAACTCCGGCTGACGGTCCGGCGAGCGCCTGCAATGCTTCGGCTAAATCTTCCGGGTCGTCGGGCAGCGCGTCCAAATCATCGCCGCGCAGAACGGTCGCGTCGGCGTTGTTCTCCGGCTCAGTTCCGATTGGACTGTCGTCGGTTACGGTAACTTCTTCGAGCGCGTTCGCGACGGTCAAAACAACGTCGAGCGGTTCGGTGCGCCCGGCGGTTATTTCGGTTGCCGCGCTTTCATACGGCGAAAATCCGGGCGTATCGACACGAATCGTATAACGTCCCGGCGCGAGCGACGGAAAAACATATTGTCCCTGCTCGTCGGTCGCCGCCGTCCGCGCCGCGCCGGTCGCGTCGGTCGCCGTAACCGTTACGCCGATAACGATTCCGCCGAGCGCGTCAACGACTTGCCCGCGCAAAGTCGCCTGCGACTGCTGCGCGAAAATCGAAGCGGAATTTAATAACAAAAAAAGCACTGAAAATGTTGTTTTTACAAACAGTGTAAAAAATCGCCGCATAATATTCCTCTGCTGTTCTGGTTTTATTAACAAAAGAGAAAGAGCCGTTTAACAACTCTTTCTCGATATATTTATCAAAATTACAACTAATATTTATTTTCGCGGGTCGTCGTCTCCGCCGCGTCCGGGATTGCCGCCGCCGACGTTGCCCGGCAAACCGGGACTCATATTTCCCTGCCCGCGTCCGCCGCCCTGCGTCTGCTGTAGAATTTGCTGTAATTCCGGCGCGCCCGTTAAAATCGAAACCGCCGTCATTCGCGTCGCGTCAACGCCGCTCGACGTTGCCGTAATCGAAATCGCGTCGCCTTTTTTCAAATCCGCGACGGTTATCGGCGGCAGATTTTCAAATATCTGCTGCGGATTACGATTGCCCGCCGGATTATTATTTTGCTGCTCGCCTTCGGCGCGATTCCGTCGCTCGCCCCGGTTTCGCTGCCGGTTTTCCTGTCCCTGCGGCTGTTCCGCGCCGCCCGAAGCAGCGCGCTGCGCCTGACGCTCGCGCCTTCTTTCAAACCGCTCTTTAAGCGTCGCGGCGACTTCCGCGGTGATGCGCCGAAGCGTCGTATTTTTTCCGACGGCAACCGTCATCGATTGTCCGGTTTGAATGTTTTTTACGACGACTTCGCCGCGTGTAGTATTTATTTCCGAAATAATTCCGACGGCTCTCGTTACCGAACCGGAAAAAATTTCCTCAGCGGCGACGCGTGTCCCGTCCGCGCTTTTGTCGCCGACGACGCGAATCTGGTCGCCGCCGCGCAAATCGGCGAAAGTTCCCGGCTTAGCGTCGGTTGTCTTCAACGAATCCGGCGCGTAACGCAGCAGTTTCGTGTTCGGCAGCGCCGCAATCGTTAACACTTCCGCGTTGCCGCGCCCGCGCGATTGAATGATAATTTCCTTTTTTTCCAAATTAACAGCGGTAACGCGCCCGTTGATTGTGCGCGCGCGGCGGGCTTCGCGCTCTTTGTCGCGCTGCGCGTTTATCGCTTCACGCGCCATCACGATAAATTGACGGACAGCCGTTTGTTCAGCCGCGACGCCGCCGGGAATCAAAACTCTGTCGCCGATTTTCACGTCCGCGACGGTTATCTGTTCCGCGCCTGCCAGCGAAGTCTGACCGGGCGCGACACGTCTGAAAACGGTTTTCTCTCCCACCGTTACGGTTACGGAGGTTTTCGCTTCGGTTTGAACGACGATTTTCCCCGCGCTCCGGTCGATGGCGGTTACATCGCCGATTAAATTCGTCTGCACGCGAGCCGCGCCGCCCGAAAGCAAACTCGATTCGTTCAAACCGCTTTTCGCTTTCGCGTCAAACCGCGCCAAAGGATTTCCCGAACCGGCGGAAACAACCGAAAACGAAACGGTTAAGAGCGTTAAACCAAAGAAAATTTGTTTCATATTTAGCCTCTGAAATTTGAAATTATTAAAATCTGCCGCGAAAAAAGAATTTTAGAAAAACTAAAAAAGCGATTAAATTGCCCGCGCGGTCGAACCGTTTTTATTTTTTTGCTTTGCCGGAATTTAAATCGGCTTCCCGAAAATTTCAAGCCCAATCGGATTAGACACCGTTTAAGCCGAAACGGTTACATTTATTTCATTTTGACGAAAATCCCTCGCAAAAAGTTTAATTCTTTGCGGCTGAAATTTCCGTTTTCCGGCAGGTTGATTTGATTAAAACGTTTTATGATAAAATTTCGGCGACATAACAAATTCGATATTAAAATTCTAATTCGATGTTTTACCGCTATGAAACTTTTACTCGTTTTTTCACTGCTTTTTTTGATAAACGCCGCGCAGGCGCAAACCGCCGGAGATTTTGCCGGCATCTGGGATAAACAGCACGTTTCGCGCCTGCCGCCGTCGCAGGTTCGCCACAAGGATTTGCAGAAATATTTAAGCGAGCTGAAATCAATCGGTTTAAAGGTTGAAGAAGTCGGGCGCAGCAACGCTAATCGGGAAATCTATCAAGTCGAATGGGGCAAAGGCGCGACTAAAGTCTTTATGTGGTCGCAGATGCACGGCGACGAACCGACGGCGACTTCGGCGCTGATTGATATGCTCACATTTTTGCAGAAAAACCGTGATAAAAGCTGGGTCAGACAACTCGAAAACACGCTGACGATTCGCGCCGTGCCGATGCTCAATCCCGACGGCGCGGAACTTTACCAGCGCCGCAATCTTCAAGGCATCGACATCAACCGCGACGCTCGCGCCTTGCAGACGCCCGAAGGCAGATTACTGAAAAAACTGCGCGACGAATGGCAGCCGGATTTGGGCTTTAATCTGCACAATCAAAACACTTTAACGACCGTCGGCAAAAGCCCGAAACAGGCGACGATTTCTCTTTTGGCGGTTTCCGGCGATTTGCAGGGCAAGTCGAACGCCGGACATCTTCGTTCGAGGAGAATCTGCACCGTTATGATTGACGCGCTCGACGATTTCATAAAGGGAAACATCGGGCGCTACGACGACACGTATAATCCGCGCGCGTTCGGCGATATGATTTCCGCGTGGGGAACGCCCGTAATATTAATCGAAACCGGCGCGCTTCACGGCAGAGACGAGATGTTTTTGGTGAAAATGAATTTCGTCGCGTATCTCGCCGCGCTCAAATCCGTCGTCGGTAAAACGGAGCAGAAAGCGAATCCGAACGTCTATGACACTTTGCCGTTCAACGATTCGGGCAATCTCTACACGGCGATTTTTCGCAAAGCAAATATTGTGAATTTAACCGAAACGCCATTCACGGGCGACGTTGCCGTCAACGCCGAACGCCGCCGCGCCGGAGAAATCGCGCCGACATCGGTTCAGGAAATCGGCGACTTATCAATCGTCGCCGGCTTGGACGAATACGACGCGGGCGATTTTTATTTGGCGGCAAAAAACGGACTGCTGAAAATCGGTTCGCCCGGCGAATTTCTCTTTTATAAAAAGTCGCGCAAAGTCGATTGGAAATCGGCGGATTTGGAAAAAATGTTTCCGCCCGACGCAATTTTCAGAAACGGCAAGTGGGAAAAAGGCGCGCGTCTTTTGCCGAAAAGCAACTAAGAGGTTCACGATAAAGAAAGATTTAGCCGCGAATAACACGAATGACACGAATAAGAAAAGTTAGGTTTTAGGTCTTAGGTTTTAGAAAGAATTTCCAGAATAAAACCTGACGCCCATTTCCCAACACCTGATTTTATTCGTGTCATTCGTGTTATTCGCGGCTAAAAACCTTTCCGCTCTTTATGCCTCTGTGGTGAAATTCTTCTATAATCAAATTCAAATATGCTTTCGCTTCTGAAAATCAAAAACATCGCGCTGATTGACGAGCTGCAACTCGAATTTTCGACCGGATTAAATCTTTTAACAGGCGAAACAGGTTCGGGCAAGTCTATTATTGTCGATAGTTTGGGCGCGCTGACGGGCGAGCGCGTCTCAAGCGACTTGATAAAGGAAGGCGCGGCAAACGCTCAAATCGAAGGACTTTTCAACGTGGCGGCGAACGCCGATTTGCATCAATTATTTTTTGAGGGCGGCATCGAAGCCGACGACGCGCCGGAAACCGAAATCATCGTCCGCCGCGAATTGGCGGCGACGGGACGCAACCGTATCTTCGTTAATAATCAATCGGTTACGCAGAATTTCCTGAAAAAAATCGGCGCGTTTCTCGTCGATATTCACGGTCAGGGCGAGCAGGCGACGCTCTTTAATCCGGCGACGCATCTCGAAATGCTCGACGAATACGCCAATCTGCAAAATCAACGAAAAACCGTTGCCGAGAAATATCGTGAACTTGCGCGGATTCAAAAGGAAATCGCCAATCTGCGCGAAGACGAAGCGCAGAAGTTTCAGCTGCTCGACATTTTGAAGTTTCAGGTCGAGGAAATCGGCAAAGCGAATTTGAAACCTGAGGAAGACACAAATCTCGAAGAAGAAAAACGGCGTTTGAGCAACGTCGAAAAACTTTCTACTTTGAGCGACGAAAGTTATTTATTGCTTTATGAAAATGAAGAAGCAACGGTAACGACGCTCGAAAAAGTCGTCAAAAGAGTTAGTGAACTTGCCGAATACGACGCGAGTTTCGGCGAATATTCTGAAAGTTTGCAGACGGCGCAGGCGGTTTTGGAAGATTTGGCGTTTGCCGTCCGCGATTTTCGCGGCTCGCTCGAATTTTCGCCCGAACGTCTTGAAGAAATCGAATCGCGCCTCGCCGAAATCGCGCGCCTGAAACGTAAATACGGCGGCACGATTGAAACCGTTTTAGCGCATTTCGCGGAATCCGAAGAACGCTTAAAAAACATCGAAACCGCCGATTTACGCGAGGAAGAGCTGCGGCGGGAATTGCAGAAAGCCCGCGCCGAATACGTCAAAACCGCAAGAGAACTGCACGAAAAGCGCGAAAAAGCAGCGCGCAAATTTGAAAAGGAAGTTGAAACGAGCTTAAAAGCCGTCGCGCTCGAAAAGGCGCGGTTTGAAGTCCGCATCAACACGGACGAAACAGCGGATAAATCATTCACCGCCAAAGGCTTCGACCAAATCGAATTTTATTTTTCGGCGAATTTGGGCGAATCGGTCAAACCGATTGCAAAAGTCGCGTCCGGCGGCGAAGCGTCGCGCCTGATGCTGATTTTAAAGACGACGGCGAAACTTTCCGAATTTGAAAAAGCGATGGTTTTCGACGAAATCGACACCGGAATCGGCGGTCGCGTCGCCGAAGCCGTCGGCTTAAAGCTCAAAGAACTCGCCAAAACGCAGCAGGTTTTATGCGTTACGCACCAGCCGCAAGTTGCATCTTTAGCCGACCAGCATTTTGTCGTCGAAAAAGAAGCCGTAAAAAATCGAACCGAAATTCGCGTTCGGCAGTTAAACGAAACCGAACAAATCGAAGAAATCGCCCGAATGCTGACCGGCAAAGAAATTACCGAAACGGCGCGCCAGCACGCAAGAGAAATGATAAAAGGGAGAGATTAGCCGCGAACAGACACGAAAAGGCACGAACAAAATGAAAATGAAAAAGCGAAAGAACAAAAGTGAGAAATTGGAAAAGTGAAAAAGTTTAGTTAATGAAAGACAACCGGCACTTTCCACTTTTTACCCTTTTCACTTTTTCACTTTTCTTTCGTGTTCCTTCGTGTTTGTTCGTGGCTAATTTCCTTGATGTTTTTATTAAAAATTATGCAATCTGAAATTTTAGCCGAAGTCGTTCGCGGCGAAACAATCGAATCGATTCATCGCGGACATTTAATCGTCGTTGACGGCAACGGCGAAACCGTTTTGTCGAAGGGCAATCCCGAAACCGTTACGTTTATTCGTTCTTCGGGCAAGCCGTTTCAGGCGTTTCCGGTTTTAACGAGCGGCGCGGCTGAAAGATTCGGTTTTCTGGACGCGGAAATCGCGCTGGCGTGCGGCTCGCATTCGGGCGAAAAAATTCATACCGAAACGTGCGCCGAAATGCTCGCTAAAATTGGTTTGAGCGAATCGGATTTGCGATGCGGCGCGCAAGTTCCGTTTAATGAAAAAATTGCCGAAGCGTTGATTCGCGGCGGTGAAAAACCAAATCAGCTGCACAACAACTGTTCGGGCAAACACGCGGCGATGCTCGCGCTCGCCAAACATCTCGAAGCTGATTTAGAAACTTACGAAGCGCTTGAAAATCCGGTTCAGCAGGCGATTCTGGACGTTGTTTCGCTCTTTACCGATATTCCGAAAGACGAAATTCCAATCGGCATCGACGGCTGCGCCGCGCCGAATTTCGCGCTTCCCGTCCGAGCGATGGCGAAATCTTTTGCGCGGCTCGTTTTCCCGCCGAAAAACTTTGACGATGAAACGCGCGAAGCCTGCCGGCGAATCGTTTCGGCGATGATGAATTACCCGCAAATGATTGGCGGAACTGAAAGATTAGACACGATTATAATGCAGTCGGCACGCGGAAAAATCATTTCAAAAATCGGCGCGGAAGGCGTTTATGTCGCTGGGATTCTGCCGTCCGAACGCTGGAAACGCGGCTTGGGAATTGCGCTGAAAATCGAAGACGGCGACGACAAACGCGCGCGCGCCGTCGTTATAATCGAACTGCTTCGCGCTCTCGGCGTGATTGACCGGACTAACGATGAAAATCTGCGCGAATATTCGCCGATGACGATAAAAAACCGGCGCGGCGATACGGTCGGAACAGTTGTCAGTCAACCGTTATCAGTCAGCAGCCGACAAAATTGATAACTGACAACTGTTAACTGTTACTTGTTGACTGTTTTTTTGAGCCACCAGCGAACGCCGACAAACAGAAATCGCCAGTCTCTGAAAAATTCCGGCGGCTTGCCTTCAAAATAATGCCCGACAAATTGCAGAATCCAGCCGCCGACGAATAAAAAAACCGGCGCAATCCAGAAATTTTTAACAAACGGCGCGACGAGAAAAAGCGGCAGCGAAAGCGCAATCATCGGAATACCGGTTTTGTGCGTTAATTTGTTAATTGGGTGTTCGTGGCTGTGCGAATATTCTTCAATCCATTCGTCCCAATCTTTTCCGCCGAGCATAATTTTCCTCTCCAAAAGAAGGTAAAAGCGAACAAGTTGTTTTTTTAATTCTTCATTTTCTCAACGCATCGGTCGCGGATAAACAACCGGGCTTTTATTGCCGCTTTTATCGACGGCGCGGACGCCGAAAAAGTAATTGTCTTTCGACATTTCTTTGGCGGTGTAAGTCGTAACATTGCCGACGAAAACCGAATTCGTCCAGAACGGCGCGGTCGTGTCGCGCCAGACGACTTCGTAACCGGCTAAATCGTTGTCGGCGCTGGCGTTCCACTGTAAATCGGTGTCGTTGGTCAGGCGTTTTGTTAAAATGACGACGTTTTTCGGTTTGGCGGGCGCGAGCGCGAGCGCGGCGAGCGATGCGGCGTTGACGCGGGCGACGTTTGCGATGTAATCGAAATCGACGAATTCGGGCGTGTCGCCGTAAAAAATATTGTTTTCGGTGCGGATAGTTTGATGCTGGTGCGTGTAATCTTCGTGCGGCTCGGTAAAGCGAACGGCGGGAAATCCGCGTTCGAGAAACGGAATGTGGTCGCCGCCGCGCAAATATCGGTCGCGGCGATAAATCAACTGGACGCGAAACTTAGGCGAATAAACGTCGGCGACTTCCTTGATAAATCTTCCGAGCTGGCGCGAAGCCGAATCGTTTTCGCCGCCGACACTCCGGCGCGTTCCGGCTTGCTGTTCGGTTTCGTCCGACGGCACGCCTTCGGCAAAGACGCGCACCGATTGTCTGTCCGCCGCGTTTTTATACGAAGTTACGCCGCCGATAATGTCATTGGTGAACATCGCTTCGATATTCATTTTATTTTGTTTGGCTTGTTCGGCGAAATAAGTCGCGCCCAGAAGTCCCTGTTCTTCGCCCGGAACGGTCATAAAAACAATCGTCGCGTCGAATTTCCGTTTCGACATTACACGCGCCATTTCGACAACCGCCGCCGTGCCGGAAGCGTCGTCATTCGCGCCGGGCGCGTCGCATTTAACGTCAACCGGCGACGAACACATCGAATCGTAATGACCGGAAACGACATAAACGCGCGTCGGGTCAGTCGCGCCTTTGAGCGTTGCCACAACATTCGTTAAAGTCGTCGGCTCTGGAACGCGGTTAGCTTTCGGCTGTAAAAAACTCTGTTTTTCAACCTGCAGACAACCGCCGCAATCGGCGCTGATTTTCTGAAATTCCCCGAACAGATAATCACGAGCCGCGCCGATGCCGCGCGCCGGATTATCCTGTTCGGACAAAGTATTTCTCGTGCCGAATGAGACGAGCTTGCGAATCGTCGCTTCGATATTTTTCGGCGAAACTTCCCGCAACATTTTAACGGTTTCGGCATTCGGCTTTTCTTTTTTTTGAGCGGCGGCAGATGAAGCAAAGAGCGCAAAAAGAGCGAGCAAAACAATGGTTTTTCTTGTCATAATGATTGATATTGCGGACGAAATTCTTTTCAATATGCACCATTTATACTAAAATCGAACGGTAAAAGGAAGTAAAAATTATGCCGATGCAGCAATTAAGCAACTTACAGGTCGAACTTCTCAAACTGTATGCAAACGGCGTCGATGATGCAAACCTGCGCGAGATTAAATTGATTTTAGCAAAATATTTCGCCGGTAAAGCCTCGGACGCGATGGACGAAATTTGGGAGAAAGAAAATTTAACCGCCGACGATATGACCGATTGGACGAATGAGCATAACCGTGCCGAAAATAGTCGTTGACACAAACGTTTTAATCGCGATTATCGGCAGAAAATCGCCGTTTCGCCGGATTTTTGATTTGATAATCGAAGGCGAATTAATTTTGTGCGTGTCGAACGAAATTTTATTTGAATACCGCGAAATGCTGGAGAGAAAGACAAACGCGAACGTTGCCGAAAATATCATAAATTTCATTCTCATCAGTCCTTTCACCGAAAAAGCGGAAATTTATTTTAACTTCGCGCTTATTTCCGAAGACGCAGACGACAACAAATTTGTCGATTGCGCCATTTCTGCCAACGCCGTTTGTTTGGTTTCTAACGATAATCATTTCCAGGTTTTAAAGACAATCGAATTTCCGCGAGTCAAAGTCTTAACTTTGACTGAATTTGAAATCGAATACCGGACACTTTTAAGCAAATAATTTTCGCGGATTTCATTTATTTAAAACGTCGAACGCCTGCAATCTGCTGCCGCTTGCCGAATAAAGCAAACCGGCGGCTTCGTCCGTTACGAAACGCTCATCCGGCTCGCCGATTAAGACGAATCTCGAATCCTGTCCGGTGTGAACGCTGACGCCGACGAGACCTTTTTTGTCGAACGGCTTCGGTAAATCGGTGTAGAAATACATATAACTTCCGCGCAGGTCGGCGAGGCGTTTGCGGCGGAGAAAATATTCTGAAAGTTTGTCGAGTTGGCGCGTCGGGTCGAGACGGTCGAGCAGACTTTCCTGAATATCGGCGCGTGAAGGCGCGGCTCGATTGATTGCGCCGCCGATGATTCGCCCGCGAATGTTTGAAACATTCGGTATATTCGGCAAATTTGACGCGCCGTTTTGCAAGCCGTTTATTCGATTCAAGAGATTCGGCGTGCGCGCGGAAATTCCATAAAGCGAAACTTTATTGGTAACGTAATTTTTCGCCGAATTGCTCGCCAGTGTCGTCAAATCAAATGACGAAAATCTGTTTCTCAAACCCGACCAGCGAAATGAATTGACCGTGTGCGCCAGACTCAAACCGCCGCGAGCGAAACTCAAAGCCGATGTCGCGATTCCACCGTAGCGAAAATAAAGCGCCGTCGCCCGCAGCGCGATTCCGGCGACGGTTCGCAAAACTCCGCGTCCGGGCGCTTTGTGTTTGACGCGCCAGAGCGCTGAAGTTTCAAGTTTCAAGTTTCCGGTTTCCGGTTTCCGGTTTCCGGCGAAATTTTGAACGCCGGAGCTTGCATTTTGAATCGCCGATTGACCTTGAACCTTGAACTTTGAACCTTGAACTTCCGCCCGACCGCGGACTTGAAACGCCGCGATTTCGTCCCGTCCGCCGACGACCGCCGCGCCGCTTTCGTTTATCAAAACAAACTGCGCGCGCTCGATGTCGTGTTCGATTTTGTCGATTCGTTTGCCGTTTCGGGCGTCAATCGTTATCAAATCGTCTTTGTCGGCAATTAAAATCGTGTCGGCGTCCGCGAAAACGAAATTCGTCAAGCCTTTGTCCGCGCCTTTGTAGCGCCAGAGCGTTTTGCCGTTTCGCGCGTCGATTGCCGAGACGCCGAAACTTCCCTTTTCGACCGTTTCGCCGTCTTCAATACGCGTGAACTGTCCGCCGGTTCTGACATACAAAACGCCGCCGACAATCGCCATTTCCGGCGTAACGCCTAAATCTTTCGCTTCCCATTCGACTTCGCCGTCCTTGCGGTTTATCGCTCTGATTCGCCCGCGTCCCGATGTGTAAACGAATTTTTCGTCGAAAATCGGGTCGGCTTCGGTCAACGCCAAACCGTCTTCGTTGATTTTAAATTTTTCGCGGTTTTTCTCTTTTCCGGTTTGCGCGTCGTAACTCGTCGCGCCTTCGTAGAAAAGATAAAGCCTGCCGTCTAAAATTAACGGCGCACGGTAATTGTCAAGCGTGAAAGCGGTTTCGCCTATCCCGAATCGAGCGGGCATCATCTCGATTTCGTTGTCGAAATCGCGTTTCCAGAGTTCGTCGCCGGTTGATAATCTGAAAACGTGCGTAACCGGTTTGCGCTTTAATTTCTCGCCCGATTCTCCTTTCGCGTCTTTGACCAGAACGACGGCAATCAAATCATTTTCCGGCTCAACTGCCAACTGCAAAACGTCGCCTTTGACTTTATCGCTGCGCCATAAGCTCGCGCCCGACAATAAATCAACCGCTTCGAGACGCGATTTGCTGCCTTCGTCGCTCGAAACCAAAATCAAATCGGTCGAAGGCACGGGCGTTATCGATGTTTCGTTCAAGCCTCTGGTTTTCCGCCGCCAAATCGTTTCGCCGCTTTGCCCGTCAACGGCGTAAAGCGAATTTTCGCTTCCCGTTAGAACGATGCCGAAATCTGTCGTTTGATAAAACTGAACTTTGCCGTCGAGATTCGCCTGCCAGACCGATTGCGCATTTGCGGAAACTGCGGCGAAAACGCATAAAAGACACGTCATAAAAAGTGTTTTCATACCATTATTCTAACTTTGTTTTCGGAAGTTGGAAAGATTTTTGTCGGCGCGGCTGACGGTTTTTGCGGTCATCGTAAATTTATTGAATCCGATACGCCCTGCCTTGATAAACGACGACAAGCGCGCCGTTCAAACTTCCCGCAATCGAGCGCAAGCCGGAATCGAGTTTTTTGAAATCTTCCGAACTACGCGAAACGTTCGTCGTCGCCTGTCCGTTGTAGCTCGCGTCATACCAAACGCCGTTTTCGCGTCTGAAGTTTTTTCCGTTTACCGTCCGCACCGCTGACGCGTCGGATTCCGCATTTTTCGCCCGCGCGTTTCTCAAAACCGCTGCGTTTCTGCCGTTTACCGAAAGCTCGGCGGGCGCGGAACGGGACATTTGCGGCGGCGCGGGCTGCGGCGCGTCCGTTTTGACGGCATCGTTATCATCCGCCGCTCGCGTTATCGCTTCTTTTGCTTTCGGCTTTATTTGCGGAGTGAAATTTGCGCTGCCGGTCAGCGATTCGGCGTCGGATTGTTTCGCCGGCATCGCGCCGTCAGCGGTTTGCGCCTCGTTTTTCGGCTGCTTGTTTTCCGCCTCGATTCGCTTATTTAGAGACGCCGCCGAATTGGAAACCGACGCGCCGTTCGACATCGCGCCGCCGTTCGGCGAAACAGGCAGTGTCGGAATCGCAACCGATGAATTGGACATTGCAGAACCGGAATTCGACGACATCGCGCCGCCGTTCGACATCGCCGCCGAATTCGATTCGATTATTTGAGCGTCGCCGCCCGCATTCGGACCGCTCATCTTTTCGGTTGATTCGACTTGCGCGATTTCGGCGTTTTCAGAATTGTTCGAGTTTTGCAAAAAAGAAAAAGCAATCAGTCCCGCAAAAACCAGAACCAGCGCGCCCAGCGCGGGAGCTAAATTCGGCGCTGCAAACAGCCGCTGATACCACGGAACGACACTTGAAATTTTTGCAGTTTCCAGCGCAGGAATAATTTTTTTTGCGATTTCAGAATCGAGCGCGATGACATTTGAAAGAATTTTCCGACACCGCTGGCAATCGGCAAAGTGTTCCGTATAAAGCGCTTTTGTTTTTTCGGGCAAAGCGTTTTCGGCGAAAAGTGAAATTTCGTCGGCGTCGAGATGCGGCGATTTCGGATTTTCGATTTCGGATTTTCGATTCGCCGACACGGCTTCGCCCTGCGCCGTCTGCCGCAAAAGTGCGTCGATTTCCTTGTCGAATTCAAATTCCATTTTTATTTTTGCCACAGAGAACACGGAGAACACAGAGAGAAATAAAAAATAGTTTTTTAAATAAAAACCTGAAATCTATGTTATTTACCTTTGTGCGCGGCTTCCCATTATTAAAAATCTCTCTGTGTTCTCTGCGTTCTCTGTGGCTAAAGCCTTTTTCCAAACTACGGAACGTCTCACTTCCAGAATTCTTGCGCCAGCCACGCGCACAGCACAAGCGCGAACATTTTTTCGACGCCGATGTCGAGCTTTGATGCCGCGTCCGCCAAATATCGTTTTGTTTCTTCGGGCGTCCAGCCGAAATCTTTTATTAAATTCTTTTCGATTGATTTTCTAATTTCCGTCTGAACACGCGCCAGTTTGCGGCTCGCCGTCGCTTCGTGAAAACCCAAAGCCGCACCGATGTCTTTTAATTTCAATTCGTCGAAATAATAAAGTTTTAAGATTAATTTATCTTCGGCGTCGAGATGTTCAATCACCTGTTTCAATGCGTTTGACACATCTTTCTGCGTCTGTTTCGCACTGAAATTTTCTTCGGGATTGGCGGCTGCGTGAATTATCTTCGCGTTGCCGGAATTCGTCGCCGCGTCGTTCGCCAGATTTTCAAATTCTCTCGATTCCTCAATCTGCACGAACTTTGAATCTTTGCGAAACGCGTCAACAGCAAGCTGCGAAACGACGGCGCGCAGCCAGCCTTTCAAACTTCCGCGTCCCGAATAATAGGAAAGTTTGGTTTTCAATTTGCCGTCTTTGTCGCGCTTTAACCCGAACAATTCCGCCCAAATCGAACCAGCCAAATCTTCGGCGTCTTCCGCATTTTGGGAAATTTTCCGCGCCGCCGATTTAACGGTCGAATCGTAATCTCTGACCAAATCTTCCCAAGCCTTTTCGTCGCCGTTTTCACACGCGATTATCAAACACAAATCATCGGCGCGCATTTCATCGACAAACGCTTTAACGTCCGAAGCATTTGCGTTTTCATCCGCGCGCAAAACATATTTTTCAATTGATTTCTCGACGCGCCCGCGCAAATCTGAAGCCTCAAGCCCACGCGCATTTCCGGCACGCGCAGTTAATCCCAGCATCGCTTCGTCAATCGTATTTTTGTATTTTTCGGGCAGCGCAGTCATCGACAAATTGTAGGCAAAGAAAGTTTATAAGACATTCAGATTGAAAATCAAACCGCAAATTAACGCAAATGTTTCCGCAGAAAACTGACAATCTTCCAGCCGTCGAGATAAACCCACGGCTTTTCGCCCAACGTGTAATGACCGCACGGGATGGCGACTTCGCTGTGTTTTATGTGGTTTTCGCGCAAGCCTTTTATTACCTGTCGCGATAAATCTACGGGGAAAGTTAAATCGTAGAGCGTGTAAATATAGCGCTGCGGGCGCGGCGGCATCGCGGCGAGCTTTTCCATATAAGCGAGCGGCGAGATTGGAAGCCAGAATTCGCGCAAATCTTCGAGCGAGATGTCATTTTCCAAGCCTTGTTTGACGTGATACGTCGATAAACCCTGCCAGACGACATCGGCGACGTAGCCGGAGACGTGGTTGAAAACTCCGGCGTCGATTGTTAAATCGTGCGCGAAAGCGAAAAATCCGACGCAAGAGCCGATGCTTGTGCCGACGACGCCGACTTTTTCGTAACCTTGTTCTTTCAACCAGGCGACGGCGGCGCGCGTATCGATAACCGATTGCCGCAAACTCTGCAAAGTGCGTCCGACGTTCGGCGCGACTAAATAATCGGCGCGTTCCAGTTCGGGCGGCATACGTTCTTCGTGATACGGCAAAGTCAGGCGCAGAACCGACACGCCGACACGGTTGAAAACCTTGCACAAATCGAAATAGCTTCCAGCTTTGGCGTTCCAGTGCGGCAGAACGACGACGGCGGATTTTTTGTCTCTAGCAAACGGGAAAAATTTCGCGTTTGCCGTATTGTTTTCAGTCGAAACGGTTTCAATCGCGCTCGTCCACGTCAACCGGTCGCCGTTTAACCTGTAATCTTTTATTTCCGGGGCGAAGAAAAATTCGCCGCTGTTTGCCGCGACCTTTTTCGTATAATCGCGGAAAAACTGTTTCGGGTCAGCGGTGTCAGCGTTTTCGTTTATAAATTCCGTTCCCCAGCCGAACGGGTGAACGACGCGGTTGTCGTTGAGAAAGGCGTAATGGCGCTCGCGTTTGTGCATCCAGCGTTTGAGCATAAGTTTCGATGGTAGAAAAATTAAGGCGCGTCCGCAACCGGAAGCGCGATTATAACCGTTTCCGAAACGCCGGATATTATGCGCAGCTCGTCAATACGCTTCGCGCGTTTTATATGTCGCGCAAGCGCCTTTCTACATCGTGTAAGTGGCTTTGTAAGTCGTGTAAGTGGCTTTCTATATGGTGCAAGTCGGTTTGTATATGGCTTTTATGCTATAATCAGGCGCAAAGCACGCTCTAATTTCATAAATTTATTGATTGGGAGAAACATAAAAAATGGCTGGCGAATTCAGTAAAATTCAGAAACTTCTCGGCGACGACGCCGAAACGATTTTAAATCACACGTCTAAAACTATTCCGAAAGAAAATTTGCAGCTTCCGGGCGCGGATTTCATCGACCGCGTGTGGATGCAGTCCGACCGGAATCCAAATGTTCTGCGCTCTTTGCAGACGCTTTTCGATAACGGACGACTGGCGAAAACCGGCTATCTGTCGATTCTGCCGGTTGACCAGGGAATCGAACATTCGGCGGGCGCGAGTTTTGCGCCGAATCCGCAGTTTTTCGACCCGGAAAATATCGTTAAGCTGGCAATCGAAGGCGGCTGCAACGCCGTCGCTTCGACATTCGGCGTTTTGGGAATCGTCGCCCGCAAATACGCGCACAAAATTCCGTTTATCGTCAAGATAAATCACAACGAGCTGCTTACTTACCCGAACAAATTCGACCAGGTGATGTTCGGCACAATCGAACAAGCCAGAAATATGGGCGCGGTCGCCGTCGGCGCGACGATTTATTTCGGCTCGGAAGAATCGACGCGCCAGATTACCGAAGTCGCCGAAGCCTTCGCCTACGCGCACGAACTCGGTATGGCGACGATTCTCTGGTGTTACCTGAGAAATCCGGCGTTTAAGAACAAGGCGGGCGATTTTCACGCGTCGGCGGATTTAACCGGACAGGCAAATCACCTGGGCGTAACGATTCAAGCCGACATCATCAAGCAGAAACTTCCGACCAACAACGGCGGCTACAATCAATTAAATCTCGCTAAAGACGCGCCTTACGGCAAAACAAACAAGCTCGTCTATGAAAAACTGACGACAGATAATCCAATCGATTTGGTGCGCTATCAAGTTGCTAACTGTTATATGGGACGCTGCGGATTGATAAATTCCGGCGGCGAGTCGAAAGGCGAATCGGATTTGGCGGACGCGGTTCGGACGGCGGTCGTCAACAAACGCGGCGGCGGAACGGGTTTAATATCGGGCAGAAAAGCGTTTCAGCGTCCGTTTGCCGACGGCGTTAAATTATTAAATTCGATTCAGGACGTTTATCTGAGCGAAGAAATTACCGTCGCGTAGAAAATTCGCCGGATTATCGGCTCGGCGATTTCTTAATTTTTTATTTTCCGGCAAAGACCGCGCGAATAAATTTATTTGCGCGGTCTTTTGAATCTAATGCGGAGAGAACGGCGAAATCCTCATTACAAGGGCTGAAGACAGAACTTAAAATTTAATACACGAGAGGACTTAAAAAAATGAAGAAATTAACAATGGGATTTTTATTGATGCTGGCAATGTTGATGGTCGGCGGAAACGTTTCGGCGCAGATGTCGGGCGGCAGTATGTCCGGCAGTCAAATGTCGGGCGGAAACCCGATGGTCGGCGGCGCGGCGATGTATAAAAACAAAAATATCGTCGAAAACGCTGTAAATTCAAAAGACCACACGACGCTTGTCGCGGCGGTAAAAGCTGCCGGTTTAGTCGATACGCTGTCGGGCAAAGGACCGTTCACGGTTTTCGCGCCGACCAACGCGGCGTTCGATATGCTGCCGAGCGGCGCGGTCAATATGCTGCTTATGCCGGAAAATAAAGCGATGCTGACGAAAGTTTTAACTTATCACGTCGTCGCCGGTAATATGGATTCAAAGAAATTGATGAAAGCCATTAAAAAAGGCAACGGTAAAGCGACGCTGACAACCGTTTCCGGCGATATGCTGACCGCTTCGATGAGCGGCAATAACATTATGCTGATGGACGAAAAAGGCGGAACGGCGATGGTTACGATTGCCAACGTCAAACAATCGAACGGCGTCATACACGTTATCGACCACGTTTTAATGCCGAACTAACCTGTAGCGAAATAACTTAAGAAAATCGAAAAAGAAGCCGCGAGTTTTCAAAAGCTCGCGGCTTCTTTTTATTTCGGAGGGCGATTCTTTTTATAAGTCGTCCCGGAAAAAGAATAAAACCGGATTACATCCGTTTTTCTTTGTTCAAATCTTCTTTTCGCGTTCTTTCGCGGGCAATTTCTTTGTTGCGAAATTGCTGCTTGCGGAGTTTTTAAACAGGCTTTAAGATTTCAATTGATAGAGCTTACCGTCTTTTCAAACGCTTTTTAAATTTTCCTTCGCGTTCCTTTAACCAATCGCGCCATTGTTCAATCGCTTTTCCCCGCGCTTCCGGCGAACTCGCCGGTTGAAAATTCAGTCAGGTCGATGTCGCGTCGCGCAGGCACATTTCGGCGAAAAACCTGGTCTGCAAATCTTCGCTTTCGAGAAGTTCTACAAATTCTTCGA
The DNA here is from genome assembly GCA_038200355.1 of Pyrinomonadales bacterium. Lineage (GTDB taxonomy): Bacteria > Acidobacteriota > Blastocatellia > Pyrinomonadales > Pyrinomonadaceae. Next base: position 6,135 of record JBBPXZ010000044.1, on the reverse strand, counting down.
TTGATTTTTGCGCCATTGCACGCCGCCGTTCGGTAAATTCAGCACGATTCATATTTTACTTTTGCCTTAAAATCGTTCTGGCAGGCGCGCCGTCGCCCGTGCCGCCGACGTATTTGAGCGGCAGACAAATCAATTCGTAATCGCCGCCGGAAACCGCCCGCAAATCCAAGCCTTCGATGATGACGACTTCGTTTTCGAGTAAAGTAATATGCGTCATAAAATCGGTCGAGCCGAATCGTTCAACCGAAAGATAATCGATGCCGACAAGCTTTATATTTTTCTCGACAAGAATACGCGCCGCCGCCGGTTCGATGTATGTAAAATCTTTGCGGAAACCTTTTTCCGGCTCGTTCCAGAAATTTGAATTGCGTGTTTTAAATAAAACGCGCTCGACGTTTTCAAGATTTTCGACGTGTTTTATTCCAATCGACGCCGCGCCTTCTTCAATTTCGACAACCGAACAATCGCCGATTAATTTTTCCAAATCCAATTGGTGAACGCGTCGTCCGCCTTCGATAAAATGGTTCGGCGCGTCAACGTGCGTCGCCGTGTGGACGCCGCAGCAGAGGTGCGAAACGTTTGCGGGCGCGCCGTCCGCGACTGCGTTTGTCGTTTCGATTTCAACTCGCGGGTCGCCTTCGTAAATCGGCGTCCGCTCACTGATTGGAAATGTAACGTCGTAAATTTTCATAATTTTTCAAGCATAATCGAATCGCTTATCGGCGGGCAAGGTTTGGCAAAGGAAGATGCATTTGATAGAACTTTAGTTATAAAATAAATCCGAATCGGGGAAATTACAATGAATATTCAAAATCAGGAACACGGAAAAAACGGCGCGTTTTTTATCGAACGGGACGGCGAATGGATTGCCGAGATGACTTACAAAAAATCGGGCGAAGACACGATAACTATTGACCACACGGAAGTTGACGAATCGTTAAAAGGCAAAGGTGTCGGCAAGGATTTGGTGAAAGCCGGAGTGGAATACGCGCGCGCAAACAATTTAAAAATCGTCGCCGAATGCCCGTTCGTCAAAAAAGTTATCGACGAGACGCCGGAATACGCGGACGTTTTAGCCAAATAAATGCCGACGCCGCGCATCTCCGCGTCGAGTTATTCAAACACCGCGCCGCTCGTCTGGAGTTTTTTATACGGCGCGAATCGCGGGCGCTTTGAATTGATAATGGACAACGCGCCCGCGCGTTCGGCTCAACTTCTTGCAGATAAACGAGTTGACGCCGCGCTCGTACCGGTCATCGAATACCAGCGAATCGACAATGTTCTGCTCGTTCCCGATGTCTGTGTCGGCGCCCGGAAGCGCGTCAGAAGCGTTTGTCTCGTTACGAAAGGCGAAGATTTGCGCGATGTAAAAACCGTCGCGCTCGACGTATCTTCAAGAACTTCCGTCGCGTTATCGAAAATCATCTTCCGCGAGTTTTTCGGCATCGAGCCAGTTTATAGAAATTCAAACCCGAATCTGCGCGAAATGTTAATTGATTCCGACTGCGCGCTTTTAATCGGCGACCCGGCGCTCGTGATTGACGAAACGAAATTTCGCAAATTCGATTTAGCCGAAACGTGGAACAGTTTCACCGACTTCGGTTTCGTCTTTGCGATGTGGATGGCGAGCGCGGAAAAATCGAAAATCGCAGAAACGATTGATTTTGCGGCGGCGCGCGACGAAGGCTTAAAACATTTGGACGAAATTGTCGCTAATTACGAAACGCACATTTCTCTGCCGACAGAGGATTTTAAAAAATATCTTTCGGAAAACATTTCCTATTCGATTGACGAAAATATGCGCGAAGGTTTGCGGCTTTATTTTGAGCTGGCGCGCAAACACAAATTGATTGAAAATTTCAAGCCTTTACGATTTATCGGTTTATAACGGCAAAATCTCCGCATCAAACAAAACATCAAAAAGTTTCGGCACGAGTTTTGTATCAATCGTTTTCAGAAGCGCAAAAGGTCAGTAAAAACAGCAGCTTCGATTGGCAAAACACAAAACGGAAAGTTTAATTTGCAAAGTTTATGAACGACATTCAACCGATTTTAGATAAAGCTCTCGGCGGCGAAAGATTGACGGCGGAAGACGCGGCGAATCTTTTAAAAAGTTACGACATCGCGCGCATCGGCGCGGCGGCGCACGAAATTCGGATGCGGAAAAATCCATCCGACGCAGTAACTTACATCATCGACCGCAACATCAATTACACAAACGTCTGCAACGTCGTCTGCACATTCTGCGCGTTTTATCGCCGTCAGGGAAAACCCGACACATACGTTCATTCGGTAGAAGAAATCGAAAAACGCATTGACGAAACGATTGCTTTGGGCGGCACGGGCGTTTTAATGCAGGGCGGTTTGCATCCTGATTTTAATATCGAATGGTATGAAAATCTGCTCTCGGCGCTTCACGCCAAATATCCGAAGTTTCAACTGCATTGCTTTTCGCCGCCGGAAATTCACAACATTTCTTTAATAAGCGGCTTAGATTACGAAACGATTCTGCGCCGTTTAAAAAATGCCGGACTTTATTCGATGCCCGGCGGCGGCGGCGAAATTCTCGACGACGACGTTCGCAAGCGCGTTTCGACCAAATGCAATACGCAGGAATGGCTCGACGTGATGCGCGCGGTTCATAAAGTCGGGTTGCGTTCGACGGCGACGATGATGTTCGGCATCGGCGACGACGTTTCGCACCGCGTCAAACACTTGCAAAGAATCCGCGATTTGCAGGACGAAACCGGCGGCTTTACGGCGTTCATTTCGTGGACGTTCCAGCGCGAAAATACCGCTTTGGGACGCAAAATTACGGAAGAGCCGACGGGAATTGATTATCTAAAAATGGTCGCCGTCTCGCGCCTGTTTCTCGACAACGTTCAGCACATTCAATCGTCGTGGCTCACGCAGGGCTTGCGCCTGGGACAAACCGCGCTGCATTTCGGCGCGGACGATATGGGTTCGATTATGATTGAAGAAAACGTCGTCTCGGCGGCGGGCGCGGACACGCAGGCGAACGAAAAAGAATTGCGCTACCAAATCTCCGAAGCCGGTTTCACGCCGCAGCAGCGCGATATTTTGTATGAACGTGTGAACCGCGAAAATACTGTTGAATTGGACACACGAAAATCAATGCCGCTCAAACAGTTGAGCGTTGCTTTTGCCGATTAAGTAATTTATTCTCACATTTCATAAATAAAATGATTAGCTTAATAGAGGCATTAAATTTTCGTAGTTTACGATACGTTAATCAATCGCTCTCCAATTTTCACGTTTTAGTTGGACCGAATGCAAGCGGTAAAACTACGTTTTTAGACGTTGTTGCCTTTCTAGGAAAGTTTGTTACTGATGGACTAGATGCAGCAATTGATGAAAGGACTCAAAACTTACAAGATTTATTTTGGGCGAGAGAAGGCGAAAGATTTGAATTAGCTATTGAAGCATTTATTCCTAAAGAAGTTTTAGCTGAATTTTCAAATGGAATATATGACAGAATTAGATACGAAGTAGCCATTGGATATAATAAAGAAACGAGAGAAAATACGGTTTTTGAAGAGAATGTACTTCTTAAAAGTTCTCGTATAAATATTGATGAGAATAAAAATGTTCAAAAAGTATTCTTTCCTTCTTCAACTAAGCCTCCTAAAACTATTATAACCTCCAAACTAGATAAAACAGGCGACAGATTGATTGTAAAAAAAAGCTCTTTTTCGAGAGTAACCTATTATTCGGAAACATCTAAAAATTCCAAAAAAGGTTTAATGCCTTCGTTCAAACTTGCCGCAAAAAAAACTGCTTTAGGTAATTTATTTGAGGATGAAGAAAATTTTCCTGCGTCCTTGTGGCTCAGAAATTTACTTTCTGAAAAAGTTCAACAGATTACTTTGAACAGTCTTCTTATCCGCCAAGCTAGTCCACCCGGAAAAGGAAACAAATTTTTATCTGACGGCTCTAATTTGCCTTGGGTTATTCACAATTTAAGAACAAAATCTGAAAAGAAATTCAAGGAATGGATTTCTCACGTCAGAACGGCTTTGCCAGACATCGAAGATGTAACTACCTCTGAGTTTCCTGATACTAAACATCGCTATTTAACTATCAAATACAAAGAAGGGTTTAAGGTTCCTTCGTGGATGGCTTCAGATGGAACTCTGAGGCTTTTAGCTCTGACAATTCCTGCCTATTTGCCTGATTTCAAGGGAATTTATTTAATCGAAGAACCGGAAAATGGAATTCACCCGAAAGCAGTTGATACGATGTATCAATCTCTCGTATCTGTTTATGGAGCGCAAATTCTTTTAGCCACCCATTCACCTGTTGTTTTAAGTGCTGCCGAACCTGAATCTTTGTTGTGCTTTGCTAAAACGACTGATGGGGCGACCGATATTGTGAAGGGGAATGAACATCCAACGCTTCGGCAGTGGAAGGGTGAAGTGGATTTAGGTGTTCTTTTCGCAAGCGGAGTTTTGGGGTAAATAGCAATGAAAGATTTGGTTGTCTTAGCTGCCGACAAAAATACGCAGTTTACCTTACAAGGAATATTTTCAAGAAATCAATCTTTGGGAATTCGAGATATTGCCATTTCTAGTGATATTTTCGTCCATCCGCAACGCGACCCAGGCTGCTATAACCAGTCTGTCAATTTTCTTCGGTCTTTCACGGGAGTTTACAACTATGGATTGGTTATCTTCGACCGCGAGGGTTCTGGACAAGAAACAAAAACACGGGAAGAAATTGAAGCAGAGTTAGAACAACAGCTTAGTGATTCAGGTTGGAACGATAGGATTGCTGTAATTGTCATCGAGCCGGAACTGGAATCTTGGGTTTGGAGCGATTCACCTCATGTGGAGAGAGTATTAGGTTGGGACGAACAAATAATTTCACTTAAAGATTGGCTCGTAAACCAAAACTTCTTAGAACCAAATGAAATCAAACCTTCACGTCCTAAAGAAGCTATGGATGAGGCAATTCGCCAAGTTGGAAAACCGCATTCATCATCGATTTTCTTACAGCTTGCAGAAAAAGTTAGCCTCAATCGGTGTCAAGATAATTCTTTTCTAAAACTGAAAACTATTTTACAACTTTGGTTTTCATAACGAACAACTCTAGTAACCAATTCTTACACAACTATTACGATTGCCGCGCCCGCGAATTGCTATGCTTAAACCTGCCGTATTTTAGCAATCGTAAAAAGTAGTTTTAAAATGGAAAACGTCGCTACTCTCGAACAAACTGACACTAATATTAATTGGAAAAATTTATTTATCGTTACGACGTTTCATCTGGCGAGCGTCGCGGCTTTGTTTGTTTTTAGCTGGAAAAACTTTGCCGCGATGTTGATTGGGAATTGGATTGTCGGCAGTCTCGGCGTCGGGCTTGGGTATCATCGGCTGTTGACGCACCGGAGTTTTAAGGCTCCGAAATGGCTCGAATATACGCTGACGGCTTTGGGAACAATGTCGATGCAGGACGCACCGGACAAATGGGTGGCGACGCACCGGATTCATCACGCTTTTACCGAAACTCCAAAAGACCCGCACACGACTCGTCCGAGTTTCTGGTGGGCGCATATCGGCTGGGTCGTTCTCGGCAAGGCGCAAGACCACGATGCGGCGACGTTTAAGAAATATATTCCCGATTTATTGAAAGATAAGTTTCACGTTTTGCTGGCGAAATATTATCTCGTGCCGATTATACTTTCCGGCTTTTTGTTATATGCGCTCGGCGGTTGGTCGATGGTTTTGTGGGGCGTGTTTGTGCGCGTCGTCGTCGGCTGGCACACGACCTGGTTCGTTAATTCACTGTCGCATTTTTCCGGCAAACGTCCGTTTGATACGGTTGACGATTCGACGAACAACTGGTTTGTTGCGATTCTCACTTTCGGCGAAGGCTGGCACAACAATCATCACGCTTTCCCGACATCAGCCAGACACGGTTTGAAATGGTATCAGTTCGATATGAACTGGCTGACGATTCAGATTTTCAAAAAAATCGGCTGGGCAAAGCAGATTCGCGTTTTCGACGCGGAAAAACCGGCGGCGGAATTAAAACGAGCGGCGTAAATTCACTTATTACAAAACTGTTACATTTACCGCGCCGAAAAGCCGTTAATATTTACATCATACAGCGGAC
>JBBPXZ010000043.1:0-43863 GCA_038200355.1 Pyrinomonadales bacterium | reverse complement strand
GGTTAAAAACCTTGCAATTTATTGCAAGAATTTATTACGGCTTTCTTTTTCCAGCACTTTAAAATCTTAAAAAGAATCCTTATCGAATTTATTCGCCGTTTTCGAACCTACCTACTTCCAGTAGGTAGTGGTTCAGTTTAGCTTTTCAAAAATGTTTTTCTAACTTCGACTTTAAGGCTTTCTGCTTTTTATCGACTCGAATTTTACGGCGTCTGCAAATTTCCGACTGCCGAATTAGTCGGCTGAACGGTTGATTGATTTGTGTCGATGCTTGAATTTGTCTGGGAATTTATCGCCGAATTATTTGAATCCAGCGTTTTTCTAAACTCGTCCTGCGCGGCAGGAACATTGGCGATTATCAAGCCGGTTTCAATATCGTTTGCCAAAACTTTTCTGTTGGTTTCATTTACCTGCGCGAGCCGTTCTTTCGCCTGCAAAAACGATCTTCCGGCGTCCTGAAACTGCCCATCCAATAAAAAGGCGCGTCCGAGCAGATAAAAATCTTCGGCGTCTTCGGGCGGCGCGGCGTTTGCGGAGATAAATTGTTTCGGGTTTTTATCGACGGCGCGCCGGTTGTCTTCAAAAGAAGTGTATTCGATATTCGGCGTTCGCATTTCAGTTAAAACCGGTGCTTCGGACGTTTTATTGTTTTGCAGAAAAAGATAATGCAAGCCCGCGCCGAGAATTCCGCCCAAAATCAGCCACATCAGCCCGGACAGAATTTTCCCCAGGAAATTGCTGCCGCCTCCGTCAATCGGTCGAGATTCAGCCGCGACTTCGACTTTATTCCCGACAACTTTATTCTCTATAGGATTATTTTCTACAGGATTATTCACTACGGCTACGTTTTCCATTACGGGAGCGGCGGCGGTTTTTTCAATCGCAGACGGCGGAGAAGAAACAAACGTCGCTTCGGGCGCTGCTGCGGCTAGGATTGTTTCGGCAGTTTCCAGATGCGGCGATTCTTTAATCGAAGGCGCTTGCAGCTCGCCGGTCGGAATTTCTTCAGCCGGTGCGTTTTCGATTATTAAAGCCGCGTGTCGAGGCGTCGTTACGGTCGGTTCTTCGAGTTCGGCGGTCGGCATCGCCGTTTTGACGGGCGCGAAAACACCGGCAACCGAATCCGTAACTTCAGCAATCACCGCCGTCAAGTTGTCTTCGGCGCCGCGCTCATAACAGATTTCCTTCATCTTCTGCGCGATGTCGGCGGGCGCGCTGCCCGACCGCAAAAGCTCGCTTATTTCGGAATCTTCGATGTGGCGCGTGATGCCGTCCGAGCATAATAAAAACGTCGTGCGCGGCTCGAACATAATCGTTTTCATATCGACCTCGACGCTCGAATCCGCGCCGAGCGCGCGGCTGATGACGTTGCGGCTCGGATGACTCGCCGCCTGCTCCGTCGTCATTCGCCCGGCGCGGACTTCTTCTTCGACAACCGAATGGTCGCCGGTTTCGCGGTGCAGGTTTCCTTTTGTGTCGAGACGGTAAAGGCGCGAATCGCCGACGTGTCCGATAGTCGCGATGTTTCCCGAAACGTGCAGCGCGACTATCGTCGTCGCCATCGTTGCAAGCTGTGGCAAATCGTGCGACATCTGATAAATCGATTCATTGGCGCGCTCGATGGCGACGCGCATCATTTCTTCGGCATCGCCGTTTTCGCGCAAGTTGGCAAAGGCTTCGCCGAGGATTTCAACCGCCATCTGCGAAGCCACGTCTCCGGCTTGCGCGCCGCCCACGCCGTCGGCAACCGCAAAAAGCCCGCGCTCGTTCATCTCCAAAAACGAATCTTCGTTCTGCGGACGCTTTTTGCTCAAGCCTCTATCGGAAACCGCCGCCGAATCAATCTGAAAATTATTTTCCGTCATTTTTTCTCCGCTCTCAGTCGTGTCGGGGCTGTTGCTGTCAGCCGCCGAAAACTTTATAAATTCTGGTTATTTTGATTATTGGAAATTGTTTCAATCAAACGGTCAACGGCGCTGCGGTGCGAAAACGCGAGCAGCATTCCGAGCATTACGAAACTGGTTATCAGGGAAAAACCGCCGTGGCTGACGAACGGCAGAGTGATTCCCGTCATCGGCAGCGCGCGCGTGATTCCGCCCATATTAACCAGCGCCTGAAAGCCGATAAACGCCGTCAAACCGACGGCGCATAATTTGCTGAACATATCGCGCGTGTCGAGCGCCGTCCGAACTCCCGCGCTGACAAAAGTTATCAGTGCCGCGATTACCAGCAAGCCGCCGAAAAGTCCAAGTTCTTCGGCAATCGCGGCGTAAACGTAATCGGAATCGGCGACCGGAATCAGCTCGACAAACCCTAATCCCAAACCTCTCCCGCTCGTTCCGCCCGAAGCGACGCCAAACGTCGCCTGCGCCGGCTGAAACGCCAGCACGTCGAACCACGCATCGACGTTAATCGATTTTTGCAGAGCCGGTTCTTCTTCGAGCATTGCAGGCAGATTCGGATTTTCCTTAACCAAATCTTTGTAATAATCGTCGTAATCGTCTTTCCACCAATCGGTGTCCGGCGTCGGCGGATTAAAGCCGTCGAGCCAGAGATGAAATCTTTGCTGAATTCTATCGGGCAAAACCGTTTTGACGGGTTTGGCGAGCGTCGGCAGAAGCGGAATTTTCGACTGGGTTTCGACCGGCAAAGCGCCGACGACCAGAATGCTGACCAGCAGAAGAACGCTTCCGACCAGCACGATTCTCTGCGGCAGGCGGCGCACGGCGATGATGTAAAGCGTCGCGTAGACCGAGCTGAAAACCATCATCTGCCCGAAATCCTTCAAAACGAAAAACGGCACGAACGGCAGAATCGCCATAAACAGCAGCGGAATCGTATCTTTGGCGCGCGGCACGCCCCAATATGTGCGCGCCAGATTTTTATATAAAACCGAAAGAATCGCCGCGAAACCGATGAGAAACGGAATCTTCGCCGGCTCCCACGGCGTCATATTGTTGAGTGATTTTCCCGCGCTCGACGTAACTACCGCTATTAAAAGCGGCACGAGCGTTAAAAGCACAATCAAAAAACCGTTTCGCTGTAAAATGTCCAGAACATTGTCGCGTCGAAAGAGCAAAAAGGCGACGAGACAGCTGAAAATGGCGAACAGCGGAATCAGGGTTCTGCCCGACAGAAAAATATCGCCGATTGTGTCCGTTGCCGGTCGCGGCGTCTCTTTCGACAAATCGACGGGCGACGGCGGCGTCGCGGGCAAGCCCATCAACTGCTTTTTCTCTGCCGAATAATTTTCCTGTATGTAATGCTTTTGGAGCGTTTTGATTTTCTGCTGTCTGGCTTCGGCTTTGTCTTTGCGCGACGTATATTCCGGGTCGCTGAACAATCGATACTGAACCGTCAAGCCGATTGAAAAAAGTATGACGGCGGAAGTGTAAAGCGCGTAATTGCCTTTGAATCCGGCGAATCTGGTGAGAAATACCGGCAGAAACGTCAGAATCAAAAGCAGAAAAATATTTCTGCCCGCCGTAACGGTCGAAGTTTCGTAACCGCGAATCAGCCCGCCGTAATGAATCGAGTAATGCGCCAGCGCCGTTAAAACGGTTACGAGAAGCAGTATAAAAATACTTGTCGAAGCTCGGTTTTTCATAAAACAGTTTTCAGTAGCCGGTTATCGGTAAATTTTTATTGAAAGCGGTATTTTTCTTTTTCTTATCCGCGTTTATCAGCGGCTAAATATTATCTTCTTTTCTTTACCGCTGTTTTCGGAACTTTTGGAGCTTCGGGGAGCTGGTTTTTCGGCTTATACTGCTCGCCGAGAAGTCCCAAATCTCTTGCCTTCAAAATAATATTCGCCGCAATCGGCGCGGAAATCGCCGCGCCGTAGCCGCCGCCTTCGACGACGACGGCAATCGAGAGCTGCGGATTTTCCAGCGGCGCTATCGAGATATACCAACTGTCGGTTCGCTCGTAAAGCTGCGGAAATTCTCTTTCAACCAGATTGCCTTTGTCGTCTTTAACCTTTCTTTTGTAGGTTTTCAGCTTTCCGGTTTTTTCGTCATAGACCGGCGCTTGTTTTTCAGCCGTTCCGGTTTTGCCGCCCGTTCTGATTCCCTGCGCGAGAATATTTGCAAACACACGTCTTCCCGTTCCGCCTTCGCCTTCGGTTACGAGACCCATAATCTCCCGAATCTGCGCCGCCTGCTGCGGCGAAACGACTTGCCCGAACGCCTGCGGCTGCAAGTCGGCTTCGACTTTCGGCTTCATCAGTTTCCCCTGCATATTCGCCGGAACAGCCGCGATTAAAGCCATCTGAAACGGCGTCATCTGCCCGGCGTAGCCTTGTCCCATTCCCTGCAACGCCAAATCGTAAGTCGAAATATCCTTTCCGGTAACGATAGTCGATTGCTGCGGCGCGAGCGCGCTTTTAATCCGCGGATTGCTCGCGTTCCATATTTCGGGAAAAAATTTCGCTCTCAGCGCGTCTTCCGGGTTTTCGACGGCTGAAATGCCGACCGATGCCGCCGTTTCGCTCATTCTTTCTCGTCCCAATTCAACTGCCATCTGCGCGAAATACTGGTTGCTCGATGCTTCGTAAGCCTGCGCGATATTCAAAGTTCCGCAGCCGAAGGGCGCTTCGCATCCGCCGTTGGCGTCGGTAATCGGGCGCGAATTTCTAAAAGGCGCGTAGCCGCCGGGCGAGCTTGTTAAACGCGTGTTTTGTTTTCCGGCGCGAAAGGCGGAAATCAGCGTAAAAGTTTTAAAGGTCGAACCGGGAACGTAATATTCACGCGTGGCGCGGTTGAGCAGCGGTTTGTCGCGCGCGTTGCCTTCGAGCCGCAGATAATCGTTTAAGTCCTGCGCTTCGGACAAATTGAACGACGGATTTGAATACATTGCCAGCAGGTCGCCGGTCTGCGGATTGAGAACGACGATTGCGCCTTTTTTATCTTTTAACTGTTCCGATACAAAGGCTTGCAAGTCGCGGTCGATTGTCGTCCGAACGTCGCGCTGTTCATCTTCCGGGCGTTTTATACGCGTTAAGATTTCCCACGATTCCGGCGTCGCGTCGGCTTGCTGTTTGTAAATCGTGCGCTCCAAACCGGGCGTGCCGCGTTCGGTTCCCAGAAGATGCGCCATCTCTTTTTCCAGACTGAAAGCCCGGTTGATGTCGCCATCTTTATCGACTTTGTAATAAGCGAGCGCGCTGCCCAATTTCCCCGTCCGGTCGAGCATCCAACCGCGCAGACGCGCCGCGTTCGTGCGGCGATTGCGCAAATCCTTGTAGCTGAGCGCCTGAAACTGCTCGTTGTATTCGTCGGCGTAATAAGTCCAGTAGACGTGAAAGCCGAAAACGAAAAGTGCCAGAAAAACGAAGACGAACTGCCAGATTTTCAAGCTTCGATTCGTAACGGTCGTCGTCAAACAGCGTTTTACTTCGTCCGGCAAGTCCCTCTCGAAAATGAATTTCGGGCGAATGTTACGCAGCGAAGTGAACGCCAGAAACAGGATTAAAACGCCGATGCCGATTAAATAAACGATGCTCAAACCGGCGGGCGTCCGTTCTAAAATCTGCCCGCCGAACAGATTTTCCGGGCGCAGTTTCTGCCAGTCGAATTGCAGGAAAAATAATAAAAGCGTCATTTCTTTAATTTCAATCGTTTAATTTTAATCCGTTTTATTTCCGCCCGCGTCCGAAATTGCTGATTGCCCGACAGAAACCGGAATTTTAGTCTTCGTAACTTCTTCGTCTTCCGCCGGGTCATAACCGCCCGAATTATTTTTATTTGCCGCGAGATCTTCGCCTTCGGCAATTTCTCCAATCGTTTTTGTCAGATGTTCAAACACGACATCGACGCTGCCGAATTTTACTTTACCGCCGCTGCCTAAGGCAAAAGCCTTGCCGTAAGCGATACGTTCGCCCCCGATGAATGTTCCGTTGGTCGAGCCGGTGTCGGCGACCAGCAATTGCTTTTCGGCATTCAGGGCGAGCGAAGCGTGAAGTTTTGAAACGCTCTGGTCGTCAATCCATAACGGATTTTCTTTGGTTCTGCCGACGCTCAGACGCTCCTGTCCCGTAAAAGTCAGTTTCGTTTGGCGAGCGCTGCCGCCGACTGTAAAAGAAGCGGCGAAAACTTCCCTCTGCGGCTCGATTTCTTCGGGCGCGACCAGAAGGACGTTTTTCAAATCCGGGACGACGCCGACGTTCATTTCGGCTTCCGGCTCGTTTTTATCTTCGGCAAACGCGCCGAAACTCGCCTGTAATTTTACGCCTTCGGTGAAATAATCGGTTTTTATTTCGATGTTAAGCGGCGCGTGCGTGTGATAGCGGCGGTCGTTGATATGGTCGATTGCCGCCGTCAGCAATTCGTTTTCGAGTTTTTTAAGCGCATCTTCGGCATCGGTCGAAAATTTGTCCCACTGCATCAAAAGTTTGATGTGGTGCGGCGCGAATTTTCCCTTAATGCCCAAATCTTCGGCTTCGGCGTCGAGCAGAACTTTCAGCCGTTCGATGATTTCGCTGGTCGCCAGACTGCTCGAAGGCTTCCAGTTTCTGCCCGTCAATTCGTCGAACATTGTTCCCAGCTTGGTCAGAGTGCCGCGCACCAGCCAATCGAGCGAGAAAGATTTTTTTGTCGGCGTTGGATTTTCAGTCGTCATTTTCTGCGTTATTTTAGCTTAAAAAAAAGCCGAATGAAAGATGAAAGATATTCGGCATTCAACATTTCTCAATTATCATATATTATTTATGAGCGGGAACATCGAGCTTTTCCGTTTCGTATGTTTTTGTCGAAAAGACTTTAAACATTTTCTCCGTTTCAAATGAAAGAACTTTCCTTAAATAACAGCCGCCTCGACGGGCGTTACGAGATTCGCAACGAACTCGGACGCGGCAGCTACGCCGAAATCTTCGTGGCGCGCGATGCAGATGCGCTGCCGGATGCGCCGCATCTTTTCGTCGTCATCAAGGCGCTCAACGTCTTTCTGCAAAACGATTTAGACCACGATTTGGAGCGCACATTAGTCGAAAATTTTCAAAACGAAGCGATTGCCCTCGACCGCGTTCGTCATCCGAATATTATCAGCCGGCTCGGACACGGAACGGCGCGCGACCTTCGCAATACGGTTTTTCATTATCTCGTTTTAGAATATCTGCCGGGCGGCGATTTGGCGCGGGCGTGCCGCGAGAAAAGCCTGAATTTAACGCAGGCGCTCTTTTATCTCGAACAGGTTTGCGCCGGTCTCGCGCACGCGCATAAAATGGGCGTCATCCACCGCGACATCAAGCCGCAGAATCTGCTGCTGACCGAAGACCGCAAAACTGTAAAAATCGCCGATTTCGGCGTCGCCCGAATGTCGCAGGAAGTCGATACGCCGATAACGCGCGTCGGCACGAATATGTTCGCGCCGCCCGAACATTCGCCGATGCTTTCGGGACAAACCGGAATGCTCGCCTTCGCGGAGCTGACGCCCGCCGCCGATATTTATTCGCTGGCAAAGACGGCTTACGTTTTAATCACGTGCGAATCGCCGCGATTTTTCGCCAATCAGCCGGTAACCGAACTGCCTTTCGATATGCGGCAGAAACCGTGGGCGAAAAGTTTGATTGAAGTTCTGAACAAAGCCACGCAGACCGACCCGCGCGCGCGTTATCAAAACGTCAACGATTTCTGGCAGGATTTATCGCGCATCAAAACGCTTGCCGAAGCGGAAGACGGCGGCGAGGACGTAACCAGAGTTTCCGACCGCCGCAGCAGCGTTCCGCAGGCGCACGTCGCCGAAGGCTACACGCCAATCGCGCCGCAGATTCCGCGCTTCGGGACGACGCAGGATTTGCGGCAGAACCCGAAACTGTCGGCGCTCGCCAATCCGCCGCTCGTCGTTAAAGTCAACGAAGCCAGTAAGATGCAGCTGCCGTTAAAAACACAGCCGGAAATCATCGAAAAGCCGCCGGTCTTTAAGGACGAAGTTTTTTACCAGCCGGATTATCAGCCGACGCGAAAAAGTTTTTTCCGGCGTTTCGCGGCGTTTCTCCTTATTATCGGAATTTTCGCCGGAATTCTTTACGCAACGAACGTCTATCTGCGCGGCACTTCGCCGGGCGGCAGTCAGTTCAAACAATTGAGCGGAACTGCCAATACCGATGTCAATTTACGCTCGTCAGCCAGCGCCGACGGCGACCGCCTCGGCGTCGTGCCGAAAAACTCCCGCGTGCGCGTTGTCAATTCAAAAGATAACTGGTATGAAATTGATGTCGTCGAATTCGGCAGTCCGAAGGAAAATTCATCGGATGCCGAACACGGTTGGGTGAACAGGCGCTATATCGACGTGCCGGATTGAAATCGAACTTTAAGCCGACAGTTTTAAATTAAAGACCAAAAACTTTAATCGTTAAACGAAAATTAAGCATCGAATTCGGAGCTTTGAATCTTGAAACGGAAGCCGGTAATTTTAAAATTTTATGAGCGTATTGGATAAGGTCAGACATTGGATAGACGGCGACACGTCCGAGCTGGTTCTGGAAGAAGCGGCGCGCGACGCGCAGGTCAAACCGCGCAGTCAGGCGGAAGAATTCATCGTCAAAATCGCTAAAGAAGTCGAAGCGACGATGCAGCGCGAAATCGTTCCGCTGCCGCAGGGAACGACGATTATTCCGACCGAATACACGATTTTCCTCAGCGAGCAGGACGATAAGGAATGGCAGGGCGTCAAACGGCGCGGGCTTGAACAGGGTCTGTATCATATTTTAGCCGAGCGAGCCAAGGAAATCGCCGGGAAAAGAAAACTCGAAACCCAATCGTTCGCCGTTGAGCTGCGCGTTGACGGCACGCTCGAAAAGGGGTCTGTGCGCGTTCAACACAGTTGGGAGGAAACTTCGGACAATAAAACGAACGTCCTCTCGCGCCCGCAAGCCGCGCCCGCGCCGAAACCCGAACCGAAAATCGAAGCGATGCCCGCGCCGAATTTTATAACCGGTAATTCAATCGGTTCGACACATTCGATTCTCGATGTTCCGCCGCTTCCGACCGATAACCCGGAAGTTATGACGCACGTTCAGAGACGACAGTCGCCGGAGCTTTACCGTCTTGAAATATGGCGCGAAGGCGTTCGCCAGTCGGTCGTTCCCGTTTCCAAAAACGTCGTCAGCATCGGGCGCGGTTCAAAATCTCAGCCGATTGACATCGCGCTTGCCGGCGACCCGGAAATCAGCCGACGGCATTTGAGCTTAACCTTCGACAATCACGGAAATTTTTCGCTTCTCAACGAAGGACGTAATCCGGCGACGATAAACAGCCGCGAGCTTGCCGTCGGTCAAACCGTCGCCGTCTCGCCCGGCGTGCCGATTGAAGTTTGCAGTTATTTACTGCGAATCCAGCCGAAATAAACGCTTCGCCCTTTGCGCGTCCTTTGCGTCTTATCTTCGCGAGCTTTCGCGTTACTGATTTCCTGTATCGCAAGGTAACGCAAAGCTGATTTCGGAACGTATTATTTATAAAAAAATCGGAAGTCGAAATGATTAAATTTTCGACTTCCGATTTTTACTTTTAGTTTTCGTTCAACAAATCCGTTTCCAGAAAGTTTTACTTTTCCAGAACAAAACTTTTCGGCACAAATTCCAGCGCGATTAAATCGCCGTTCGATTTGGCTTTCGGCTCTTGATTTTCCCTGTAGGTAAATATAACCGGAATATCGACTTGTTTCATCGCGCAGCCGAATTGAAGCTGTTCGACTTCCGGCGTGTAGGCGCGCATCTGAATCGCCTGCGGCGAAGCGGCGACTAATTTCAGCATCCGTGTTTGAACTTTAAAGTAGAAAAACATTCCCTTATTGCCGCATTCGACTCGTTCGATAAAACCGAGTTCGCGCTTTTCGCCCGTTTGCGGCTGGCGCAGGGCGCTTTTTATTCCCTGCGTCATTGCCGCGCGCCTTTGCGCGTCGAAATCTTCTTTATTAACCGGCGCGGGCGGCGCTTCTCCGACATAAACCGCCTCGGTTTGAACCGGATTTTCTACGGGAACATCGACGAAGCGAAAGTTTTTCGGCACGAAATCGACGGCGACCAGCTCGCCGCGAACGATATTTTTGGTGTCTGGCTGCTGTTTATAAGTCAAAACCGCGTTGACGGCGGCAATGTCAGCCGCGCATCCGACCTGCGAGTTTTCCGCGCCCGC
Organism: Pyrinomonadales bacterium; assembly: GCA_038200355.1. Lineage (GTDB taxonomy): Bacteria > Acidobacteriota > Blastocatellia > Pyrinomonadales > Pyrinomonadaceae. The sequence goes on along the minus strand of JBBPXZ010000043.1, from coordinate 33,733 downwards.
GACGAGCGCCGTTAAAGCCAGACTTTCAAAATCCTTGCTCGACAAAATCAAATTTTCGCCGTTCGTCCTGACCGTGTATGTAATATTTTTGCCTTTGCATTCTATTTTCTGAATTTGCCCGACGACTTGTTTTTCGCCTGGTTTCGCTTTTGTCAAAGCCTGATTTATCGAACGCATCTGTGATTCTTCTTCGATTCGGGCTGATTCTTCGGGCGAAATTGTTTTTTCGTTTGAACTTCGGCGGACGATAACCGGAGAAGCGCCGTTTTTTCTCGCCTCGCTAATCGCCGCTTCGTATTGTTTGCGCGATTCGGCGTTGCGGGCGTTTATTTCCTGCCGCTGTTTTAACTGCGCGATTAAATTTTCGGCTTGCGCTTTGGTTTCCGGCTCGTCCGTCGTTTTTGCGATTTTGTCGGCAATCGCTCCGGCTTCGGCGAATTTCTCCTGACGCGAATAAATTTCGGCGATTCGTATCGCGTAACGCTGGTTTCCCGGCTGGTATTTTAAGGCTTTCTGCAAATAGGCGACCGATTCGTCGAGCTGTTCATTGTTCACCAAACCGATAAATGCGAGCAGTTCGTAACTTTCGGTAAAACCTGGATTTACGGCAATCGCTTTTTTCAGCAAATCGCGCATTTTCGCCGTTTTGTCCGCCGCGAACGAATTAACGTAACCGAATTCGTCCCGGTCTTCGCGGCTCAAAAGATAAGCGTAATTGTAATAAGCGAGATGATTTTTCTGGTCTTCGGAAATAGCTTTTTCCAAATAATTTTTCGCTTCGTCATATTTTCTCTGGCGCAGTTTAACCATTCCGAAAGTCGTGTTCGCCATACTCGATTTCGGGTCGAGCGCGATTGCCGTTTTCAGATACGCTTCGGCGTCTTCGGCGCGGTTCGTATGGTAAAGCAAATCGCCCAGATAAGCGTTCGTTTCGGCTTCGGACATCGGCGCAGACTGCATTTCGCCGTCAAAAACGAGTTTGTTTTTGAAGGTTATCATCGAATATTTATAAGTATTCTGCTCGACGTATTTCTTTAATTCCTTTTCCATCTGCGCGTAGCTCATCCCGAAAGCGTCCTGAAAAGCCCGCTCCGCCGGAACGTCTTTCATCGCGAAAGTCAAAAATTTTCCGAGTCCTTCGTTTTTTCCGCTCTGCAGAAGATAGTGAATCAGCGCCCAACTCTGCGCGTAAAATATGCTGCGCGAATGATTGGCGTTTTGATGCAGCGCGTAATTGCTGATTTTAAAGAGTGTGTCAAGCGGAATCAATTTGTTTTGCTGTAATAGTTGAAGATGTCCGCTTTGCGGCAAACCGAGTTTAACTTTCTGGTCTTCCTCAATCGCAAACGTCTGGTAATATTCGGCTAAACCTTCGTTAAACCACGGCGGAACTTCGGATTTTCCGAAATTCGTGTCGATTATAAAATGAACGTATTCGTGAAAAATCGTGCCGTAAGTCTCGGCGTCTTCGCCTTCGGTCGAAAGCGTAATGTAGTTGACATCTTCGCCCGGCTGAAAATATCCGGCGATAAAATTGTCGATTTTCCCGTCCGCGCGTTTAGGCTTAAACGGTTTATACGCGTTTCCGCTTTTGAAAACGACGACGCTGGTCGGAATCGCGGCGCTCAAATTAGTATTAAAAAGCAGTCGAAAAGTCTCGCGAAACTGTTCGAGCTTTGTCGCCACTTTACGAATATCTTTTTCGGGCGCGTTGCCGACTAAATTGAAATTTTTCGAGCGCACTTTAAGCCATTGGTCTTTTGCCGAAACCGAAGCGGGCAAAAAGCAAAAACCGGCTAAAATCAAAACAACTACAAAGATTGATTGACGATAATTCATAGATTTGCTGGAATCCGAAGATTGAAATAATGAACCGCAAATTTTTACGTCTGACTTTTACTTGAGATAAAAATTTTATTTATAGGACTTTCTCAAAATGCGGAAACACGCACGTAAGTAAGTGTGTGTTCTTCATCATCGCGCCTTACTTACGTGCGGGCTTCTGCAAAAATGAGAAAGTCCTAATTTAGTAATTACAAACAAGTCAAAGGCGAAAAAACAGTAAATATTAAGGAGTTTTGATTGTCCGTATTTGAAAATGGGCAAGACGTTTTGCGAAAATATAATATCAAAGACTTTCGTATTTTCGCAAGAAAATTATAGCCGCCGAATGTTTAGCCGAAGCGTTTTTAGTGCTAATATATTTAACGAAACGCAGTTTCAGACAATCCGCATAACAAGCTAAACACAAGTAAAATATAGTTTTATGTCGTATCAAGTAATCGCCCGCAAATGGCGACCGCAAACATTTGAAGAAGTTACCGGACAGGAAGCGATTACGCGCACTTTAAGAAATGCCGTCGAACACGACCGCCTGCATCACGCGTATATTTTTTCGGGCGCGCGCGGCGTCGGGAAAACGACGACGGCGCGGCTGCTCGCCAAAGCGTTAAACTGCCATAAAACCGACAAGCCGAATCCGAAACCGTGCGTCGTTGACGCGCCCGACGCCTGCGCTTCGTGCAGGGAAATCGCCGAAAGCCGCTCGATTGACGTTCTCGAATTCGACGCCGCTTCACACACGAAAGTCGAAGAGATACGCGACATAATTTTAGAAAGCATCAATATAAATCCGGCGCGCGACCGCTACAAAATTTTTATTATCGACGAAGTTCATATGCTTTCGACTTCTTCTTTTAACGCGCTGTTAAAGACTCTGGAAGAGCCGCCGCCGCGCGTCGAATTTATAATGGCGACGACCGAACTGCACAAAGTTCCCGACACGATTTTGTCGCGCTGCCAGGAATTCGAGTTTCGCACCATTGCCGTGCAGAAAATTTTCGACCGAATAAAGCTGATTGCCGACGCCGAAAAAATCGATGTGTCCGACGAAGCGCTCAAGGAAATCGCCCGCGCCGGACAAGGTTCGATGCGCGACGCGCAAAGCGCTTTCGACCAGGTTATCAGTTTTTCCGGCGCGCAAATCGGCATTACCGATGTCGCCGTCGCGCTCGGAATCGCGGGCGCGGAAATGCTGACGCGAGCGTCCGGCGCGATTGCCGCCAATAAACCCGCCGAAATCTTAAAAATCGTCGATGAACTAATCGCGCGCGGTCAGGATTTGCGAAATTTCTGCCGTGATTTAATGGCGCTTTTCCGCGATTTGCTGATTTTTAAAATGGCGGGCGAGGCGGAAAATCTGCTTGATACCGCAATTCTAAGCCGCGATGAAATGCAGTCGAATTCCGAACCTTTCACGGAATCTGATTTAATACGTTTTTTCAATTCTCTGAGCGAAACGGAAACAAAACTGCGCGAAGCAACGCAGCCGCGATATGTTTTAGAAATCGGTTTGATAAAGCTGGTCGAAATGCGCCGCGTCGTTTCCGTAGAAAAGATTCTGGAACGACTGGCAAAACTCGAAAGCGCGTTGGCAAACAACGATATTTCTATCGAAAACACATCAGCCGCGCATAAAACGCCGGCTGACCTGCAGAATTTTACAGCGCCGAAACCGGAAAAAAAAACTTCGACGATTGATTTCCCGCTTGAAGAAGTTCCGTTTGCGGTATCGACAGGCACAGTTTCTACATTCCCGGCGGCAAAACCGGCAAATTTCGCAGTCGCGGCGGCTGAAGAATCAAAAAAGAAAACGGCGGCAAGTCTCGCGCCGACGGAATTTGTTTCAGAAGAAATGGAGAAAGCCGCGGCGATTGAGTTTGCAGCGAAGCCTGAATTTGTTTCGATTCCCGAAGAACCGGAAAATCTTTTTCCCGAAGCCGAAAACGAATCTTTTATTCCCGTAATTCAGCCGGACGAAAATCTCGTCTCGGTTGAAGATTCGTGGGCAAAAAAGCTTGAAGCGATGCCCGTCAAAATGTCGCTGATGACCGCCGAAGAACTCGAACACGTCGAGGACGCGTGGCTCGACGCCGATTTCGAGCGCAAACTTCTCTCATCGGGCGACAAATTGATTCCATTTAAAAATGTCTCGCAGATGGTCGAGTTGCTGCTCGAAAGAGATACGCGAAATCCTTTTGCAGACAAAACCGAATCGTCCGGCAGCGAAACGAGTTCAGCCGCCGCAAAATCGAAATCGTCATTTGTTATGCCCGCTTTTGAAGAAGAAGAAATCTCGGACGAAATGCCGGTTCTGCCGGAAAACCCGACAGATGAACAACTGTGGCAGTATGCGGAAAATCATCCGCTCGTCAAAAAAGCGATGCGAATTTTTCGCGGAAAGATAATCGAAGTTACCAGAACGCAGCCGCCGAATTAAAAACTCTTTGTCCTGAAAAAAGTTTGAAACTTAAAATATTTTTCGACGTTTATTAAATCGGAGGTAATTTTTCATTATGCGCGAACCTTGGATTGCAGGTGTTTTAAGTTTTTTTCTTCCCGGCGTCGGACAGATTTATAACGGCAGAATCGTCGTCGGTATTTTGTGGCTCGTTTTAACCGGATTTTCCTGGATTGGCTCGGCAGGCACACTCGGCTGGATAGTTCACGTCGTCGCCGCGTGGTGCGCTTACAGTTACGCTAAAGATAATCCTGTCAGAAGCTGAAAGTTGTTCATTCGCTCCTCCTATTTGCCCGGTGTATTGCAGCGCCGGGCTTTTTTTGTTTTTCAAATCGATTAAATTAAAGTAAGATACTGCAATAGGATTAGGTGTCAGGCGCCGGGTTTCAGGTTTTTTCTAAATCCTTATACCCAATGCCTGACGCCTTTATTATTTATGGTTAAAGAAGGAATTCCATTTATTGCTGCGCCGATTTTGCTGGCGCTGATTTTAGCGTTTTTTCAAATTTGGGTCGGCGTCGTCGCTTTTGTTCTGCTCGCGCTGTTTATGGCGTATTTTTTTCGTGACCCGCGACGAACCGTTCCGACCGACGCTGATATTGTCGTTTCAGCCGCCGACGGCAAAGTAACGAGCGTCGAAGACCGTGCCGACGGCAAATTCGTCAGCGTTTTTCTTTCGCCCGTCGATGTTCACATCAACCGCGCGCCGATTGCCGGACGCGTCGTTAAAGTCGAATTATTAAAAGGCAGAAAAGCTCCCGCGACCAGCAACCAGGCTAGTCAAACAAATGAAAGAAACGCGCTCACGATTGAAGGCGAAAAAATGACGGTTGTCTGCACGCAGATTGTCGGGATTCTGGCGCGCCGCATCGTCTGCTGGCGTAAAGCCGGCGATTCGGTAGAAATCGGCGAAAAATACGGCTTGATAAAATTCGGCTCGCGCACCGATTTGCTGATGCCGAAAAATGTCGAGATTTTCGTCAAAGTCGGCGACCGCGTAATCGGCGGCGAAACCATCGTTGCCAGACTTACAAATTAACTGATAAGTGATAACTGACAAGTAAAAGCAAATTCTTTAGTTATCACCTATCACCTATCATCTATCACCTATTTTATGGAAACCGAAAATATAAAACCTCCGCACAGAGGATTGAAAAAAGGTTTATATGTAATTCCATCGGCGTTCACGGCGGCGAATATCGCAATGGGATTTCTGGCGGTTTTGTCATCCGTGCGCGGCTTTCAAATTATCGCCGTAAATCCGGGACGGGCGGAAAGCAGCTTTAAGCTGGCGGCGATAGCCATTGTGCTGGCGATGGTTTTCGATACTCTGGACGGCAGAGTAGCGCGAATGACCCGAACTTCGACGGAAATCGGCGTTCAGCTCGATTCGCTGGCGGACGTTTTAACTTTCGGAATCGCGCCGATTGTGATGATTTACTGTTGGGCAATCGGCGCGACGTTCGATGAATCGACTTCGCTTCACGGCTTCGGGGTTTTCGTTCTGTTTATGTATCTGATGTGCGGAACTTTTCGCCTCGCGCGCTTTAATTTGCAGGCGACGCGTCCGCGCGTTCTGATGGAAGGCACACCGAAGGTCGATAAGAAAAACTTTGTCGGTCTGCCGATTCCGCCAGCCGCCGGACTTCTCGCCGCAATCGTTTATCTGCGCCCGCTGCCGCTCAATATCGGAATGGACGCGAATTTGTCGAATTTATATACGATTATAATGATGATTTTGATGGCGGCGCTCGGTCTGCTGATGGTCAGCACGATTCGTTATACGAGCTTTAAAACCGTCGGCAGCGGCAAGCGAAGCGTTTACCTCATTTTAGTCATCGCCGGGATTGGTATGCTCGTCTGGCAATTTCCGCAGTATATGCTGTTTTTTATCGCTTCGGCTTATGTCGCGCACGGCATTGTCTGGTATTTACTCGGATTTCTGCGCCCGTCGCGGCGAGCAGTTAATAATGAATAACGAACAGTGAATAGTGAAAAGTTAAGAATGAGAGAGTGAACGGTGAATAGTTGTATTTCTTAATTATTCACTGTTCGTTATTCACTGTTAACTATTAGTTATTCACTTCTCCGCCCGACTTCGATCGGCGTTACGCTAGCCGCGCTTCGCCGCTTTTTTTTCTTCGGCAGTTTTTCTTCGGCGTCCGCGCTTTTTCCGCCGCTCGCGACCACTAGCGAAACGAGTGTGATAAATAACAGCGCGACGGCGGTCGTGTGCAGAACGAAATCGAAAAGGCTGTGAACAAGCACGGCGAAACAACCGGCAAGCGCGCCGACCGCGACGCCGCGCCGGTAAGAATCGGAAGTCTTTTTGTTTTCAAATCCGGCGCGGAAAAGCCGATAGACAAAAAACGCGCCGACGATTAAACCGGCGATTCCGGCATCGGCTAAAATTTGCAGGTAATCGTTGTGCGCCTGTTCGACCCGTTCCAGACCGTTCAGCGAATCAAACGCCGTGTAAGCGACGCCGAAACCGCCGTAGCCCGTCCCGAAGGGAAGATAATTTTTTATTACGTCGAGCGTAACGCTCCAGATATGCGTCCGGTTTGTCGTAAAATTGCCGGAAGCGGCGGTTTCGGCAAGCCGGTTGAGCGAGGACTCGCCGCCGATTAAAACTGCGCCCGCGATAATCGTCGCCACCAGAAGAACCGCCAGCGCGATTTTCACGCCCAATTGTCCGGCGCTTTTTGTTTTCGTCGTCAGGATTATGAGAAAGAAAATTTCCGCCAACAAGGACACCAGACCGCCGCGCGAACCGCTCAAAAGCAGCGCGACGCCCATTAAACCGACTGCCGTAATATAGACGAGCCGTTTATCGCGCGGCACAGCACCCGCAAACAAAAGTCCGAGCGGCACGGCAATCGTCATTTCCATATACGCGGCGAAATTGTGGCGGTTGACGAACGAACCGAACGGCGTGGAAAGCGGCGCCTGATAAATTCCGTAAATTTTATCGGGACTCAAAACCGCCTGCAGAACGGCGTAAAAAGCATAGACGAAACCGAAAATCGCGATGAACGAAACAATCGTCTTTAATCTTTTCGCGCTGTCGATAAAAGTCAAAAGTGCGGCGAGAAAAATCAGATATGCGAAAAAATGGAGCGCGGCAACCTGCGTCCAGAACGGGTCAATCGAAATCGTGCGCGGAATGCCGGAAATTCCAGCCGTCTCCGCGAGCGAGCCGAACGGAATGATTTGCAGAATTCCGTATAAAACCGCCGCCGCCAAAGGTATCTGAATCAAACTTTTGTTAAACCTCAGCGCGCCCGTCAAAAAGGCGTCAATCGCCCATAAACAGCCAATCGCCGCGATTATCAAATAAAATATCGCAATCGACGGCTGATGAACCGCTCCGTAGGCGAGCGTCGTGAACGCAATCGCCGCGCAGACGAGAACGATTATCAATTTACTCGCCCAGGTTGTTTCGATTTCTTTTGTCATTGAAAGTTTCAGATTTTCGGTTATGGATTTCAGGTTTCAAATATCGAGTTTCAGTATTTCAGCCGGAAACCGGAAACCTTATTTAAGCCGTTCCAACCGAAAATCGTCATACCAGAACGTGCCGACAATCGGGCAGTTCGCGCCGCAGTAGACGCGCGTCGTGCGAATGGCGACGCCTTCGATGTTTTCCGGCGTGGTAAATTCGACTTTTACCTGCTGCCAGTCGTTTGTGCCGACAGGAAAAGACGGACTCGCGGCAATATTTTTGCCGTCTATGGCGTTGTAGATTTCCAGAATAGGCGCGCCGCCGCTTTTCAGATTTTCCGTTCGCAGCCAGAAACTCAGCCGGTAACGCGTTTTGGCTTCGACGGCGATAATCTGGTAAATGCCGTATAATGTCGGCTCGGAATAACCGTTAAAGGTTACGCGCAGGCTGCGACTTCCTTCCCGCTTCTGCGTCGGGTCTAATTTTACGTCCATTTTCTCGACCGGCGCGATTTTCCAGCCGAAATATGCTTTTTCAGCTTCGCCAATCGGTTTTTCAAAACCGGCGTTCTGAACGGTTTCGGCTTTTGCTTCCGGTTCGATGCCGAGCTGCCGTATAAATTCGATTGCCGAGCGGTAAAAGCCTTTATCGAAAAGCGCCTGCGCAATATCGCCTTTGCCGACGGCGGTCGCCTCTTTTTCTTCATTCGTCAGCGTGTTCCAGATGCGCAGACAATCTTCGGCTCGCCCTTTACCGGCGAGAAATTTTGCCAGATTCGCCCGCGCTTCCGCCGCTGTTCCGGCGATTTGTTCAAGTTTCGCCGTGTCGCGGTCAAAGTATTCCCACGCAATCGAATAAACCTGCTCGCCGAAAAGCCGGTTGGTTTCCGCCACTTTCGCCAACTCCCGAAACGCTTCGTCGCCGCGATTTTGACGCAGATAAAAATTTCCGAGCTGCCAGCGCGGAAAGGTGTAGTTCGGAGCTAATTCGACAGCCTTTTGCAGGGCTTTTTCCGCGCCCGGCGCGTCGCCCGACTGCTCGCGCCCGCGCCCGTATTCAATCCACCAGCGAAAATCGGACGGCGAAAGTCTAACGACATCGCCGAGATTGATTTCCGTCTTCGAGTTGTCGCCGGAATTGTTCGTATTGACAAAAAGCCACATAGCCGCCGGGTCGCGCGGCGCGAGATTAAGAGCGGTTCGAGCGATATTCGCCGCGCCCGCGTCGAACGGCGAAGTTAATTCCGCCAGCATATTTCCTACCTGCCAGCGAATTGCCAGCCAGCCGAAAGCCAGCACGGAAATAACGGCGACGCCAATACAGATTCTGACCGGCAGGGAACGCGAATCTAAAATTTTTATTTGCTGCGAATTTGTTTCAGACACGATTTTAATGAATTAGATATTGACCTTGAAACATCGGCAATCTGATATTTACAGAGAATTTATCTTGCCAACTTAAATTGGGAAAGGCAAATTCAGGCGAAATTCAGGCGAAAGGTTTGTGTTTAGTCTTCAACCGTCGCCGCCGATGTTCAAAAGGAAAATCGGCGGCGACGTGTAGAATAATTCAAATGTTTGAACACGATTCAGGTTTGCATTTTCCGGGTTTCTTTTTTAGCCTATCATCAATGCTTCCAGACAAACACGAGCGCGCCGAAGAAATTATAAAACGTCTTAAAAAAGAATACCCGGACGCGCGCTGCGCCTTAAACCACGCCGGCGCTTTCGAGCTGCTGGTTGCGACTATTCTGTCCGCGCAATGCACAGACGAGCGCGTCAACATCGTAACCGAAACGCTTTTTCGCAAATACCGAAACCCGCGAGATTATTTAAATGTTTCACCGGAAGAACTCGAATTGGACATTCGCCCGACCGGCTTTTTCCGCAATAAAACTAAAAGTATTCAGGGCGCGGCGCGGAAAATCGTCGAAAACTTCGGCGGCGAGATTCCGCGGACGATGGAAGAAATGCTGACCTTAAACGGCGTGGCGCGAAAGACGGCGAACGTCGTTTTGGGAAACGCTTTCGGCATCGCATCCGGCGTCGTCGTTGACACGCACGTCTCGCGACTCTCGCAAAGATTGAGCTTGACCGAAAATGTTATTCCCGAAAAGATTGAAAAAGATTTGAGCGAGCTTGTGCCGCAGGAAGATTGGATTTTGTTTCCGCACCTGCTGATTTTTCACGGACGAAAAATTTGTCAGGCGCGCAAGCCGAAATGCGAGATTTGTGTTTTAAATGATATTTGTCCGAAAATCGGCGTTGCCGTCGTCGTTCCAAAAGCCGCAAAAGAGACGAAATAAAAAATTATTCCGTCTCTTTATAGATTATCGTAATAATTAAACTCTAAAACTCGATTCCCTGCTGCGCGTAGATTCCGGCGTGAAACGGATGTTTGATTTCCTTCATTTCCGTAACTAAATCAGCCGCTTCAACAAGCGCGGGCGGCGCGTTTCTGCCCGTTAAAACCAGGTGCAGATTCGGCTGCTTTTCGCGCACGGCTTTTATTTCGTCGATAACTTCGGTTAAATCGAGAAATTTGTAATCGAGAACATAGACGAGTTCGTCGAAAACCAATAAATCATACGCTTCCGAGCGCATTTTTTCGACGCACAGCGCCCAGGTTTCTTCGCTCGTCTTGATGTCCTGTGTTTTGTCGTTCGTGTCCCACGTAAAGCCGTCGCCCATCGTGTGAATTTCGATTCCGAGTTCTTCTGCCGATTCGTGTTCGCCGTAGCGGTCGGTTTTCGACTTCATAAACTGAATCATACAACAGCGCATTCCGCGCCCGGCGGCACGCATCATAAGCCCAAGCGCGCAAGTGGTTTTTCCTTTCCCGTCGCCGGTATTAACCATCAGCAACCCTTTCGTGTTTTCCTTATAACCTTCGCGCCGCCATTTGTAACGTTTTTCTTTTGTCATAAAATTTTGAAAAAGATTTAGCCACGAATTACACGAATAACACGAATTATAAAACTAAATTTCATTCGTGCTATTCGTGCAATTCGCAGCTGATTTTCTTTCGTAACTATCAAGCCAAACTCAATTCCGGTTCGTCTTTAATCTTCGCCGAAATTTCGTGCGATTTTTCGACGGCTTCGACGAGAGCGGCGACAATCTCGCGTTCCCTTTCGTCCCAATCGCCTTCTACGCGGCAGCCCGCCGCGTTTTTGTGTCCGCCGCCGCCGAATTTTTCGGCAACGCGGGCGACGTTCACGCCGTCTTTCGAGCGCAGGCTGACGCGGAAAAGATTCGGCTCGGCTTCGCGCATATAAATGACGGCTTCGATTTCTTTGGCGGCGAGCGGAATATTGACGAAACCGTTATTGTCGCCGTCAACCGCGCCGGATAACTCTTTCATTTCAACGGTTTGCCGCATATACGCAATTCTGCCGCTCGCGTCGCGTTTAACGGTCGATAAAACCTGCCGCATCAATTCGATTCGACTCCACGAGTAACTGTTATAAACGGCTTCGGAGATTTGCGCCGGTTTGACGCCGGCTTTAACCAACTCGGAGGCGACTTTCAAAGTTCTTTCGGTCGTATTCGGGAAATGAAAACTTCCCGTATCGGTTACGAGCGCCATATAAACGCATTCGGCGATTTCCTTTGTGATGCGCCCGCCGATTGCTTTGCAGAGATTGTAAATCATCTCGCCGACTGCCGAGGCGGTCGGGTCAATCCAGTTTATCGAGCCGAAATGGGCACAGGTGGCGTGATGGTCGATGTTGACGACGAATTGATTTTCGAGGTTTTCGATGTGCGGTCGAGCAGCGTCGGAACATTCGATAACGAAAACGGCGTCGTAGTTTTTGTCGATTTCCGAGACTTTGCGGATTTCACCGGCGCCGGGCAGCTGCAAATATGCGTTCGGTATGCCGTCGCTGGCGATGACTTCGACGTTTTTGCCCAGAGAACGCAGCAGCCAGCACAGTCCGAGAGACGAACCGATGCCGTCGCCGTCCGGTCGAACGTGCGTCGTGATGGCGAAATTCTGTTTGTTTTCAATTAGCTCGACAACTTGACTCAGCATTTTTTATCAACGAAAAAGCGGACGATGAAAAATAGAAAACACCAAAGCCTTTTATTTTCCGTTTTCCGTCTCCGCTTCTCCATTTAAACTTATTTCTTCTAAAAGCTCGCCGACGCGTCTGGCGTTTTCTTCGACCGTATCGCGGACGAAATTAAGCAGCGGCGGATGTCGCAGATTCATACTTTGCGCAACCTGCTGGCGAACAAACGAAGCGGCGTGCTGCAAAGCCTTCAACGCGTCCTTTATCTCCGTTTCGCCGCCTTCGACGACTACGAAAACTTTCGCCTCGCGCAGGTTTTCCGAAACGCGCACGTCCGTAACCGTAACCGACAAAAGGCGCGGGTCTTCGAGTTCGTAACCGACGATTTCGGTAATTTCCTCGCGCAGAGTTTCGGCTAATTTTTCCGGTCTTCTCATTTTCCGTAATGAAACCTACAAGAATGTATAGTTATTTCCTCGCCTCTGATTTCATAAACAAGGCGATGTTCGCCGTTTATTCGTCTCGACCAAAGCCCTTTTAATTCGTGTTTCAAAGGTTCGGGCTTGCCGATTCCCGAAAATGAATTTCGCTGAATGTCTTTTATGAGTTAGACGATTCTGACGTAAATCTTTTTATTTTCACTCGCCCATTCGACGAAGTTTTCGAGAGCATCTGGAACGAAAGAAATTCTTCTCATAAATTATCTATATCGACATAAGTGAGCTTTTCAGGATTAGCCGCGTCGCTGATAGATTTCATCAAATGCAGGCGATTCGCTTCGCTCGAAAGAAGATATTCGGTTGCGTCCTGTTCTTCGGCGTCGTCAACTAAAACGATTACCTCGACTTCAGTTCCGACGGGCAAATCGGCGGCGAAGATTTCCACCATTCCGTTTTCTCCGACGACTGTTTTTTCTCTGATTCCCGTAATCATAAATTTAATGGAAGACGAAAAGCGGAAAATGCAAAATTAACAACATTTTCCACTTTTCATTTGTCAGATTTTCATTCCTAAAGTTCCGTCGCGGCAGTTCTTTCGATAAAGTAGGCTTCGATTTCGTCGTCAACCTTAATATCATTGAAATTGACCAGACCGATACCGCATTCAAAGCCTTGCCGGACTTCGCTCACGTCGTCCTTAAAGCGTTTGAGCGAGTCGATGTCGCCCGTCCAGAAAACTACGCCGTCGCGGATAATGCGGGCTTTCGCCTGGCGACGAACCAAACCGTCGGTTACGCGGCAACCCGCGATTGTGCCGACTTTCGAGACTTTGAAAACTTCCTGAACGAGCGCTTTGCCGAGAATAACTTCCTTTTCGATGGCGTCGAGCATTCCAATCATCGCGGCGCGAATTTCTTCTTCGACCTTATAAATGATTGAATGCAGACGAATATCGACATCTTCCTGTTTGGCAACGTCGGCGGCGCGCGATTCGGGACGCACGTTAAAGCCGATGATGACAACCGCCGTCTGCGTGTTGTCGGCTTGCGTCGCCGAAGCAAGAAGCACGTCCGACTCGGTAATCGCGCCGACGCCGGAGCGAATAACGCGAACCTTGACCTTTTCGGTCGAAAGTTTTTCGAGCGTCGAGCGCAGAACTTCCGCCGAACCCTGCACGTCGGTTTTCAGCAGGACAAGAAGTTCTTTGACTTCCGCCAATCCGAGCGATTCGATTCCGCGTTTCGTCGTCTTGAGCATTGCCGCGTTCCGCGCCTGCATCTGACGCTGACCGGCAATCGTCTGTGCTTTATCAATATCGGAAACGACCTGAAAAGTATCGCCCGCCTGCGGAACGCCCTGCAAACCTAAAACTTCGACCGGCGTGGCGGGCGGCGCGCTGGTAACGATTTCGCCGCGGTCGTTGAACATCGCGCGGACTTTGCCGTAAAACTGCCCGACGATAAACGGGTCGCCGACGCGCAAAGTTCCCTGCTGAACCAGCACCGTCGCAACCGAACCGCGTCCTTTATCTAATTTCGCTTCAAGAACGACGCCCGAAGCGCGTCGCGTCGGACTCGCTTTCAAATCCAGAATATCCGACGTTAATAAAACCGTTTCGAGCAGCGTGTCGAGATTCTGACGCTGTTTGGCGGAAACTTCGACCATTTCCGTTTCGCCGCCCCATTCAATCGGCTGCAAACCCTGACCGGCAAGACCCTGTTTGACTTTATCGGCGTTCGCGCCCGGTTTATCGACCTTATTAATGGCGACGATAATCGGCACATTAGCGGCTTTCGAGTGTTCGATGGCTTCGATTGTCTGCGGCATCACGCCGTCGTCCGCCGCGACGACCAGAATTACAACGTCGGTCGCTTTCGCGCCGCGCGCGCGCATTAAAGTAAAGGCTTCGTGTCCCGGCGTGTCGAGAAAAACGACGCGGCGCGGCACTGCCGGATTATCGGCGTTCGGCACGAAAACGCTGTAAGCGCCGATGTGCTGCGTGATTCCGCCCGCTTCGCCTTCGGCGACATTATCCGAACGAATAGCGTCGAGAAGCGAAGTTTTACCGTGATCGACGTGTCCCATAACCGTTACGACCGGCGGACGAATTTCTTCGATGTCATCGGAATCCGAAGCAATCAATTCTTCAAATTCCTGCTCGATGACCATTTCTTCAAACGGCACAAAGCTGACATCGTAACCGAAGTTCGCTCCCAGCTCCTGCGCCATTTTATCGCCAATCGGCTGATTGAGCGTCGCAAAAATTCCGCGCTTAACCAGCAGCTGCACGATGTCGCGCGGCGTTACGTTGAGCGCTTCGGAAAACTCGCGGATAGTCGCGCCTTCGGTCAGGCGAATAATTTTCAGATTGTCGGCATCGACTTTTCCGACCTGTGCGATAACGCGTTCTTCGATTGAAAGGCGCGGCGCGACAACGTCTCTTTCTTCAAATCTGCCGCCTTTTTCAAATCTGCCGCCTTTTTTAGACACGGCGCGACCGAACTTTTTACGCTGGTCGGTCGGCGGCGTATAAACGGTTTTCGGCGTCGAAGTTTCGCCCGGCGTTCCCTGAAAACCGTTTTTGCGCCCGCCGCGCTCGTCCTTTTTGTCGGTGTTTAACTTGCCGGTTTTAGTCGGCGCTTCGATAGTTACTCGTTCTCCCGGCTTGATTCCCTGATTAAGACCTGTTTGGTTAAGCCGCAGAACTTTGACCTGCGTTTGGGTCGGGCGCAGAATTCTGGTAGTTGTTTTCGATTCCCTGCCTTGTTCGGCTGCCGGCGTTTGCGGTCGGGCAGTCTCCGGTTTCGCTTCCAGCTCCGGCGCGGATTCCGGCTGCCGAACTTTCGTTTGCGCGTCGGCGATTTGCGGAAGCTCATCGACTGCCGGAGCAGTTTCAGCTTCAACTTCTTCCACCGGCGCGGCTTCGACCTTTTTCTGTAGCTTTCTGATTTGACGGGCAGGCTCGGAAGTCGATTCTTTCTCAAGCGAAGGCTGCGAAACCGCTTTTCTGGTTTCTGTTTTTCCTTTCCGACTTTCCGTTTTTTCGACTTCGACCGGCGCGACATCTGTCTGCGGAGTTTCATCTACAGGCGCTTCATCAACTTCGGCGGTTTTCCTTTTGATAACTTTAATCGACCGTTTCAGCGGGGCTTCGGTTTTCGGGAAGTATCTGTTTCGGACTTTTTCCGCGATTTCCCTGCTGACCGAATTTGAAGGCACACTGACATCCGCTCCTTCGCGGCGCACTTCTTCGATGACGCGCTTGGTGTCTTGTTTGAGTTCTTTTGCTAAATCGTAAATCCGAATTGTTGCTGCGGGCATATTTATCTTTTTTAACGAAACTAATTACACTGTTACGGACATTAATTAAAAGTTTTTACATAAAAATTATTGTCCCTTCATTTATTAAAATTTTCCGGCGCGTCTTCCGAATTACCGTCAGAAATCGGTTCTTCAGCTGCCGACGTTTCATCAGATTCCGGTTCGGCATTCTGAGTAACTTCTTCCGAAGCCGCGCTTTCGTCGCTTTGAGCGCCGCGAGCATCGACGATTGCTTTAGCGGAAGAAAGAATTCTTTCCGCCGCGTCGAGACTGAGGTCGAGAAAATCGACTAAATCGTCAACCGAAGTCGCCGCCAGAGTTTCGACACCATCAATTCCTTTGGCTTTTAAGTCTTCCGCCTGAGTTGCCGAAACGCCTTCCAGAGCGGTAATCGGAACGGCTTCGCCGGAAGC
Source organism: Pyrinomonadales bacterium (assembly GCA_038200355.1). GTDB lineage: Bacteria > Acidobacteriota > Blastocatellia > Pyrinomonadales > Pyrinomonadaceae. The sequence continues at coordinate 17,799 of JBBPXZ010000043.1, read as the reverse complement.
AATCATTTTGTTCATTTGCTGAGCGATTTCTTTTTTCAAAACTTCTTCGCTGACAATATCGATGTCCCAGCCGACGAGTCGTGTCGCCAGCCGCACGTTTTGTCCGCGCTTGCCGATTGCCAAAGAAAGCTGGTCTTCGCCGACAATAACTTCCATTTTGCGGTTGTTGATATTTGTAATCCGAACCTGCGAAACTTTCGCCGGAGAAAGCGCATTAGCGGCAAAAACCGAAGGCTCGTCCGACCATTCGATAATGTCGATTTTCTCGCCGCGCAGCTCTTTAATAATCGACTGCACGCGCGAACCTTTCATACCGACGCACGCGCCAACCGGGTCAACGTCTTTTTCATTCGACGCAACCGCGATTTTCGCTCTGTCGCCCGGTTCGCGGACGGCGGATTTAATAACAACCGTGTCGTCGTAAATCTCCGGCACTTCCATTTCAAAAAGCCGTTTGAGAAGTTCGGCGGACGCCCGCGAAACTTTAATCTGCTGACCGCGCTGGTCTTTTGAAACATCGGCGATGACGACGCGGATGCGCTCGCCCTGATTCCAGATTTCGCTGCGCGCCTGTTCCTGTTTCGGCAAAATCGCTTCGAGATTATTGCCCAAATCGACAATCATATCGCCGCGCTCGAAACGCTTGACCGAACCGTTTATCAAAGTTCCGATTTTATCGACGTATTCTTCATAAACCTTTTCACGGATGGCTTCACGAACCTTCTGGACTAAAATTTGTTTAGCCGTCTGCGCGGCGATGCGTCCCAATTCTTCGGTCGGCAGCGGAATCAGCAGCATATCGCCGATTTCCACTTCGTCCGGTTCAGCGCCCATTTCGATTGCTTCTTCCATCGAAAGTTCGCTCGACGGATTTTCGACGACTTCGACGACGGTTTTCTGCGCGGAGATTTCAATCGCTCCTTCTTCGTTGTTCCAGTCAACCTGTATGCTTTCGCCGGTTTTGTCCTGCGATTTAAATTGTTTGCGCGCCGCTGCCTTGACCGCTTCCTTCATCGCTTCGATGACTAAATTACGGTCGATTCCCTGCTCCGCGCACAATGTTTCGATACTCTGTCCGATTGGTGTCATAATTCTTTAGATGAAAAAGTCTTTAATTTTTCACTTTCCGCCTTTCGCTGCTCGCTTCGCTTAAATTCTTCCTCAATATCAATTTCCAAATTGGCTTTTGACACAACGTCGAAACCAAACCGTACAACGCCTTTTGTTTTATCGTCGAAAACAACTTCTTCGCCCTCGACAGCCGCGATGCGCCCGCGAAAGTTTTTCTGTCCGTCAATTGCCTGCGAAGTTTTGATTTTCGCAAGGCTGCCGACAAATCTCTCGAAATCCCGCAAACTGTAAAGTTCGCGCTCTAAACCCGGCGATGAAACTTCCAGTAAATAAGCCGATGCGATAAAATCTTCTGCATCGAGAAGCGCGTCAAGTTCTCGACTGACCAAAGTGCAGTCTTCGTGAGTTACACCATCCGGCTTATCAATAAAAACGCGTATCGTTAAACTTCTGCCCGCTCCGGCGATTTGAGCCTGCACAAGTTCCAAACCGTTTTTCTCCGCTACTTCAGCCGCAATAACGGCAACCTTTTCATTAACAGTTTGTTTGCTCATTAGTCTTTCGCCCAAAATAAAAAGTGGGCGCGAACCCACCAAGAACGTCCCCACGCTTTGTAGGAAACAAACATTATATACAAAAACAAGGGATAATAGCAAGCCGGACTCTATAACCCGACGCGCCGGAATTTTAGTTCCGGCTTGGAAAAACCGTCTTCAGCGCCGATTAAGCCTGTCCCGAAGGACTGCAAATGGATTTCAACTTTCTATAACGGCAAAGATGCACCGTCCAGAGCCAATTTCGCCGCTCCGAGAATGCCTGCATTGTCGCCGCATTGAGCAAGGACGATTTTAACGCGTTTGACAGGCTGCCGGTAAGCGCGCCGATTTACCTGTTCGAGCAGGTGCGGCATAAATAAATCGCTCCCGGCAGCCGCGCCGCCGCCGATTACGATTACTTCGGGATTCAAAACATTTATTAAGCCCGCCAACGCGACGCCCAGATAATAGCCTTGCTGCAGAAAAACTTCCAAAGCCAGAGAATCGCCGTTTTTTCCGGCATTGTAAATGTCCAGGCTCGTTAAATCCGGTTCATTCCGCAGGGAAGATTCCGGATATCGACTTTCGAGCTGGCGCGTCAACCGAACGATCGCCTGCGCGGATGAATACTGCTCGACGCACCCGTAGCTGCTGCAGCCGCATAAAACACCGTTCGGTTCAACGCATATATGACCGATTTCCGCCGCTGTTCCGTCAACGCCGCGCAAAATCTTACCGTCGATGATAATTCCGCCGCCGACGCCGGTTCCCAAAGTTACGCAAATCGAATTTTGAAAACCTTTTGATGCGCCCAGCCAGTTCTCGCCGACCGCCGCCGCATTCGCGTCGTTTTCAATATCTACGGGCAAATTCAGTTTGTTTGACAGAGTGACGGCGAGCGGAAAATTTTCTAAAGCAGGAACGTTGGGCGCATTTGAAATGATTTTGCTTACCGGATTTACCGTTCCAGGCACGGCTACCGTAAATCCCGAAACTTCTCCAGCCGACGCCGCTGCCCGGCAGTTTTCTTCCGCCAGTTTGAGAATCAGCTCGACGATTTTATCGGCGTCTCCCTGTTTCGGCGTATTCGTCCTGGTTTGATAACAAATATTTCCATTTTCATTAATCGCTGCCACCCGCAGATTTGTTCCGCCTAAATCGGCAGCCAAGACAATTTTCATAAATGTTTTATCTTCCCAAATTGAAATTTCAAAACAAATCCACAACCTTTCCTGCTCGTGCCGCCGGAGATTTTCAAATAGAAATTAGTCGTATAAAAAACATTCTCCGCCGCAAATTAAAGCCGTCACATTTTATTAGAAAATATGTGTATTTTGCCTTTAAGTATACGCAAAGTTGTGATATTCATATTAACGACATTTTAGGATTAGAGGTCTTCCCGAAGTCAAGTAAATTTTACCTTAATTTTTTTAACGCGTCTTTCCTGTTTTTATTGACAGAGGCTGATAATTCGTGTAAAAGATTCAAAGGTTTAATTTTTAAAATGTAGTCTTTTAATGCAATACAAAGAGGAGAAATAATGGACAGCAAACTTTGGATTCGTAAAGCACTTTCAATGTGCTTATCGGTTGCTATACTTGCAACTTACTCAACTGTGGCTCTGGCAGGCTCCGAAAAGATCGCCGGAGACATTTCAATTAGCGGAAAAACTATTCACGGAGAAAATCTGTTTGTAAAAATCAACGGAGAAAACGCTCAAAGCGGGCGGTCGATTTTCACGGGAAGTACAGTCGCTACACCGGAAAACGCAAGCGTTATTGTTAATTTGGGAAAAGCAGGCAAGATTGAACTTGCTCCCAATACAATTATAAATCTGTCGTTTGACGAAAAAGATATGACGGGAGATTTATCCGCCGGACGCGTTACGGTCTTGAATTCCCTGAACGCGATGGCTGTAAAAACATCTGAAGGCAAAACAGTCGCGCTTAACGCCGGCGAGTCAGCCAGCACGACAAATGCCAAGGCTCAAACCGACGATGACGGCGGTGGCGGCAGTTTGTTAATTTACGCGGTTATTCTCGGCGGCGCGGTTGCCGGCATAATTTATGCGGCAACTTCCGATAATAAAGTTGCTTTAGGCGGTGGATCCACTGTCGTAAGTTCAACCCGCTAATCACTGCAAATCATTTTGTTATAACTTATATTGAAATTGTAACAAAAATGATTTATTTTATATTGTAGGTATTATTCAGGAGGAAACTTAAACAATGCTCAGCAAAAACATTATTCGTAAATCTATAACATCCATTCTTGCCGTCGCCGTATGGAGTGTTTTTTCAATGGTTGCCTTAGCGGCTCCAGATGATGCTATGGGAGAAATCACCGTTAACGGTCAGGTTACAGTCAACGGTCAAAATGTCGTTTCGAGTTCTACGGTAACTTCGGGAAGCATAATAGTTACCGGAACAAACTCGACGGCTTCCGTTAATTTAGGCAAAAGCAATCGTGTTGAAATCCTTTCGGATTCAACCGTAACTTTGAAATTTACCAATAATAGTATTGTTGGTATGTTAACGGCGGGAAAAGTTCGTGTTACAAACGTTGCGGGTGTTGCGGCAACCGTTACCACAAGAAATTCAACTGTTATTGCTGACGCAGGACAAAGTAACGCTTTTGGTGTTGACGTTGGTTGTTCGGATGAAGCCAGATGTACGCAAACCTACGTAGAAACTGCTGCCGGTTTGGTTACATTAAGAAGCGGTTCAACCGACAAGCAAATCGCAGCCGGAACTGATGCGACTTTTGGTAATCCTTCGCAAACCGGCTGCAAGCCGTGTCTACGTCCTAATTCTGTTCCTCCCGTTGCCGTTACAGGCTTGGGCGGACTGGGAATTGCGGCTCTTTTGATTGCTGCTGCCGGTGCTGCCGGTGCTGCCGTTTTTCTCGGCGGACGCAATGATACCATTGAACTTGGCGGCGGTACGGTTGTCGTAAGTACTGTTCGGTAAATGAATTAGTTAGACTTTGTAGTTTTACAAATTTGATTTGGCTTAAAATTTACGGGTTATGTTGCAAAACGTGACCCGTAAGTTTTGTTTTATCTTGTGAATATTGTAACAAAATAAGGTAGTGAGAAAACAGAACTAACAAAACTATGCATATCGCGGTAATTGGTACGGGTTATGTCGGTTTGGTTACAGGCGCTTGTTTCGCGGAATTCGGCGTCGAAGTAACGTGTGTTGATGTTGACAAAGGTAAAATTGACCGATTAAACCAAGGTATTATTCCTATTTATGAACCCGGATTAGACGATATTGTTGAAAAAAACTCTAAAGCAGGCAGATTACATTTTACTACTGATATAAAAGCCGCGGTCGAGCAGGCTTTAGTAATTTTTTTAGCTGTCGGAACGCCGCCTAAAGAAGACGGTTCGCCGGATATGAGCTTTTATCAATCGGCGGCATCGGATATTGCCGAATATATGAACGGTTATAAAGTTCTTGTAACTAAATCAACAGTTCCGGTCGGCACGGGCAACTGGCTTCGTCAGTTTATAAAGGAAAATCAAAAAACGCAGATGAATTTCGGTGTAGCGTCAAACCCTGAATTTTTGAGGGAAGGAGCGGCACTCAAAGATTTTATGCATCCTGATAGAGTTGTCATCGGCAGCAACGAAGAAGATGCAATAGCGATAATGAAGGATTTGTACCGTCCGCTTTACTTAATTGAAACTCCGATTGTTATCACATCGCTTGAAGCAGCCGAACTTATTAAATACGCAGCTAACGCGTTTCTCGCTACAAAAATTTCTTTTATCAATGAAATTGCCAACCTTTGCGATAAAATAGGCTGCGACGTTCACGATGTAGCGCGGGGAATGGGAATGGATAAACGCATCGGAAGTAAATTTCTTCATCCCGGACCGGGCTTTGGCGGCTCTTGTTTCCCGAAAGATACTCGCGCCCTTTCAAGCGTAGCGAAACAATTCGGGACGCAATCTCTCATTGTGGATGTTGTCATTGAAGTTAATGAACTTCAGCGTAAGGCAATGATTCCTAAAATACAATCATTGGTCGGGGACTTTAAGGATAAACAAATCGCTGTCCTCGGTCTCTCTTTCAAGCCCGAAACCGACGATATGCGCGAATCACCGGCAATTGATATTATTAAGGAAATACAAGCGCAGGGCGGAAAGGTAAGGGCTTACGACCCGGTGGCGATGGAAGAGGCAAAACATTATTTACCTGATATTGAGTATGCGGTTGACGAATACGACGCAATCGAGGGAGCTGATGTTTTAATATTTATGACCGAATGGAATCAATTTCGCGCCCTGAATATGGAAAGGGTCAAAAATCAATTGAAATCACCTAAAATCGTCGATTTGCGTAACATATATGAACCCAAAGATATGCGTAATCTTGGGTTTGAGTACGTCGGAGTCGGCAGGTAACGTCTTTAATCGGAAGCAGTAAAACTTTGCATTTATTACTTGGCTTCTACAATAATTAAACAAATTTTATGTCTCTTACAACCAAATTCTTAGTTACCGGCGGAGCTGGATTTATCGGGTCTAATTTAGCTGGGGAACTTATAAGACAAGGCGGAAAAGTATCAATTATCGACAACTTAATAACCGGATTTAGAGAAAATCTGGAAGAAATTAAAGGTGATTTCGATTTTATAGAAGGCGATATAAATGATAACGATAAACTAAAAAGATCGTTGGAAGGAGTAGAGGTCGTTTTTCATCAGGCGGCTCTGCCGAGCGTTCCAAGGTCTGTGGAAAATCCGCTTGAAACGCACCAGGCGTGTGTCGACGGAACATTTAATGTGCTTATGAAATCAAAAGAAGCCGGCGTACGGCGCGTCATTTACGCGGCATCGAGTTCGGCTTACGGAAATCAAAAAACTCTTCCGAAAGTTGAAACGATGTTGCCGATGCCTTTGTCGCCTTATGCCGGCGCAAAGTTAATGGGAGAGTATTACTGCCAGATTTTTTCCAGGGTTTATGCTCTCGAAACCGTCTGTTTGCGCTATTTTAATGTTTTCGGTCCCAGACAAAATCCCGCTTCGCAATATTCGGGAGTAATTTCTCGTTTTATCGATTCTTTAATGAGCGGCGGTGTTCCTATTATCTACGGCGACGGCGAACAATCCAGAGATTTTACTTTTATTGCTAATATCGTCGATGCAAATATCAAAGCCTCGGTTACTTCTAAAGGAATCGGGGAAGTTATAAATGTTTCCAACGGTGAGCGTATAACCCTAAATGAATTATTGAAAGTTTTAACTAAAATAACAGGCAATACGACAGTTAAAGCAGAATATCTGCCTGAAAGAACAGGCGACGTTAAACATTCTCAAGCTGATAACGAACGAGCTAAATTGTGGCTCGGATATGAGAAAATTTCAGGTTTGGAAGAAGGTCTGCGTCAAACGATTGACTGGTGGAATTCCAGTCGCTTTGCACAGGAAGCAACTTCATCAGCTTAAACAAAAGTGAGGAAAGCAAGTTTCTTTACTTACTTTCCTCATTATTCATACTCCCCGGTTTTGTAATAGACTGATTCAAGTCAGTCTATTTTTTTCTATTTGTTTTTCATATACCGCTTTCGCCTATCTGCCTGAATCTTCTTGAGCAAAAACTGTGCCGCTCAGCTAACATCAGTTTCTAATAGTATTTACATAGATAAATATACTTGTTAGAAACGCGAGCCGAATTTGATGCAATAAACTAATACAAACTGTTCGGATGAAACAAAAATAAAATTTTGTCCGATTGGAACTTAATTATTTTAATTGTATTAGTTTCATACTGTCCTTATTGACGATTATGTATAGAGAAATCAATATTCACAACAGGAATAGGGTTTCGGCATATCAGGAACGTGGCACGACTTTTGATATTTCAAATAAAAATCTTCGCTCTCATTTTTCCATATATGTGAGTCTCATTTTAATAATATTAAAATGCAAGTTTCGAGCTGCATTATGTTGAAGACACGAGGAAATCAGTATTCTGAATCAGATAGATTTTACAAAAATCAGATGTCGGAGAAGCAAAATGAATTTTCCTACTAACGCAGAAGCTCGCGACATATTTAATAATTTATTTGTTTTCTTTGGAACGCTCGACCTGAAGGGGTTTATAATTAGTCTTGAAGGCAGAATTTTTAAAAACTCCGACATCAATCCGCAACTTTCATCCGGTCAGAGATTTTCAGAGATGCCTTTTTTGGAAAACTCGGAACGAACAGCAGAAAGGCTGGAAAAAGCTGTCTTTGAAGCATCCGTAAATAGGTCTGAAGTAAATTTGAATTTTAGAATCCGTGCCGGGGAAAATATATCCGTTCAATTACTTTTCCAACCTGTATTTAATGCGGAAGATAATCCAAAGTATATCTTTTTCTGCGCTCAGAAATTTACTGACTACGATAAAAAAGTTATCAGTGAACAAATTTCTGCCGGAGATTATAAACTTGACCGGAGCGCCGCGCGAGAAATCGAAAAAGCCGAGCGCGACAGAGATTTTTTTCTTGCTTTTCTTTCTCACGAATTACGTTCACCGCTGAACACTATCTTGGGTTGGTCGAAAATTTTACTTACAAAAGAGATAACCGAAGCTACCCGAAAAAGCGCACTTGAAACGATAGAAAAAAGCGCTCGCGCGCAGGCGAAGTTAATCGACGATTTGGTTGATTCGGCAAAAATTTCATCCGGCAGGCTTCGCCTGGATTTGATTCAAATCAACCTTTTTGAAGTTCTTAAAAGTGTCTATGACTTACAAAAGCCTTTGACCGAAGCAAAAAACGTTCGTCTGGAATTTACTTCCGACAGGGAAAACATCCCGGTTGTCGGCGATTCGGCACGGCTTCAGCAAATGGTTACGATTCTTGTTTCAAACGCATTAAAACTTACAAGGTCAGGCGGTTATATAAAAATCATTGCTGAAACAACCGAAAACGAAGCAGCAATAATTGTTGAAGACAACGGGCAGGGAATCAGCAATGTTTCCCTGCCCGTTGTCTTTGAGCTGTTTCAACAAAGCGACGGAAATAAATCTTTCAACACCGGCGCGCTCGGGTTATCGATTGTTAAAATTTTGACTGAAAAACACAATGGGCGCGTCCGGGCTGAAAGTCGCGGAATTGGTTACGGCTCTACTTTTACGGTAGCGCTGCCTTTGTCTGATTCAGATTTGAAAACTAAACACGAGGTTTGAAATTTTTCTTCGACAGGCTTTAGATGATTGAATCCGCCCGGATGATTCGCATAGCGGCGCGCTCTTGTAATTCCCGTCGGCAAACGCCCTGCTCGCTTTTGCCGACACGGTAAAGTTCAGGATTTTTGTAATCAAGCGAATAATCGAATTTTGCCCCCATTATCTTAGCTTTGCCAAATCCATTTCCAAACTTCGGGAATCGTAGCGCGCTTGCCATACATCAGCATTCCAACCCGATAAACGCGCGATGCTAACCATACGAGACCGAGAATTGCCAGAGCGTTCGTTAAAATCGCCAATGCTATCTGCCAGAACGGAGGCGTTTCGATGGCAATTCGCACTGGCATCGTCAGCGGCGCGAGAAACGGCGCGATTGAAACCCAGAAGGAAAACGTCGAGTTTGAATCACGGACAATCGGGAACGTGCAGTAAAATCCGGCGAGCAGCAGCACGACCGGAATCATCGCAAACTGTCCGCCTTCCTGTGTCGTCGTTACCATCGAGCCGATAAGCGCGAAAATCGTGGCGAAAACGAAAAATCCGAGAAGAAAGAAAATGAAAAAATAAAGAACCGACGAAATTGTAATATTCGGCATCGAAAGCGGAATTCCAGCCGCTTTGAGCTGCGTCAAGCCGAACGTGAGCAGCGCCAGAGCCGAAAATATCCAAATCGCCAGCTGCGACAAAGCCGCCAATCCGACGCCGGCGAGTTTTCCGAGCATCAATTCAAATGGTTTCGCCGACGAAAAAAGGATTTCGGCGATGCGCGTTTCCTTTTCTTCGACGACCGCGCCCATAATCACCTGCCCGTAAATCGCCAGCGTAATGTAAATCAGCAATCCGATGACAAAAGCCGAAGCGTATCCGCCGCCTTCTTCTTTTTCTTCGCCCTTTTCGTTGATGGGCGTCGCTTCCAAATCGATTCTCCGGCTCAGTTCCCTGAGTTTCGATTCGCTGATATTCGCGTCTGCAAGACGCTGCGACAAAATCGCATCGTTCAAAGCGTCTTCGAGCGCCGAATTCGACACGAAATCACCTGCTTTCCGTGAATAAAACTCGACGCCGACACCGGCGGAATCGATATTTTGCGGAATGATTAAATAAGAGTCGAGCTGGTTTTCCTGAATGCGTCCGTTGAGTTCGCGCTGGATTTGTTCGACTGATTTTCCGCTCGCGTCGTAATCGATAAAAGCGAAACTGCCGGCGAATTGCCGCGCGCCGGTTTCAATTCTCTCTTTCTGCGAAGCGTCGATATTTTTCAGCGAATCCTGAGCTGCTTCACGCGCCTTGGTTTGAATTTTGTCCAGCGAAAGATTTTCCTTTAAACGCGTCGCGACGTTTCCCGACTGGTCAACAATGGCGATTCTCTGAACATCGCTTTTGACCGAGATGATTAATGCCGGAACGACGGCAAACATCGCCGCGATAACGGGCGCGAGCAAAGTTCCGACAAGAAACGTCCTGGAGAAAACGACTTTTTTATATTCGCGCTTTGTTACGGCTAAAAATTTTCTCATTATAAAGATGTTCCCGCACCGATTTTTTCTATGAAAATATCGTTTAAGCTCGGCTCGACCAATTCAAATTTCGTAATCCGCGCGCCGCTCTGAATCAAATTTTGCAGAAGTTTCTGCGCGTCAGCGTTTTCGGCAAGCAGAATTTCCAGCTCGTCGGCGTGCCGCTCAACTTTCGCGATTAAAGTTTTATCGAGAAGAACTTCGTCGCCGCCGTCTGCCCGAAGCGCGATTCTGTTTTTCCCGAAGCTCGCTTTAACGTCGCGCAGCTTTCCGCCGACGACTTTGCGCGATTTGTTCATTAAAATAATATCGTCGCAGAGCTTTTCGGCAGTCTCCATCAAATGCGTCGAAAAAATTATAGTTTTTCCTTTCGATTTTAATTCGGCGATGACTTCGAGCAGATTTTCGACGTTTATCGGGTCGAGACCGGAAAACGGCTCATCTAAAATCAGCAATTCCGGTTCGTGCAGAACGGTCGAGATAAACTGAATTTTCTGCTGCATTCCCTTTGATAAATCATTGGCTTTTTTCTTTTTCCATTCCTGAAGATTAAATCTTTCGAGCCAGAAATCAATCCGGCTGTCCGCCGTTTTCTGCGGAACATCTTTAAGCGCGGCAAAATATCTGAGCTGCTCGAAGATTTTCATCTTTTTATAAAGCCCGCGTTCTTCGGGCAAATATCCGATTTTGTCCTGCATCCGGGAAGAAACTTTTTCTCCAAACAGCTCGATTTTTCCCGTGTCCGGCGCGGTTATTCCGACAATCATCCGAATCGTCGTGGTTTTCCCCGCTCCGTTCGGACCGAGAAAGCCGAAAACCTTTCCGGCGCTGACGTTGAAGCTCAGATTTTCGACCGCCGCAAATTCACCGTAGCGCTTGGTTATGTTTTCGACGCGCAGCGTAACATTTTGTTCGTCCATAAATATATTTATCCAAAACCGGCGGAGCGATTTATCAGTCTGAATTACGTTTGCTTTGAAATTTAAGTTTCCTGATTTACTGCAATTATTCAAAATTACCGGCTGAATAATTATTCGCTTCCGGCACATTTCGACTTCAATACGACGAAATCAATATTTTACTGTTAAAACCGCCGGTTTTCAGTTGTCAGTTCTTGACCGACGGTGTTTAATAAGTTTGTAAATGTCGATTTGAAAGCGATTTAAATCAGACGGAAACATTTGTCCGCCGTATTTTTCTATTATTAAACTCAAAGTTACCAAGCCGGTTTTATGGAAATTTTTGTCTACCGAAAAGGCGCGGATTTTGTCGAAGAAGGCTTTTCGACGGCAAAGCTCCCGGAACTTCTTGCAAATCCCGAAAATCTTGTATGGGTCGATATGGAAGCGCCGACTGCGGCTGATGTGCAGATTCTTTCCGATGTTTTTCATTTTCATCCCTTAACCATCGAAGATGCCGTCGAAACCAGAAATCAACCGAAAATAGAATCTTATAATAAATATCTTTTTTTAATCGTTCACGGCGTTACGATGCAGACGAATACGACAAACTTTATTACCAATGAACTGGACGTTTATTTGGGTAAAAACTTTGTCGTTACCTTCCATCACGATACTTTTCGCAGTATCGACACGGTAAAGAGTATAGTCCGCAACAATCCGTTCGTTTGCGAACGGGGCGCCGATTATCTGCTTCACCAGATTCTCGACCACTTAATAGATTTGTATATTCCGGTGGTCGATGATTTTGATATGGCGATAAATGAACTCGAAGACCGCATTTTTCAGATGAAAAACGGAAATAACAAAGTTTTAAGAGAAATACTGGATTTAAAAAGAAGTGTCGGACGGCTTTTAAGAATCAGCTCGAAACAATTAGACGTTTTTTCGCGGCTCGCAAACGGCGAGTTTTCCGTAATAGATGAACATATCGTGCCTTTTTATCGAGACATATACGACCATCTGCACAGAGTTTCCACTCTCGGCGAAAATTATCGGGAGCTGGTCAGCGGACTTCTCAATATACATTTTAACATTATCGCCAACCGCACAAACGACATCGTAAAGTTTTTGACAATATTTTCCGCCATTATTCTGCCTTTATCTTTAATTGCCGGAATCTACGGAATGAATTTTGAGTATATGCCGGAGCTTAAAACGCGATATGGATATTTTATAACTCTCGCCTCAATGATTGTTGTTTCCATCGCTCTTTTAATCTATTTTTGGCGCAAAGGGTGGATTTTTCAGGGAAATGATGAAGAATGATGCCGTGCTTAATTTGATTCTGAATAAATTAACGCGCAAAGATAAATTTATACGGTCAAACTAAGCGCGTAAATTAAAGCCAGACAAATTCCGCCGTAGAATCCGGCGACAATATCGTCGGCGCAAACACCGATTCCCGCCGGCAGGTTTTCTAAAGTTTTTACCGGATACGGCTTCCAAATATCAAACAGCCGGAACAGTAGAAATCCGGCTAAGACGAGCTTCCAGGAAATATTGAACGGAACAAATAGAAAAACGATGAGCTGTCCGATTACTTCGTCAACGACAACTTTCTGCGGGTCTTTATTCTGAAAAATCTGCGCCGCGCGTCCCGAAGCCCAAATGCCCAGCAGAGAGAAAAGCAGAAGAAGTGCTAAATTAAAAGCGTGAGTCCAGGCGGTAATCCGGTTGTCCTGCCAGCCTTTGGATAGAAGACCGGCTGAAAAATTCGTTTCAAGCTGCGAAAAAAAAAGATAAATCAAAATACCGACCGCCGAACCCCAGGTTCCGGGAGCGAGCGGAATAAATCCGACGCCGAAGGTTGCCAGCCCGACGGAAAAATAATCGAGAAGGTTTTTCTTTCGCTTTCTTTCTTCCTGAACTCCCGGTGTTTCAATTTCTGCCGGAGTTTCGGCTGTTTCATTAAAACTCGACATCTAAATAATTTCACCAATCAAATCATAGTTGTGAGCTTCGGTAATTTTTACATTGTAAAATGCGCCGATTTGCGGCTCTAATTCTTCGGGAGCGTCGTTAATTAAAATATAACCATCGATTTCCTGCGCCTGACCTTCGAGCCGCCCGTGCCAGAGCAAATCGGATTCCGGCGAATTGCCTTCAAACAAAACGCGGTAAACATTGCCGATTTTGGAGAGGTTTTTACGCTTTGAAATTTTCGCCTGTTCCTTCATCAAGCGCGCCCGCCGCTGTTTTGCGGTTTTTGCGTCAACTTTATTCGGTAAATCATAAGCGGCAGTTCCTTCTTCGTCCGAATATGTGAAAACGCCGACGTTATCGAAACTGCAATTGCGCACAAACGTCATCAATTCTTCAAAGTCTTCTTCAGTTTCGCCCGGAAATCCCGTAATAAAAGTTGTGCGTATCGTGATTCCGGGAATTCTTTCGCGCACGCGCCGAATCAGTTTTTCCAGACTTTCACGATTTCCGCCGCGCTTCATCAGCCTTAAAACATTGCGCGAAGCGTGTTGAAGCGGCATATCGAGATATTTTACGACCTTCGGCGTTTCGGCAATCGCATTCAGAAAAGCGTCGGAAATATGCGTCGGGTAAGCATACATCACACGAATCCATTCTAAATCTTTTATCTCTCCAAGAGAGCGAACTAATTTTGCCAGCGCGTCAATTTCGCCTAAATCCTCGCCGTATCTGGAAGAATCCTGTGCAATTAAAACAACTTCCTTAACGCCCTGCGCGGCTAAATCTTCGGCTTCCTTCAAAATCGAACCGAAACGACGCGAGCGAAACGAGCCGCGCATTCCGGGAATTGAACAAAAAGCACACGGTCGGTCGCAGCCTTCGGCGATTTTAATGAAAGCCGTGTGCGAATCGGTTGCGCGAAGGCGCGGCGTCATTTCGTCGTAGATATATGTGGCGGATTTATTGCCGATAACCGGCAGCGCGAGGTCTTTGAAATTTTCCGCTTCGTCAGAAGCCTTTAAAATATCGTTTATCTGATTCGTGCCGATAAAAGCATCGACTTCCGGCAATTCCTTAATTAAATCGTCGCGGTAACGCTCGACCAGACAACCGGCGACGACGATCCTTTTAGCTTTTCCTTCGGATTTCAAACGCGTCGCGTCGAGTATTGCGCCGATTGATTCCTGTTTTGCCGATTCGATAAAACCGCAGGTATTGACGACAATAACGTCCGCGTCCGATTCATTTGAAGTAATTTCGTAACCGCCGCTTTTAAGCTGTCCCATCATAACCTCGCTGTCAACGAGATTTTTTGGACATCCGAGACTGACAAATCCTACTTTTTTCATTTTAATTAATCCGGTGTCGTATAACCTTTTCGCAGTTTCCGGGGAAAAGCATTTTTAATATATAAAGGTAAGTCATTTTAAATAAAGACAAATTGATTCCGATAGAAATCTTACTCGTTTTATAATTAAAACTATTCGGCTATATCGTTTCTTTCCAATTTTTCGAGCCAGTTTTCGATTTCCTCGGCTTCTTTATCCGACAAATTCCTCTCGCCGAAACGAACACGGTTGTATTTTTCGGTTATATACACCGCTTCGGGCATATTTAAAGCAAACGCAAATTCGAGCGGCGTCTGATGCGGCTGCCGCGTCAAACCTTTGCCTGCCAAAACCTTTTGCATTTTTTCATAAAATTCGACAATGGTTGTTTCGTTTTTGTGTTTAGCCCACGAAAACATTTTACTCCAGATTTCAAATTTTGTGATTTTCCGGTAAGACCATATCAGAAAAAATACACCCGAAATTCCCGAAACCAGATATGCTACGCCAAATCCGATAGCCTTCGCGCTCTCCGCTAATCCATTATCACCGCGCGCTTCTCTCCACCAGTCGGAAAAAATCTGCTGATATTTGATTACCGAATTTGAAATTCTTATTTGGTAATCAATAAATCCGCTTTTAGCCGAACGAAAAAGAGAGCGCTGCTCCTGACTGTCGTATGAAACGAAATATTGTATCCAGAATGCTTCCAGCGCTTCGGTATAGTTATTTAATTTTCCGAGAATCCCCGCTGAAGCCGTTCCGTCGTTCTGCCCTGCAAACGGTGTCGGGTCAAATGGAATCCAGACGTTTTCACCGGGGAAATATACTTCAACCCAGGAGTGAGCATTTTTCTGTTTGACGACATATACGCCCGCCGTTTCGTTATAATCACCTTCCTGAAAACCGTTAACGACGCGAGTAGCAATGCCCTGCGTGCGAAGCATTACAGCCATAGCCGTCGCAAAATACTCGCAGTGTCCTTCACGAATATTAAAAAGAAAATCCGCAAGAGGCTGCTCGCCCGAAGCCTTTAATTCGAGTGTATAACCAAAATTATTTTGCAGATAGCTTTCAATTATCTTTGCTTTGTCATACCGATTACCCGCTTTGCCCGTCAATTCGGAGGAAAGTCGGGCAATTCTTTCGTCGGTATCAGCCGGCAACTCCAGGTAACGCCGGTCTTTTAATAAATAATTATCGCTATCTTCTTGTAAGACAGATTTAGCAGGCAGCGTTTGGTCGGAAAAAACCTTGTATGTCGTTCTCTCAAATCCCGTGCGCGGCAGGTTTAACGCTCCTTCTGAATCTTTTATTAAAGTTTGATAACTGACCTGGAGCGCAGCCGGAGTTGCCAGAGCGAAGACGACATTTGAATCAATCGGTTCCAGATAAATTGTCTGCACGGTTAAATCATTTTTGTTCGACGGATAATCAAGAAGAAAAAAATCTTTACTACCTTTATTCAAAGTTTCGGATAAGACACTTTTCGACTTACTCCAGCTTTTATTATCGAAGTGATCCAGCGCCACACCGCGCCAATGCAAATTTCCTGCTTTTTTTTCGTTTTCCTTATCCAATTTTACTCGCATTACAACACCATCGCTTTGTTTTAGCGAGCCGATAGCGCCGAGTTTGACCGAATCGGAAAAGCCCGTAAATCCCGAAAGTCCCGTAAAATTATTTCCGAATCCCGCTCCCGTTACTCTCGGTAATAAAAAAAACATCGGAGTTGCTGTGGTAATCAGCAGCAATAAAAGCCAAACTGTAATTTTAGGCAACCATAACAACGAGGTTTTTCCGAAAGTTCTATTACCGTTACTTTCAAGAGATATGTTTTTTTCTATTCTTAAATTTTCCTTTACGGTTTGCGAAGTCTTTCTAATTTCAAAAGTGATAATGGCACAAATGATTACCAGTAAAAATAAGATAAGCGAAGCCAAATATAAAGGACTTATGCTTAATCCGGCAGCCAGCAGAACCCCAAAAAATGAAAGAAGATATAAAAATATCCAATCTTTATTAGATTTTTTTTGGAGCAGCTTGATTACCGAGAGAATTACTATCATTCGACCAAGAAAAATAGCAAGAAGCAATTCATTGCTGCTAAAGCCAAATATTCCAAATCTCCAAGAAATGTAAAAAAGAGCAACAATTAAAAACACTAAAACTGTCCCGACTCGGTTGGAGAATTGCCATTTTGAATCTTCTGAAAACCAGCTGAAAATAATTGCCAGAATAAAGCCGCACGTTACTATAATTCCAAACCCGCGGGATTGCCACAAAGACAGAAAACCGCAAAACACTACTAAATATGATATCGACTTAAAAAACCTTTCAAAATTGACATTTTGCAGCATTGTTTGTTTGATTTAAGAAATTCCAATCAATAAAAGGTGTTAGTAATTAAATAGATTTGATTAACTTAAAATTTATTATGTTGTATCAATTAGAGAAAACTGCTCATAATTTTACACTGGAAGACGATTCCAATAAATAAAACAACTTGCGTTATTAATTTAGACTCTATCCGAGATACACAAACAGAAAACATACAGAGAAGTGCCAAGTGCTTTATTTCCCAATAAAAATGATGCGACACCCCATATTTATAAAAGAAAAAAGTCCGCTCAATATTAAACTGAGCGGACTTTTTATAATAGATCCGGCAACTTCCTACTTTCCCACACCTGAAAGATGCAGTATCATCGGCTCTAGCAGGCTTAACTTCCGTGTTCGAGATGGGAACGGGTGTGACCCTGCCGATAGAATCACCGGAAAACTTAAAATATTTAAAGCCTAATGATTCAAAAATTAAATAAAGTGATGAATTAATAACACAAGAAACAATCAGAAAAACAACTATTGTCTAGTGCTTCGCCTGTCAATAAATTTTATGGTCAAGCCTTGGGACAATTAGTACTGGTCAGCTAAATACATTACTGCACTTACACCTCCAGCCTATCAACGTGGTAGTCTACCACGAGTCTCACTGGCAGAATTAATCTTAGGTCTGGCTTCACGCTTAGATGCATTCAGCGTTTATCCATGCTCGACATAGCTACCGTGCGCTACCGCTGGCGCGATAACACGTACACTAGAGGTCAATCCATCCCGGTCCTCTCGTACTAAGGACAGATTCCTTCAATTCTGCTGCGCCCACACCAGATAGGGACCGAACTGTCTCGCGACGTTCTGAACCCAGCTCACGTACCACTTTAATCGGCGAACAGCCGAACCCTTGGGACCTTCTTCAGCCCCAGGATGTGATGAGCC
>JBBPXZ010000042.1:0-15654 GCA_038200355.1 Pyrinomonadales bacterium | reverse complement strand
GGCAAACGATTTCACCGACATCTTCGGATTGTTCTTCGCCATCACTTTGGTTATCGCCGCCGTCAGCGTCGTCTTCCCGTGGTCAACGTGTCCGATTGTCCCGATATTGACGTGCGGTTTGCTGCGGTCAAATTTCTCTTTCGACATTTTATTTATCCTCTTCTAAAAAATAGCTTTATAAAAATATTTTGGAGCCCAAGACGAGATTTGAACTCGTGACCTCATCCTTACCAAGGATGCGCTCTACCCCTGAGCTACTCGGGCTTTTATAAAAAAAGCGTTTTTATTAAATCAAAAATTGGAGCGGGAGACGAGACTCGAACTCGCGACATTCAGCTTGGAAGGCTGACGCTCTACCAACTGAGCTACTCCCGCTTTTAATGGTGCAAGGGATAGGATTTGAACCTATGTAAGACTTTCGTCTGCCGGGTTTACAGCCCGGTGCCATTAACCACTCGACCACCCTTGCTTATAATTCTTATTTTATAAACGCCTCAAACGGCTTTTTCAAGCCGGTCAGCAAATTTTACATACTACCCAAGTTTCCGGCACTTTGCAAGTCATCGGAAAAAGGTTTTCATTCCGACGCTTTATTTTCATCGTCGTTAAATATTTGATGCGCTCGCGGATGAAATTTCTCGTAAGTTTTCCGCAAATGTGAATCGGTTATGTGCGTGTAGATTTGCGTCGTTGAAATATCGGCGTGTCCGAGCATCGCCTGAACCGAGCGCGAATCCGCGCCGTGCTGAAGAAGGTGCGTCGCAAAACTGTGCCGCAAAGTGTGCGGCGAAACGTCTTCAAGTCCGGCTTGTCTGGCATACTCCGAAACGAGTTTATGAATAATCTGCCTGTTCAAAGGTTTCCCCAAACTACTGACAAACAAATTATCTATCTCGATATTTTCCTTTTTGCGCCGCCAAATCAAATAACTTTTCAGCCATTCGACCGCGCTTTTCCCCAACGGAACTTTGCGCGTCTTTGAGCCTTTGCCCGTGCAAGTCAAAATTCCCGCGTCCAAATCGACATCAAACATTCTCAATGAAACCGCTTCTGAAACGCGCAAACCCGACGCATACATCAATTCCAAAATCGCCCGGTCGCGCAAACCGATTTCGCCCGCAACGTCCGGCACGGCGAACAGGTTTTCAATTTCAAACTCCGTCAAAAAACGCGGCAGATAAAAACCTTTCTGCGGCGCGATTAAATCTTCCGCCGGATTTTTCTTGATATGCCCGTCAAACTGCAAAAACTTGTAAAACCCGCGCAGCGCGCTAATCAATCGCCGCTTAGAAGTTTCCTTCAAATTCGCGCCCGCCAAATCAATCAGCCATTCGCGCAAATCCTTGACCGTCAAATTCACAACGTCCAAACCGTTCTTCTCCGCCCACGCCCGCAGCTTCGCCAAATCCCGCTCATAACTCTCCACAGAGTTTTGTGCAAGACTCTTTTCCACCTGCAAATAAATCAGATATTCCCGAATCAAATCACGTTTCATCGCTTGCTATTAAAACACACAAACAAAATAATTTATTGAGTTTAGTGTTCATAATTGATTGTCAATAAAATTTGAGCCAAAATAATAACTGAAATGAGTAATCTACAAATTTTGACTGGCGACAGTCTCACAATTCTACCGACGCTCGACGCCGAATCTATTCAATCCTGCGTAACATCGCCGCCCTATTGGGGTTTGCGCGATTATGAAAATTCGGCGCAAATCGGTGCTGAAACGTCGCCGGAAATTTATGTTGGTAATCTTGTAAAAATGTTTCGAGAAGTCCGGCGCGTGCTTCACAAAGAAGGAACAGTTTGGCTGAATGTTGGCGACGGTTATGCGAGAAATGGCGGCACAGGAAATCACGGACCGAACGCGATGGTTGGCAATACAAAAAAACTCATTCAAAAACGCAACTGCAAAGTTCCCGATTGTTGGGGATTGAAAGATAGAGATTTGATAGGTTTGCCTTGGCGCGTCGCTTTCGCCTTGCAAGCAGACGGTTGGATTTTAAGGTCAAAAATAACTTGGGTCAAAAAAAATCCGATGCCCGAAAGTGTAAAAAACAGACCGACAAATGCAACCGAGGAAGTTTTTATGTTCGCCAAATCGCCGTCATATTTCTACAATCCGAACGGCATTCGGGAAGAAAGCGGCGCGAATCTTCGCAATCATTGGGTTCTTAGTCCAGACTCAAGCAGAAGCGGACATCCGGCGACGTTTCCGCGTGAACTTGCACGTCGCTGCATTTTGTTAGGCTCGCGCGAAGACGATACAATTTTAGACCCGTTCAGCGGTTCAGGAACTACAGGAATCGCGGCAAACGAATTAAATCGCAAAGCAATCCTCGTCGAACTAAATCCGACTTACGCCGAAGCAAGTAAAATGCGCGCATCTTTAATTCAGCCTCAGTCGCAATCAACGGCTGGTAATTCAATTTAATAAACGTGAATAATATGCCTCGAAAATCCGGCTCGAAACAGTTGATTATTGAATTCTTCTTACAAAATATCGGCAACGTGCTTGAATCAAAAGATATTCAGCAAGCAAGCGGCGGCGCAGTCGAGTGGGCGCGCCGAGTTCGTGAATTAAGAAACGAAGACGGCTATCAAATTCTTTCTCACAAAGACCGCGCCAACCTCAAACCGAATCAATATCTTTTAGAAACAACAAAACGAGTGCCGTCTTTCGCGCGCAGCATCTCAAAAGAAACTCGCGCTTGGGTGCTTGAAAGAAATGGTTACACTTGCCAAATGTGCGGCGTTGCGGCGGGCGACCCTGACCCATTTGGCGGGAGTCGAACGGTGCGCTTAACGATGGGACATATCCTCGACAAATCAAAAGGCGGCGACGATACCGCGCAAAATCTTCGCGCAGTTTGCACAAACTGTAACGAAGGTTTGCAAAATACGGCGTTGCCGAAACCAGACCAAATTCATTTGCTTGCTCAAATCAGACGGGCGACAATTAATGACCAAGAAGCGGTATTAAATTGGTTACTTCAAAAATTTAGTTTAGAAGCCAAGAAAAAGAATTAAATTGTAACTGCCTAGCATTTTCTCCAAATCGCTTCGCGCTCGATTTGCGATAAAACGCCCGCGAACGGCGACGACGAGCGAACGCGCTGACCTTCATTATTATTCTGCGTAATAATTCGGGCGAGCTTTTCGGGCGCGCAAGTTTCCAGCAGATTTTTCCATTCGAGCAAAGCCGCAACGTCGCCCTGCGCCGCGAGCCAGCGATTCAGATTCTCCTCGGCGACGCGCAAAACTTCGCCCGGATTGCGGCGTATTCTCGCGGCGATTTCCCGGTGCAGAAGCAAAGAAAATTCGTCGAGAAAAAGCTGCGACGCCAGCCAATCGTCCGAATCTGCGCGTTTCGATAAATTCATTTTGAAAAAATTAACTCTCGCTTTCCAAAACCTTTTTCGCTTCCAACAATCTTTGCCGGTTCGCTTCGACCAGTTCGGGATATTTCAAATCGAGCGATTCGAGGTGCTGGCAGATGATTTCTGAGATGACGGCGCGCGTGAACCATTTGTTGTCTGCGGGGACGACATACCACGGGGCGTTTTTTGTGCTGGTTGCTGAAATGGCGTCTTCGTAAGCATTCATATAATCGTCCCAGAAAGCGCGTTCTTTTACGTCGGCGGCGGAAAATTTCCAATTCTTTTCCGGCTCGTTGATGCGTTTTAGGAAACGCTTTTTCTGCTCGTCTTTCGAGACGTTGAGGAAGAACTTCATTACGACGACGCCGTTTTCCGTTAAGTATTCTTCAAAATTGCGCATTTGCTCGAAACGTTCTTTCCAGATGTCTTTGTCTTTTTTAACTTTTTCGGGTAGCTGCTGAAGCTGAAGAATTTCGGGATGAACGCGCACAACTAAAACTTCTTCGTAATATGAGCGATTAAAAATTCCGAGTTTCCCGCGTTCCGGCAAGGCGCGCATCGAGCGCCACAGAAAATCGTGGTCTAATTCTTCCGAAGACGGCTGTTTAAATGAAGTAACTTCACAGCCCTGCGGATTGACGCCGCTCAAAACGTGTTTTATCGCGCTGTCTTTTCCCGCCGCGTCCATCGCTTGAAAAATTATCAAAATCGCGTGGGCGTTCTGCGCATATAAAATATCCTGCAATTTGGCAAGACGCTGAATATTTTCCGCTAAATCTTCGACCGCCTCGGCTTTGTCTTTGTAATCGCCGGTAAAATCGGTTTTGTGGTCTTTTAAGCTGAACTTTTTGCCTTCGTGGGCGAGAAATTTTTTGACGTTCATTTTTGCGTTTTTCTCCTGAAAAAATTAAACACAGATTAGCACAGATGAACGCCGATAGGATAAATAAAACGATTGTTAAATCGTTCGATTTCTATTTTCTGTGCACCGCATTAAACGGCAATTGTCGATTACAAATAATTGAAAGGGAAAAGAGAAACGCTAATTTACCATTTGCCGTTTACGATTTACCATTAAAAAATGAATATCGGAATCACGGTTTATCCAACCTACGGCGGCAGCGGAATTGTCGGTTCGGAACTGGGGCGCGAGCTTGCCGCGCGTGGTCATAACGTCCATTTTATCGCGTCCGCGCTGCCGACTCGCCTGACCGAACTCAACGAACGCGTGCATTTTCACGAAGTCGAAATGATGACGTATCCGCTGTTTGAACATCAGCCGTATGATTTGGCGCTGGCGACGAAAATGGCGACCGTCGCGCGCTCGGAAAATCTCGACCTTCTGCACGTTCACTACGCGATTCCGCATTCGATAAGCGCGATTCTGGCGCGTGAATCTATTAAACAAAAACGTTATGTGCCTGTAATTACAACACTTCACGGAACGGATATAACTTTAGTCGGTGCGGACAGAAGTTATCTGCCGATTACGCGCTACGGCATTCAGCAGTCGGACGGCGTAACGTCGGTGTCGAAATTTCTGAAACAGGCGACGATTGAAACGTTCGATTTCGACGAAATTGAAGTGATACCGAATTTCATCTGCCCGAAACATTATAAGCGCGACGACGATTCGCCTTTAAGAACGGAACTTGCGCCGAACGGCGAAAAATTATTGATGCACGTTTCAAATTTTCGGGCGGTCAAGCGTCCGCTCGATTGCGTCGAAATTCTGGCGAGAATTCTTGCAAAAGGCGAAAAGGTTAAATTGATAATGGTTGGCGATGGACCGGAACACGCGGCGATTCACCATCGAGCGCGTCAGTTAAATGTATTGGAACAAACGATTTTCGTCGGTAAGCAAGCCAATATTGCCGGTTACCTCGCCGTCGCCGACGTTTTTCTTTTGCCTTCTCAGGAAGAATCTTTCGGACTTGCCGCGCTCGAAGCGCAGGCGTGCGAAGTTCCGGTCGTCGCCTCGCGCGTCGGCGGAATTTCCGAAGTCGTCAGCGAAGGCGAAAGCGGATTTTTGAGCGATGTCGGCGACGTTGAAAAGATGAGCGAAGACGCGTTTAAACTTCTGCAAAATGACGATTTACGAAAATCTTTCGGCAAACGCGGGCGTGAACTCGCCGTTTCGCGCTACAGTTCCGAACTGGTTATTCCGCATTACATCGAATTTTATGAAAAAGTTTTGGAGCGAAGCAAAAAGAAGCAAATGCAGAATATTTGATGCGAAAAAATTACCGGTGTTACAAATCACGCTGCGGTTTCGGTAAAAATTTTGAGATGAGAAAAATCGCCAGCAAACTAAAAGTAATCGCCGCCGAGACGAGACAAAATTGACAAAAGGCTTCTATCACAAATGCTTGCAGATAAACGAGCCACGCCGTAAAAATCGCCATTAAAACGACTTGAACGCCGAAGATTTTCCACATCGCGCGGTTGCCGAACGCCGCTAAAATCGAGAGCGAAAACGCCGTAAAATAAGCGAGCGCGCCGAAAGCGGCAAGCGGCATTCCGGCGATTTCCGCGTAAGAACTCGTCAAAACCTGCTCACACCCTTCGACGATGCTGCACGGAACTTTTTCGCCCGTGTAATGGTGAACAGTTAAAAAAACGGCGTCGGCGACGCCGATTAACGCGACTACAGCCGCCAGAACGGAAAGTTTGGCGGCTGTGCTGTTGTCTTTTTCTATAACTGCTTTCATTTCGTTCATTTATTTGCGGCGTTGGAATTTGTCGGCACGACGACGGCGACATTCGTATTGTTCGTCGATGCCGCGTTTGCCGGATTCGTCTGATTCGCGCCGCTCGTTTGCACCGCGCCCGCCTGCGCTCTCTGCAATTCGGCGTCGATGACCTGGCGCATCGGCGCTACATCAAACTGCTCAAAGGCGAGCGGTCTGCCGTTGATAAAAATCGTCGGCGTGCCGGTGATATTTAAAGCGCGCCCGCGTGCGATGTCTAAATCGACGCGGCTTTTCGTCGCCAGTCCGAGCATATCGGTTTCAAATTTATTAACGTCCAATCCGATTTTCTGCGCGTATTCGCTGAATAATTTTCGCGCTTCGGACGAATTCGACCACGCCTGCTGATTGCCGAAAAGCTGATTCTGCATATCCCAGTATTTGCCCTGCATTCCGGCTGATTCCGCCGCCGTTGCCGCGTCGTAAGAATTTTTGTGAATCTGCGTCAGCGGAAAGCTGCGGTAGATAAATTTTATGCGATTGCCGTAAATCGAGTTGATTTCCTTCATTTTTGAATGAACGGCAGCGCACGTCGGGCATTGAAAATCGGCGAATTCTTCGACCGTAACCGTCGCGTTGGGCGAGCCGAGCATATTTGCCGGCTGCGCTCCCGGCGGCGCGCTCTGATAATTTTTCAAAGCGCTCGTATCGTCTTTCTTTTTATTCGTATTGCCCGAAGCCGTTTTAACCGGCGCGGCTTTCGAGTTTTGATAAAGATACCAGCCGCCCGCGATTGCGGCGAGCAAAACAAGACCGATAATGACAATAGGTAAACTGCTTTTACTTTTATTTTCGTTGTTCATTTGTTTAGTGGTGAGTGGCAAGCGGCGAGTGGTAAGTTGAGGAAATTTCTTTCACTAACCGTTCACCACTCACCACTTGCCGCTATCTTAGTGCTTTCAGACGTTTTTTTCCGGCGCGGCGTTCTTCTAAAATTTCGATTGTTTCTTTAACGCGCGTATAAATTCCGTCGGCGTCCAAGCCGTATTTCGCTAGTAAAAGTTTGGCGTCGCCGTGCGTAATGATTCGGTCGGGAACGCCCATTCGGACGACTTTTACCGTGTCGAGCATCGAATTTTCTTCTAATAATTCAAGCACAGCCGAGCCGAAACCGCCCGCGAGATACGCTTCTTCGACTGTTACGATAACGCGTTTGGTTTGCGCCAGCGCGAGGATCAATTCCGAATCGAGCGGTTTGACCCATCGCGCATTTATAACGGTCGCGTCGATTCCGTCCTTTTCGAGATGTCTCGCCGCTTCCATCGCCGGATAAACCATCGAGCCGTAAGCTAAAATCGCAATCTCGCCCGCGCCGTCGCGCAGAATTTCCGCTTTGCCGATTTCCATTTTCTTCGGCGCTTCGGAAATATCGACGCCGAAACCGCTGCCGCGCGGATAGCGAATCGCCGCCGCGCCGTCGTGTTCGATTGACGTTAAAAGCATATCGCGCAGTTCGGCTTCGTCCTTCGGCGCGCATAAAACGATGTTCGGATAGCCGCGCAGATAGGAAATATCAAGAAGTCCGTGATGCGTCGGACCGTCCGAGCCGACGATTCCGGCTCTGTCCATCGCAAACGTTACGTTCAAATCCTGCAAGCAAACATCGTGCAGAATCTGGTCGAAACCGCGCTGCAAAAACGTCGAATAAATCGCCGCGACAGGCTTTAGACCTTCGCAAGCCATTCCCGCGCAAAAAGTTACGGCGTGCTGTTCGGCGATACCGACATCGAAGGCGCGTTCGGGAAATTTTTCTAAAACTATATCGACGCCCGTTCCGTCCGGCATCGCGGCGGTCAAGGCGACGATTTTTTCGTCTTTCGTCATCAGCTCGCACATCGTTTCGCCGAAAACCTGCGTGTAGGTTTTCGGCGAAACTTTCGTCGATTTCGGAAACGCGCCGGTTTTTTTGTCGAACGGACCCGTCGCGTGATACGCGTAATAATGTTTTTCGGGATTCGGAAAACCTTTGCCTTTGGTCGTCAGCGCGTGGACGATGACGGGCGCGTCGTCGATTTTTTTCGCTTCTTCGAGCGCGCGGACGAGCATCGGGACGTTGTGTCCGTCAACGTAGCCGATGTATCTAAAGCCGAGTTCGTTGACGAGCGCGCCCGGCAGAACCGCCGCGGCAATCGCGTCCTTGACGGTTTTCGCCGCTTTCCGCAATCGCTCGCCGAAATGCGGAACGCTCTCCAAAGTGTCGCCGATATCTTCTTTTAACTGTTGGTAACTTTGCGCGCCTTTGATTCGATTTAAGTATCTGGCTAAACCGCCGACGGCGGGCGCAATCGACATTTCATTATCGTTCAATAAAACAATCAGGCGCGATTTCAAATGTCCGGCTTGATTTATCGCTTCCATCGCCATTCCGCCCGCTAAACTCGAATCGCCGATAAGCGCGCAGACGTTAAAATCGTCGCCGTTTTTGTCGCGTGCCACAGCCATTCCCAGAGCGGCGGAAAGCGAAGTCGAAGCGTGTCCCGCGCCGAACGTGTCGTATTCGGATTCGTCGCGCTTTAAAAATCCGCTTAAGCCGCCGTATTGTTTAATCGTCTCAAAATCGTCGCGCCTGCCGGTTAAAATTTTGTGCGCGTAAGCCTGATGTCCAACGTCCCAAACCAGTTTGTCGTTCGGCGTGTCGAACGCGTAGTGCATCGCGACGGCAAGCTCAACCGCGCCGAGACTCGCGCCCGTGTGTCCGCCGGTGCGCGAGCAGCTTTCGATGATAAACTGGCGCACTTCGTCGGCGACTTCCTGCAAATCTTCAATCTTTAACTGGCGCAAATCGGCGGGCGAATTTATTTCCGATAAAAATCTCATTTAGTTTTTCCCATTTAATCGCTTTCAAACTTCACATTTTAACTTGCGAGACGGCAAATGTTCAATCAAAGAAAGTCAAAGTTCGGCAAAGAGAGTTCAGAATTCAAAGTTCGAGGTTCAAAGTTCAAAGTAAATTCTCCTTTTGAACCCTGAACTTTGAACTCTCCAGCCGCTTTACAATTCTTTACGCGTCTTTACGCGACCGAATGGAAAAACTTTCGGCTAAACCGGAAACGGCGGCGTCTAAAGAGACGAAAAGCAAAAAGCTATTCTTAACAAAAATTTCCAAGAGGTAAAAAAATAAATGTCATACAAACAAAAATTAGTTTCGGCGGTTGCGGCGGGTTTCGCGGTCGTTTCGTTTTCGGCGTTCGCGTCGGCGCAGGACAATCAGACGAATCAGCCGAATGATACGATGCAGCGACAGGAACGGCGCGAGCGGCGCGGCGGATTCGACAAGCGCGGCGAGCATCGCGGCGGCGGCAAAATGGGAATGCGCGAATTGCGCGGGCTGAATTTGACCGACGCGCAGAAACAGCAGGTTCAGCAGATTATGGAAGCCAATCGCGGCAAAGGCAACCCGGCGGAATTTCAGGAAATGCGCCAACTCTCGCAGGCAAAGCGCGACGGTACGATTACCGAAGACCAGAAACTGCGCCTTCGAACTTTGAAACAGCAAATGCGCCGGAATATGGAACAAACGCAGCAGCAGGTTTTAGCAATTTTAAGTGTCGAACAGCGCACACAACTCGAACAGTTGAAAACCGAGCGTCGCGAAAAAATGCAGGAACGCCGCCAGATGCGCCGCAATCGGCAAAACGCCGACACGCCGAACACGGTCGATAACTAAATTTTCTTTTGAAAATTGAAAACGAAAAAGAGACGCGAAAATCATTTTCGCGTCTCTTTTTCAATTGTAAATAAATAGATTCTAACCGATAAACATTTCGTCGTCCGTATAAACGCGGTCAATCTGTTTCGGCGCGGGCGCGAATAAAACTTCCAGACCTTTTCTGACGCCAGCCATAATCGCGGCGATTTCGCGCGCCGGAACGACGACTTTTTCCTGTATGAAATCGGTCGTCGTAACCACCTGCGACTGCGTTCGGTCAATCGTTCTGGAAACGAGCGCGATTTTATCCTTCGCTTCGATCGCCGTCGCGCCGATAAGCTGTTTTAACTCGGCGACTTCATCTTTTATAAGCCCGGCGGATTCGGAAAAATATTTCGTCGCTGTTGAAAGATTGGCGGAAATTTCCGTAAATTGTTTTGAGATTTCCGTTCCCTGCTCGCCGATTGCGTTGACCTTCGACATCAGCGGCTCGATTTTTTCTTCGACCCGGCTGACCGTTCCCGTTACTTTTTTAACCGTCAGGGCAATTGCAATCAGCGCAATCGCCATCACGATAAAGCAGACGGCGATGACGACCGAGGCAATCATCATCCAGAATTGTGGTTCGTTGGAATTCATAATTTAACTGTTTTCTCTTTTCATATCGGGCAGTTTATTGACCGGCTCGCTCGGCAGTTCCAGAATTTTGTCGCCAATCGGGTAAGACGGGCGTCCTTCGTTAACCGATTTCGACTCCGTGCGCCGTTTTTCTTCCGTATATGCTTCTTTGCCCGCGTCGAGCGCGGCGGAAAACGGATTTGACGAAGACGAAACGGCATCTTTCGCCCGGTCGGCGATTCCGCCCGCTTTTTCCTGCGCCGTCGAGTATAATTCACCGGCTTTTTCGCGCGTTACTTCGTAATAATCGCCCGCTTTTTCGCCGACCAATACGGCTGCTTCCTTGCCTTTTTCAACGCCTTTGCGCGTAACGTCGGCAATGTCGCCGCGCAGTTCCGTGCCTGTTTTCGGCGCGAAAAGCAATGCCAGAACCGCGCCGATTCCGCCGCCGACCAGCAAATAAGTCAACTTCGCGCCCGTTCCCGTTTCTTCTCTTTCGTGTTCGTGTCTCATAAATTTTCTCCCTTTTCGTCCGTAATATCGATTGCAGTCCGAACCGTTTAAATTTTCTATTGTTAAAGAATATAACAGAAAACCCGATTTATGAGCAAAAAACTTTTATATAATTAAGCCGTTCAATCGCCGCGCCGGGCTTTGAGCGTGCGTGGAATGCCCTGCAGGTCAAACAGAAACTCGACCCTTCGCCAAACGCGGGACGAAAACATCTCCCGCACAATATTCGATTGACTGAAGCCGATTTCCATTACTAAAAACGCGTTCGCCTTGAGAAATTCCGGCGCGTCGTCGATGATTTTCCGAATAATGGTCAGCCCGTTATTGTTATCGGTGAGCGCGATAGCCGGCTCGAAATCGCGCACTTCCGGTTGTAGATTTTCCATTTCCCGACCGGAAATATACGGCGGATTGGAAACGATTAAATCGAATTTCTCAGACGCTGCGTCTTCAAAAACATTCGATATTTTTAATTCCAAACTGCCGGAAACTTCGTGTCGTTCGGCATTTTGCCGGGCGATTTGCAGAGCTTTTTCGGAAACGTCCAAGCCAATTGCGCTCGCCATTTCAACATTTTTCAAAATCGAAACGGAAATGCATCCCGAACCGACGCCGACTTCGCAGAAGCGCGGCGAATCTTTTCCGCGCAGAATCTCAATCGCGTTTTCGACAATCGTTTCGGTCTCCGGGCGCGGAATCAAAACGTCTTTCGTTACCAGAAAATCGAGTCCGAAAAACTCCTGTCGTCCCGTAATATATTGCAGAGGCTCGCGCCGCGACCGGCGTTCCGTCAACTCTCGAAAACGCTTTTCTTCCTCTTTCGATAATTCGTATTCGGAATGGGCGACGAGAAAAGTTTTGTCTTTCTGCAGGACGAAACAGAGAAGCGAGGCGGCTTGGCGCGGCGCGTCGGCAATGTCGCTCCGGCTTAAGATTCGCGCGGCGTTTTTAAGTTGTTCGGCAATATTCGGCAAAATTTTTAATCGGTCGGTCGGTGTTTTCCGCCTGCCGTTTCTCCTCTTTTTCCGGTAATTTTGAATTTTCAGACCGCTCGCGTTACAGGCGCGGCAGCGTAAAGCTGAATCTCGAACCTGTTCCGGGTTCGCTTTCGACCGTAACGCCGCCGCCGTGCTGTTCGATGATTTCCTTGACGAGCGATAATCCGAGTCCGGTCGATTCTTCCTCTTTGTCCTGACCGTCGCGGGCGACGCGGTAAAATTTCTGCCAGATTTTTTCCTGCTCGCCTTTCGGTATGCCGTAGCCGCGGTCTTCGACGACGAGGCGCAGAACGTCCGATTCGAGAACGGTCGAGATTGTTACCGAAGTCCGCTCCGGGCTGTATCTGATTGCATTGTCAACTAAATTTGAAACAGCGCGGACAATCAAGCCTTTGTCGGCGGCAATCGGCGGCAGGCGCGGATTCGCCTGTTCGATGAGCCGTATGCGCTTGCGTTTCGCCGCTTCCTTCATATCGTGAACCACTTCGCTGACCACATTGTCGAGCTTGACCGCCGTTTTTGAAACGTCCTGTTTGTCCGATTGTTCGAGATTCGAGACGGAAAGAAAAGTCGAAAGCATCTTCGACAGACGCTGCGATTCGCTGCTGATAATGCCCAGAAATTCTTTTGATTCTTCGGACATCGTGTCGTCGGCGAGCAGAATTTCGGCGAATCCGCGAATGCTCGTAATCGGCGTGCGCAGCTCGTGCGACATCAGGGAAGTCATATCGCTGCGCAGTTTTTCGTTTTCCTTGAGCGCCGTAATATCGCGCAGGGTAATTAAAAAACAAGCCGGTTTCATCGGAATATTCGTTTCGTGAATCGATTCTTCGTCAGTCGGAACTGTAACGAGCGAGATTTGCAGCTTAAGAGTTTTATCCGTGTCGGGAAAATAAAGCTCGCATTTATATGTTTCGCCGGTTTGCAGGACGCGGCGAATCGCCAGGCTCGGCTCATTGAAAATATATGTTTTGAAACGGTCGAGCAGGCTGAACAGGTCGGTTTCGTGAATCTCCTGAGAATTGAGCTTGGCGAGATGTCGCATCTGTCGATTGAGATACGCCAGCGTTCCGTCGAGATACGCGACGGCGTGCGCTTCCTTCAGATGCGAACTTGCCAGCGCGCTGAACGACTGCTCTTTAATAATTCCGTTGATAAGACTGATAATATCGAGCCGGTTTTCAGCCGATTGAGTCGAGAGAAAACTCCACCAGAACTGGTGCGGCAAGCTCTTTTCGCGTAGCTTCTTGCGCTTGAAGCTGCGCGCCAGCTGACCGCTGAACGCTTCTAAAATGTTTCGGTCTTCGGCTTGAAAGTTCTGCCGAAACTCGACGAATAAAACGCCGACAATCACATCTTCGTCAATCAGCGGAACGGAAACGCGCGCCGATTTTCCGCTTTCCTCGTTCGTCTTCACAACGGTTTGCCGCCATTCGACGGCTTCTTCGCAAAGCTGCACGTTTTCGCGCCACGCCGATTGCCGCGCGACGGCGGAATCGGTTGTTCTATCAGTTCGCGCCCGTCCGATTTGATTTAATTTGCCGCCCGCGTCATAGCTGAAAACAATCGCTTCGGACAGCGGCAAAACGGTTTCGAGCAGCTTTAAACCGCTTTCGATTCGCAAATCCGCCGATTTTCCTTCCAGAAGATGTCCGGTCGATGCGAGAGAAACGAGCTTTTCCGTCAATTCCGAATCAATCGCCCAGATTTTTCGCAGGTGAATCGCAAAAACCGTAAAAAACGTAATCAGAAAAACGGGCGGGAAAAGTATATTCGTCTCGAATAATTTTATCGAGACGAGCCAGGCGACAAACCAGACGAGCCAGAACGTGCCGAAATACGGCAAAATTCTTCGCGCGCTGAAGCGCCGGGCTAAAAATCCGCTTGCCGCTCCCAACGAGACAAGCAGCGGTATTTTCCACCACGAGAAAGTTTGCGAAAAACTCGTCTCGCCGGTAAAAGACGACGCGGCGAAAGTGAAAACCACTAAAAGCAGAACCGCGGCGGAAACGGCGGCTGAGATTACGAGCGTGTTTAAAACGCCGTCGTCCTGTGAAAATTTCATATACTTAAAATAAAACGCGATGCTGTCCGGGAAGCCGAAGCGGAAAAGCCGAAGCGGGAAAAAGTGAGCCGGCGTCAATGCAACATTACAACATTGTTTGACAGGTTTATTATGCAGTAAAAAGAAACTGGTTTGCAAACATTTATTTTCCCGCGCGGGCTGTCCGGTTTCTGACCGTCTCTCCTGCCTTGCAAGTTTCGGCGCGGCTACGTAACCTTTCTTTTAATATGTTTTACGACACGATTACGCCGCGCCAGCTTGCCGACAAACTGAAAGGCGGTGAAAAGATAAATTTAATCGACGTGCGCGAGCCGTTTGAATACGAAATCGCGCGTATCGAAGCGGCGCAACTGATGCCTTTAAATCGCTTCGGCGATTGGATTGACGGCTTAAACGCTGAAGAAGAAACGATTGTGATGTGTCATCACGGCGTCAGAAGCGCGCAGCTCTGCGCCTTTTTAGTGCGGAACGGTTTTGAAAAAGTTTTCAATCTCGAAGGCGGAATCGACGCCTGGTCAGCGGAAATCGATGCGGATGTTCCGCGTTACTAATGCTTTGCGGTCAAAATTTTTGAGCATTTTGAGCTGATGATTTATCGTGTCTTTTCGCTCTGGAAGAAACAGGCTAAAGTATGAATTCAGGACATTTGCCGAAAACTTAATTATCGGGATTAAGGTTACAAAGCATTAGCGGCAATTTATAAAGGCAAAGTATTGAGATAAGTTTTCAAATCAATTATAAAAGGGAGAATAGAAAAATGGTGCAGGAAGACAACAGACGGGACGAAAAAGACACGATTAGAACCGGGCGCGATATTCCGGGCGGCGACGGCACGGTTTCCGACGAGGATATGAAGGCGATTGACGGCGACGACGGCAGCAGACCGATTGGACAAGACCATTCGCTTGAGAATTACGAAGATTCAGAGCCGAGAAGCGGCGTCGGCGCGATTCAGGACAGCTCGCTCATCAAAGAACACATCGCGCACATCGAAGAGGACGAGGAATAACCTTAAACGGAGAAAATTATGGAATTTAAAGATACGGAATCCCAGCTCGAAGGCATACGGGAAATATTCGCTGAAGCCAGGAGCGAAGATAACTGGAATTTGGACGAGCCGATGCTGTTCAGTTATTACTTTATCGGAAACGACGCCGACAAACTCGACAGTTTAGGCGCGGCGCTCGAAGAGAAGGATTACGATTTCATCGGCGTCTACGAACTCGGCGAAGAGGAAACCGACCGCTCGACCGGCGAATTTCTGCTGCATCTCGACAGGGTTGAAAAACACACGCCCGAATCGCTGGCGCAGAGAAACGTCGAATTCGCCAAACTCGCCGAAGACTACGGCGGCGTCGCTTACGACGGCTGGGAGTTCGGCGAAGAAGGCGTCTACGACGACGAGGAAGACGAAGAAGCGGAAGTAACCGAAGAATAGTGAAAAACTAATAGTGAATAGTGAATAGTGGTTAAGGAAGAAAGAATATTTAAGAAATCTAAAGGAAATCTAAAAGAAATCTTAAATAAAAAATTCCTACAGAGCCTGTAAAATAGATTGTGTAACTGTTCATTAAAAATTAACCTAAAATAGTGAGGTGAAAATGAACAGAGAACAAGAAGAGAAATTGAAATTCTTAGCCGGGGAACTGGCTCAGGATCTAAAAACCGGCGAAGATTT